>NZ_LZJI01000157.1 GCF_001667775.1 Mycobacterium sp. E1747
GCCGACAACCCTCGAGCAGGTCCAGCGGCTCGAATCCGGTGACCACGATCGGAACGTGGAATTCGTCGACCAGCGGCCCGTATTCGCCGGTGCCCATCACCGTGCAGACGTGTCCGGCAGGCCGTCGACCTCCTGGAGGCGGGCACGCCGCAGCTGCGCAACGCCTACCCGCGTGCGGTCACCGCCGCGGGCAACGCGGTCGCGCAACAGACCCTTGCGGACGTGTTCGTGGTGACCGATCGGCAATGGCGCGGCATCGGCATGATCCCCAAGTCGGGATGGACACTGTCGCCGCGGTACGCACAGTTCGATGCCGAACTGAAGTTCGGGGTGGGGCAGCTGCGGGTGTCCGAATCGGCGGAATGCCACAGCGGGGAAGTGCTGCAGGGACTATTGAAACCCAACGAGTGCCCGGCATTCGGGAAATCCTGCACGCCGCGCACGCCGCTGGGCGCGACCATGGTGTCCAGCGAGGGCGCCTGCGCGGCGTACTACCAATTCCGCCGGTTGGAAGCCGCCGCCCATGCCTGAGTTGCCGGTCGCGATCGACCCGGCCGACTGGGTGTGTCCGCTGCCGCTGCGCGAGACGAAGCGCATCGTGCTGGGCCACGGCGGTGGCGGGGTGCTCTCCGAGGAATTGATCGAGAATCTGTTCCTGCCCGCGTTCGGCGGCGCGGCCGGCGCACCGCGCGATTCCGCGTTGGTCGACATCGCGGGCGGGCGCATAGCGCTGACCACCGATTCCTATGTGGTGCAACCGCTGTTCTTTCCCGGCGGAAACATCGGCGACCTCGCGGTCAACGGCACGATCAACGATCTGGCGTGCAGCGGAGCCCAGCCGGTCGCGCTGACCGCCGGGTTCATCCTGGAAGAAGGACTCGAGCTCGAGGTGCTGGGTGCGGTCGCCGAAACGATGGGCAAGGCGGCCGACAACGTCGGTGTCCGCATCGTCACAGGCGACACCAAGGTGGTCGCGCGCGGCGGTGCCGACCAGCTTTTCGTCAACACCGCCGGGGTGGGGGTGGTGCCCGCGGGCGTGCACATCGGGCCCGAGCGGGTGCGCGCCGGAGACCACATCATCGTGTCGGGCAACCTGGGCGAGCACGGCGTGGCCATCATGAGCGTGCGGGAGGGCATCGACTTCGGCACCGTCGTCACCACCGACAGCGCCCCGCTGCACCGCATGGTCGCGGCCATGCTCGACGCCGCCGGTGCCGCGGTGCACGCGCTGCGTGATCCCACCCGCGGCGGCCTGGTCGCCGCGGTCGTCGAGATCGCCCGCGCGGCAGCGGTGGGCATCGAACTCGATCAGGCGAAAATCCCGATTCCCGAGACGGTTTCGTCGGCCTGTTCGTTCCTCGGGCTGGACCCCCTGCAGGTGGCCAACGAGGGCAAGATGGTGGCGTTCGTCGACCCCGGCCACAGCGAAGCGGTGCTGAACACGATGCGGGCGCGCGCCGAGGGCGCGAACGCCGCGATCATCGGCCGCGTCGTCGCCCAACATCCCGGCATGGTGGTGGGCAGGACGCCCTTCGGCACCACGCAGGTCATCGAACGTCAACTGGGTGAACAACTTCCGCGTATCTGCTAGGAAGCCCACCAGTTCCGGTGGATGGCGCGACAGTCGTCGGCCAGCAGCTGGCCGGGGCTATCGAAGCCGGGCCGCACCGCCGCCGCGCCGGTGAAGTCCTGGCCGACCGTGTAGCCGTTGGTCACCACCAGGGTGGCCAGTCCCGCCGCCCGCGCGGCCCGCAGGCCGATCGCCGAATCCTCCACCGCCAGCGCCGATTCGGCGGGCAACGCAAGCGCATCGAGTGCATTGAGGTAGGCCTCGGGTTCCGGTTTGAGCCGCTCCACATCGTCGCCGGTGACAATCACCTCGGCAACTCCCGTCCCGACGACGTGGCGGACCAAGGGTTCGACCCAGCGCCGGCGACCGGTTGTCGCGATGCCGACGCGAATGCCGGCGGCGGCGAGATCGGCGATGAGCTCGGCGAGCCCGGGCCGTCCGGAGATCTCGCCGTTGAGAATGCGGTCGGTGAACAGTGCCGTCTTGGTTCGGTGGATGTCGTAGGCCAGCCGACCGGCGCGCCCGCCGAAACCTCGCTGCCGCAGGTCATACGCGATGCGGCGCCGGCCGCCCGCAATGGCCAGCAGGCGACCGTACGCCTCGGGCGTCCAGGCGATGTCCAGCCCGTGCCGCGCGAATGCGTCGTTGAATGCCAGCCGGTGCCCGTTCCTCTCGGTGTCGGCCAGCGTGCCGTCGACGTCGAAGATGACCGCCTTCAGCGCCACGAGTCATCCGGATCGCGCGGCGATGCTGCGCAGCGCGGCGTCGAAGACCGCCGTCGCGGTCAGGCCCACCTGTGCTGCCACCGCGGGTCCCGGACCGCTCTCGCCGAAGCGCTCGATGCCGATCACCGCGTCCCCGGGGCGCGCCAGTGCTCGCCAGCCGGTGGTCACGCCGGCCTCGATCCATACCACCGGTAGGTCGGGCAGGGCGGTGCCGTCGGCCACCAGGGGGGCCGAGATGCGTTCGCGCCACATTACCGAGACGACGATCGCGCAGATTCCATGCTCGCTCAACATATCGGCGGCTTCGAGGGCCAAGGCGACCTCCGAGCCGCTGGCCGCCAGCATGACGTGGGCGGTGTCGGCGACCGGTCGCACCACCCGCATGCCGTAATAGCGGATGTCGTCGAGCCCGGCACCGCCGAGTACCGGCAAGTCCTGGCGGCTGAGCACCAAAGCCGTTGGGCCATCGACGTTCTCTATCGCCAGCCGCCAGGCCAACGCCGCCTCGGCGGCATCGCCCGGACGCAGCACGGTCAGACCCGGAATCAGGCGCAGCGACTCCAGCTGTTCGACCGGTTGATGCGTTGGACCGTCCTCACCGACGTGGACCGAGTCATGCGTGAACACGTAGATCACGGGCAGTTTCATCAGGGCCGAGAGCCGCAAGGCCGGGCGCAGGTAGTCGGCGAAGACCAGAAAGGTGCTGCCGAAGGGCCGCAGCCCTCCGTGCAGGGCGATGCCGTTCATCATCGCCGCCATCGCGTGCTCGCGAATGCCGAAATGGATTGTGCGACCGCTGAAGTCGTCTGGCGTGACGTCGCCGCCGGGGATCGCGGTGTTGGTGGAGGCGGCCAGGTCGGCGGATCCGCCGACCAGCCCCGGATAGGCGGCGGCCATCGCTGCCAATGCCGTTCCGGATGCCTTGCGGGTGGCGCACTTTCCGCCCGAAGGCAACTCATCGGCCAGTGGTGTCAGCGCGGACAGGTCGTCGGGGATGGGAACCGAGTCGAGCGGGAAGTCCGCCGAGCTGCGCGGGTGGTCGACCTGCCACGCGGCGTGCGTCTGGGCCCAGAGCGCGTGGGCCGCGGCACCCCGCGCGGCCGCCGCGGCCGCGCTCGCGCTGACCGCGAGCGGCACGTGGAAGCGCTCGTCGGGCCAGTCCAGACGGGCGCGCATGGCGGCGAGCACTTCCGAACCCAGCGGGCTGCCATGGGCTTTGGGCGTCCCTTCGACCCCGGGCGCCCCGAAGCCGATCGTGGTGCCCACCCGGATGAACGTCGGCCGCCCGTCACCGTGGGCCGCCTCGGTAAAGGTGCGGTCGAGAGCGGTCACGTCGTTGCCGTCGGCCACCGCGAGCACTCGCCAGCCGTATGCGGCGAACCGCCCCTCGACGTCGTCTGCACAACTCTGCGATGCCGGTCCGTCGATGGTGATGTCGTTGTCATCGAAGATCACGATCAGCTTGCCCAGCCGCAGCCGGCCGGCCAGCGACGCGGCCTCGTGGCTGATGCCCTCCATCAGGTCGCCGTCCCCGGCCAGGACCCAGGTCCGGTGATCGACGACGGTGTGCTCGTCGGTGTTGCATCGGGCCGCCAACATCCGCTCGGCCAAGGCCATCCCGACGGCGTTGGCAAGTCCTTGTCCCAGTGGGCCCGTGGTGGTTTCGACACCGGGGGTGTGTCCGTGCTCGGGATGCCCGGGGGTCGACGAGCCGAGCTGGCGGAACCGCCGCAGTTCGGCGACAGGCAGGCCGTAACCGAACACGTGCAACAGGGCGTAGAGCAACATCGAGCCGTGGCCCGCCGACAGCACGAAGCGGTCGCGGTCCGGCCAGCGCGGGTCGGCGGGGTCGTGGCGCAGGTGCCGTGACCACAACGTCCAGGCGATGGCGCTGGCGCCCAGCGGCAGCCCGGGGTGTCCGCTGTTGGCGGCTTGCACGCCGTCGGCCGCCAAGAACCGCAGCGTGTTGATCGCAAGATCATCTAAATCATCGGTGCGATAAGGAGTTTCGATGGCGTTGGGTGCGATGCTCACTGTGGCACCAGCCTTCCGTTGGTCTCGCGGATGGCCGCGCGCAATGCGTTCGCCCGGTCGGTCATGTTCGGTCCGGCGAACAACGCCGAACCGGCGCAGAACACGTCGGCCCCGGCCGCCGCGGCACCGGCAATGGTGTGCGGTCCGATCCCGCCGTCCACTTCGAGTTCGACATCCAGTCCGCGCCCGTCGATTTCGGCGCGGGCGGCCGCGATCTTGGACTCCATGCTGGCCAGGTAGCCCTGACCACCGAATCCGGGGTTGACCGTCATGATCAGGAGCAGGTCGGTGATGTCGAGCACGTTGACGACCTCGCTCAGCGGGGTCGCCGGGTTGAGCGCCACGCCGGCGCGGGCGCCGAGTTCGCGGATGCGCGACAGGGTGCGGTGCAGGTGCCGGCACGCCTCGGCATGCACGATGACGATCTCGCAGCCCGCCTCGACCCATCGCGGCAGCATGGGGTCGGGATCCTCGACCATGAGGTGCGCCTCGAAGCCCATCGTGACCCGGCTGCGACAGGAGGCGATCACGTCGGGGCCGAAGGTCAGATTGGGCACGAACCGACCGTCCATGACGTCCCACTGAATGCGATCGATCCTCGCCCGCTCGATCGCCGTGACGTCGCGGCCGAGCTCGGCGAAGTCGGCCGGCAGGACCGACGCGACCAAAACTGGGCTCGTCACTGGGGCTCCTTCCTGCAAGTCGTTGCCGACAGGTTAGGGGGCGCGTCGGAAATGCCGGATCCCCCAAAGCGGGGAAATTCGGGGGGTGAGTGATTGAAAAAGCGGGTGATGGTAATCGCTTTCGCCATTATCGTGTTCGGATGATGCCGGTTACCGCGGCGCCGATTACGGGGCCCGTTCGAGTGGTGTTGGTCGACGACCACGAAATGGTCATCGAGGGGCTCAAGGCAATGCTCGCTGCTTTCAAGAACCGGGTGCGGGTGGTCGGGGAGGCGGTGGGCGCAGAAAACGCGCTGAAGGTGATCGCGAGCCTGCAACCCGACATCGTGCTGTGCGACGTGCGGATGCAGGGCGCGAGCGGACTGGACCTGTGCCGCGACATCCGGGAGCACACCCCGACCAGCAAGGTGATCCTGCTGTCGGTCTACGAGGACGAGCAGTATCTGTTCCAGGCGCTGCGCGTGGGCGCGTCGGGGTATCTGCTCAAAGGCATCAGCAGTGACGAGCTGGTGCGCCAGCTCGAATATGTCCAGGGCGGTTCGACCGCCATCGATGCGGGCCTGGCGGCACGCGCCGCCGATACGGCCGCCCGGCTGCAGCGCGACGAATTTTGGCCGGGTGCCCGGCAGGGTCTGAGCCAACGGGAGAGCGAGATCCTGTCGTTCGTGGTGGCCGGCCTGTCCAATCGCGGCATCGCCAGCAAACTCGTTATCGGCGACGAGACGGTCAAGAGCCACCTGCGCTCGATCTACCGGAAGCTGGGCGTCAACGACCGCACCGCGGCCGTCGCGGTGGCGCTGCGCGAGGGCATCTACCAGTGACCGGATCGGTGCGGGGCCTGGTGGACGCCGACCGTGAGGTGGCTCTGCTGCTCGACATCGTGGCGGCCACCGGCAGCGGTCCGGCGGTCGAGCCGGTGGCCGCGGCCGTCGCCCGGCTGATCACCGCGGCCACCGCCTCCGATGTGTGCTTCGTGCACGTTCTCGACGACTCCGGGGAGTCGCTGACGCTTGCCGGCGCCACGCCGCCCTTCGACGAGTGCATCGGCCAGGTCCAGCTGCGCCTGGGCGAAGGCGTCTCCGGTTGGGTGGCTCAACACCGCGACCCCGTCGTCATCACCAGCGGAAAGGAAGAAGACCCGCGCTACGTCCCGATACCGGCATTGCGCGGGTCGGACTTCACGTCGATGGCGTCGGTGCCGATGGAGACCGGGTTCGGCGGTCTCGTCGGCGTCCTCAACGTGCACACCGTGGCGCGGCGCGACTTCACCGACCGCGACATCCAGCTGTTGCTGGTCATCGGTCGGCTGACCGCCGGCGCGCTGGATCAAGCGCGCGTGCACCGGCAGCTGGCCGCCCGTGAACGCGTGCACGGCAGCTTCGCCGAACAGGTGATCGCCGCTCAGGAATCCGAGCGCAGGCGATTGGCGGGCGACATCCACGACGGAATCTCCCAGCGGCTGGTGAGCCTGAGTTATCGGCTCGATGCCGCCGTCCACGCGGTCGAGGTCGAGGACCGGGCCGAGGCCGCCGAACAGCTCGACAAGGCCCGCGACTTGGTCGATCTCACGCTCGCCGAAGCGCGGTCCGCGATCGGCGGGCTGCGTCCGCCGGTGCTCGACGACCTGGGCCTGGCCGGCGGTCTGGCCAGTCTGGTGTCCACCATCCCGGAGGTAGATCTCGACCTCGAGCTGGCCGACGAGCGCTTGCCCGAACACGTCGAGGTGGCGTTGTACCGCATCGCGCAGGAGTGCCTGCAGAACGTCGTCAAGCATTCTCGCGCGATGACGGCCAAAGTGCGCTTCGCCGTCGAGGCGGGGGTCGCCCGACTTGAAGTCGCCGACGACGGCGTGGGCATCCACGGATTTGACCCGCTCGATTCCGTGCCCGACCGGGCCCTGACCAGCTACGGCATGTTGTCCATGACGGAGCGCGCGGAGCTGGTGGGCGGCCGGTTGACCGTGCGGTCGGTGAACTCCGGGCCGAAGTCTGGCACCACGGTGACGGTGACCGTTCCGCTGGGCGATGGGCGCGGCGCCGGTCAGGCTGACTGAAGCGACGCGCGCAGCTGGAGGGCGGCGGAGTTCGCCACCACGTGCGCGGACAGCGCCTCCTGAGCAGCGGCGACCTTGGTCTCGTCACCCCTCCAGGCCGCCAGCGCCGGCGACACCAGAGCCCGGCCGAAGGAGAACGTCAACGGCCACGGCGTGCGGTGTGCCTGCATGGCCACCAGGTTCGCGGTGGCGCGGCTCGGCGACTGTCCTCCCGAGAGGAATGCGACGCCGGCGAGTTTCGCGGGCCACCCGCGCAGCACCGACACGGTGGCCTCGGCGACCTCTTCCGGGGTCGCCTTGACCGGATGGTCGTCGCCTTCGATGACCATGTTGGGTTTGAGCACGATACCGGCCAGATCCACTTGTAACAGGCCCAGCTGCTGGCGCACGGCGGCGTGCACCTCGGCGGTCACTTCGGCGCACCGGGCAAGGCTGTGGTCGCCCGTCATCAGCACCTCGGGCTCCACGATCGGCACCAAGCCCGCGTCCTGGCAGGCGGCCGCGTAGCGCGCCAACGCATTGGCGTTGCACGCGATGGCCCCCCAGCTGGGCGTGGTTTCGGTGATGGCAAAAACGGCCCGCCACTTGGCGAACGCCGCGCCCATCTCGGTGTAGCGGGACAGCCGGGCGGGGAGCTCGTCCAGCCCCTCGGTCACCGTCTCTCCCGGTAATCCCGGGCAGGGCTTGGCGCCGGTGTCGACCTTGATGCCGGGCAGGATGCCGAGGTCGCGGACGGCCTGTGCGAACGGGCGCCCGTCGCTGAACACCTGGCCCAGGGTTTCTTCGCAGAGGATGATCCCGGACACGCCGTCGGCCAGGCCGGGGGTGGTGGCCAGGATCTCGCGGTAGCTGCGTCTGCTGTCGGCGGTGGCGACGACGCCCGCCTGTTCCAGCCGCGCGGACATGGTCGCAACGCTTTCGTCGGCGGCGAGGATGCCTTTGCCCCGGGCCGTCATGGCCCGGGCGATCTGTGCGCATGTGTTCATCGGCGCTCCCTGTCTCTTCGGTCTGCGGACACGGTAGGAGCAGGCGTGATGGACGGCGTCACCCGAATGGTGGAGCTGGTGGGGGTTATTTAATGCTTAACTATTCACCTAAGTATTAGCCGCCTATTCTCGATAGACAGATTGATTATCGTGTTGGGACCATTCGAGCCATGACTGAGAGATGGAACGCGGGAGTCATCCCGTACGCGGAGATGGGTTACTGGCAGCCGGACTACGTGCCGAAGGACACCGACGTCCTGTGTGCCTTCCGAATCACCCCGCAGGAGGGGGTCCCGCCGGAGGAGGCGGGCGCCGCCGTCGCGGGGGAGTCGAGCACGGCGACGTGGACGGTGGTGTGGACCGACCGGCTCACCACCTTCGAGCATTACCAGGCCAAGTGCTATCGGGTCGACGCGGTGCCCAACGCGGCTGGACAGTGGATCGCCTGGATCGCCTACGACCTCGACCTGTTCGAGGAGGGCTCCATCGCCAACCTCACCAGTTCGATCATCGGCAACGTGTTCGGGTTCAAGCCGCTCAAGGCGCTGCGCCTGGAGGACATGCGGATTCCGACCCACTACGTCAAGACGTTTCAGGGCCCCGCCCACGGGATCGTCACTGAACGCGAACACCTCAACAAGTTCGGTCGGCCGCTGCTGGGCGCCACGACGAAGCCGAAGCTCGGGCTCTCCGCGCGCAACTATGGCCGGGTCGTGTACGAGGCGCTGCGCGGTGGACTGGATTTCACCAAGGACGACGAGAACATCAACTCCCAGCCGTTCATGCGGTGGCGGGACCGCTTCTTGTTCTGCATGGAGGCGGTGAACCGGGCCCAGGCCGCGACCGGGGAGATCAAGGGTCATTACCTCAACGTCACCGCCGGAACCATGGAGGAGATGTACGAGCGGGCGGAGTTCGCCGCCGAACTCGGCTCGGTGATCGTCATGATCGACCTCACCATCGGCTACACCGCGATCCAGTCGATGGCCAAGTGGGCCCGCGACAACAGCGTGCTCCTGCACCTGCATCGCGCCGGGCATGGAACCTACACCCGGCAAAAAAGCCACGGCGTCAGCTTCCGCGTCATCTCGAAGTGGATGCGGCTGGCCGGCGTCGACCACATCCACGCCGGAACCGTGGTCGGCAAGCTTGAGGGCGACCCCAACACCACCGCCGGCTTCTACGACACGCTGCGGCTGAACAGCATCGCCGCCGACCCGGTCAAGGGGCTCTATTTCGACCAGGAGTGGGCATCCATGCCCGGGGTCATGCCGGTCGCATCCGGCGGTATTCACGCCGGTCAGATGCACCAGCTCATCCACTACCTGGGCGAGGACGTCGTGCTGCAGTTCGGCGGCGGCACGATCGGTCACCCGATGGGAATCGCCGCCGGCGCCGAGGCCAACCGCGTCGCGCTGGAGGCGATGATCAAGGCCCGCAACGAGGGCCGTGACTACTACACGGAAGGCCCGGAGATCCTCAAGAAGGCCGCGTCGCGCAATAGGGCGCTGGACACCGCGCTGGCCACCTGGGGCGATATCACCTTCAACTACGAATCCACCGACACTCCCGACGTCGTCGCGACACCGACGCGGGTCTGACCGATCCGAGAGGAGCACGCCATGCGGATCACCCAGGGCACGTTTTCCTACCTGCCCGACTTCACCGACCAGGAGATCACCGCGCAGATCGGCTATGCGCTCGAGCACGGTTGGCCGCTCTCGGTGGAGTTCACCGACGACCCTCATCCGCGCAACACCTACTGGGAGATGTGGGGGCTGCCGATGTTCGACCTGAAGGACGCGGCCGGGGTGCTGCTCGAGGTGAACGCCTGCCGGGCGGCGAATCCCAACAGCTACGTCCGGCTCAACGCCTACGACGCCGGCCTGGGCCGGCAGACCACGGCGTTCTCGTTCATCGTTCACCGGCCCGCCGAGGAGCCGGGGTTCCGCCTGGAGCGCGCCGAGCGAGCCAACCGCCAGATCGGCTACACCACCTACGCGTACGCAACCGCGCGGCCGGTGGGGCAGCGATACGAATCGCCATGACCGCGTTTGGTTTCCGGCCCGGTGAGGTTGCTGAGGAGACCGAACCCGAGGTGCTCGGCGCGGACGCCGTCGTCGACCTGACGGCGGCCCGGGCCACCTCGGGTATCGATGAGGTGCTGTCGGCGCTGGACCGCGAGCTGGTCGGCCTGGAGCCGGTGAAGACCCGTATCGCCGAGATCGCGGCGCTGCTGTTGGTCGACCGCATGCGGGAACGGTTCGGCGTGCAGGCAGCCCAGCCGACTCTGCACATGTGCTTCACGGGCAACCCCGGCACCGGCAAGACCACGGTGGCAACGCGGATGGCCGACCTGCTGCACCGGCTTGGCTACCTGCGCCGCGGCCATCTGGTCAGCGTGACCCGCGACGACCTGGTCGGCGAGTACGTGGGGCACACCGCTCCCAAGACCAAGGACGTCATCAAACGCGCGATGGGCGGGGTGTTGTTCATCGACGAGGCCTACTACCTCTACAAGGCCGAAAACGAGCGCGACTATGGCGGCGAAGCGATCGAAATCCTGCTGCAGGTGATGGAGAACAACCGCGACGACCTGGTGGTGATACTGGCCGGCTACGCGGACAAGATGGACCAGTTCTTCTCGGCCAACCCTGGCATGCAGAGCCGGATCGCCCACCACATCACGTTCCCGGACTACACGGTCGGCGAGCTGGAGGACATCGCGGGGCTGATGATCGCGGGCCTGGGTTATCGGTTCTCCGAAGAGGCGCGCGGCGTGCTGCGCCAGTACCTGCAGCGGCGGCGCGACCAGCCGTGGTTCGCCAACGCGCGCAGCGTCCGCAACGCGCTGGAGCGGGCCCGGCTTCGGCACGCGCGGCGATTGCTGGAGCGGACCGACCCCGACGCTGAAACGAAGGTCGGGTTGCCCGAACTGACCACGATCGAGGCGGTAGATCTGTTGGCCAGTCGGGTGTTCGACGCCGACACACGGGAGAGCGCATGACGACAAACGCGCGCCTGCGGGCGCTGGTCGAAGTGGCCGATACGGGTTCGGTGCGTGGCGCCGCGGAACGCCTGGTGGTCACCGAATCCTCGATCTCGTCGGCACTGCGGGCGCTCAGCAGCGATATCGGCATCACCCTGGTCGACCGGCACGGCCGGGGAGTCCGCCTGACGCCGGCGGGGCTGCGCTACGTGGAGTACGCGCGGCGCATCCTCGGGCTGCACGACGAGGCGATCCTGGCCGCGCGCGGGGAGGCGGATCCCGAGAACGGTTCGATCCGGCTGGCCGCGGTGACGTCGGCCGGGGAGCTGCTGATCCCGGCGGCGCTGGCGTCGTTCCGCGAGCAGCACCCCGGCGTGGTGCTGCACGTCGACGTGGCCGCGCGTGGCCCGCTGTGGCCGATGCTGTCGCGACACGAAGTCGACCTGGTGTTCGCCGGCCGCCCGCCCGAGGACCTACGCACGAAGGTCCGGGTCCGCGCGATCAGCCCCAACACGCTCATCGTCGTGGGCGGGCCGGACATCGCCGAGGACTTCGAGCCGGCGAGGGCCACCTGGTTGTTGCGCGAGCCGGGTTCGGGCACCCGCTCGACGCTGATGACGTTGTTCGAGGAACTCGACGTCGCGCCGCCGCAACTGGTGCTGGGCTCGCACGGAGCCGTGGTATCGGCGGCCGTCGCGGGACTGGGTGTCACGCTGGTGTCGCGCCAGGCCGTGCAGCGCGAACTCGACGCCGGCGCGCTGGTCGAGCTGCCGGTGCCGGGCACCCCGATCAAGCGGCCCTGGCACGTGGTCAGCCAACCCACCCCGCCGATGGCCACCGAACTGCTCATCGGCCACCTGGTGTCGCACCCGGAACTCGGCTGGCGGCAGGTCAGCGCGGTGCGCCGGGCGTCGTAAACGCGCCGGACGCCCGGTCTTTCTGCCGAGAATCACGCTAGCGTGGCTGCCGCCGTCGAACGTTGCACTGGCGTGACGCTCGGCGAGCGACGGTGGCCGTCAGCGCCGCAGCGTGTCGGACGGCGCTTCTCCCCAACGCTTGCGGTACTCCACCGCGAAACTGCCGAGGTGGTTGAAACCCCATCGCTCGGCGACGGCCGTCACGGTGATGCCATCGGTGGGCATCGCGTCCATGAGCTCCTCGTGCACCCGTTCGAGCCGGCGCTCGCGAACGTAGGTCATCGGCGTCATGTTCAGCTCCTCGCGGAAGCCCTGCTGGATCGACCGAACACTCATGTGCACTGCCCTGGCGAGCTCGTCCATCGTGATGCGCTCGGCGAGATGGTCGTCGATGAAGTTCATCGCGTCATGGACCACGGCCCGGCGCGGGTCCGGCTGGGCGGGCTGCAGAAACTCCGCGTAGTAGTTGGATGGCTGCAACTGCAGCAGCGTGCTCATCACCAACTCCTCGATCGCGCCGATGCCCTGGCCGCGCTGAATCAGCGATCCCGGGTGGAACACCTCGGTGTGGATGAGCTGTACCGCGGTGTGCCACCGCATCGCGGCCTCGCTGGCCAGGTCGAAATCCGGCTCGAATTCCAGCGGCTTGGTCAGGCTCTTGCCCAGCAGCCGGGTCAGGTGGGCTGCCATGGCGCGCTGTTCGATCCGGATCAACAGCTGCGGGGAGTCGTGGTCGAACTGGATCCGCAGCGTCTCGCCGGGGCTGGTCACCAGCGCGCGGATCGTGTTGGCCTCGAAGCTGCGGCCGCGGTGTTCGACCAGCGCCCGCCCGTTCATCGGCATATGCACGCCGAAGTATTGGCCGAGTACCGGAATGTCGATGGTGGCCGCGACGTGCACGTCGAGGTACAGCATGCTGACGTTGCGTAGCCGCACGCCGTGCATGGTCGCAGCAAACCCCCCGGCGTCATCCGGACCGACATGCAACGACAGCGGCGCCAACGCCTTGGCCATCAGTCTCATGGCCTCGGTCGGGTTCTCCGTGTAGAAGATCTCGTTGTCGGCCAGCGCGGGCGGGACCCCGCGCGAACGCACCTTTCGCCGAACCGGGTTGGCCGTCCGGCGGACGTCGATGTAGCCCAGTCGGGTTAGCCGCGACACCGCGTATCGCCTGCTCGGTGCCGCGCCGGCGCGCCCCGGAAAGGTGAAGCGTCTAGTAAATAATCGATGGCGATCATGCAAGTCTCCGGCCGACTGAGCGCGCGTCAACGCGCCTAACTCTTCGCAATCCTGACAGCTGCTGCGCGAAAGCGATAGGCAGAACCGGAACGGGCCGCTATTTTTGTGATCGAGACCACAGCCTGCTGTGGCTCTCTCGGTATCGGGACTCAGCCCACCCGATTCCCCAAGGAGGTGCCATGTCGGCAAACGGTCAACTCGTCGAGCTGTCGCCGGCCGACCAACTGCGCGGCCGACTCGACGACCCCGCGGTCGCCGAGTCGCTCAACAACCTGCTTGACCATGCCGATCTCCTGGCGATCCTGCTGAGAGGTCTGGACGGCTTCGTCCGCCGGGGTGACGAGATCAGCGAGACGCTGGCATCGGCGGTCGACGAGCTGCGCGCGGGAGCGTCGAGCGCCAACTTGCCCAGTTTCGACGGTGTGGCATCCGAGCTGCGGTCGGTCGATCTGCAGGCGCTCGCGGCGAGCGTGTCGTCACTGGCCGCGGCGATCGTGACGGCGACTCCGGCCTTGAACAAGATCCTGCAGTCGCCCCTGGTCGATCCCCAAGCGGTCGACGTGCTGGCGGAGTTGAGCCGTGCCCTGGTCGAAGGCAAGGCCGCCGCCGCGGCGGACCCGGGTGGTCCCAAGGGATTGTTCGGGCTGTGGCGGGTGAGCAAGGACAAAGACATCAATCGGGGCGTTGGCTTTCTGGTGCAGGTAGCCCGCGCGTTCGGCAAGCACCTCCCGCAGTAGCAGACCTTCGGCCCACGATTACCAATGCGGTCGCGCCCTCGACCGTTATTTCGAGAGGAGTTTCTATGGCTTCCGTTTTATGGTTTCAAGGCGGGGCATGTAGTGGAAATACCATGTCGTTTCTCAATGCCGAGGAACCGAATGTCGTCGATCTGATCGTCGATTTCGGCCTCGATTTGTTGTGGCACCCGTCGTTGGGGCTGGAACTGGGAAAGAATGCGCAAAAGGTCTTCTGGGACTGCGCCAACGGCGCCCGGCCGCTAGACATTTTCGTGTTCGAGGGCACGGTGATCGAGGCGCCCAACGGCACCGGCCGCATGGACATGTTCGCCGACCGCGCGATGAAGGACTGGGTCACCGACCTCGCGGCCGCCGCGCAGATCGTGGTGGCCATCGGCGACTGTGCGTGCTTCGGCGGCATACCGGCCATGGAGCCAAACCCGTCGGCGTCGACCGGCCTGCAATTCCACAAACGCGACAAGGGCGGGTTCCTCGGCCCGGACTTCCGGTCCAAGATGGGCCTGCCGGTGATCAACATCCCCGGTTGTCCGGCACACCCCGACTGGATCACCCAGATCCTCGTCGCATTGGCCACCGGGCGGGCCGGCGACATCACCCTTGACGAGTTGCACCGGCCGGAGACGTTCTTCAAGACGTTTACCCAAACCGGTTGCACCCGAGTGCAATTCTTTGAGTACAAGCAGTCGACGATGTCGTTCGGTGAGGGTACCCGCACCGGTTGTCTGTTCTACGAATTCGGCTGCCGGGGGCCGATGACGCACTCCCCGTGCAACCGGATCCTGTGGAACCGCCAGTCGTCGAAGACCCGCGCCGGCATGCCGTGCCTGGGCTGCACCGAACCGGAATTCCCGCATTTCGACCTGGCGCCGGGAACCGTGTTCAAGACGCAGAAGGTGAGCGGCATGATCCCGCGGGAGGTCCCCGAGGGCTCGGATCACCTGACCTATATGGCCCATGCCGCGGCCGCCAGGATCGCTGCGCCGCAATGGTCCAAGGAAGACATGTTCGTGGTCTGACGACCCGGCACGCCCAGGTACTGCACCGAATTCAGGAGGACTATTCATGACTGCGCTCGACCTCTATGTCAGCCCGTTGGGCCGCGTCGAGGGGGACCTCGACGTTCGCGTCACTGTTGAGGACGGCGTTGTCACGTCGGCCTGGACCGAGGCCGCGATGTTCCGCGGCTTCGAAATCATCTTGCGGGGCAAGGACCCTCAGGCCGGCCTCATCGTGTGCCCGCGCATCTGCGGCATCTGCGGTGGCAGCCACCTGTACAAGTCGGCGTATGCGTTGGACACCGCGTGGCGAACGCACATGCCGCCCAACGCCACCCTGGTGCGCAATATTTGCCAGGCCTGCGAGACGCTGCAGTCGATCCCGCGCTACTTCTATGCCCTGTTCGCGATCGACTTGACCAACAAGAACTATGCGAAGTCAAAGCTTTACGATGAAGCGGTGCGCCGGTTCGCGCCCTACGTGGGCACGAGTTATCAACCGGGCGTGGTGCTTTCGGCGAAGCCGGTCGAGGTGTACGCGATCTTCGGTGGGCAGTGGCCGCACTCGAGCTTCATGGTTCCCGGCGGGGTGATGTGCGCGCCAACGCTGTCCGACGTCACACGCTCGATCGCGATCCTCGAGCACTGGAAAGACAATTGGCTGGAGGCCCGCTGGCTCGGGTGCACCATCGACCGGTGGCTGGAGAACAAGACCTGGGACGACGTGCTCGCCTGGGTGGACGAGAACGAATCCCATTACAACAGCGACTGCGGCTTTTTCATTCGCTACTGCCTGGACGTCGGCCTGGACAAGTACGGCGCCGGCGTGGGCAACTACATCTCCACCGGCACCTATTTCGACCCGTCGCTGTACGAGAACCCGACCATCGCTGGGCGCAACGCCGCGTTGATCGGCCGCTCGGGTGTGTACGCCAAGGGCCAGTGGTACGAGTTCGACCAGGCCAACGTCCGTGAGGACGTCACGCATTCGTTCTACGAGGGCAGCCGCCCGCTGCACCCGTTCGAAGGAGAGACGATTCCCATCGATCCCGAACAGGGCCGCAAAGAGGGCAAGTACAGCTGGGCCAAGTCGCCCCGCTACGCCGTCGGAAACCTGGGCAACATCCCGCTGGAAGCGGGCCCGTTGGCGCGCCGGATGGCGGCCGGCGGACCCAACGCCGCCGCCCACCAGGACAACGACCCGCTGTTCGTCGACATCATGAACAAGATCGGGCCCAGCGTCATGGTCCGCCAGCTGGCCCGCATGCACGAGGGCCCGAAATACTATAAGTGGACCCGGGAGTGGCTCGACCAGCTCGACCTCAAGGAGAGCTTCTACTCCAAGCCGATCGAACACGCCGAGGGCATGGGCTTCGGTTCCACCGAGGCGGCCCGTGGCGCGTTGTCGGACTGGATTGTCATCGAGGACAACAAGATCAAGAACTACCAGGTGGTCACGCCCACCGCGTGGAACATCGGCCCGCGGGACAGCGGGCAGGTGCTCGGGCCGATCGAGAGCGCGCTGGTCGGCTCGCCCATCGTGGACGCCGAAGACCCGGTCGAGCTGGGCCACGTGGCCCGTAGTTTCGACTCCTGTCTGGTGTGCACGGTGCACGCCTATGACGGCAAGACGGGTAAAGAGCTGTCCCAGTTCGTGATCAACGGGATGGTGTGATTCTGACGTCCTATGATTGCGGCTTGGGCGCCAGAGACGACTTGAACGCCGACATCGACATCGACCCGCCGGGATGCGCGGTGTTGGTGGTCGGCTGCGGCAACCTGTTGCGTGGTGACGACGGTGTCGGACCGGTTCTGGTCCGCCACCTCTGGGAACGCGGAGTCCCCGACGGGGCCCGCCTGGTCGATGGTGGGACCGCGGGCATGGACGTCGCGTTCCAGATGCGTGGCGCCGACAAGGTGGTGATCATCGACGCCGCCGCGACGGGCTCCGCCCCGGGCACCATCTTCAAGGTGCCGGCCACGGAGCTGGCGGCCCTGCCGCCGCTGCAGGGTCTGCACACCCACTCCTTCCGCTGGGACCATGCCATCGCGTTCGCCCGCTGGGCACTTGGCGAGGACTGTCCGACCGACATCACCGTCTACCTCGTCGAGGTGGCGGGCGTGGAGCTCGGCGCGGACCTGTCGCCACGGGTGCGGGCGGCCATGGAGCTGGTCATCGACCGCATCGAGGCCGACCACCTGGCCGCCCTTCGGCCGGCCGCCGCTCCCGAGGTCACCGTGGAATTCACCGCCGACGGTTACTTGCGGCTGGATGCCGCGTTGGCCGCCAGTCGATTTCCCTCCGACGCGGTGGCCGCGGTAATCCGCGACGAGGACCTGTGGCTGATCCCGTTGCGCGGTCCGCGCAGCGGGGGACTGCTGCTCAAGCAGCGCAACCCCGCGGGGGACCGGTCGCTGCTCATCCGCGAGGTGATCGCTGACCGCGCAATGTCGGGCGTCGCTGGTGCATTCTGGGACGATGCAACCAAGTCGCTGCGTATCCCGTTGCAGGGCCGGCGGGAGCCGCCGGGGTGATTCTGATGGCTGAGCGGCCGACGGATGGGGGGCAGCGCGAACGCCCGCCGACGGTGGTGCGCGCCGACAGTTCGGCCGACGAGGCGCTGGACGTGCAGACCGTCGTCGTCGAGGAATGCGGCCGCTGGTTCGTCGAGATCATCGTCGTGTTCGCCGACGGTGTGGTGCGAAAGCGGATCGACGGGCACTCCACCAAGCGCCGCGCGGAGCTGTCGGCCAACCTGATCAAACGCGCCGCCGAGCGCAATATCCGAGGACCGCTCAATGGGTGAACGCCATGACCACGACCGCTGAAGTCGCCCCGGCCGCAGCCCTGGCGGCCCGACCGCAGGCGCTCGGCGCCTTCCCGTTGCCGCTGGGCTATCTGCTGATCCCCGCGGGCACCGAGTACGACGCGGTGCGCTCGGCGCTGTTGAACGGCAACGAACCAGCCGCCTGGCCCGACGGACTGCGAGCACTGCAGCTCGCCCATTCCGGCGATGTCGAGGCGGCATTGGGCCTGTTGACCGGTGGCGATCCGGTGACCCGCTACAACCGGTTCGTGCTGGCACCCGACGGTGTCGACACCGACAGGCTGCGTGCCGATCTCGGTGAATTCGGAATCTTGGTCGATTTGGTGCTGTTCACGGTCGGGCAGCGCGACACTCCGCCCGAGGTCGAGGGCAGCACCGGTGAACTGGCCGCCGTCGCGTTGTCCGCTCAGGCCAGTCATGCTCTTGCGCAAGGGGATTCGGTGGGCGCGGTCGCGCTGCTGGAGCGCGCCGCCCAGCTCGCCGCCGAGGTGTCGCCCGCCCTGGAAGGCATGCTGACCGGCGCGGCCGGATCCATCAGCCGCGACATCGATGAACCATCGGCCCAGCCCCGCCTGGAACGGGCGTTGCGCCTGCTCGACGGCGCCGACGGTCTGCGCATAGCCCGTGCGGAACTGCATCTCACCGTCGCGGGGCTGATACACGAACGCGCCCAAGACAATCCGGGGCTGCTGGCTCAGGCGATACCGCACTACCACTCCACGCTGCAGCTGGTGTTGCGCGAGGAGGCGCCGCTGCTGTGGGCCTCGGCGCACGCGAACCTGGCGACCGCGTACCTGACCATGCCGATGGTGGAGGCGTCCGGCCAGCTGCGTCTCGGGGTGGCGGCGCAGTCGCTGCGCTCCGCGCTGAAGGTCTACACCCCCGAGAGCTACCCCGAGCAGTGGGCGAGCGTGCAGCTGAACCTGGCCAATTCGCTGGTGTACACGCCGTCCAAGCACCAGGCCGACAACCTCGCCGAGGCGGTCGAACTCTACGAGGCCGTGCTCGCCGCCCGCGACCGCGACACCGACCCGCTGGGCCGGGCGAGGGTGCTGGCCAACCAGGGCAACGCCCTGGCCCACCTCGGGATGTTCGACCAGGCCAAGGCCAAGCTCTACGAGGCCCGCTTCCTCTTCGAGGAGCAGCAAGACCACGATTCCGTGCGCGCGGTGCGCGGCGTGCTGGACGAGATCGCCAGGCAGAAGGCACTTCTGCGTTCCGGGGACGTCACATGACGGTGGTGTCCAAGGCTTCGGAGCCCCGCCTCGAAGAGCTGGCCAAGCGAGTCGACGACGCGGTCTCGGCCTTAGCCGGCCTCGACCCGAAGGCCCGCGCCGTGGCCGAGGAACTCAAGGACGCCCTCGAGGCCGTGCACCGCGCGGGACTGGCCACCATGGTGCGCCGGATGCGCGCGGACGACGCCGCCCGCGCGGTGCTCTTCGAGCTGGTCGACGACCCGGTGGTGCATCTGCTGCTCTCGCTGCACGGGATCATCCGGCCCGACCCGCTCACCCACGCCAACCGGGTGCTGGAATCCGTGCGACCCCAGTTGCAGAGCCACGGCGGTGATGTCGCCCTGGTCCGCGTCGAGGACGGCACCGCCTACGTGCGGCTGGAGGGAGCCTGCAACGGTTGCTCGATGTCGTCGGTAACCCTGCGCAATCTCGTCGAGGAGGCGTTGGTGCAGGGCGTGCCCGCCATCTCGGCCGTCGAGGTACTGCCCAACGAGCCGTCGCCGACCCTGATACCGATCGAGGCGCTCCGCATCGGTCCGGCCTCCGGCCGCGACGGCTGGGCCAAGGTCGGCCCCGCCGCGGGCCTGGCCGACGGCGACGTGACGGCATGCACTCTGACGGCGGATTCGGGGGAGCGGGCCGCGGTGATCGTCGTCAGCGTCGACCATCGGTTGTCCGCGTATCGCAACGAGTGCGCGCACGAGGCAATGCCGTTGGACAACGCGATCCTCGACGTGGAAAACGGCACGCTCACCTGCCCGTGGCACGGCTTCTGCTACGACGCATCCTCGGGTGAATGCCTCAGTGCGCCCGGGGCGCAACTCGAACAGTTGCCGCTGCGCGTCGACAACGGAGACGTTTGGGTCCGAGTGCGCGGATGAGCCGCTACACGGTCCGGCGCAACATCACCGCCCTGCCCCCCCGGGTCGACCCGGTGACCGACCTCGACCTCACCGGCGGGTGGTCACCGGATGTCTGGCTGGGCGCGCCGGCCCCGGGCGGCCTCGCGCTGCCGCCGGCGAAACCCACCATGGCGTGGATGTATTCGCCGCGCGGCGTGTTCTTGGGGGACGACCTCCTGGTGACCGCCGACTCCGGCAACCATCGAATCCTGCTGTGGCACGGCGTCCCAACGGTCGACGAGCAACCGGCCGATGTCGTGTTGGGTCAGCCGGACGGCTCGACGGAGGGGCGCGCGGCCGGCGGGCGGGGACCGGAACGGGGGATGAACCTGCCCACCGGGGTGCTGGTGCATGACGGTCGGCTCGTCGTCGCCGACGCCTGGCATCACCGCATCCTGATCTGGGACACCGTCCCGCAGCGCAGCGACGTCGCCCCGGACCTCGTGCTCGGACAGCCCGACGCATCGTCGGTGGAACCCAACGGCGGCGCCGAATGCGGGGCCGGCTCCTTCTACTGGCCGTTCGGGATCGCGGTGGTCGGCGGAGCGTTCTGGGTGGCCGATACCGGCAATCGCCGTGTCCTGGGGTGGCGGAAGGGAATTCCCGCCCCCGGCCAACCCGCCGACATGGTGCTCGGCCAACCGAGCGCGGCGCACCGCGAGGAGAACCGGGGCGAAAGCGCCGGCCCGGCGAGCTTTCGCTGGCCACACGACATCGCCGGCCGCGACGACCTGCTGCTGATCGCCGACGCGGGCAACCACCGCATCCTGGGCTGGTCGCCCCCTCCGGATGGCGACCGACCCGCCGATGTCTTGATCGGCCAGCCGGACTTCGGCAGTTCGCAGGAATGGCCGTACGGTCCGCACACCGGTGATCGGTTCCGGTTTCCCTACGCGCTCGGCCTGGCGGATGATCGGCTGGCCGTGGCGGACACCGCGAACAACCGAATCTTGTTGTGGGACAGCGTCCCGACGCAGGGCCGCCCGGCCGACCATGTACTGGCCCAGCCGCACTTCGGCGCCAACGGCGAGAATCGCTGGACGTCGGTGCAGCGCGACACCCTATGCTGGCCGTACGGGCTGTCACTGCGCGGGGACCGACTCGCGGTTGCGGACTCGGGCAACAATCGCGTCGTGATCTGGCGGCGGCGGTGAGGCCGCGGATCGTCCAGGCCGACGGGCAGATCGGGTTCTATTGGGCCACCGCGGCCGGCGCGCCGACCTCGCTGCAGCGGCTGGTGGCCTACGACGGCGAGGCGGATCGCCTGGTGGCCACGCACTTGGAAGCTCTCGACGACGCGTTGATCGCTGCTGCCGAGCGGTTCGGCGAAATACTCGGCGGTGGGCGGGCACCCGCCGATGCCACCGAGCGCGACGAACTGCTGGATCTGCACCGCGCGCTGGACCGGCTGTGCCTCGAGTACGCGGAATCCACCGAGTCCGTCGGGGTTACACCTGACTTGCGTGCCGGCAAGATCATCGGAACGGCGGCGTTGTTCTCGATCTGCGCCCGGCGGCCGCTGGGGCTGCTGGGCCCGGCGCCGCTGGACGGCCAACTCGACCAACCGGCCCTCGGCGTCGTGGGCGGCTTCGGAGAGATGCAGCACGTGGATCCTGCGCGGCCCTGGATGGGCGGCCGCTGGGTCGTGCGCACCGAGGCGGGGCAACGGTTTCCGCTGACATTGTCGATGCTGATGTTCGACAGTTCCGGGGTCAACAAGGACGCCGCTCGCCGTGAGCACCTGGACATGCTCAGCGCCGTGACCGCGGGATCGCGCAGCGCCGACGCCGACCCGCTCGCCGTCACGTGCGCCCTGGACTGGTTGCTCTATGACTGGTTGATGGCGCACCGCGACGGGGACGACAGCGCCGAGATCGTCTTTCCCAAAGGGTACGAAGCCGACGCCGGCGTGATCGTCGACGCGGCGGCCGCATCGGTGGTGGCCAGGGCGACATTCGACCCGGGGCTGGTCGGAATCACCTGAGTTATCCCCCAATTCGGGGTTCACCGGGAGCGGGCCCGCGACCAAACTAGCGGGCGTGGACACCCATCTTCTGCTCATGGTCGGGGCGGCCGTCGCACTGGCGGCCGGCTGCGAGGTCATGGTCGAGCTGGCCATCACCATGATTTTTGACCGCACCCACCCCAGGCGCTGAGGCACGGCGCCGATGCTGTGGCTACCGATTGCGCTGCCGTTGGCCGGGGCGGTGGTGCTGCTGCTGGGCGGCAGGCGCGCCGACCCGTGGGGCCATCTCGCCGGGTGCGCCACGGTGCTGGGCTCGTTCGCCTACGGCGTTTGGTTGTTCGCCGACCTGTTACCGCACGCGGCGTCCGATCGCGTACTGCACGAAACGCTGGGCACCTGGGTGAAGGTGGCCTCACTGACGGTCGGGTTCGGGCTGCAACTGGATGCCCTGAGTGTGTGCTTCGTGCTGTTGATCACCGGCGTCGGGGCGTTGATCCACCTGTATTCGATCGGCTATATGCGCGACGACCCGGCGCGCCGGAGGTTCTTCGGTTACCTCAACCTGTTTGTCGCGGCGATGCTGCTACTGGTACTGGCCGACAACTATCTCGGGCTGTACTTCGGTTGGGAGGGAGTCGGTTTGGCGTCCTACCTGCTCATCGGGTTTTGGTCGCACAAGCCGGCCGCCGCAACCGCGGCCAAAAAAGCGTTCATCGTCAACCGCGTCGGCGACGTGGGACTTGCGCTGGCGCTGATGATGATGTTCGTACACCTCGGAACCGTCTCCTACGCGGGAGTATTCGCCAAGGTGCCGACCGCCGCGCAACACACCCTGACCCTGATCGGCTTGATGTTGCTGCTGGGCGCCTGCGGCAAGTCCGCACAGGTCCCGCTGCAGTCGTGGCTGGGCGACGCGATGGAAGGGCCGACGCCGGTCAGCGCGCTGATCCACGCCGCGACGATGGTCACCGCCGGGGTGTATCTAATCGTGCGCTCGGGCCCGGTGTTCGATGCGGCGCCCGCCGCCCGCACCGCCGTGACGATCGTCGGCGCGGTCACGCTGTTGTTCGGAGCGATCATCGGCTGCGCCAAGGATGACATCAAGAAGGCCCTCGCCGCATCCACGATGTCCCAGATCGGATATATGGTGCTGGCGGCCGGCCTGGGACCGGCCGGCTACCCGGTGGCGATCATGCATCTGCTCACCCACGGCTTCTTCAAAGCCGGCCTGTTCTTGGGCGCCGGATCGGTGATGCACGGCATGAACGACGAGACCGACATGCGGCGCTACGGCGGACTGCGCGGGGCGATGCCGATCACCTTCGCCACCTTCGGGCTGGGCTACCTCGCCATCATCGGGGTTCCGCCGCTGGCAGGGTTCTTCTCCAAGGACGCGATCATCGAAACCGCCTATGCGGCGGGCGGTCTGCGCGGCGCGACACTGGGCACCGCGGCACTGCTGGGCGCCGGCATCACGGCGTTCTACATGACCCGGGTCATGGCCATGACCTTCTTCGGCCGACCGCGCTGGAAGCCCGGTGCGTGCCCGCACGAATCGCCCGCCATCATGACCGGACCGATGATCATGCTGGCAATCGGATCCGTGGGCGGCGGCGCCGCGCTCGCCGTCGGCGGCTCCTTGGTGCGCTGGCTGCGGCCGGTGACCAACCCGGGCGATTCGGCCGAGCCGGTCCTTGCCGCGCCCGGCTGGGTGCTCACGGTCATCACGGTGGCGGTGGTCGCCATCGGCGTGGCGGTCGGGTATCGCAACTACGCGGCGCAACCGGTGAAACCCGTTTCCTCCGAATGGGTGTCGACCGCCGCGGCCGCCGCTCGTCGCGATCTCTTCGGCGACAGCCTCAACGAGGCGGCGTTCCTGCGGCCCGGCCTGCGACTGTCGCACACACTGGTCGACGTGGAACATCGGCGCATCGACGCCGCGATCGAAGGGGTGGCCCGATTGATTGCGGCTGCCTCAACACATTCCCGAAGGCTGCAAACCGGCTTCGCACGGTCCTACGCGCTGGT
Source organism: Mycobacterium sp. E1747 (assembly GCF_001667775.1). Lineage (GTDB taxonomy): Bacteria > Actinomycetota > Actinomycetes > Mycobacteriales > Mycobacteriaceae > Mycobacterium. Next base: position 23,909 of record NZ_LZJI01000157.1, read on the forward strand.
GATCTTCATCGGCGCCACAGGGTTGCTGGCGGGTTTCTTTGCGGCGGGGCTGTCGTGACGCAACTTCCGCTGATCAGCGCGTTGTGGCTGACACCACTGGTGGGGGCGTGCGTCCTGCCGGCAATGCCTGCCCGCCGGAAGACCGCGGTGAAATACGCCGCGGTCGGCATTTCGACAATTGTCCTGGCACTTGCCGGTTTGCTGCTTTTGCGCTTCGACCCGACCGGTCCGCAATACCAGTTCGTCGAAAGTCATTCCTGGATAAGCACGTTCGGTGCGGGGTATGTCGTTGGCGTTGACCGGGTCGCTGTCGTCCTGGTGGCTCTGACCGCGGTGCTGATGCCGCTGTTGCTGATCGCCGGCTGGAACGATGCCCAACGGCCGCACCGCTACCTGGCGTTGATGCTCGCGGTCGAGTCGATGATGCTGATCTCCCTGGCGGCGTTGGACGTCCTGTTGTTCTTTGTGTTCTTCGAAGCGATGCTGATTCCGATGTTCTTCCTCGTCGGCAGATACGGGGGACCGGGGGCTCCGCGGGCTGCGCTGAAGTTCCTGCTCTACAGCCTGTTTGGTGGTCTGCTCATGCTGGCCGCATTGATCGGACTCAACCTGGCGACCGGGGGAACGTTCGACTTTCGGGCGATCGTCGCGGCGATGTCCTCGGGCGCGGCGGGCGTGAATCCGGTGTTGCTGCATCTGTTGTTTCTCGGCTTCATGCTGGCTTTCGCCATCAAGGCGCCGATGTGGCCGCTGCACACGTGGCTGCCCGGGGTGGCCGCCGAGGCCACGCCGGTGACAGCGGTGTTGATGATGGCGGTGGTCGACAAGATCGGGACGTTCGGCATGCTGCGCTATTGCCTGCGGCTGTTTCCCGACAGCGCGGTCCTGTTCCGGCCGTTCGTCGTCACGCTGGCGGTCATCGCGATCATCTACGGCGCGCTGGTCGCCATCGGACAGGGCGACATCATGCGGGTGATCGCCTACACGTCGATCAGCCACTTCGGCTTCATCGTCCTCGGGATCTTCGCGATGACGGGTGAAGGCCAAGCCGGTGCGACGCTGTACATGGTGAACCACGGTCTGGCGACCGCCGCACTCTTTCTGATCGCCGGATCTCTGGTGTCCCGCAAGGGCACCCGCAGCATCGCCGATTACTGCGGGATACAACGGGTGGCTCCCGTGCTGGCCGGAACGTTCCTGGTTGCCGGCCTGGCCGCACTGGCGCTGCCGGGCCTGGCCCCGTTCATCAGCGAATTCCTGGTGCTGATCGGCACGTTCGCCCGGTACCCCGTGGCCGCCGCGGTCGCCGCAACGGGGCTCGTGCTGTCGGCGATCTACATCCTGTGGCTATACCAGCGACTGATGACAGGACCCGGTAAGGAGCGCGACGCCAAGCTGCGTGACCTGGGGCCGCGCGAACTGGCCGTTATCGTGCCGCTGTTGGCTCTGCTCGTCGCGTTCGGGGTATATCCCCAGCCGGTGCTAGACGTCATCGATCCGGCGACCCGCCTCTCCGTCGGTGGACCGGCATCGGCCGGGTGATCAGCGCCCCGCGGCCAGCTCCAACTTGCGCCGATCCCACAGCCGAAGCACCATCGGTGTGAAGATCAACTGCATGGCCAGATCCATCTTGCCGCCGGGACAGACGATCGTGTTGGGTCGGGACATGAACGAATCGTGCAGCATGGCAAGCAAATACGGAAAGTCGATACCGTGCGGGTCACGGAATCGGATGATCAGCATCGACTCATCGGCGGTCGGGATCGACCGGGCGATGAAGGGGTTGGATGTGTCGACGACCGGCACTCGCTGGAAATTCACATCGGTGTGCGAGAACTGGGTGCACATGTAGTTCAGATAGTCGGGCATGCGCCGCAGAATGGTGTCGGTCACGGCTTCCGAGGTGTACCCGCGGGTCGCCTTGTCGCGGTGCAACTTCTGGATCCATTCGAGGTTGATCACCGGGACCACGCCGATCCGCAGGTCGGCGTGCGCGGCGACGTCCACCTCGTCGGTGACGATGGCGCCGTGCAGGCCCTCGTAGAAGAGCATGTCGGTGTTTTCCGGGATCTCCTCCCACGGCGTGAAGGTGCCCGGCTCCTGCCCGTAGGGTTCGGCCTCCTGCTCGTCGTGCAGGTAGCGGCGCACCTTGCCGGTGCCGGTCTCACCGTAGGTCGCAAACAGGTCCCGCAGTTCGTCGAAGAGGTTGGCCTCCGGACCGAAGTGGCTGAAAGAGTGGTCACCGCGCGCATGGGCATCGGCGATCGCCGCTTTCATCGCGACCCGGTCGTAGCGGTGAAAGCTGTCGCCTTCGACAAACGCGACGTCGATGCCCTCACGGCGGAAGATCTGCTCGAACGTCCGCATCACGGAGGTGGTTCCGGCCCCGGATGAGCCGGTGACCGAGATGATCGGGTGCAGGCGCGACATGTGATTACTCCAGGAAGGGTGGGTGAGTCAGCCGATACCGACGCGGTACAGGCCTCGGATGCCATACAACGGGGACGAGGAAGGTCTTACGTAGTCCTTGCGGTGGTAGTCCTCGATCAGCTCGACCTCGTCGGCCGCACCGAATATCAGTGGCACGCGCTGATGGAGGCTGGTCGGGACGGCATCCAGCAGGCGTCCGCGACCGGTGCTGGCCGCGCCGCCGGCCTGCTCGATCAAGAAGGCGATCGGACTGGCCTCGTACAGCAGCCGCAGTCGGCCCGGCTTCTCCGGGTCCTTGCCGTCGCGCGGGTAAAGGAACACCCCGCCGCGGCCCAGGATGCGATGTGTCTCGGCCACCAGTGAGGCGACCCAGCGCATGTTGAAGTCCTTGCCGCGAGGACCCGTCCGGCCCGCCAGGCATTCGTCGATGTAGCGCTGCACCGCCGGTTCCCAGAACCGCCGGTTGGAGGCGTTGATCGCGAATTCGTTGGTGCACGTGGGGATTTGGATCGACGGTCGAGTGAGCACGAATTCCCCGAGCGCCGGGTCCAGGGTGAAGGCGTGTACACCGGTGCCGACGGTCAGTACCAGCATCGTGGATGGACCATAGATGGCGTAACCGGCGCAGACCTGTTGCGAACCGGGCTGCAGGAAGTCTTCGGGCGCCGGGTCTTCGCCCGGGTTGGCGGCGCGCAGAATCGAAAAGATGCTTCCCACGGAAACATTGACGTCGATGTTCGACGAGCCGTCGAGCGGATCGAAAACCAGCAAGTACTTGCCGCGGGGGTATTGCGGCGGCAGGAGATAGGGCTCGGCCAGTTCCTCGGAGGCCATTCCGGCCACCTGGCCTCCCCATTCGTTGGTGCGCAGGAAGTAGTCGTTGGCCAGCACGTCGAGTTTCTGTTGCACCTCGCCCTGCACGTTGACCGCATCGGCGGCACCGAGAACGCCGCCGAGCTCGCCCTCGGCCACCCGCGTCGAGATGGCCTTGCATGCCAGCGCGACATCGAGGATCAGCGAGTTCAGTTCGCCACTGGCGTCCGGGTGGCGGCGACGCTCCTCGATGAGAAACTTGACGAGTGTGGTGTGGCGGGTCAGCATCAGGGGGCCTCCGGCGGGCAGCAGAATACCTACCGACATCGTCGGGTCCGTGCGCCGTCGCTTCATCCCCCTATCGGGTGGTCGGCTGGGGGTTGCCGGTCATAGCGGAGATTCGCGTGGTCGTCGTGATGGATTGCGCGCAGGTCCGTGGCGATGTACGTCGGCCGCTGCGCCGGCTGCGCACGGATCGCGTCGGCCGTGGTGGTCACCCCGGTGAGCACCAACAGGCTGGGCAGCCCGGCGTGGTTCGCCCCGGCGATGTCCGTGTCCAGCCGATCACCGATCACCAGTGGCCGTCGGAAGTCGCCGCGCGACAGCGCCTCCTGGAAGATGACACCGTGCGGCTTGCCGACCACCCGTGGCTGCGCCCCGGTCGCTGCGTGCAGCGCGGCCACCAGGGCACCGTTTCCGGGCACGAGGCCGCATTCGGACGGCAACGTGAGGTCGGGATTGGTCGCCGTCCATGGTGTCCCGGCGCCGATCGCCAGCGCCGCCTCGGCCAGTTCGCGCCAGCCGACGTCTGGCGAGAACCCCTGCAACACTGCGACCGGGCCGTCGCTCCACCGCCGGACGGGCTTCAGGCCAACGTCATAGACCTCGGCCGCCAATGCGGCCGAGCCCACGACCAGCACCGGGGAGGCGGGCGGCAATTCGGCCCGCAGCAGCAGCGCCGCGCATCGGCCGCTGGTGACGACGTCATCCGGGCGCGCGTCAAAGCCCAACTCGCGCAGGTGGTGTGCGACCTCGGCCGCGCTGCGTGAGGCGTTGTTCGTCAAATAGAGATTGCGGGATGTCGCCATGGAAAGCGCTTCAGCGGCGCCGTCGACGGCACGTGTTCCGCGAAATAACGTGCCGTCGAGGTCGAGCAGCAGGCAGTCGTGCAACGTTGCCAGTGAGGCCATGGTCGTCACCGCTGCTGCAGTGATGGCCATTTCTGTTCGACGCGGCCATAACGCCACACGAGGAGCGCGACCATCCAGGTGAGCATGACGATGCCAACGACGAGGAAGCCGACGGTGTTCAGGTCGATGTCGCCAAGCCAGTCCCAGAAGGGGCCGTGCCACTGGAGTTGGCCTGCAAACAGGTCGAGCAGTTCGATGCTGCCGATCAGCAGCGCGACCGCGACCGACAACCCGGTGATCGTGATGTTGTAGTAGATCTTGCGGATCGGATTGGAGAAGGCCCAGCCGTAGACGAAGTTCATGAACGAGCCGTCGATGGTGTCCAGCAGGCACATGCCGGCGGCGAACAACACGGGCAGGCACAGAATGGCGTACCACGGCAGCCCCGCGGCGGCGCTGGTGCCGGCTAACACCAGCAGGGCGACCTCGGTGGCGGTGTCGAATCCCAGGCCGAACAACAATCCGATCGGGTACATGTGCCAGGACCTGGAGATGGACTGCGTGCAGCGGCCCAGGATGCGGTTGAGAAACCCGCGGTTGGCGAGTTGCCGTTCCAGCTCGGCGTCGTCGAATCCGCCGTGCCGTAACCGCAGAAACGCCCGCAGGAGTCCGGCCAGCACCATCAGATTGAGGATGGCGATCAGATAGAGGAACGCGCCGGAGATGGCGGTCCCGATCAGGGTGCCGTAGTGATGAAGCGCCGAGGAATGGTTTTCGACCGGCCCGACGATGGCCTTCGCGCCGACCGCCAGCAGCAGCGCGAGCCCGAACACCACTGTGGAGTGGCCCAGGGAAAAGAAGAACCCGACGGCCAGCGGGCGCTGCCCCTCGCTCATGAGCTTGCGGGTGGTGTTGTCGATGGCGGCGATGTGGTCGGCGTCGAAAGCGTGCCGCAGACCCAAAGCGTATGCCGTAACGCCAACACCCACGCCAAACGCCTTGCCGCCCACGGTGATGCGCGCAGGGTCGACGATCAGCAGCACGGTGATCCAGCCGATGAGGTGCAACGCGGCGATCAGCGCCAGCATCGCGCAAACACGCCGCCACTCCGGCCGCGTCAAACCGAAGCGCGACGCAAGGCGCACCGGGTAGCCACATTCACCGACACCACCAACCACCAAGCGGCTCCTTCGGTGCGGCTTACAACCCGGTCATGCGAAAGCTAGCGCCGATGTGGAACTTGTTGCAGGCGATTCGCAGGAATCGCCGCGTGGTTTTACGGCCGAACCATCAACCGATTTGTACATCGACCGCGCGGCGCGGCGTTCCGGCCTTCCGTGAAGTCCGCGCGCCGGTGCCGGCCGTTCCGTCAACCGATTTCGGCGAGCCGGGGGATCACCTCGTCGCCGAGGCGGCGGATGAAGCCCACGGGATCGGGGTTGCCGGGGAAGGGGCCGGCGTTGACCAGCTCGACGCCCAGTTCGGCGAAGGCCTCCACCGTCCCGAAGTACCCGTCGAGGTCATCGAACGGATTGACGAAGAGGCCCACGGTCTTTCGGATTTCGGCCCGGTCGCGGCCGACGGTGTCGCAGTGCCGGTTCAGCACCTCGATCTTGTGCTTGAGCTGGTCGGGCTCGGTCACCGTGCTGTTCCAGATGTCGGCGTACTGCGCGACCAGTCGTAGCGTCTTCTTCTCGCCGTCACCGCCGATCAGGATCGGCGGGCGGCGAATTGGTTGCGGCTCACAGATCGTCTCGGCCAACTGGTAGTGCTTGCCCCGGTAGGGGCCGTCGTTCTCGCTCCACATCTGAAGGCAGATCTGCAGCGTCTCCTCGAGCATTTCGAAGCGCTGGCTGACGGGCGGATAGGGGAAGCCGAGGGCGACGTGTTCACGGTCGTACCAGGCCGCGCCGAGCCCCAGCGCCGAGCGACCCTGCGACAGCACGTCCAATGTGGTGACCGCCTTGGCCAGCAATCCCGGATAGCGGTAGGTGACGCCCGTGACCAGCAGGCTCAGGTCGATCTTGGTCGTCTGTCCGGCCAGAAAGCCCAGCGATGTGTAGCCCTCGAGGAACGGGTCCTCCGCGCGTCCCATGGCTTCCATCTGAAAGAAGTGGTCGGCCAGTGTGAACAGCGTTGCGCCGCCTTGTTCGGCGGCCTTTGCCGCATCGGCCAACGTCGGACCCAGCGCCGCCGGGTCGCCGGGCAGAAAATCGATGAAGTGCACTCCTAGTTCCATTGCAGCCCTTGCCCTTTCATTACTCGGTCAAGCGCTCGAGCAGCGCCAGCGCATCGAGGATGACGCGACGCTCGCGTTCCGAATACCGCTCGTGGATGGCGCACGCCAGCCACTCCTCACGGACCTGTCGATTGCTCTCGGCGCGTCGCCGGCCCGCCGCCGTCAACGAAATCAGTTGCCGACGGCCGTCTTCCGGGTCGGGCGTGCGCTCGATGAGCCCCCGCTGCTCGAGGGCGGCCACTATCGTGGCCATGGATTGTGGACGCACCCCTTCGGCCGAAGCCAGGACACTCGCCGATGAGGCCCCCTCTTTCCAGAGCCGGTTCAGCACCGCGGTCTGCGATGGGGTCAGGTCGTCGTCGGTGGCGAGGTCCCTCAACTGACGCCGCAGCCGGCTGAACAGCACCCGCAGGTCGCGGGCGGCCGCAGCCGCGGACTCGGTGATGCCGTCCACACCGCCAGTCTAAACTGAACAGTCCAGGCTGTCTAATTTCTCCCGAGCAACTGCAGGGCGGCGTCGACCGCCAGCGCCGCCACGTTGAGCGTCTTGGACCGCAGATCGTGTCGGGCCCCGGCGATCTCGACGACGGCTGTGGTGCCGGTGACCAGCGCGGCGGCGGCGCGCAACTCGTCGGGCGTGCCGAAGGGGTCCGACGTGCCGTGCGTGAACACGGTCGGCACCCGGATGTCGGGCAGGTGCTCGGTGCGGGCGCGCTCCGGCTTCCCCGGCGGATGAACCGGATACGAGAAGAGGGTGAGCATGTCCACCGGCGCTTCGCGGGCTGCCACCACCATGGACGTCTGCCGGCCGCCGTAGGAGTGCCCGCCGGCGATCAGCGGGCCGTCGGCGAGGCCGCGGCACACCGTGATCGCCTCGACGATTCCGGCGCGGTCGGTGGCCGCCGAGCCGGACGGCGGCCCGCTGGGCCGACGCCGCCGGTAGGGCAGGTTGTATCGGACGGCGAGCCAGCCGCGCCGCGCCCACTCGTCGCAAACCTGTTGCAGCAGAGGCGAATCCCGGTTGCCGCCGGCGCCGTGGGTTAATACCACCACCCCGGCGGGCGGCCGAGCGGGTTCGTGCGCCACACCGGCGATCTGATCCAGGTTCACAGGAGCCTGAACAAGGGTGAGACGGGGCCGTGCCCGTGGCCCAGCGGATAGGAGGCGCGCAGGCACTCGGTGACCCACCGCTTCCCGAAGCCGACCGCGTCGGGGACGGTGTAGCCGTGCGCCAGAGCGCAGGCGATCGCGGTGGCCAGCGTGTCGCCACCGCCGTGGTCGTTGCCGCCGGGCAGCCGCTCGGCATCGAACTCGTACCAGGACGCACCGTCGTAGAGCAGGTCGCAACTGCGATCCGACGACCGCAGGTGGCCGCCCTTGACCAGCGCCCACCGCGGCCCCAGCGCGTGCAGCGCCTTGGCCGCTTCGCGCTGGGACCCCACGTCCACGACGTCGATGCCCACCAGCAGCCGCACCTCGTCGAGGTTCGGCGTCACCAGCGTGGCCAACGGAAACAGTTGGCCACGAAGCGAATCCAGGGCTGACGCCTCGAGTAGCGCGTCGCCGTGCATGGACGCACACACCGGATCGACGACGAGCGGCACCGTCGATGCCAGCCCCCGCCAGGTGGCGGCCACCGCGGCGATGATGCCCGACGAGGCCAGCATCCCGGTCTTGGCGGCCTGGACGCCGATGTCGGTGACCACCGCTTCGATCTGCGCGGCCACGACGTCGTCGGGCACCTCGTGAAAACCCTTGACGCCCACGGTGTTCTGCACGGTGACCGCGGAGACGGCGATGCAGGCGTGCACGCCCAGCAGCGCCATCGTGCGCATGTCGGCCTGAATCCCGGCGCCGCCCCCCGAGTCGGACCCGGCGACGGACAGCACGCGCAGCGGGGTCGTGCCCGGCGGCGGGAGTGGCAGCGTCGGAACCGACGAACTCAAGGCTGCGTGATCGGCAGATACACCCGGTTGCCGTGCTCGGCGAACTCGCGTGACTTCTCGGCCATGCCCTCGTTCATGACCGCCTCGATCGCCTCCTCGCTGTCGAGCCCGTGCTCGGCGGCGTAGGCCCGAACGTCGGCGGTGATCCGCATCGAGCAGAACTTGGGCCCGCACATCGAACAGAAGTGCGCCGTCTTGGCGGGCTCGGCCGGCAGCGTCTCGTCGTGGAATTCCCTTGCGGTGTCGGGGTCCAACGACAGCGCGAACTGGTCGTTCCAGCGGAACTCGAAACGTGCCGTGCTCAACGCGTCGTCGCGCTCCTGGGCCCGCGGATGACCCTTGGCCAGGTCGGCGGAGTGGGCGGCGATCTTGTACGCGATCACGCCGTCCTTGACGTCCTTGCGGTCCGGCAGCCCCAGGTGTTCCTTGGGGGTCACGTAGCACAGCATCGCGGTGCCGGCCTGCGCGATGATCGCCGCGCCGATCGCCGACGTGATGTGGTCATACGCCGGCGCGATGTCGGTGGCCAGCGGCCCCAGCGTGTAGAACGGGGCCTCCTCGCACAGCTCCTCTTCCAGCCGCACGTTCTCGACGATCTTGTGCATCGGGACGTGCCCCGGGCCCTCGATCATCACCTGCGCGCCATGGGCTTTGGCGATCTTGGTCAGCTCGCCCAGGGTGCGCAGCTCGGCGAACTGCGCGGCGTCGTTGGCGTCGGCGATCGAGCCCGGCCGCAGTCCGTCACCGAGGGAGAAGGTGACGTCGTAACGGGCGAAGATGTCGCACAGCTCCTCGAAGTTGGTGTAGAGGAACGATTCCCGATGATGGGCCAGGCACCAGGCCGCCATGATCGAGCCGCCGCGGGACACGATTCCGGTGACCCGTTTGGCGGTCAGCGGCACGTACCGCAGCAGCACGCCGGCGTGCACGGTCATGTAGTCCACGCCCTGCTCGCACTGTTCGATCACGGTGTCGCGGTAGATCTCCCACGTCAGCTCGGTCGGGTCGCCCTTGACCTTCTCCAGCGCCTGGTAGATCGGCACGGTGCCGACCGGGACGGGGGAGTTGCGCAGGATCCACTCGCGGGTCTCGTGGATGTTCTTGCCGGTGGACAGGTCCATGATGGTGTCCGCGCCCCAGCGGCTGGCCCACACCATCTTGTCGACCTCCTCGGCGATCGACGACGTCACCGCGGAGTTGCCGATGTTGGCGTTCACCTTCACCGCGAAGGCCTTGCCGATGATCATCGGCTCGCTCTCGGGGTGGTTGTGGTTGGCCGGGATCACCGCGCGGCCCCGGGCGACCTCGTCGCGCACCAGCTCGGCGGGCATGTCCTCGCGGGCGGCGATGTATGCCATCTCGGCGGTGATTTCGCCGGCCCGGGCGCGCTGCAACTGGGTGCCGCGGTCGCGGACCACCCCGGGCCGCGGCGGCAGCCCGGCCGTCACGTCGATCACCGCGTCCGGGTCGGTGTAGGGACCGGAGGTGTCGTAGAGGTCGAAGTGATCCCCGGTGGACAGGTGCACGCGCCGGAACGGCACGCGCGCGCCGCCGTCCAGTTCGCGGTAGACCTTGCTGCTGCCCGCGATGGGTCCGGTGGTTACGGACGGCTCGATAGTGGTGGTCATTCTCATCTCCCTACGCCGGCATTACCCGGTCAGGTTCGTACGGTCGACGGCCGCAAGCCGTCCTCTCAGCGCATTCGACGTGCGCTCCCGCGTATTCGGATGTTTCCGCAAGCGACGTTACCCCCACCCCGGGCCACTCGGCAGGTGGGCGGCCAACCTGCCGGGGTAGCCCGGTGTTTCCGCTGAATGGAAAAATGCAGACGTGTACGAACAAGGGGAGCCCGACGGGTCGATACCCGCCGGTGCCCGCGGCCAACAGTTGAGCCCGGTTGAGGCGGTCGCCCGCTATCTCAACGTCGGCGCCTTCCGGTTCTGGTTCATCGGCGAGCGCTGGGAGTGGTCCGACGAGGTCGCCAGGATGCACGGCTACGAACCGGGAACCGTCGAGCCGACGACGAAATTGCTGTTATCGCACAAGCACCCCGACGACCGTCGGCACGTCCAGGAGGTGCTCGACTACGCCCTCGAGTCCGCGGAGTCGTTCTCCAGCCGGCACCGGTTCCTCGACACAGCCGGCAACGTGCACGACGCGATCGTGGTGGCCGACCGCATGCACGACGAGTCGGGCGCCGTGGTCGGCACAGCCGGGTACTACATCGACCTCACCAACACCTTGGACGAAACCCGGCAGGAGGTGCTCGACGAGGCGCTGCCCGATCTGTTGGAAAGCCGCGCGGCGATCGAGCAGGCGAAGGGCGTGCTGATGTACGTGTATCGGGTCAATGCCGAGCAGGCCTTTCGCGTGCTGCAGTGGCGGTCGCAGGAGACCAATGTGAAGCTTCGGGCGCTGGCCCGGCAACTACTCGCCGAGGTGACCACGTCGGACGGCGCCACATCCGCGCTGCAGAGTCAGTTTGATCACGTGCTGCTGACAGTGCACGAACGGATATCCGACGAGTCCTCTGGGTAACCAGCAAAATACGCGAACGCGGCAGCCCGCAAACAGTCAGTGTTCCTAGACACTGCGAGCGGTGCGCGCCGCGTCCGGACCGGCGGCGAAAGGCACGGAACGGTGTTGGCGGTGGAACACGAGGCCCTCGACGATGCGATATTGGTGCGCGTCAAGGGCAGCGTCGACTCCAGCACCGTCGACGAGGTCACCGCTCACCTGAACGCCGCGCTCAAGCTGGCCGAGACGCATCCGGCTCGGCTGGTCGTCGTTGACCTGCAAGCGGTCGACTTCTTCGGAAGCGCCGCGCTGAACGCGATGCTCGAATGTCACTACGCCGGGAAGGAAGCGGGTACGTCGGTCCGGCTGGTCGCCGACCACGACCACGTGCTTCGCCCGATCCAGGTGACCGAGCTGGACCGCGTCGTCGACATCTACCCCACGCTGTCCGCGGCGCTGCAACACAAGCGACAGCAATGAACCCGGCGCCGCCGGCCGATCTGGCGGCTGCGGTCGCTTTGGGGCCGACCGGTTAGGCCTCCTCCATCGCCTCGCCGAGCTCCTCCAGGAGCTTGTTGTGGTGGTTGGCCGCCAGGAAGTGTCCGGCCGCGATGACCACGGCGACCGGCCAGTCGATGAGTTCGAACGCCGCTAGGGCGGCCAGCCCCCCGAAATAGGCCAATTGCTCCGGCCGCGGAATCTCCATCTGGCCGACAACCGGAAGGTTGACGAGGAACGTCTCGCCGTGGCGGATCTTTTCTACCGCCTCGCGCTGCGACGTCCCCCTGCGCGACTTCTTTTCCGCCATCATTTGCCTTTCAGTAACGAAGGGTTTGCCGCCTCGCCGGGTGCGGCGACCACCGTCGGGCCTATGTCGACGATGACTGACGCCGGGGGCGATCCGCTAGTTTCCTCTATTGCTCGGGTGCTGAAGGTGCCGTTACAGGAACTCTATGCGCTGCTGTGGCGGGCCGGGGTGGTAGAGGTTCACCCACCTCAGCGGGGGCCGCGGCAGATTTGTCCGGATCCGTCAGCGCACGATTCGCAATCCCGATCGCCGCGGTCGCCGCGGCGGCGGATCCCAGACCCTGCGCCCAGCCGACGGGACCCAGCGGTGTGCATCCCAGCAGTTGGCTGACCACGGGGATGCTGATCAGCGTTCCCATCGCGGCCAGCGACCCCACCGCGGTGAACACCACCAGCGGGGCGTGTGAATCCAGCAGCGTTTGACCCAGCTCGGCACCCACCAGGGCGACCAGCGCCACCGTGGACGCGCGCTGCGGGCGGCCGGTGACGCTCGCCATCGCCCACGCCGCCGTCGTCGCGACGCCCGTGGTGACCCCGCGGATGGCGACGGCACGCCACAACGCGGGCTGATCCGGGCCCCGGATGCCCGGGTCGACCGGGCCGCTGGGCTTGCTCACTGCCAGGGCCGCGGCCGGCAGTGCGTCGGTCATCATGTTCACCAAGAGCAGCTGCCGCGTGTTCAGCGGTGAGGTCCCGGTGATCGCGCTGCCGATGATGGCGAACAACACCTCGCCGGCGTTGCCGCCGAGCAGCACGGACACCGCGGCCTGCACGCGTTGCCAGAGTTGGCGTCCCTCTTGGATGGCGTGCAGCAGGCCCTCGATGCGGGCGTCCACCAGCACCACGTCGGCGGCCATGTGCGCCGGGTCGCTGCCGCCGGCGACGACGCCGATCCCGACCGTGGCGGCGCGGATGGCGGCGGCGTCGTTGGCCCCGTCTCCGACCATCGCGGTGCGCACACCCGCGTTCTCGAGGGTCTGAACGACCTGGACCTTGTTCTCGGGTGTCATCCGGGCGAAGATCACCCGCTCGGTCACGACGCGTTCTTGATCCTTGCGCGACAACGCATCCCATTCGGCGCCGCTGATCACCTGCTCGGCGGTCACGCTCAGCCCGAGCTCCTCGGCGATCGCCTTGGCAGTGATCGGGTGGTCGCCGGTGATCAGCTTGACACCCACCGAAAGCCGGCGCAGATCCGCGAGCAGGTTCGCCGCCTCGGCGCGCGGGGTGTCGGACAGGCCCAGGAACCCGGTCAGCGTCAGGCCGTCGCGGGCGAAGTCGGCGATGTCGTCGGGTTCGTGCCGAATGGCTTGGGCCTGAGCGGGATTCAGCTGCCGTCGCGCCACCGCGATCACGCGCAGGCCGCGGCCGGCCATCCGGGCGACCGTCTCCTCCAAGTCCGGGCTCACGTCCGCGCAGGCGGCCAGCACTACCTCGGGGGCGCCCTTGATGGCCAGCTCGGTGTCCGTCACGGAGGCAGAGAACGACCGGCCGGACCGGAACGGCAGGTGCGCGACGGGTGCGCTCGAGCCGTGGCCGTTGACGGACGCGGCGGCCTCGACGATCGCGACATCGGTGGCGTGCGCGTGCGGGCCGCCGTTGGACGGCGGCGCGGCGTGGGCGGCGCAGTGCAACACCTCCTCGCGTGAAGTGCCTTGTACCGCCACAACTTCGGCCACTCGCAGCCGGTTCTGGCTGAGTGTCCCGGTCTTGTCGAAGCAGACCACGTCGATGCGGCCGAGCGCCTCCACCGAACGTGGGACGCGCACCAGCGCACCGAACTTGGTGAGCCGCCGCGCCGACGCCGCCTGCGCCAGGGTCGCCACCAACGGCATGCCCTCCGGCACCGCCGCGACGGCGATGGCGATCCCGCTGGCCACCGCCTGGCGTAGGACCGAGCCCCGTACCAGCGCGAGCGCGCTGACCAGTGCGCCGCCGGTCATGCTGACCGGGAAGGCGCGGTTGGTGAGCTGGCTGAGCTGGTGCTGCAGGCCGATGTCCGACGAGAGGTCGCCGGATACCAACTCGGCGGCGCGGCGCTCCTGGGTGTCGGCCCCGACCGCGGTCACCACCGCGACCGCGGTGCCCGCCACCACGGTCGTCCCCGCGTACAGCATGCAGCGGCGTTCGGCGAGCGCGGCACCCGGCGTCGGCTCCATCTGTTTTTCCACCGACAGCGACTCGCCGGTCAGCGTCGACTCGTCGACCTCGACGTCGATCTCCTCGATGATCCGGGCGTCGGCGGGCACCACCTCGTGGGTGCGGACCTCGATGACGTCGCCGGGCTGTAGTTGCGCCGCGATGACGTCGGCGTACACCCGCTCCCCGTCTGCGTCGGAGAGCACCTTGCGGGCCGGCGGGATCTGTTGTGCCAGCAGATGATTCAACCGGTTTTCGGCGCGGAGCCGTTGGCTGGCCGCCAGCATGGAGTTCCCGGCCAGCACCGAGAAGACCAGCACGGCGTCGACCGGCGAGCCGAGCACCGCGCTGGCCGCCGAGCCGAGCGCCAGCACCGGGGTCAGCGGGTCGGTCAGCTCGGCGCGGACGGCGGCCACGAACTGCAGGAAGGCGTGTGCGCGCGTCTCGGGCTGCGGTGCGCCCACCGCGGCCAGCGCCAGGCGCCTCGGGTCGCCGGCCGGCTGGAAGTCGGGCGCCGGCAGCGCCCGACGGACCTGCTCGACGGCCATCGCATGCCACTCATGGACGGGCGCCGGGCGGGGGGTGTCCGCCCCGATGACGCCGCGCGCCAACAGGTATCCCGACAGCGCACCAGCCGCCGCGCCGCTGGTCACCGGCCCGCGCCCGATGCCGCGGACACCGGGAATCATCAGCAGCGAGCCCATCGCCGTTGCGCCGGCCGAGATCGCGACGCCGCGTTGGGCGGCGGCCCGAGCCGCCGGCAGCGCGTGCAGCACGCGCCAGGCCGCCCCCAGGTCGGGCAGCAAAAGGTCGGCGTACCAGGGCGGGGGACCGTCGCCGGCCTCGGGCATCATGCCAAGCGCCACGTCCGACGACCAAATCGCTTGCGCCCCAGGCGATGACAGCACAGCGACGGTGCGGCCCGCCTCCTGCAGGTCCGCCACGGCGCTGGCCAGCGCGTCGTCGATGGAACCCCGCCCCAGCGGCCTGATCTCGTCGAACGCGGGCCGCAGTTCGCCCAGCGAATCGTCCTCGACCGACACCAATTCCGATCCCGTCCGGTGCGCCTCTGCGACGACGGCCGAAGCCAGCGGATCGTGCGTGAAGCAGAACAGCGCCTCGACTTGCGTGTTCGCCTTGCGGGGCGCTATCGCGGGCACCGGATGCCAGCCCGGGCGTAACCGATTCTTCTCCAGCATCAGCTGGGCGCGCGACCACGCGGCGGGCAGCTCGGCTTCGGAGGCGCCGCGAATCAGCGACACCCGCAAGCTCTTGGTGCACAGCACCCGGGGATCGATGACGATCGCGTCGACGCGGTCCAGGCGGCGCAGCGCCTCCGGGCGCAGCGACAGGACCGCGTGCCGGTCGGCCAGCCCGCGGCCCAGCGCCGCGGCGAAGGCCTCCGGCGTGGTGCGGTTGGCTGCGGGCGTGGTCACCAGGACGGCCAGGGCCGCCTGGTTGAGGTTGCCGGTGGTGGCGCCGACGATCCCGGCGCCGACGGCCTGGACGAGCGCGAACCGGTCGGCGTGGCGGTCGTTCGGCCGGCCGCGTGGCGGCTTGGCCGCCGCCGACGGGTCAGCGCGCGGATGGTCGGCGTGGCCGGCCAGCTGCGGTTCGTGGCGGACCCAGGCGCGCGCCTCCGCGCGGCATTCGGCGGCCTTCAGCGACTGCATCAGCAGGCCCACGGACAACGAGGCGGGGGACTGGGTAACGGTTTCCGCGGCCGTAACGGCCAGGGTCAGCACGGTGTCGGTCGCGGGCCGCCCGATGCGGTCCTCGAGCAGGCGGCGCAGCCACGGTTGGTAGTCGACGGCGACCACGCCCGCCAGGACACCGATGGGCATCCGCGGCCAGCGCAGCGCGCGGCCGGTCAGCGCGATGCCGAGCCCGGCCGCGCTGGCGGCAGCGGTAGCGGCCCGGGTTGCCAGCACCACGCCGTCGCCCGGCAGGCTGGTCGGGGGCGCCAGCGGTCGGGCGGCTTCGTTCGGCGCGCAACGTTTCTCGGCGGCATCGACGATGCGGCACAGGTCGCGCAGCGAGGTGTCCGCGTCGGCGATGGCGACCACCACCCGCGACAACGGGTAGTTCAGGCCGGCGGAGGAGACGCCGGGATGGGCCAGCAGCGCGTCAAGCACCGAGCGCCCGCGTTCGTCACCCGAAGCGCCGTCTAGCCCCCGCACCTCGATCCAGGCGCGTTCGGCGCTGCGCCAGCACCGTCGGCTCAGTGGTGGTGCCGGGCCGCTCCCCTGGGGCAGCTCGCCCGCGATCGCCCGGGCGCCCTCGCGCAGCGGAATCGCCGCGATGGTGATCCCGGCCTCGACGAGCGAGGTGGTGGCCTGGATACTCGTCGCGACGGCGCGCAACGGCATAGATCGTTGTATCGCGGTCGCAATGCTCAAAAGCGGCTTCGGGCAGTCCCGTTAGTTGGTGCTACGCAGCGCGGTGCCGCCGGCCCGGCGCCCGGTGGCCTTCTTGGCCGTCGACTTGCCCGCCGCCTTCTGCGGCGCGGATTTCCGCGGCGCCGGCTTCTGCTCCGCCGGTTCCGCGGGCACGGCCTTGAGGCTGGCCTTCGACGGAGCGGAAGACCCGTTGCGGTGGCTCAGCCGTTGCAGCAATAGGGCGCCGCCGCCGACCGCCAGCAGCACCGGCCACTCGACCAGCCCTGCGACGCCCAGCGCGCCGATGGCCACCGCGGCCGCGGGCGTCGAGTGGCTGCCGCTGCTCATTCCCTTTTTGACGCCGTCGGCGGCCCCGGTGACGCCGCCGATGACTCCGTTCACCGCCGCGCCACCCACGGCGCCCGCGGCCGCGGTGGTCGCGCTTGCCGCGCGATTCACCGCTTGACCCACCCCTCGGACTGCCCCGCCGATGACACTCATTATGACTCCTTGGCTTTCCTGCCCTTGCCGCGAACGCGCGTCACCGCTGAGCTATACCCCGCTGAACGCATCGTTAACAGCAAAAAAACACTGTTTGACACTTCTAACAAAATCAAAGCCTGCCACCTTGCAAACGCGCAGACAACGAGCGGTGGCATTTAATTTGCCTGAGCTTAACCTGGTTAGAGGCGGGGTGCGACGAGGCGAACGCATTTCTAGCCTTGCCTTACGTCGATTTGCACCGGTGCGTGATCGCTGGCGGCCTTGCCCTTGCGCTCCTCGCGGACGATCTCGGCGCCGATCACGCGGGCCGCCAACTCCGGTGACGCGAGGATGAAATCGATGCGCATGCCTTGCCGTTTCGGGAATCGCAGCTGGGTGTAGTCCCAGTAGGTGTACACACCCGGCCCGGGCGCGAAAGGCCTTACCACGTCGGTGAATTGGGCGTCGACGATGGCGCCAAAAGCCCGGCGCTCCGGCTCGGAGACGTGGGTGGCGCCGGCGTAGAAATCGGTGCTCCAGACGTCGTCGTCGGTCGGGGCGATGTTCCAGTCGCCGGAGAGGGCGATCTGCGCGGTGGGGTCGTGGCGCAGCCAGCCGGCCGCCGTATCACGCAGCGCGGCAAGCCATTCCAGCTTGTAGGTGTAGTGCGGATCGCCCAGCGCGCGGCCGTTGGGCACATACAGGCTCCAGACCCGGATACCGCCGCAGGTGGCGCCCAGCGCGCGGGCCTCGGCCGTCGCGGCCAGCTCCGGCTTGCTGCTCCAGCTGGGCTGGCCGTCGAAGCCGATCTGCACGTCGTCGAGGCCCACGCGTGAGGCGATCGCGACGCCGTTCCATTGATTGAAGCCGACGTGCGCCACCTCGTAGCCGAGCTCGAAAAACGGCAGGGCGGGAAATTGGCTGTCGGAACACTTGGTCTCCTGCATGGCCAGCACGTCGACGTCGGCGCGGGCCAGCCAGTCGAGGACGCGGGGCAGGCGGCTGCGAATCGAGTTCACGTTCCAGGTGGCCAGCCGAAGCGGCGATCGCGAGCGCGGCGAAGCCGGGCGCTGCGGGTCGCCGCCATCAGGAAGCGGCGATCGCGAGCGCGGTGAAGCCGGGCGCTGCGGGTCGCCGCCATCAAGCATGGCTAGACGGTATCCCAGGCCGGGGAGCGGGCCGGGAAGTAGCGGCGGCTGTGGTGCGCCCGGAAGCCCAGCGCGTCGGCGAGCGGCAGCAGGCCGGTGCCGTCGCCCGCGACAACCAGATAGGCGCGAGTCGCACCGCGCGCCGCGGCGCGGGCGATGAGCGCTTCACACGCACCCGCGGTTGGGGGGTGGTGCCCGGCCGCCGACAGACCCACCCAGCGCGTGCCGTCGGGCGCGTCGGTCACGGCCGCGCGCGCGAGCGCCTCGGCGTCCGGGTCGGCTGCCGCCGGCGACGAGGCCGAGACGTCGCGCACCATAACGCGTTCCGTGCGTTCGGCGCTCAGCCCCGACGGCAGCGGCAACAAGCGATCGGGAATCGCCAGCCGCGGCGTGCGGCCGCGGCGCTCATACCAGTCGACGATCGCCGCGATGGTGCCCGCCCGGGCCGAAACATCCAGCGGCACAGCGAAATCGACTCCATGTCCGGCCCGCAGCAGCCAGCCCTCGAGCCACGCCTGGTCCGCGCCGGGGGACGCCGCGGCGGCCGCATGCTCGAGCGCCCGGATTTCGGAGGTGCGCACGGGTGCGTCGGTCAGCACCCGAAGCGCGACCACGTCGTGGGGCAACACTTCGGCGACCGCGCCCGTCTTGGTCCGGACCCGCACCACCGGGTCGACCGCCAGCAGGTGTCCCACCGCGTCGGTCAGGGGCGGGACCGAGCCGGGGGGCCGCCGGTAGCGCAACGTCACCCGCGTGCCCAATTCCGGCCACGAGAACATCAGTGACCGAAGGGGTCCGGCCCCTCGCCCGGCAGCCACGACAGCCCGGGCACGCCCCAGCCGTGCGCCTTGACGGCGCGCTTGGCGCTGCGGGCGTGGCGACCGATCAGCCGGTCCAGATAGAGGAAGCCATCCAGGTGCCCGGTCTCGTGCTGCAGCATGCGCGCGAACAGGCCGGTGCCCTCGATCTCGACCGGGTTGCCGTCGGCGTCGAGGCCGGTGACCCGCGCCCAGGTGGCGCGGCCGGTGGGAAACGACTCGCCGGGGACCGAGAGGCAGCCCTCGTCGTCGTTGTCCGGGTCGGGCATGGTCTCCGGTATCTCGGAGGTCTCCAGCACCGGGTTGACGACCACGCCGCGGCGCCGGTCGGTGCGGCCCCGGTCGTCGGCGCAGTCGTAGACGAAGACGCGCAAGCCGACGCCGATCTGGTTGGCGGCCAGGCCGACTCCGTGCGCAGCGTCCATGGTTTCGTACATGTTGGCGACCAGCTCCGCCAGGTCCGCCGGCAGCGAGCCGTCGGCGCCGACGGGCACCGGCTGCGTCGGGGTGTGCAAGACCGGATCCCCCACGATCCGGATCGGTACGACTGCCATGGTCGGCTAAGCTACCGCACGCCCGTCCGGGCAGACGCCGGCCATGTTCTCGGGCAATCTGAGCCAATCGGCCGACTCGCGGGTCTGGATCACGGCTTGAGGGTTTGCGCCGTGGTTCAATATTCGCCGAAACACGCCCTCAGGTAAGTCAAGTCATCTACAGCAGCCGAGAATCGCCGGAAGGGTCCAGGGGAAGCTATATGGACAGCGCCATGGCGCGGGCAAATCGATCGGGGGACGATGCCGAGATCGCAGATGGCCTCACCCGCCGCGAACACGACATCCTCGCCTTCGAACGTCAGTGGTGGAAATTCGCGGGCGTAAAAGAAGAAGCGATCAAAGAATTGTTCTCGATGTCGGCGACGCGCTACTACCAGGTGCTCAACGCGCTCGTCGACCGGCCGGAGGCGCTGGCCGCCGACCCGATGCTGGTGAAGCGGTTGCGCCGGCTGCGTGCCAGCCGGCAGAAGGCGCGGGCGGCGCGGCGGCTCGGCTTCGAGGTGACCTGACTCGCTACAGTGGGCTCGATGAAAGAGCGAGTCCCCGACTCCACGGGGCTGCCCCTGCGGGCGATGGTGATGGTGCTGTTGTTCTTAGGCGTCATTTTCCTGCTGCTCGGCTGGCAGGCGCTGGGGTCGTCCGGCAGCTCCGACGACGACTCGGCGTCGGCGGTCTCCACGTCTTCCGCCACCAGCACCTCTGCCACGCCGACGAGCCCTAAGCCCGCGGGCAACCGGTCCGAGGTGCAGGTGTACAACATCTCGACCAAAGAGGGCGTCGCCTCCCGCACCAAGGATCAGCTGACGGCCGGCGGTTTCAATGTCACCAAAGTCGACAACCTGACCGTGCCCGACGTCGCGGCCACCACGGTGTATTACACCGACGCCGACGACGAGCACGCCACCGCCGACGCGGTCGGCAAAATCCTGGGCGCCCCGGTCGAAGTCCGCATCCCGGCCCTGAGCGGGCAACCGCCCGGGGTGATCGTCCTCGTTACGGGCTGACCCGTCAGCGGCTAGGCTTCCGCTATGCCTTCGATCGCTGGTTACCGCACCGCCGCCGTCACCGTTTCCGCGCTCGCCGCAGCAACTTCGGTCGCCCTGCTCGGCGCGTGCTCGTCGCCGCAGCACGCCTCCACGTCCCCGGGCACCACACCGGCGGTGTGGACCGGTTCGCCGGCACCGGCGGGAACCGGGACGCCGGAGGGCGGGGCCGTCACCGCGCCGTCGGGGCCGAGCGTCGTCACCCACCTGAAGGCGCCCGACGGTACCCAGGTCGCCACAGCCACGTTCCAGTTCAACAACGGCTACGCCACGGTCACCATCGAGACGACCGCCAACGGCGTGCTCTCGCCCGGCTTCCACGGGGTGCACATCCACAAGGTCGGCAAGTGCGAGCCCAACTCCGTCGCCCCGACCGGCGGCGCGCCGGGCGATTTCCTGTCCGCCGGCGGGCACTTCCAGGCGCCCGGACACGCCGCCGAACCCGCCAGTGGTGACCTGACCTCGCTTCAGGTGCGCAAGGACGGGTCCGGGATGCTGATGACCACGACGGACGCCTTTGCCATGGACGACCTGCTCAGCGGCCAGAAGACGGCGATCATCATCCACGCCGGCGCCGACAACTTCGCCAACATCCCCTCCGAGCGCTACAACCAGGCCAATGGCACCCCGGGCCCCGACCAGATGACGATGAGCACCGGTGACGCCGGCAAGCGGGTCGCGTGCGGTGTGATCGGTGCCGGTTAACCGGGCCCAGGCGCGCATCGATTTCGCCCGGTCACCGAGGCCGACCCTCGGCGTGGAGTGGGAGTTCGCGCTCGTCGACGCGCAGACCCGCGACCTGAGCAACGAGGCGACCGCGGTGATCGCCGAAATCGGTGAAAACCCGCGCGTACACAAGGAGTTGCTGCGCAACACGGTCGAGGTCGTCAGCGGTGTCTGCAGATCCGCCCCCGAGGCGATGGAGGATCTGCGCGAAACCCTCGCCCCGGCGCAGCGAATCGTCCGCGACCGGGGCATGGAGTTCTTCAGCGCCGGCGCGCACCCGTTCGCGCAGTGGTCCACCCAGAAGCTCACCGACGCGCCCCGCTACGCCGAACTGATCAAGCGCACGCAGTGGTGGGGCCGGCAGATGTTGATCTGGGGCGTGCACGTGCACGTCGGAATCTCCTCGGCGCACAAGGTGATGCCGATCATGACGTCCCTGCTCAAGTACTACCCGCACCTGTTGGCGCTCTCGGCGTCCTCACCGTGGTGGAGCGGCGTGGACACCGGGTACGCCAGCAACCGCGCGATGATGTTCCAGCAGTTGCCGACCGCCGGCCTGCCGTTTCAGTTCCAGACCTGGTCGGAGTTCGAGGGGTTCGTCTACGACCAGAAGAAGACCGGCATCATCGATCACGTCGACGAAGTCCGTTGGGACATCCGGCCTTCGCCGCACCTGGGCACCGTGGAGGTACGGATCTGCGACGGCGTGTCCAACCTGCGCGAGCTGGGCGCGTTGGTGGCGCTGACGCACTGCCTGGTGGTGGACCTGGACCGCAGGCTGGAAGCCGACGAGACGCTGCCGACCATGCCGCCGTGGCACAACCAGGAGAACAAGTGGCGCGCCGCCCGCTACGGGCTGGACGCCATCATCATCCAGGACGCCGACAGCAACGAGCGGCTCGTCACCGAGGACCTCGACGACGTGCTGAATCGGCTTGAGCCCGTGGCGAAATCGTTGAACTGCGTCGACGAGCTTGCCGCGGTGGCCGAGATCCCCAGGCTGGGCGCCTCTTATCAACGGCAGCGCCGGGTGGCCGAGGAACACGACGGCGACCTGCGGGCGGTGGTCGACGCGCTGGTTGCCGAGCTGGAGATCTGATGGAGCTGGCGATGTTCCCGCTGGAGTCGGCGGTGCTGCCCGACCAGGACCTGCCGTTGCGGATTTTCGAGCCGCGCTACGGCGCGCTGGTCCGGCATTGCCTGGACACCGGTGACCCGTTCGGCGTGGTGCTGATCTCGCGGGGACGCGAGGTCGGCGGCGGGGACGCGCGTTGCGACGTCGGGGTGTTGGCTGCGATCACCGAATGCGTCGACCACGGCGCCGGCCGGTATTCCCTGCGGTGCCGGACCGGGGAGCGGATCCGGGTGACCGAATGGTTGCCCGATGATCCGTACCCGCGGGCGAGCGTGACCCGGTGGCCCGACCAACCGAGCGCGCCGGTCACGCCCGCCCAGCTGGTCGAGGTCGAGGACAAGGTGATGGCCCTGTTCGAGCGGATCGCCGACGCGCGCGGCGTGACGCTGCCGGACCGCGCGGTACTGCTGGGGCAGGGCCCGGCCACCGACTCGGGACAACGCCTGTACGCGTTGGCCTCGCGCCTCCCCATCGGCTCGGCCGACCTCTACACGGTGCTGTCGGCGCCGTCGGCCGGCGAGCGCCTGGCGGCGCTGCGCGAGGCGGTCGAGGCGCTCGCTGAGGTGGTGGAGTTCCAGCTTTCCGAATAGTTCGACAGGGGACCTCAACGCCCTGTCCAAGCAAGGCCGTTTCCCCGAGATGCGCCGGTTGATCACCGACGAGATGGTGGCCCGGATCGGAATCGTCGGCACCCCGAGGAATGCGCGCGGCAGATCGCCGCCCGGTTCGGCGAGCAGGCAGCCGAGGAGTGCTGCTATTTCCCAGGCTGCCCGCCGGCGGCCGCGGACATTGCGGACCTGATCGGCGCGCTGCACCGCGGCCCGGCGCTGCGATGAACCCCGACCTCACCGTGGACGTCGACAGCGGCGTGGCGGTGCTCACGCTCAATCGCCCCGAACGGCTCAACGCGTACACCGCCGAGATGGGCAGCGCCGACGCGCGCGAAGGGGTCGCCGCGTTCCTCGAGCGGCGGCCGCCGTCCTTCACCGCGCGGCTGTCCCGCGAGTGGGAGCCGCCTGGCCAGCCGTGAGAATCCGGCGAAACCTATGCGCAGACCCAAATGCGTGGGCGCACGCCGGAACTCAGGCGCGGTCGCAACACATTCCGGAGACCTCCCACCACCGGGCCGCGCTCCCAGCGCGGCCGGATGCTCGGTCATGCCGCTATAGGCTGCCACACCGCCGCGCGTGCCATCAGCCTCGGCGCCACCACCCGATGCAGCGGGCCGACGACCGCCCAGACGGCCCGCGCCCTGAGCCTGCGGCAATAGCGCACGCGGGTGGTGAGGGTGGCGCGCCGATTGTCGCGGCGTCGCAGCGTCAGCTCGCCGCGCATGAGCGGCCCGCGCGCCCTCAGCACCAGCTCGTCGTGATCCGACCGCACGATGGTCCAGCCGATGAGGTGATCCGGCGACGACACCGGCCCGAGGTCAAACCCCAGGACGTGGCGGTGGATCCACAAGATGGCGCCGCCGCCCGATCCCCGCCCGACGCCGTCGCGGAACGTCTCCTCGGCGCTACGCGAATCCCCCTGCGGGAGTGGCACTTCGAAGACATCGGTGTAGTCGGCCTGTTCGGCGGCCCGCGCGATCCGGTGCAGCGCCCACCGGACGGCGACGCGGTGCCCGCCGGTGCCGATGACCAGCCCCCGGTAGACCTTGCCGTGCACGCCCGGGAAGGCGGCCCAGGTCGCCGAGCGCACGCGGGTGCGGTCGCCGGCTACGGGCTCCAATTCGAACACCCACCGGTACACCGCGAATGGATGCCGGCCCGTCAGCGCGAACCGGTCCGGGGCCCGCGCCTCGTCCAGGGTGAAGCCGGATGGCACGGTCGACGGGTCGGCGGAGTCCCGGCACATCACCCGCAGCAGCGCGGACCACGTGTCCGCGCGCCCCGCGTCGACGGTTATGGCATGCTCATCGATATAGGGTAATCGTTCCATATAGAAGGACCATACTAGATCGTGGCACCTCCGCGGAAGCATGAAACCGATGTGATCCTCGACGCCGCCCGGGCGCTGGTGCTCGACGGCGGGCCGCGCGCGGCCAGCGTCGCGGCGATCGCCAAGGCCAGCGGCGCGCCCGCGGGCACCCTGTATCACCGGTTCGGCAACCGCGACGGCATCCTGACGGCGGCGTGGCTGCGGGCGCTCGAACGCTTCCAGGCCCGCGCCCTGGCCGCGGACGGCCAGACGCCCACCGACACCGCCGTCGCGATGGCGGTGGCCGCCGTGGGCTTCGCGCGCGAGTTACCCGACGACGCCCGGTTGCTGCTGACGATCCGGCCGGGCGACCTGCTCGACGACGAGCCCGACGCCGCGTTCCGCGAGACGCTGGCCGCGATGAACGCGCCGCTGACCGAGCGGATCGCAGTGTTGGCCCGGCAGCTGTACGGCAACGCCAGGCCACGGTCCGTCGACGCCGTCGCGCGGGCTGTCGCGGACCTTCCCTATGCCGTGGTCCGCCGGCACGCGAACGACGACCCGATGCCGCGCTGGCTCGAGGACGACGTCGCGGCCTCGGCGCTGGCCGTGCTACGGAGCTTTGGCGAAGTCCCGTAGCGCCTCCACCTGAGCGGGATCCAGTGAAGGACGCACGATTTGGCGCGCCGCCGCGATATCGGCGGCCGTCACGTCGGTGGCATCGATCGATCGGCGCATCGCGGTCAGCGCCGCCTCGCGCAACAGCGCCACGCAGTCGGCGGCGCTGTAGCCGTCGAGCCCGGCGGCCACCTCATCGAGGTCGACGTCGTCGCTCAGCGGGACGGATTTTCCTGCGGTGCGAAGGATTTCGCAGCGGGCGGCGGCGTCGGGCGGTTCGATGAAGACGTGCCGCTCCAGCCGGCCCGGGCGCAGCAGCGCAGGGTCGATCAGGTCGGGCCGGTTGGTGGCCCCCAGCACGACGACGTCGCGCAGCGGGTTGACGCCGTCGAGTTCGGTCAGCAGCGCGGCCACCACCCGGTCGGTCACGCCCGAGTCGAAGCTCTGCCCGCGCCGCGGCGCCAGCGCGTCGATCTCGTCGAGGAACACCAACGACGGGGCGGAGTCGCGGGCGCGCCGAAACAGTTCGCGGACAGCCTTTTCCGAGCTGCCCACCCACTTGTCCATCAACTCGGAGCCCTTGACCGAATGCACGGACAGCTGCCCGGTGCTGGCCAGCGCGCGCACGACGAAGGTCTTGCCGCAGCCGGGCGGCCCGTACAGCAGCACGCCGCGGGGCGGTTCCACGCCCAACCGGGCGAAGGTATCGGGGTGCTGCAGCGGCCACAGCACGGCCTCGGTCAGCGCCTGCCGGGCCTCGGCCATGTCGCCGACATCGTTGAGCGTCACGTTGCCGACGGTCACTTCCTCGCTGGCCGAACGAGACAGCGGCCGGATGACCGTCAGCGCGCCGAGAAGGTCCTCCTGGTTCAGCTCGGGCGGGAGCCCGTCGATGCTGGCGCGGGCCGCGGCCCGCAGCGCCGCCTCCCGCAGCAGCGCGGCCAGGTCGGCGACCACGAAACCTGGTGTGCGAGAGGCGATCTCGTCCAGGTTGAGGGTGTCCGCCGGCACGGATTTGAGCAGCGACTCCAGCAGCGCCTTGCGGGTGCCGGCGTCGGGCAGCGGCAGGCTGAGCTCCCGGTCGCACAGGTCCGGCGCGCGCAGCCGGGCGTCGAGCTGGTCGGGCCGGGCCGAGGTGGCGATCAGCGCAACGCCCTCGGTCGCCACGGCGGTGCGCAGTTCGCCCAGGATCAGGGCGGCCACCGGCTCGGGGGTGGCCGGCAGCAGGGCGTCGACATCGGTGATCAGCAGGACACCGCCGCCGTTGCGGACCGCGTGCACCGCCGAGCTCACGGTCTTGAGCCGGTCCTCCGGGGTCAGGGCGCCCACCTCGGGGCCGTCCAGCTTGACCAGCCTGCGGCCGTCGCACACCGCGCGCACCAGCGTCACCTTGCCCACCCCGGCCGGGCCGGACACCAGCACGCCCAGGTTCGCGCCCGCGCCCAAAGTCTTGAGCAGGTGCGGCTCGTCGAGCGCAAGCTTGAGCCATTCGGTGAGTTTGGCGGCCTGCGGCTGCGAGCCCTTGAGTTCCTCGAGGATCGTCTCCGGGCTGGCGACGTCGACCAGGTCGGTGGACAGTGTCGGGCCGCCGGAGGGCACGCCCACGCCCCAGGTGACCAGCGAGTTGGGCTGCACGCTGACCGGCCCCCGCGGGTCCACGCCGGTGACGGTCAGCAGTTCCGAGGTCCAGCTGATGCCGACCGAGGCCGCCAGTGCCCGGGTGGCCGCCGAGGTGGAGGTGCCCGGCCCCAGGTCGCGGGGCAGCAGCGACACGGCGTCGCCGACGGTCAGCACCTTGCCGAGTAGGGCCTGCCGCAGGGTCACCGGCGAAATGGACTGGCTGGCCAGCGACGAGCCGGACAGCGTCACGGACCGGGCACCGTAGACGGTGACCGCCCCGACGATCACCGCGGTGCCCTCGCGCAGGCCCGCGTTGGACAGCGTCACGTCGTCGAGCAGCGCGGTGCCGACCGGGGTGTCCGGCCCAGCCAGGCCCGCCACCGCCGCCGTGGTCCGCGAGCCGGTCAGCGCCACCGCGTCCCATTCCCGAATGCCAAGCGCGGCAACCACGCTCGGGTGCAGCCGGACGACGCCGCGGCGCGAGTCGACGGCGGAGGTGTTCAACCGCGCGGTGAGCGTGAGCTGACGGGGCGCATCCTCGCCCGGCCGGCTCATGGCAGGCGCCCACCCGGCTTGCGCAGCCCGAGCCGCGCCATCGACCGGCGGTGCGGCTGCGCCCGGCGGATCGCGCGGCGCGCGGCGCGGCGCTGCTTGGGTTCGTCGGCCCACGCTTCGGGATGCGCGGCCAGCCAGCGCTGGTTGCGGATGGCGAACGGGACGTGGCACAGGTAGGCGACGATGATGACCCAGATCAGGACGTAGGGGGCCAGCACCGCCGCGGCCGCGCAGATTGCCAACAGCGCCAGCAGCGGGGCCGCCCAGCTGGGGGGCACCGCCGCGGCGTGCATTTTGCGCATCGGGATCTTGCTGATCATCAGCATCGACGTCCCGGTGATCCAGATGCACAGGAACGTCGTCGACGTCCACCAGCCCTCACCGAACTGCAGCTTGAGCCCGATCAGTCCGATCATCGACACCGCGCCCGCGGGCGCCGGCATGCCGACGAAGAACTCGTGCGTGTAGGCGGGCTGGCTGCCGTCGCTTTGCAGCGCGTTGTACCGTGCCAGCCGCAGCACGACGCACACCGCGTAGAGCAGGATCACCACCCAGCCGGCCGGCGACTTGGTCAGCATGGTCACGTAGAGCACGATCGCCGGTGTCACCCCGAAGTTCACCGCGTCGGCAAGCGAGTCGATCTCCTCGCCCATGCGCGACTGGGCGTCCAGGATGCGGGCCACCCGGCCGTCGAGCCCGTCCAGGATGGCGGCCGCGGCGATCAAGGCCATCGCGGCCTTGGGCTGGTGTTCGAGGGCGAACCGGATCGAGGTCAGGCCCGCGCAGATCGACAGCACCGTCATCGCGCTGGGCAGGATCTGCAGGTTGACCGACGGCCTGCCGCGAGGCTTGCTGATCATCACAGCTCGGCCAGCACGGTTTCGCCGGCGATCGCGCGCTGGCCCTCGCGGACCAGCGGTTCGGCGCCCGCCGGCAGATAGGTGTCCAGCCGGGAGCCGAACCGGATCAGGCCGTAGGTGTCGCCGATCGTCAGCTTGTCGCCGACGCGCGCGTCGCAGATGATGCGCCGGGCCAGCAGCCCGGCGACCTGCACCGCCACCACCTCCGCGCCGGTGGGCGTCCGGATCCGCAGGCTGGTGCGCTCGTTCTCGGTGCTGGCCGCGGCCAGATCGGCCGAGCCGAACCGGCCGGGCCGGTGCTGCATGGCGATCACCTCGCCGCTCACCGGGGCGCGCTGCACGTGGGCGTCCAGCAGCGACAGGAAGATGCTGACCCGGGGCAGCGGGGCGTCGCCCATCCCGAGTTCGGCCGGCGGGGCGGCGGCGTCGACCACGCACACCAACCCGTCGGCGGGCGCGACGACGGCGCCCGGCCTGGCCGGCGGCACCCGGGGCGGGTGGCGGAAGAATCCGGCGCAGGCGCCCGCCGCCAGCAGACCGGCCCGTCGGATCCACCGATGCCTGCGGCCGGCCAGCGCCACCGCCAGGCCGCCCGCGATGAAGGGGCGGCCGGCCGGGTGTACCGGCGGAATGGTCGAGCGCACCAACTCCAACGCGTGTTGCGGGCGAAACGCTGGATCCTCGGCCGTAGGGCCGACGGGGCGGGGGCGGCGTGCCACGCGGCCATCTTACGGAGCGCGGCTCAGCTCAGGTCCCAGACCTGCAGCTCGGTCCCCTCGGCCACCTCCACCACGTCCTCCGGGATGTCCAGCAGCGCGTTCGCCGACGCCAGCCATCGCAGATGGTGCGAGGCCGGCGGCCCATAACTGGTGACGGTGGCCGTGTCGCGGTCCAGCACGGCGCGGCGGAACTGCCGCTTGCCGCGCGGCGAGGTCAACGATTCGGTGAGCACGGCCGCCCGGTGCGGGCGCTCCGCGTCGGGCAGACCCATGGCCCTGCGCAGCGCGGGGCGGATAAACACCTCGAAGGACACCAGGGCGCTGACCGGGTTGCCGGGCAGGGTGACGATCGTCGCGCCGGCCACCCGGCCGATGCCCTGCGGCATGCCGGGCTGCATCGCCACCTTGACGAACTCGACTCCCTGGTCGCCCTCGCGGCCGAAGGCGTCCTTGACCACCTCGTAGGCGCCGGCGCTGACCCCGCCGCTGGTGATGATCAGGTCGCAGTCGGCGGCGTAGCGATCGAGGATCGAACTGAACTGCGCCACATCGTCTTCCGCGGTCGCCACCGCGATCACGTCGGCACCGGCGTCGCGGACGGCCCCGGCCAGCATGATCGAATTCGACTCGTAGATCTGCCCCGGCCGCAGCCGATTGCCGGGCGCCACCAGCTCCGACCCGGTCGACAGCACCAGCACCCGCTGACGCGGCAGCACCGGCAGCTCGGCCATGCCCAACGCCGCGGCCAGGCCGAGCGCGGCCGGCGTCACCACCTGGCCGCGCCGCAACACCGTCGTGCCCGGGGCCACGTCCTCGCCCGCGCGCCGGATGTGCTTGCCCGCCTCGCGGGGTGCGCGGATCGACACGACGTCCACGCCGCCGTCGGTGTCCTCGACCGGCACGACCGCCGTCGCCCCGGCGGGCAGCGGTGCGCCGGTCATGATGCGGTGCGCGGTGTTGGGTTGCAGCGTCAGCTTGTCGGTGCGTCCGGCGGGAATGTCCTCGGCGACCTCGAGCGCCACCGGGTGCTCGGGCGTGGCGCCGGACGTGTCCTCGGCGCGCACCGCGTAGCCGTCCATCGCGGAGTTGTCGAAGACCGGCAGCGCCAGGCCCGCGATCACGTCCTCGGCCAGCACCAGACCCTGCGCCTCGGCCAGCGCGGCCGTGGCGGCCGGGCGGGGACGGATCAGTTCGGCTACGACGCGCTGATGTTCTTGGACCGACCGCACCGGGCCATTATCGGCCGGTCGGATTCCGCGGCTGACCCCGGTGAGCCCTTCGGGCCGACTACCGCTGGGGCCGGTGACCGGCCGGGGTTTTGCGTCCTCGCCCGCGGAGCCGGGCGGACGCGGCCGGCACGGGCTTGAGACCCGGGCGC
The DNA here is from genome assembly GCF_001667775.1 of Mycobacterium sp. E1747. GTDB lineage: Bacteria > Actinomycetota > Actinomycetes > Mycobacteriales > Mycobacteriaceae > Mycobacterium. Next base: position 53,885 of record NZ_LZJI01000157.1, read on the forward strand.
CTCGGTCGCTTGACCCGCTCAGCGGTCCTGATCGGCGCGCTGAACGCCGTCTCGACCTTCATCCGCAACCACGCCGCGGCGCGCTTCGACCTCACCTGCACCGCCAAACCCTACGTCGGGCGCGCGCCGCGTATCGGCGCACAGCGCCGAAAGTTCGCTTACCGTTAACCGGCTACTGCACCCAATAGTTGTCGTGGCGGATGAACCACTCCCGGCGTTCGTCGTCGGTCATATCGGCGAGCGCCGCGAAGCCCTCGAAGTAGGCCTCCCGCGGCGCGCCCGGTGCGAAGAGCATCAGGATCGACGCCGGCTCGTCGGCCCCGTTGCGGAAGCCGTGCACGCCGCCCGGCGGCACATAGAGGAAGTCGCCCTGCCTGCCGTCGGTCCACTGGGTGCCGTCGTAGAGCTTCATCGTCCCGGACAGCACGAAGAACGCCTCGGACATGGCCCGGTGAAAGTGCGGTCCTGGGCCGCCGCCGGAGGCGGGGATGTCGACCCGGTAGAGCCCGTAGTCGCCGTCGGTGGCCTGCTGGTTGGCCAGGTAGTGGTACTTGACGCCCCCGGTCTGGTAGTCGGGCGGGGAGTCGGCCCGCTTGAGCCAGGCGCTGACCCGGGGCTCGTCTTCGGTGTATCGGGGCGGGGGATAGGGCGGCACGACGAGCGACATGCATTCCAGCCTGCCAGTTAGCATCGCGAGAGTGGAGGCTCCGGAGGACGTGCGCGCGCAGCGGCTGCTCGACGCCCAGGCGAAGGCGGCGCAGTTGTTCGACGAGGTCGAGCGGCGCGACATCATCCGCCCCGGCGTCTCGGAAAAGCAGTTGTCCGACGAAATCGACCAGCTCGCCGCGGAAATGTTCGGGGTGTCCCGGCACTGGCATCGGCGCATCGTGCGGGCCGGCGAGAACACGCTGCAACCCTTCAGCGAGCGCCCGCCGGACCGGCTGGTCGCCGACGGCGACATCGTCTTCCTCGATTTCGGGCCCATCTTCGCGGAGTGGGAGGCCGACTTCGGCCGCACCTTCGTGCTCGGCGACGATCCGGCCAAGGCGGCCCTGCGCGACGCGCTGCCCCGGGTGTGGCGGGCCGGCCGCGAATACTTCGACGCCCGCCCGGATGTCACCGGCGCCGAGATGTACGACTTCGTCGTCGGCCTGGCCCACGCCGAGGGTTTCGAGTTCGCCAGTTCTATCGCCGGTCACCTGGTGGGGGAGTTCCCCCACAAGAAGATCGCCGGTCCCGGCGTCCAGTGGTACATCACGCCCGGATCGAACAAGCCGATGCGGCGCACGGACCCGGTCGGCCGCGCCTGCCACTGGATCCTGGAGATCCACCTGGCCGACCGGGCCCGCGGCTTCGGGGGCTTCTACGAGCAGTTGCTCGACCTGCCCTGAGCGGACTCCTCGGAAAGTCGTTTGGCGCCGCCGGACCTGCGGGCCACCTGGCCGTTGATGTGGTCTTCGACGCAGCCGATGAAGGCCTGTGATGCCGCGGATCGGAGGTTGCTGCTCGGCGCGACGAGGTTTACCTGGCGGTACAGGGCCGCGCCGGCGACGGGGCGCAGCGCCAACTTCGGGTCGTCGCCCGCGCGTGAGACGGCGACGGACTCGGGTAGCAGCGCCACACCGAGATCCTTGCTCACGAAATGGACCACCTCATCCACGCGCGTGACTTCGAAGGCGACCCGTCGGTTCACGCCGGCGAACCCGCGGTCGGTTTCGTGACGCAGACCGTATCCGGGTGGAAAGTCGATGAAGGGCAAGGCCGCCAACTGATCGAGAAGGACCGAATCCCTTTCGGCCAACTCGTGCGAAGAAGGCAGCACCGCCACCAGGGGCTCGGTGAACAGTGGGGTGAAGGTGAGCCGCCCGGTCGCGGGCGGCACATTGGATCCGACGACCGCGACATCAAGCTTGCGGTCGCGCACCGCCTCGATCAGCAGGTTGCTGCCACCGCTGCGCAGCGTCACGCCGACCTCGGGATAACACGCGTGGAAGGTGGCCATCAGCGCCGCGACGTCGAGGCTCTCCGAGGGCACCTCCATCATTCCGACCGTCAGACGACCGGCGATGGTGCCGCTGAGCGCCTGCGCGTCGAACTTGATCTGGTCGACGCCGGCCAAAACCCGATGCATCAGGGGCAGCAGCGCCTCGCCCGGCGGGGTCAGCGCGACCGAGCGGGTGGTGCGCTCGAACAGCGCGACGCCGAGCTCGTCTTCGAGCCTGCGGATCTGCTGGCTGAGCGCCGATTGGACGACGTACTCGGTCTCGGCGGCCTTGGTGAAACTTCCCGCTTCGGCCAGCGCCACCGCATAGCGCAGTTGCCGCAAATTCATGACTCTTCACTTTCGGTGATAGATCTCATTATATCTATCCGTTGGACTGGTAAGTCGAGGTCGGCGACAATGTTCGACGTGTCCGTCTTGCCCGCGCCGTCCGCCCGCGTGCGCGCGCGAGCCCAGCGCCGCCTGGACACCAATGACTGCTCCGACCTGATTACCCGGGAGGGCATCACCGCCGAGCTGAACGCGCTGCCCTTCCTGGGCTCGCTGGCGTGCGCGACGACGACCGTGGTCGCAGGGTCGACGGAGGAGGTTGTTTTCACCTACACCGTGGGCCGATCCGGGATCGCCGACAGCGGCTGGCTGAAGCTGTGTTTTCGCTTCTACTCCGATTGGGACCTGCAGACGACCGATCCGCACAGCCGCGATTTCGCCTCGGCGCGGCTGCGCAGTCGCTCCCTCGTCGGAGGGGCTTCGGAGCAATCGGCCGCCACGGCGCAACGGCTGACCACTCGCTACGACGTCAAGGGCGGGGAACGCCCGTTTCAGAAGGCCTTGCTGATCCACGTCAAGGATGGCTACCTGCGGCCCGGCGACGTCATCGAGATCCGGCTGGGCGACCGCAGTTTCGGCGGGCCGGGCACCCGCGTGCAGACGTTCGTCGAGGACGAATTCGAATTCCACCTGTTCGTCGATGCGTTGGGGACGTCCCGGATGGCGCACGCCGGGGTGTCCCGGCTCGCCGTGGTTCCCGGGCCGCCGGAGCGGCTGGTGGCGCACGGTCCGCGCCTGGTGCGTGCCGATGCCCGCACCGCCGAGCTGCGGATGCACCTGCAGGATCGCTGGGGCAACGCCTGCCGCGATGTCGCGGCGGCTGTGCGGGCCCGCGCAGGCGGGGCCGACATCGCATCGGCGGACTTCCCGGCCGGCGGTTGGGCGGCGCTCGCGTTGGCCGTCCCGGCTCGGCATCGGCAGGTCGACGTCATCGCCGAGGCGGGTTCCGTCGAGATCGGCCGGGCCACCTGCTTCCTCGACGTGGTGGACGACTTCCCCTCGCCCCGGGCGCTGTTCGCCGATCTGCATGTGCATTCCAACGACACGGTCGGAACGCAGGACACCGGCTCGAACTTGGCGTACGGGCGTGATGTCGGGGCGCTCGACGTGATCGGCTACACCGCCAACGACTTTCAGATCACCGACGACGTGTGGGCCGACGTCGTCGTTGCGTGCGCCGAGGCCAACGACGACGGTCGGCTGGTTTGCTTTCCCGGCGTGGAGTGGTGCGGCACGGCGGGTGTCGGCGGTGATCACAACGTCGTATTCCTCGGCCAGGACACCACTCTCGCGCGTTCCCTCGAATGGCACCAGGGAATGGCGGCGGCGGCGCCGGTGCCCCAGACATGGCCGATCACGGAGCTCTACGCCGCGTACGAGAAGGATCCCGACTCCTATCTGCTCATCCCGCACGTCGGGGGGCGCCGGGCCATCCTGGACTGGCACCATCCCCAACTGGAGCGGCTGATCGAGGTGCACTCGACGTGGGGGACCAGCCCGTGGTTCTTCGAGGATGCGCTAGCTCGCGGGCTGCGCCTGGGCGCCAGTGCCGCCAGCGACGAGCACCGCGGGCGGCCGGGCGGCGGCGCGCCGGGGGCCAACATCTTCGGCGGACACGGCGGGCTCACGGGCGTCCTGGCGACCGAACTCACCCGTGCCGACGTCGGCCAGGCGTTGCGGCGGCGGCGCACGTGGGCGACGACGGGTGCTCGCGCCGTGGCACTGCTGCGATGTGGCGATCACTGGATGGGCGACGAAATCGACACCACCGCTTCCGAATTGGCCGCAGAATACGCCCTCTACGGCACGGCGGGCTGGGAAGAACTGGAGATTTGGGACGGCACGGGCCTGCTCTGGCGCCGCGACCTTCTCGCCGAGACCGGCCTTTCGGATACTTTGGTCCGCATTCGGTGGAGCGGCGCGCGGCACAAGGACCGCTACCGGTGGGCGACGTGGGAGGGCCGCCTGGCGGTCACCGGCAGCGCCGTCGACTCGGTGGCACCGTGGGCCGCCGCCCACCCCGAGCAGACCTTCGACCGCCGTGGTGACGACATCGCTTGGCGCACCACGACCTACGGCGACGATATCGGCGTCGTGGTCGGCCTGGCTGATCTGGCCGGCGCGCGCCTGCACGTCGACGTCAGCGTCCTCGAGGAGGGCCTGGATGCCGAGTTGTCCGTCACCGGCGCCGAGTTGTTGGCCGGCGAACATCGCGAGATCCGGGTTGGCGGGCTGAATCTGACCTTGCGCATCGAGCGCATCGCCGACCCCGCATCCCTTCCCGTCACCGTCGACGGGCGGCTGAGGATCGACGTGCCACCCGCCGACAGCGCCGTCTACCTACGGGCACGCCAATCCGACGGGCACCAGGTGTGGACCAGTCCGTTGTTCATAACGCGGGAACTCGCACAATCGTGTTGAGCCATATGGCTTTACGCCTCACCAAGCGTCTGCATGTCGACCTGCAGCGCGTCATCGCCGCCGCCTGTAGCTGACCGGCGCCCCGCCGCGAGATCGGACGCGGCAACCGCGGTCAACATTTGAGCCGGCGCGCGGCCTCGCGACCGCCGGCGGCAGAAACGAACTTACCGGTAAGGAGAATTGATGCCACCTCGTATGCTGGCACGACACGCGATGACGCTGACGGTCGTGCTTGTGGCCACCCTGTTGAGTGCGTGCGGAAACTCCACATTTACGGCGGGCTCTGATCCGAAAGTAACGCTGCGCCTTGGCTATATCACCCGCATCACGCACGCCTCGGCGCTGGTCGCGCTCAATCGGGGGCTGTTCACCAAGAACCTCGGCTCGGGGGTTACCCTGGCGGCCCAGCCTTTTCAACAGGGCATCGCCGAAGCCACCGCCCTGTTATCGGGCCAGCTGGATGCCGCCTATATCGGGACCAACCCCACCTTCAACGCATGGCAGAAGTCCGGTGGCACGGCGATCAAGATCATCTCGGGTTCGGCCCAAGGCGGCACCTCCCTTGTCGTCAAGCCCGGAATCACGAGCGCTCAGGATCTCCGGGGCAAGACCGTGGCCGACCCGGGGCTGGGAGGAAACCACGACGTCAGCTTGCGAAGCTGGCTGAATGACAACGGCTTACAGACTAATACCCAAGGCAGCGGTGACGTGTCCGTCAAGCCGACCAAGCCGGAGTCGGCGATCGTGCAGGAGTTCATCACCAACCAGATCGCCGGTGCCGTCGAGTCTGCCCCCTACGACGTCGAACTGGTCAAAGCGGGAGGCGTCACGCTGTGGCCGGATCCCGGAACGATCACGGTCTTGGTGGTGCGCCAGGACTTCTTGAAGGCTCATCCCGATGCGGTGTCCGCGCTGCTGCGGGGGCAGGTGGAAGCCAATGAGCTTCTCCACGCCGACCCGGATGCCGCAGCGCGGGCGGCCAACGACACGATCGCGAAGGATTTGGGCAAAGGTCTGGATTCCCAGGTGCTGGCGGCCTCTGTCCAGGAAACCACCTTCACCAACGATCCCAACCCCGCCTCGCTGAACGACCAAGTGCGCAAAGCCGTGTCGGTGGGGCTGCTCGATCCGCTCGACCTGAACGGGCTCGTGGATCTGCGGCTGCTCAACGACGTCCTGAAGACCTCGGGGAAGCCCCAGGTCAACACATGACCGGCGTAACGAGCCACATCGTGACAACTCCTGAATCCAACGGCGCAGCTGAACCGGCAATTGGGCTTTCGTCTGTGACCAAGAGCTACGGCCAGGGCGCGTCGGCGGTCGCCGCCCTTGCGGAGTTGTCGATCACCGTCAGCCGGGCCGAGTTCGTCTGCATCGTCGGACCGTCGGGGTGCGGCAAGAGCACCCTGCTCTCGCTGGTGGCCGGGCTGGATGCGCCCACCTCCGGCGCGGTGGATACGGGAAACCGCCGGGTGGCCATGATGTTCCAGGAGCCCGCCCTGTTTCCGTGGCTGACCGCGGCCGGAAACGTCGACGTGGCGTTGCGGGCCCGCAAGGTACCCAAGAGTATTCGGCGCGCCCGGGTGGCCGAACTGCTCGCTATGGTGGGGCTGACCGGCTTCTCCACCGCGCGGCCCCACCAGTTGTCGGGTGGGATGCGCCAGCGCGTCGCGCTGGCACGAGCGCTGGCCCAAGACGCCGACGTGCTGCTGATGGACGAACCGTTCGGCGCCCTCGACGCGATCACCCGCGACCTACTGCACACCGAACTCGCGCGCATCGTCGACGAAAGCGGGCTGACGGTGCTGTTCGTCACCCACAACGTGGTGGAGGCGGTGCGGCTGGCCGACCGGGTGATCCTGCTCAGCGAACGCCCCGGGCGGATCGTCGCCGAGCACACCATCGACGTGCCACGGCCGCGGCGCACCGACCCGGCGCAGATCTCGGGATTGGCCACGGCGATCACCGCCGATCTTCAAGGGCCGGGCGGCCGTGATGTCGCTTAGCGACGTGGATGTGGAAGCGCCGCAGGCGCCGGGCGCCCGCCGCTTCGCGCGGTCGCTGTGGGCGCCCGCCCTTGGGTTCCTGGTGGTTCTGGCCGGCTGGCAGGCGGTGTACCTGAGCGGCTGGAAGCCCTCATTCGTGCTGCCCGGTCCGGGCGCGGCCCTGTCCAGCCTGTGGACCCAGGCCTCCGAACCGCTGCTGTGGCAGGCCATCGCGACGACGATGGGCAGGGCGGTGTACGGGTTCGGCCTGGCGCTGGTGATCGGGCTCGCCGCCGGGATCCTCGTGTCGAGGAACCGGGCGCTGCGGGCCGCATTCGGTCCGATCATCACCGGGATGCAGACCATGCCGGCGATCGCCTGGTTCCCGTTCGCCATCATCTTCTTCGGCCTCACCACCTCGGCGATCGTGTTCGTCATCGTCATCGGGACCGCACCCGCAATCGCCACCGCCGTGATCGCCGGCTCCGACCACATCCCCCCGTTGCTGCTACGCGCAGCGAAGACCATGGGGTTCAAGGGATTCGCCCTGTACCGGCACCTGATTCTGCCGGGGTCGCTACCGGTTTTCGTGACTGGGCTCAAGCAGGGCTGGGCGTTCGCGTGGCGCAGCCTCATGTCCGGCGAGCTGGTGGTGATTGTGACCAACACGGCCTCCATCGGTGTGCTGCTCGAGAACGCGCAGAACATGTCCGACATGCCGTCGGCCATCGCGATCATGATCGTGATCTTGACCCTCGGAATCGTCATCGACGGGTTCTTCACCCTGGTCGACAACGCGGTGCGTCGCCGTTGGGGTCTCGTCGACGCTGCCGAATCGTGACCGCCGCCAACTCGCAACCGTTGCGGGTGTGGGCGTTCGGTGATGCCCACGTCGGCACCGACAAGAGTTTCGGCCGGAGAAGCCTGGCCGAGGCGATCTCGCACTCCGAATCCGGCGGCGGCGAGGGGGGTCCGCCCTTCGAGTGGGACTTCGCCGTCGATGTCGGCGACATGTCCGGTGCGCACCACAGCCTGCCGGACGACGCCGAGGGCCGTGAAGTCGTCGAGCAATTCGTGGCGCTGCGTGCTCATCGCCGCGAAGACGTCTACAGCGTGTGCGGCAACCATGACCGCAGCGGGTTGGCTGAACCCGAGGCGTGGTGGTGGCAGAAGTGGGTGGACCCGCTGGGTCTGCACACGGAGTTCTCCGGTGTCGACGCCGCCGCCCGCCCTTACCGTCCCGAGGGAACGTGGGCGCGGTACAGCTTCCGGGTGGGCAACCTGCTGTTCTTGATGATGAGCGACCGCAACGAGCCCAGTCAGGCGATCGGCCGGGGGACGTTGGGAGGCAATCCCGGCGGCGTGGTCACTGGCGAGACATTCGATTGGTGGACGTCGATGGTTGATGAGAACCCCGACGCCATCATCGTGTCGGTGCATCACTACGTATTGAAGGACACCACCGTCGCCTCCGGCGAGTGGGAGGGCGTCCGCAGGGGCGCCAACGGTGAACTGGTGGAGCACTATCACCGGCCGTTCGACGAGGGCACCCCGAACGCCGCTTCCTATCTGTATTGGGTCGACAGTAAACCCGATTCCGCCGCGTTCGAGAAATTCCTGGCGGCCCGGCCGGGCCGGGTGGCGTTGTGGCTGGCGGGGCACACCCACACCCATCCCGACGACTCGTTCGGCGGCAAAACTCATATCGAACAGCGCTGGGGCACTTGGTTTCTCAACGTCGCGTCGCTGAGTCGCCACCACATGCCACGGACCACCCTGCCGATCAGCCGCCTACTGACCTTCCAGCCCAGTAGTGATGCGGTAAGGGTGCAGTGTTATCTGCACACCAGCCAATACGCCCCGCAGGGGTGGTACGACAGCGCCGAGCGAAACTTGACGCTGCCCCGCCCCTTTCGCTGGGCGTAATCGCGCGCCGGTTTGGCCAGGGTCAGCCCAAGGGATAGATGACCCCGGTCAGCTCTTCCGAGACCTCCCATAGCCGCCGCTGCAATTCGGCGTCATGCGACTTCTTGCTGGACCCGACAAGCTTGGGATAGCCGCGGGCCTCGCCGAACCCGTCGGGTCCGTAGTACTGCCCGCCGAGCACGCCCGGGTCGGTGGCGGCGCGCAGCGTCGGGAGCGCGCCCATGGCCGCGTCTTGCGCGATCACGTTGAAGAAGACGTTGACAAGCGGCCGGAACGCCGCGGGCGTGTAGCGGCCCAGCTCCGTGTTCGACCCGCCGGGATGCGCGGCTGCGGCGATCGTCGTCCCGCGCGGGGCGAGCCGCCGCTGCAGCTCGTAGGTGAACAGCAGGTTGGCCAGCTTGGCCTGCCCGTAGGCCGCGACCCGGTTGTAAGAGCGCTCCCACTGCAGGTCGTCGAAGTGGATGTCGGCGAGGATGCGGTGGCCTATGCTGCTCACCGTCACGACCCGCGATCCGGGAACCGGCAGCAGCCGCTCCAGCAGCAGGCCGGTGAGCGCGAAGTGGCCCAGGTGGTTGGTGCCGAACTGCATCTCGAAGCCGTCTTTGGTGGTTTCCTTCGGCGTGTACATGACGCCGGCATTGTTGATCAGCAGGTCGATGTGGTCGTAGTCGGACTTCAGCTGGTCCGCCGCGGCGCGCACGGAGTCCAGCGACGTCAGGTCCAGCTCCTGCAACGCGACGTCGGCGTGCGGGCTCTTGGCGGCGATCCGGGCGGCCGCGTCCTTGCCCTTGTCCAGGTTGCGCACCGCCAGCACGACGCGGGCGCCGTGATCGGCCAGCGCGGCGGCCGTCTGGTAGCCGAGTCCGGTGTTGGCCCCGGTGATGACGGCGACGCGGCCGGCCTGGTCGGGAATGTCGGCGGCGGTCCACTTGGCCATGGAAAGCTCCTTCGACTTGTAGACTAAACGGGGCGAGCGCTCCGGTTGAGTTCACTATACGGAACGCACGCCCCGCTTTGTCAACCGATGGGTGGTGAATAGTTGGCCCAACCAGCGCGACCGTTGCGCGCCGACGCGGCGCGCAACCGCGCACGCGTGCTGGACGTCGCCTACGAAACGTTCGCGGCCGAGGGCCTGGCGGTGCCGATCGACGCGATCGCCCGGCGCGCGGGCGTCGGCGCGGGCACGGTCTACCGGCACTTCCCGACCAAGGAGGCGCTGTTCACGGCGGTCATCGAGGACCGGATGCAGCGCATGGTCGACGACGCCCGCGCCCTGTTGGAGTCCGAGGGGCCGGGCGAAGCGCTCTTTGCCTTCCTGCGCTCGCTGGTGCTGCAGTGGGGGGCCGCGGACCGCGGCCTGGTCGACGCGCTGGCCGGGTATGGAATCGACATCGCCTGCGCTGCTCCGCAGGCCGAGGACGCGTTCAAGGCCATGCTGGGCGAACTGCTGCGCGCGGCCCAGGAAGCGGGCACCGCCCGCCGGGACATCGACATGCGCGACGTGAAGGCGATCCTGGTCGGATGCCAGGCGATGCAGGCGTACGACTCTGCGCTGGCCGAGCGCGCGACCGACGTGGTCATCGACGGCTTACGCGCGCAGCGATAACGCCCCAGGCTGTTCTTGATTGTCCAGCTCCTCTTCACCCCGCTTCGCGGGCTGTATCGCCGCCGGACGACCTTGCACTCGGCATAGGCGAGTGCTAAGAATGACGTTGGCACTCGCGACACGTGAGTGCTAGGTCGGGACGGTGAGACCAGCAGACACCTGGGGTCGTCCGTCGCGGGCACTGCACCCGGCCAGCGTAAGTAATGGGGTGGCCACCCGTGGCCACCCGGTGTCATTCCCGATCCGGAGGAATCACTTCGCAATGGCCAAGACAATTGCGTACGACGAAGAGGCCCGTCGCGGCCTCGAGCGGGGGCTGAACGCCCTCGCCGACGCGGTAAAGGTGACGTTGGGTCCCAAGGGCCGCAACGTCGTCCTGGAGAAGAAGTGGGGTGCCCCCACGATCACCAACGATGGTGTGTCCATCGCCAAGGAGATCGAGCTGGAGGACCCCTACGAGAAGATCGGCGCCGAGCTGGTCAAGGAAGTCGCCAAGAAGACCGACGACGTCGCCGGTGACGGCACGACGACGGCCACGGTGCTGGCCCAGGCGCTGGTCCGCGAGGGCCTGCGCAACGTGGCGGCCGGCGCGAACCCGCTGGGCCTCAAGCGCGGCATCGAGAAGGCCGTCGAAAAGGTCACCGAGACCCTGCTGAAGCAGGCCAAGGAGGTCGAGACCAAGGAGCAGATCGCCGCCACCGCAGCGATTTCCGCGGGCGACCAGTCGATCGGCGACCTGATCGCCGAGGCGATGGACAAGGTCGGCAACGAGGGCGTCATCACCGTCGAGGAGTCCAACACCTTCGGCCTGCAGCTCGAGCTCACCGAGGGCATGCGCTTCGACAAGGGCTACATCTCGGGCTACTTCGTCACCGACGCCGAGCGTCAGGAAGCGGTCCTCGAGGACCCGTTCATCCTGCTGGTCAGCTCGAAGGTGTCGACCGTCAAGGACCTGCTCCCGCTGCTGGAGAAGGTCATCCAGGCCGGCAAGCCGCTGCTGATCATCGCCGAGGACGTCGAGGGCGAGGCTCTCTCGACCCTGGTCGTCAACAAGATCCGCGGCACCTTCAAGTCGGTGGCCGTCAAGGCCCCCGGCTTCGGCGACCGCCGCAAGGCGATGCTGCAGGACATGGCGATCCTCACCGGTGGCCAGGTCATCAGCGAGGAGGTCGGTCTGTCGCTGGAGAGCGCCGACGTCGCGCTGCTCGGTAAGGCCCGCAAGGTCGTCGTCACCAAGGACGAGACCACCATCGTCGAGGGCGCCGGTGACACCGACGCCATCGCCGGGCGGGTGGCCCAGATCCGCCAGGAGATCGAGAACAGCGACTCCGACTACGACCGTGAGAAGCTGCAGGAGCGCCTGGCCAAGCTGGCCGGCGGTGTTGCGGTGATCAAGGCCGGCGCGGCTACCGAGGTGGAGCTCAAGGAGCGCAAGCACCGCATCGAGGACGCGGTGCGCAACGCCAAGGCCGCCGTTGAGGAGGGCATCGTCGCCGGTGGTGGCGTGGCCCTGCTGCACGCGACCCCGGCGCTGGACGAGCTGAAGCTCACCGGCGACGAGGCGACCGGCGCCAACATCGTGCGCGTCGCGCTCGAGGCCCCGCTGAAGCAGATCGCCTTCAACTCCGGGCTGGAGCCCGGCGTTGTGGCCGAGAAGGTCCGCAACTCGCCCGCCGGGACCGGCCTGAACGCCGCCACCGGTGAGTACGAGGACCTGCTCAAGGCCGGCGTTGCCGACCCGGTCAAGGTCACCCGCTCGGCGCTGCAGAACGCGGCGTCCATCGCCGGGCTGTTCCTGACGACTGAGGCCGTCGTCGCCGACAAGCCGGAGAAGGCGGCCGCTCCCGCGGGCGACCCGACCGGCGGCATGGGCGGTATGGACTTCTAAGTCCAAGACCGGAAAAGTCCCAATCACTGAAAAAGCCCGGTCTGCGTTGCAGGCCGGGCTTTTTCGTGTCCGCCGAGCGTGAACCCAGGGCGCGGTTTCGCCGATTTGACCGCCCTGGTTTCACGTTCGGCGGCGAGCGTTTAACGGGATGGCCGGCGCATCGGCGCCGCCATCACGCGGGAACTGGCCGACCGTGGTCACTGCGCAGCCGGGTGGCCAGCGGGGCGACGCGGCTCATCGCGAGAACACCACGCAGTCGTGCAGGCAACCCTTCGCCGCGCTCGGGGAGGTCGGGTCGGCCTCGCGGTGCAGCAGCGCGCGGGTCGGCACCACTTCCAGGCGAACGGCGTCCCCGGTAAGTTCTTCAAGGCTGACCTCGGCGGTGCCGTCGACGATCAGCGAATAGCCGCCGGGCTCGGTCGGGGGCCAGAGCAGGGTGACGTCGCGGCGCTGCGCCAGATTCTGGCGGGTGCGCCCTCCGATCAGGCCGACATCCAGGATCGCGTCGCGCAGCCGCGGCTCGACCGTCACGGTGTGCACGCGGTAGTCGTCGTCGACGGTGACCAGGTAGGCGAAGGGGTAGTCGGGAAGGACGGCGGCCAGGCGCTCGACGTCCACCTGCTTCTTGGTGCGCATGACCCCCAGAATAGGCGCGGGCCGGGCCGCTACAGCGTGCGCGGAACCCGCGCCGCCGGCAGGCCGAACGTGAGCTGGCCGCTGCTGCTGAAGTGGAAGCCCAGGTTTTGCAGCACCTGTTGCCAGGGCGCCAGTTTCTCCACGGCCGCCGACGCGTCGGCATGGTAGCCGTACATCGCCTCCACGTCCGACGCCCACATCTGGTCGTAGGCGGCCTCGATGTCGGCGATAGCGGGGGTGTTCTGGCCCAGCCAGTTGGTGGCCGACAACGCCTGCGCCAGCGCACGATTGGCCGCCACCACCGCGGGCTGCACCGTGGCCGCCAGCGCCCCCTCGAACGCTGCCGCCACGGCGGAGGCCTGGCTGGACACCGCCTGCGCCTGGGCCGCCGCCGCGCTGAGCCAGCTGACGTAGTGCGTGGCGAGGGCCATCATCGCGGCCGAGGATGGCCCCTGCCAGGACCCACTGGCAAGATTTGACGTCACCGAAGAAAACGACGATGCTGACGATGCCAAGTCCTCGGCCAGTCCGTCCCAGGCTTCCGCGGCAGCAAGCAGCGGCCCGGCTCCGGGACCCGAGAAGATTCGTGCCGAGTTGACTTCTGGCGGCAACCACGCAAAATGCGGGCTCGTCACCGGCTCAACTTACCCGGGATCTGGCTGTTTTGGTGGCGTTATTGCGCGGCTACCGGCCGCCGGTAGCCGACCTCGGACCAACTTGCCTGGACGAGCGTCGGTGGGCACGCCGTTCTCCGCGATCACTTCGCCGGCCACGATCGTCGCGACATAGCCGTCCGCGGTCTGGTCCAGGCGGCGACCGCCGGCTGGCAGATCGTAGGTGATGACCGGCTTGTGCAGGCGCAACGCGGCGTGGTCGATGACGTTGAAGTCGGCCTTGTAGCCGACGCCGATGCGCCCCCGGTCGCCCAGCCCGGCGATGCGGGCCGGTACCGACGTGAGTTCGCGGATGGCCTCCGGCACGGTGAACCGGCCCGACTTGCGGTCGCGCGCCCAATGAGTCAGGAAATACGTCGAGTAGCTGGCGTCGCAGATCATCCCGTAGTGCGCGCCGCCGTCGCCGAGCCCCAGCACCACGTCATCGCGGTGCAGCAGCTGGCCCACGGTGTCCAGCGAGTTGCCCTGCAGGTTGCTGGTCGCCACCAGCAGCATGGCGCGGCCCTCGTCGTCGAGCAGTCGGTCGTAGGCCTCCTCCATCGGGTTCACCCCGCGCGCCCGGGCCCGGGCCCCGATGGAGGTCGACGGGTCGGGCTCGTAGTCGGGGGTGTCGCCCAGCGGGTAGATCCAGTCCCACATTTGGGCCACGTACAGGATCGGGTGGCCTTGGCCCGGCTTGTCGGCCAGGATGCGGGCGCGCACCTCCGGCTTGCGCATCTCGGCGACCCGCTCGGCCAGCGGTAGGTGCGCGATCTCGCGGTAGCTCGGGTAGAGCACGAACGGGTTGGCGGACAGCTGCAGTCCGATGATCAGCCCGATCGGGCGCGGCAGCAGCTGCGCGGTGACGCGGGGCTCGCCGTCGCCGGCCCGGGAATTCGCTTTCTCGATCATCGTGATGGCGTCCTGCCACGTGGGATCACCCGAGTTGGCGACCACCAGCGTGAAGGTCAGCGGCAGACCCACGTCCTCGGCCACGTCGAACACCGTCTGCAGCACGGGCTCGTAGCCGCCGGCCGGGATGTCCGGCACGAACTGCAGCAGGCCCCCGCCGCCGTCCACGACACCGCGGGCGATCTCCTCGATCTCTTCCCGGGCGGCGTCGTAACTCGGGATGGGCGAGCCGCTTTCGGTCTTGTGGATGGTCAGCCGCGAAGACGCGAAGCCGAGCGCTCCGACCTCGACCGCCTCCTTGGCCAGCGCTCGCATCTTGGCGAGGTCCTCGGCGGTGGCCGGCTCGCGGTCGGCGCCGCGCTGGCCCATGACGTAGACCCGCAGCGGCGAGTGCGGCAGGTATGCGGCGACGTCGATGTCCCGCTTGCCGGCGTCCAGCGCGTCCAGGTATTCGGGGAACGTCTCCCACGTCCAGGGCAGGCCGTCGGTCATGACGACGCCGGGAATGTCCTCGACCCCGGCCATCACGTCGACCAGGACGTCGTGGTCGGACTGGCGGCACGGCGCGAAGCCGACGCCGCAGTTGCCCATCACCACCGTGGTCACGCCGTGCGCCGACGACGGCGTCAGGCGCTCCGACCAGATGGACTGGCCGTCGTAGTGGGTGTGCAGGTCGACGAAGCCCGGGGTGACCAGCAGGCCGGTCGCGTCGATCTCCCGCTCGGCGCGCTCGCCGTTGACCCGACCGACGGCAGCGATGACGCCGTCGCGCACCGCGACGTCGCCGACGTACGGCTCGCCGCCCAGCCCGTCGACGATGGTGCCGTTGCGGATGATCAGGTCGTAAGTCATGCAAATAATCTACGACCGTGCCCGCCGGTCGTGCCAGGATCTAGTGTCGCTGGTATGGCCAACGCCTCCAGCCCCGATGCCGCCGTCCAAGAACTGCTCCGCGACGCGTTCACCCGGTTGATCGAACACGTCGACGACATCGCCGACGGCCTGACCGACGCGGTCGCGCAGTACCGGGTGACCCCGAGCGCCAACAGCATCGCCTGGCTGCTCTGGCACAGCGCGCGGGTGCAGGACATCCAGCTGGCCGACGTCGCCGGTGTGGAGCAGGTGTGGCTCCGCGACGGCTGGGTGGACCGGTTCGGGCTGGATCTGCCCCGCAACGACACCGGCTACGGGCACGGCCCCGAGCAGGTCGCCAAGGTCAAGGCGCCCGCGGATCTGCTGTCCGGCTACTACCACGCGGTGCACAAGCTCACACTCGAATACATCGCCGGCGTGACCGCCGCCGACCTGGAGCGGGTGGTCGACACCAACTGGGACCCGCCGGTGACGGCCAGCGCCCGGCTGGTGAGCATCATCGACGACTGCGCCCAGCACCTCGGGCAGGCCGCCTACGTTCGCGGAATCGCGCCCTAAGGGTTTCCCGGCGTGCGAATCGTGGCTGCCGTTTTACGGGCGGCGCTGTGGCTGGCCACCACCGTCGCGCTGGCCGTGGCCATCCCGGCGGCGTGGCTGCAGTGCAACGTCGTCAGCGAGGGCGGCTACGTCGCGCTGGCCCAGCGGGCCGCCGGCGACCCCGCCCTGCAGTCCGCCGCCGCGGACGAACTGTCCGACCGCGCGATGGCCCTCATCGCGGAGCACAACGGCGGCCGCCAGCCGGTCGAGGGCGCCGAGGTGCACCTGGCCGCCGTCGCGTTCACGGCCGGGCCTGCCTTTCCGGCGCTGTTCGCCCAGGCGAACCGGGCGGCGCACCGGTGGTTGTTCACCGCCGGCGACGCCGGCGAGTCATGGGCGATCGACGTGGCGCCGATGCTCAAGGACGCCTCGATGCAGCGGATACTGAGCCGCCACAACGTGAAAGTGCCTGCGACGCTGACGGTTCCGTTGACGGCATCGGCGCCCTCGGCCCACGGGGCGCTGCGGCCGGGGCGGCTGAGCCCGCTGGCCACCTGGGGTCCGTGGGTGAGCGTCGGCGCGGTCGCCCTCAGCGTCGTCTGCGCCGTGCTCACGCTCGCCGCCGCGCGCCGCCGCGGCAAGGCGCTCACCAGCCTCGGGGTCTCCGCGCTGCTGGTCGGAGCCGCCGGCTGGGCGGGCATCGAGATCGCCGGTCGGCACGTCGGCGACGCGCTCAACCGCACCACCGACAACATCCGCCGCATCGCCGAGGTGATGGTCGGCCACGCGGAGGCCGGCCTGCACGAATGGCTCAACCTCACGTTGCTCGTGGGCGTCGCGCTGGTGATCGGCGGTGTGCTCCTCGCGATGTTGGGCAGCCTGCGAAAGAAGCCGGCCGGCTAGCCGAAGGTGAACGAAAACACTTGCAGCCCAGGGCTGACCCCCAGCTCGAGCTGGTCGCTGCGCGCTGCCTCATCGGCCACGATCGGGTGCAGCATCGGTGGCCCGCCGATCGCGGTCGTCGTCGTCTTGCCGTCCCGGGACACGGTCAGGGTGCCCGTGCCACCGACGACGACGTAGACGTCCCTGGCCGTGTAGCTCAGCCGGATGCCGGCGTCGTCGCTGCCGGCGGTGGCGCCCTGGTCGTCCAGCTGCCACCGGCCGCGCAGCGCGAACCTGTCGCCGGCCAGCTGCGGCGGATATTCGAACGCTCCCGACTTGTAATCGCCTGTGCCGCCGTAGTTTCGGGCCCGATCGACACCCAGGTACGTCTCGGGCGTGAGCCGGGTCTGCGGTGTGGTGTCCGGCGAATGCGTCGGACCGGGCAGCCGGGCGTCGGGGTGGGCGTCCACGAGCAACTCGCGGATCAGCTTCTCGGCACCGTCGTAGTCGCCCTCACCGAACTTCGTGTGCCGCACCTGCCCGTTCGCGTCGATCAGATATTCGGCCGGCCAGTAGAGGTTTTGGTAGTTGTTCCAGGTGGTGTAGCCGTTGTCCAGGGCGACGGGGTAGGGGATGTGCAGCGCGGCGGCGCCGCTGGCCACGTTGGCCGGTACCCGTTCGAAGGCGTACTCGGGGGTGTGCACCCCGATGGCGACGAACCCGGCGTCGTGATACCGGTTGTACCAATCGATTACGTGCGGGATGGCGCGCTGGCAGTTGATGCACGAGTACGCCCAGAAGTCGATCAGCACCACCTTGCCCCGTACCGCCGCAGGATCCAGCGGTCTGCCGTCCGGGGTGTTGAGCCACCCGGAAATGCCGGCGATGTCGGGTGCGGGGCCGCACTGCTGCAACTGGGGGGCGCCATCCATGCAGTCGGTCAGCGCGCCGTTGGCGCTGACCCCGGCCGTGCTGAGTTGCAGGCCGCTGGCGCCGGGCGGGGGCGGCATCGCCGGGCCGGCGTTGAGCGTGCGCTGGATGTCGTCGGCGCCGATCTTGTTCTGCATCGCCGTCGTGTAGTCGGGGATGGCGCGTTGCAGCATCGCCGGCAGGTTGAAGACCAGCGCGGCGGCCAGCACGATCATCATGATGCCGCCGGCGACCTGTATCACGCGCTGGCGGCGGCGGAACGCGGCGACGCGTTCGGCGACCCGCCGCCCCGCCAGCGCGAACGCCAGCAGCGGCGCTGCGTTGCCCAGGGCGAAGGCGCCGGTCAGCACCAGCGCGCCGGCCCCGATCGACTGCGTGCCGCCGGCTATGACGATCGCGGCGAGCACCGGACCGGCGCAGGGCACATACAACGCGCCCAGCGTCAGGCCCAGCCCGAAACCGTCGGCATTGGGCCCGATTTGACGCTGGGGCAGGTAGGCGAACGGCCGCTCGATCAGGTGCTGTAGCGGCGGAAAGATCAGCCCCACTCCGATCAGCACCAGCACCACGAGGGCCACCCACCTGATGGCGTCCTGTGGCAGGTGCAGCGCGGTCAGCAGCGCCGAGCCGATCAGCGTGGCCACCGAGAAGCTGCACACCAGGCCCGCGATCAGCAGGTATGGCCGGGCGGCCGAGCTGATACCGCGTGAGCCGCTCGCGCCGGACAGCAGGATCACCGGAAGCACCGGCAGGATGCAGGGCGAGATCCCGGTGATGAGTCCGCCGAGGAATCCGATCAGCGCGATGGTGTGCATAGTTACTTAAACCTCTACCTGTCCCGAACGGTTCAGGTGGCCGAGAACAAATCACGTCCCGTGCGTTATACAAATCACACAACGTGCGTTACGCTCCATCGGTGGCGCAGTTAACCTTCCAACGCGCCCGCACCGAGGAAAAGAAGCGCCAACGTGCGGAGGCGCTCGTGGAGGCCGCGCGTTCTCTGGCGCTCGAGACTGGCGTCGCCTCGGTCACGTTGACCGCCGTCGCCAGCCGGGCCGGCATTCACTACTCCGCCGTCCGTCGCTACTTCACCTCGCACAAGGAAGTGCTGCTGCACCTCTCCGCCGAGGGCTGGGTGCGCTGGTCCAACACGGTGTCGGAGAAGCTGGCCGAGCCGGGCCCCAAGTCGCCGTCGCAAATCGCCGAGACGCTGGCCAACGCCCTGGCCGAGGACCCGCTGTTCTGCGACCTGCTGGCCAACCTGCACCTGCACCTCGAACACGAGGTGGACGCCGAGCGGGTGATCGAAGTCAAGCGGATCAGCACCGCCGCAACCCTCTCGCTCGCCGACTCGATCGAGTCCGCATTGCCGGCACTCGGTCGCCCGGGTGCACTGGACATCCTGTTGGCCGCCTACTCGCTGGCGGCCACGCTGTGGCAGGTGGCCAACCCGCCGGAGCGCCTCACCGACGCCTATGCCGAGGAGCCGGAAGTGGTGCCGCCCGAATGGAATCTGGACTTCGCTTCCGCCCTCACTCGCTTGCTGACCGCCACGTGCGTCGGGCTCATCTCGGGATTGCAATGAACGCGGAGGGGAGGCCGGGGGGCCGTGGCTTGGCGACCGGTGGAAGACGGGAAGGACTTGGAGTGCCCATGACGACGACTGAGCCAAGGACGGAGCCGCTGGAGGAGCAGAGCTCCGCCGGCGGCGAGGGCAACAACGTCGCTCGGCGGCGCGGCAAGAAAAAGGGGCTGTTGGGCCGCTTCTGGTTGGTGCTCACGATCGCAGCCGTCGTCGCGCTGTCGGGATTCGTCGTATACCGATTGCACGGCGTCTTCGGCGTTCACAAGGGTTCGTTCGGTGGTGGTACCTCGGGCGAGGTCCTAGACCAGTTCAACGCCAAGACGATCACGCTCGAGGTCTGGGGTTCACCGGGCAGCACGGCAACCATCAACTACCTCGACGAAAACTCCCATCCGCAGCAGGCCCTCAACGTGCCCTTGCCCTGGAGCATCGTGTTGAGTTCTACCAAGCCCGGCATCCCGGCGAACCTGGTGGCGCAAGGAGACGGTAGTTGGATCGCCTGCCGATTCGTGGTGAACAACCACGACGGGCACGGTGACGTCATCAAGGCTCCGAATCGCTCGGATTCCAACGAAACCGTGAACCCGTTCGTCTACTGCCTGGACAAGTCCGCATGAGCGAGCCGGGCGCGGCCCCGCCGCGCGTCGATCAGCCGCTGATCCCGCCCTTCCTGCCGCGGATGATCCATCGGCTCGCGTTGCCGATCGTCTTGGTGTGGTTGGGCATCGTGTTCGTCACCAACACCGTGGCACCGCAGCTGGAGGTCGTCGCCAAAACCCACTCGGTGTCGATGAGTCCGACCGCCGCGGCGTCCTTTCAGTCGATGATGAAGGTCGGATCGACGTTCAAGGAGTTCGACTCCGACAACTCGGCCATGATCTTGCTGGAGGGCGACAAGCCACTCGGGGCAGAAGCCCACAAGTATTACGACGAGATCGTCAGGCGCGTCGAGCAAGACAAGAAACACGTCCAGCACGTCCAGGACTTCTGGAGTGATCCGCTGACGGCGGCGGGTTCCCAGAGCCACGATCAGAAGGCCGCGTACGTCCAGGTCTACCTCGCCGGCAACATGGGCGGCGGCCTGGCGAACGAGTCTGCTCTGGCCGTGCGCAAGATCGTGGATTCGGTGCCGGCGCCGCCGGGAATCAAGGCGTATGTGACCGGCGCGGGTCCGCTGTTCGCCGACCAGTCCCACGCGGGTGAAAAGGGCGTCGCGGTCGTCACTCTTATCACGTTTTTGGTGATCATAGTGATGCTGCTGATCGTCTACCGGAAGATCAGCATCGTTCTGATCATGCTGGCCATGGTGTTCATCGAGCTGGCGGCGGCCCGCGGTGTTGTCGCGACGCTCGGTAACTACGGCGTCATGGGGCTGTCGACCTTCGCCAACAACATGCTGGTGCTGATGGCGATAGCCGCCGGGACGGATTACGCGATCTTCGTGGTCGGCCGCTACCACGAGGCCCGCGGTTTGGGCGAGACCCGCGAACAAGCGTTCTACACCATGTTTCACAGCACCGCGCACGTCGTGCTGGGATCGGGCCTGACCATCGCGGGCGCGATGTACTGCCTGAGCTTCTGCCGGCTGCCGTACTTCCAGTCGCTTGGGGTGCCGTGCGCGGTCGGCATGCTGGTCGCGGTGTTGGCGGCTTTGACGTTGGCTCCGGCGATGTTGACGGTGGCTTCGTTCTTCAAGCTGATGGATCCGAAGCGCAAGCTGCAGACCCGGGGCTGGCGTCGCATCGGGACCGCGGTCGTCCGCTGGCCGGCGCCGGTTCTCGCGGTGACCATCGGGATTGCATTGGTGGGTCTGCTCGCCCTGCCCGGCTACAAGACGGACTACGACAACCGCCACTTCCTGCCGGCGGATACCCCGGCCAATGTCGGTTATGCCGCCGCGGACCGGCACTTCGACCAGGCTCGGCTCAATCCTGAGCTGTTGATGATCGAGACCGATCACGACCTGCGTAACCCCGCCGATTTCCTGGTCCTGGACAAGGTTGCCAAGGCGGTCTTCCACATCCCCGGTATCGGCCGGGTGCAGACCATCACCCGGCCGTTAGGGACGCCGCTCGACCACAGCACCCTCGGTTTTCAGATGAGTGCACAAGCCGCGGGACGCATCCAGACGCAGCACTATCAGGACGAGCAGGCGGCAAACCTGCTCAAGCAGGCTGACGAGCTGCGCAAGACGATGGCGACGCTCCATGAGCAGATGCAGGTGACCCAGGACCTCAGCAACACGACGCACGAAACCACCAGGCTCACCAAAGAAACCGTGAAGATCACCGAGGCATTGCGCGACGACATCGCCAACTTCGACGACTTCTTGCGGCCGCTCCGCAGCTTCTTCTACTGGGAGAGGCACTGCTACGACATTCCGGCCTGCTGGGCGATCCGGTCGGTCTTCAACGCGCTCGACGGCATCGACCAGGTGGCTGAGAACATCGTGAACCTCAGCGCGAACCTGGACAAGCTGGATCAGATCCAGCCGAAGCTGGTGGCGCTCATACCGCCGCAGATCGAAAGCCAGCAGCGCAACCTCGACACCATCATGTCGAACTACGCGACCACCATGGGGCTCAACGAACAGGCCAGGGCGCAGTCGGACAACGCCACCGCCCAGGGCGATGCCTTCGACAAAGCGAAAAATGACGACACGTTCTACCTCCCGCCGGAGGCGTTCAAGAGCCCGGATTTCGCCAGGGGCCTCAAACAGTTCATCTCGCCGGACGGGCACGCTGTCCGGTTGATCATCTCCCATGAAGGCGACCCGGCGAGTCCTGAAGGCATCAACCACATCGAACCGATCAAGCAGGCCGTGCACGAGGCGATCAAGGGCACGCCCTGGGAGGGCGCCAAGGTCTACCTCGGCGGCACCGCCGCGACCTATAAGGACATGCACGACGGCTCCAACATCGACCTGATGATCGCCGGAATTGCCGCAGCCACATTGATTTTCATCATCATGCTGGTGATCACCCGAAGCGTCGTGGCGGCCTTTGTGATCGTCGGTACGGTGTTGCTGTCACTGGGCGCCTCGTTCGGACTCTCCGTGCTCCTATGGCAGTACATCCTGGGCATGAAGTTGCACTGGATGGTGCTTGCGATGGCGATCATCCTGCTGCTGGCGGTCGGCTCGGACTACAACTTGCTGTTGATATCGCGGTTCAAGGAGGAGATCCACGCGGGGCTTAGAACCGGGACGATCCGCGCGATGGCCGGTTCCGGCTCGGTGGTGACCTCCGCCGGTCTGGTGTTCGCCGCCACCATGGCCACGTTCGCGTTCAGCCCGCTGATGGTGATGGCCCAGGTGGGTACGACGATCGCGCTGGGCCTGTTGTTCGACACCTTGATCGTGCGGTCGTTCATGACGCCGTCGCTGGCCACCCTGCTCGGGCGCTGGTTCTGGTGGCCGCAGCACGTGCGTCCACGGCCGGCCAGCACCATGCTGCGACCCTACGGACCGCGTCCCGCCGTGCGCGAATTGCTCCTCAAGAACGTCGAGGAGCGCCCGGCGGGCGGATTGGTGCAGCCGCGCTGATCCGGCGAGGCGCGCCCCGGGCGCCAAGCAAAAAAATCC
Source organism: Mycobacterium sp. E1747 (assembly GCF_001667775.1). GTDB lineage: Bacteria > Actinomycetota > Actinomycetes > Mycobacteriales > Mycobacteriaceae > Mycobacterium. The sequence continues at coordinate 76,634 of NZ_LZJI01000157.1, forward strand.
GCGCGTCCCCGTTCGGGGCGCGCGGACTTTTTTGGCGGCGTCAGGCCCAGTTCCACACCGACATGTCGCCGGGCGGGTATTGGGCGCACACGTCGGTGGCCTTCGCGACAACGCCCTTGTTGTTGAAGAAGAGCTTCATGTGGTTGGGCCACGCGTACCACAGCGGGTCGTTGTTGTAGAAGTTCTCGGAGTAGGTGCGGCGGTCCTCCGGCGACAGCGAGTAGAACCAGTGCACCTTGTCGATCGTCGCCTGCTGGACGTTCGGGTGGTTGTTGAAGTCGATCATGTAGCGCTGGTAGTACACCGGGCTGGTATCCCGGGTGGCCGCCATGATCTGCTCGGCGTCACACGTGGTGTTGATCATCCGACGCGGAATCGGGAAATCCTCGGTGGAGTCGGCCACGGCTGTCTTCGGAAAGACGGCGGCAGCGATGCCAAGGGCGAGGAAGGCGGCGCCTGCGCGCAAGCCAGTGTTCAGCCGAGACATAACTGTAACGGTAACACTTTTCGGCGCCGGCGGACAGTTTCGTAGCCCATCTCACCATTAGTGCCCATCAGGCACGATGACGTGTGTGGGGTCGGGTCGCAGCTCCGGCGGGGCCTGGCTGTAGTCGCCGAACGGGCCGTCGCGGCGCTCGACCGCCGCCCGCACGCCCTGGGTCTCGGCGGTCTTGATGAAGTCGAGGGCGTCAGGGGTGTTGCGCATCAGGCCGTCGAGGATGCCGCCGAGCGTCTGGGTGGACGCCAGACCCATATTCTCGTAGGCCTGGTTGACGATCAGCTTCTGCGCCCGCAGCTGTGACAGCGGGATGCGGGCCAGCTCGGCGGCGACCTCGGCGACCCGGGCCTCGAGGCGCTCGAACGGCACCGCCTCGTTGATCAGCTCGATCTCGGCCGCCTGAACGCCGGTCAGCGGCCGCCCGGTCAACGAATGCCACTTGACCTTGGCGAAGCTGAGCCGGTAGAGCCACATCCCGCTCAGGTAGGCGCCCCACATCCGGCTGTAGGGGGTGCCGATCACCGCGTCGTCGCTGGCGATCACCAGGTCCGCGCAGAGCGCGTAGTCGCTGGCCCCGCCGACGCACCAGCCGTGCACCTGGGCGATCACCGGCTTGGACGCCCGCCAGATGGCCATGAATTTCTGCGTCGGCGCGGTCTCGCGGGCCGTGACCATCGCGAAGTCCTTGCCGGGGTCCCACCGGCCGTCGGTCATCATGGCTTCGCCCCACTGTTGGAAGCCGCCGCCGAAGTCGTAGCCACCCGAGAAGGCGCGGCCGGCGCCGCGCAGCACGATGACCTTGATTTCCGGGTCGCGCTCCGCCAGCCCGACGGCCGCCTCGATCTCGTCGGGCATGGGCGGCACGATGGTGTTGAGCTGCTCCGGACGGTTCAGCGTGATCGTGGCCACCGGGCCGGACGTCGCGTACAGCAGCGTCTCGAAGTCGCTACCTGGCATGGCTTCCTTAGGGGTCGGGCTGGCGGTTTTCCGGTGACGACGCGTAGATGCGGTCACCGATCTTGAGGTACGGCGTCGTCAGGTAGGCCGACATGACGGCCAGGCCGGTGAAGATCGCCGCCACGCAGACGGCGTTGGGCCAGACCTTGCCCGTCCCGATCGCGAAGCACACGGTGCCGATGGCCGCGGTCGCCCAGTAGAACCGCCGGCCGGCCCGGCGGTCGCCGATGAACCGGTAGCGCGCCTGCGCCGCCGAAACCAGCACGAAGATCAATCCGGTCGCCAGCAGGGTCAGTTCGATGCGTTGGGTCGCGGACACGTCGACGATCTTATGACCCGGAGCGCGGTCCCCCCAGCATCCGCCACAGGAACGAGTAGGTCAGCGCCGACTTGAACGCGACCTGCTGGTTGTCGGCCGCGCCGGCGTGGCCGCCCTCGATGTTCTCGTAGTAGAAGACGGGGTGGCCGGCCGCCTCGAGGGCAGCCGTCATCTTGCGCGCATGGCCCGGATGCACCCGATCGTCGCGGGTGGAGGTTGTCATCAGCACCGGCGGGTAGTGACGCGTCGCCGAAATATTCTGGTACGGCGAATATTCGGAGATGAAGGCCCAATCCTGCGGGTTGTCCGGGTCGCCGTACTCGGCCATCCACGAGGCGCCGGCGAGCAGCAGGTGGTAGCGCTTCATGTCCAGCAGTGGGACGCTGCACACCAGCGCGCCGAATCTGTCGGGGTACCGGGTCAGCATGATGCCCATGAGCAGGCCGCCGTTGCTGCCGCCCTGCGCGCCGAGCTGGTCGACGGTCGTGATGCCGCGGTTCACCAAATCGGTTGCCACGGCGGCGAAGTCCTCGGCCACCTTGTGCCGGTTCTCGCGCATGGCCTGGGTGTGCCAGCGGGGGCCGTATTCGCCGCCGCCGCGGATGTTGGCGAGCACGTAGGTGCCGCCCCGGGCCAGCCAGAGCCGGCCGAGCACGCCGCTGTAGGCGGGGGTGTTGGAGGATTCGAAGCCGCCGTAGCCGTACAGCATGGTCGGGCCCGGGCCCTGCGCGTCGGCCGGTCGCACCACGAAGTAGGGGATCGCCGTGCCGTCCTCCGAATCCACGAAATGCTGTGCTACCGTGAGGTTCTCGGAATCGAAGAAGGCAGGTGCCGACTTGACCTGCTCGAGCGGGCCGGCGCCGGTGCCGCGCATCAGCCGCGAGGGCGTGACGAATCCGCTGGAATCGAGGAAGAACTCGTCGCCGGTGTCGTCGGCGGCGACGACGACGGTGTTGGTCGCCTCCGGGATGCCGGCGACCGGCTCGCGCCGCCAGCCGTCACCCGACGGCGAGGGCGGCGTGACGATCTCCACCCGGCTGGCCACGTCGGCGAGGGTAACCATCAACAACCGGTCGCGCGTCCACGCGTAGTGATTCAGCGCGGTGTGCTCGTCGGGCTCGTATACCACGCTCAATTGGGCCGTCCCGGCGAGGAATTCGTCGTACTTGGCCGCCAACAACGAACCGGCCGGGTAACTGTCGGCGCCGTAGAACCAGTCGGTGCGCAGCTCGATCAGCAGCCATTCGCGGTGTATCGACAGGCTGGCGTCGGTGGGCGCGTCGATCCGGATCAGCTCGGTGCCCCGCAGTTCGTAGACCTCTTCGTTCCAGAAGTCCAGGGCCCGGCCCAGCAGCGTGCGCTCGAACCCCGCGGTGCGGTCCACCGATGCGGACACGCGGACGTCGGTGCGGGCACCGGAGAACACGGTTTCCGCATCGGTCAGCGCGGTACCCCGGCGCCACCGCTTGATCACCCGGGGGTAGCCCGAGTCGGTCAGCGAGCCGTCACCGAAATCCGTCCCGACCAGGACGGTGTCGATGTCCACCCAGGCGACCTGCGACTTGGCCTCCGGCAGCGCGAATCCGTCGGCGACGAATTGGCGCGTCGCCATGTCGAATTCGCGCACGATCGAGGCGTCCGAGCCGCCCCTGGACAGCGCGACCAGCGCGCGGGTGTATTCCGGTTCGATGACTCCGGCGCCGGCCCACACCCACTTCTCGTCGTCGGCCCGGCCCAATTCGTCGACGTCGATCAGCACGTCCCACTCGGGGGCGTCGGTGCGGTAGCTGTCCAGCGTCGTGCGCCGCCACAGGCCGCGCGGGTTGGCGGCGTCGCGCCAGAAGTTGTACAGGTACTCCCCGCGGCGGACCACGTACGGGATGCGGGCGTCGGTGTCGAGCACCTCGAGCGCCTCGGCGCGCATCCGTTCGAATTCCGCGTCCCGGAACGCCGCCAGCGTCGGTTCGTTGCGCGCCCGCACCCAATCCAGCGCCTCGTCGCCGGTGACATCCTCGAGCCACAGGTACGGGTCGGCGGGATCTTCGCGGTCGGCGGCGGCGTGTGACGTCATGGACGCCATTGTGGCCTCCGGCGGTAGTGTGAGGTGTATTACACCGACGAGCGAAGGGCCGAGCAGATGACTGTTTTCGCACGTCCAGGTTCCGCTGGGGCCTTGATGTCGTACGAATCCCGCTACGACAACTTCATCGGCGGGCAATGGGTGCCGCCGGTGCGGGGGCGCTACTTCGAAAACCCGACACCGGTGACCGGCCAGCCGTTCTGCGAGGTGGCCCGGTCGGACGAGGCCGACATCGACAAGGCGCTGGACGCCGCGCACGGGGCGGCGAAGGCGTGGGGCAAGACCGCTCCCGCGGAACGGGCGCTGATCCTGAACAAGATCGCCGACCGCATCGAGGAGAACAAAGCCGCGCTGGCGGTCGCCGAAGTGTGGGACAACGGCAAGCCGATCCGCGAGGCGCTCGGCGCCGACATCACGCTGGCGGTGGACCATTTCCGCTACTTCGCCGGGGCGATCCGGGCGCAGGAGGGTTCGCTGTCGCAGATCGACGAGAACACCGTCGCCTACCACTTCCACGAGCCACTCGGGGTGGTCGGACAGATCATCCCGTGGAACTTCCCGATCTTGATGGCCACCTGGAAACTGGCGCCGGCGCTGGCCGCCGGCAATGCCGTGGTGCTCAAACCCGCCGAACAGACACCGGTCTCGGTGCTCTACCTGATGTCGCTCATCGGCGACCTGCTGCCGGCGGGCGTGGTCAACGTGGTCAACGGATTCGGAGCGGAGGCGGGCAAGCCGCTGGCATCGAGCAACCGCATCGCCAAGGTGGCGTTCACCGGGGAGACCACCACCGGCCGGCTGATCATGCAGTACGCCTCGCAGAACCTGATCCCGGTCACGCTGGAATTGGGCGGCAAGAGTCCCAACATCTTCTTCTCCGATGTGATGGCCAGAAACGACGGCTTCCAGGACAAGGCGCTGGAGGGTTTCACCATGTTCGCCCTCAACCAGGGCGAGGTGTGCACCTGCCCGTCGCGCAGCCTGATCCAGTCCGACATCTACGACGAGTTCCTCGAGCTGGCGGCCATCCGGACCAAGGCGATCCGGCAGGGCGACCCGCTGGACTCCGAGACCATGCTCGGTTCGCAGGCCTCCAACGATCAGCTGGAAAAGGTGTTGTCCTACATCGAGATCGGCAAGGACGAGGGCGCCAAGATCATCACCGGGGGCGAGCGCGCCGAGCTGGGCGGCGACCTGTCCGGCGGCTACTACATGCAGCCCACCATCTTCGCCGGCAACAACAAGATGCGGATCTTCCAGGAGGAGATCTTCGGTCCCGTCGTCACCGTGACGTCGTTCGCCGACTACGACGACGCGATCTCGATCGCCAACGACACCCTCTACGGGCTGGGCGCCGGGGTGTGGAGCCGCGACGGAAACACCGCCTATCGGGCCGGCCGCGACATCCAGGCCGGCCGGGTGTGGGTCAACTGCTATCACGCGTATCCCGCGCACGCCGCGTTCGGCGGCTACAAGCAGTCCGGCATCGGCCGCGAGAACCACAAGATGATGCTCGACCATTACCAGCAGACCAAGAACCTGATGGTGTCCTACTCCGACCAAGCGCAGGGCTTCTTCTAAATGGTCCCGGGTGTCGTCATCACCGCCGGGGCCGCCGAACTGCTGGCGCGCCTGCAGGACCGGCACGGCCCGCTGATGTTCCACCAGTCCGGCGGGTGCTGCGACGGGTCGTCGCCGATGTGCTACCCGTCCGGGGACTTCCTGGTCGGCGACCGCGACGTGTTGCTCGGCGTGCTCGACATCGGGGACGGGGTGCCGGTGTGGATCTCGGGCCCACAGTACGAGGCCTGGAAGCACACCCAGCTGGTTATCGACGTGGTCCCCGGCCGCGGCGGCGGGTTCAGCGTGGAAGCCCCCGAAGGGCTGCGCTTCCTGTCCCGCGGCCGCGTCTTCACCGACGAGGAACAGGCCGAGCTGCGTGCCGCGCCGGTCATCACCGGCGCCGATTACGAACGCGGCGAACGCCCTTCGGCCCGCGGTCAGGTGGTGACTGACACGGCCCTGCGAACATGCCCTCCGGGTCGGTGACGGCAGTAACCTCGAAGGCGTGATCCCCCTCCCGCGCCCGCGGTTGTTGGCCGGTGCCATGCTGATCGGCGCCGCCCTCGGGCTGTTGGCCGGCGTGGGATTCGCCGGGACGGTCCACGGCAGCATCCGCCCGGCCTTCGCCCTCGTGCTGGTGGTGGGGATTCCGAGCGTCGCCGGGCTGGTGACGATCCTGTTCTCCGGACGTAGGTGGGTGACCATGCTCGGCGCGTTCACCTTGGCGGTGGCCCCCGGCTGGTTCGGCGTCCTGGTCGCCCTTCAGGTGACGTCCTGTGGCTGACGACGACACCGGATCGAGCCCGGGCACCCAGTCGTGGAGGCCCGACTTCTCCGACGACGACGAGCCGGGCACCCAGGCGTGGAAGCCGGATTTCTCGGATTCCGACGAGGACACGGGCGAGCGCCCGGCGGCCGCGCCGGACGAGCCCGCGGCGTCCGAGCCGCCCGCCGACGAGGGTGATGATGCCGCCGAATCCGCCGCCGCACCGGTGCAACCGGTCACCGTTCCCGGGCGTTACCTGTATCTGAGGTGGTGGAAGCTACTGCTGGTCGCCTTCGGTGTGTGGTGCGTGGCCGCCGTCGTCGGGCTCGGCCTGTTCTACTGGTGGTACCACTCGGCGGACGCCACCGCGGCGCGCTACGTGGTGCTGGTCTACGTGGTGGCGTGCTCCGTCGCGGGCGTGCTGCTCGCGATGGTCGAGGGCAGGCCGCTGGTCTCGGCGCTGGCGCTCGCGGTGATGGCGGCACCCTTCGCCTCCCTGGCCGCCGCGGCGCCCCTGCTCGGCTATTACCACTGCGCGCGGGTGGGCCACTGCCTCGTCGGCCTCATTCCGTATTAACGCCCCGGCCGGGCGGCCACTAGGGTAGGGGCCGTGACCCATTTTGACGTCGTCGTCCTCGGGGCCGGTCCTGGCGGATATGTCGCAGCCATCCGCGCCGCGCAGCTTGGCCTCAACACCGCAGTCGTCGAGCCGAAGTACTGGGGCGGAGTCTGCCTCAACGTCGGCTGCATCCCGTCCAAGGCGTTGCTGCGCAACGCCGAACTGGTGCACATCTTCACCAAGGAGGCCGCGACGTTCGGGATGAACGGCGAGGCGACCTTCGACTACGGCGCCGCCTTCGACCGCAGCCGCAAGGTGGCCGAGGGCCGGGTCGCGGGCGTGCACTTCCTGATGAAGAAGAACAAGATCACCGAGATCCACGGGTACGGCCGGTTCACCGACGCCAACACGCTGTCCGTCGAGCTCAACGACGGCGGCACCGACACCGTGACGTTCGACAACGCCATCATCGCCACCGGCAGCAGCACCCGGCTGGTGCCCGGCACGTCGCTGTCGGCCAACGTGGTCACCTACGAGGAGCAGATCCTCTCGCGCGAGCTGCCCGAGTCGATCGTGATCGCCGGCGCGGGCGCGATCGGCATGGAGTTCGGCTACGTGCTGAAGAACTACGGCGTCGACGTGACCATCGTGGAGTTCTTGCCGCGGGCGCTGCCCAACGAGGACGCCGACGTGTCCAAGGAGATCGAGAAGCAGTTCAAGAAGCTCGGCGTCAAGATCCTCACCGGCACCAAGGTCGAGTCGATCTCCGACAACGGCTCCGAGGTCACCGTCGCCGTCAGCAAGGACGGCAACGCGCAGGAACTCAAGGCCGCGAAGGTGTTGCAGGCCATCGGGTTTGCGCCCAACGTCGAGGGCTACGGCCTGGAGAAGACCGGCGTCGCGCTGACCGACCGCAAGGCCATCGGCATCAACGACTACATGATCACCAGCGTGCCGCACATCTACGCCATCGGCGACGTCACCGGGAAGCTGATGCTCGCCCACGTCGCCGAGGCCATGGGTGTGGTGGCCGCCGAAACCATCGCCGGCGCAGAGACTTTGGCCCTGGGCGATTACCGGATGTTGCCGCGCGCGACGTTCTGCCAGCCCCAGGTGGCCAGCTTCGGGCTGACCGAGCAGCAGGCCCGCGACGAGGGCTACGACGTCGTGGTGGCCAAGTTTCCGTTCACCGCCAACGGCAAGGCGCACGGCCTGGGCGACCCCACCGGCTTCGTCAAGCTGGTGGCCGACGCGAAACACCTTGAGCTACTGGGCGGGCACCTGATCGGGCACGACGTGTCCGAGCTGCTGCCCGAGCTGACGCTGGCGCAGAAGTGGGACCTGACCGCCACCGAGCTGGCCCGCAACGTGCACACCCATCCGACCATGTCCGAGGCGCTGCAGGAGTGCTTCCACGGCCTGACCGGCCACATGATCAACTTCTAAATGGCCATGCGCAGCGACATCGTTCTGGGCGCCGTCGGCGGCCTCGCCGCGGGCTATGTCCTGTGGCTGGTCGCCTTTTCGATCGCCGACGACAACGCGGCCGTGGGCCAATGGGCCCCGACGGTGCTGCTGGCCTCGCTCGCGCTGGCGGTCTGCGCCACGATGTGGGCGTCATTCTTGCGGCGGCGGCGCGAATACGCGTGGTCAGGGTTCGGGTTCGGGCTGCCGGTGCCGCCGCTGCTGCTGACGCTGGCCGTCCTGGCCAACGTCTACCTCTAAGCCGGGCCGCTCTGACGGGGGTTGTCCAGCGGGATGGCCAAGGCCGACATCGTCGCGGCCAGGCCGTCGTATTGGCTTGCCAGCATGCAGAATTCGATGAGCTGACGGCGGTCCAGGTGCTGGGCCAGCTGCTGCCAGGTGGCGTCGCTGATGGTGCGGTCCTTGACGAACTCGTCGGTCGCGGCCAGCAGCGCCTGCTGGCGCACGGTCAGGCGCGCCTCGACGCGGTCCAGACGCTCGGGCCAGGCGAAGATGGCGGCCTGTAGGTCGGCATCGAGCCCCTGCTTGGCAGCCATCCGGCGATGATGCTGCAGCTCGTATTCGCACGCCCGCAGATGCGCGACCCGCAGGATCACCAGCTCGGTGTCGATCGCGGGCATGCGGCCGCGCAGCACCCGGCCGCTGTAGATGCTCCATGCCAGGAACAGGGACTTGTTCTGGCCCAGCGTGGTGAACAGGTGCATCTCGCGCGCGCGGACCGTGCGCGCGGCCGACTTCGCCAGAATCCAGTTGA
>NZ_LZJI01000158.1 GCF_001667775.1 Mycobacterium sp. E1747
CGCGCTGCCGCGGCCCCGCCAGCGCCGCCGGCGTGTCGGCGTCCCGGTGTTCGCGGTCCGGCGCGTTCATCGCGGTGCCGGGCCGAGTCGTCGTCGCGGACTGGTCGCGCAGCTGGGCCACCAGGGCCGCGACCAACGCCGCCACCACCGCGAGGATCGCGATCGTCCAGCGCGTGCTGCGCGTCAAGGCCGTGCTCTACAGACCGGCCAGCGCCAGCAGGTGCTCGGTCTCCGGTCCGCGAACCAGGGGCGCGGCCAGCAGCGGCTCGGTGGGACCGAGGCCGAAGGACGGGCAGTCCTTGGCCACCACGCAGACGCCGCAGGCCGGCTTGCGCGCATGGCACACCCGACGGCCGTGAAAGATGACGCGGTGGCTCAACATGGTCCACTCGTTGCGTTCGATCAGTTCGCCCGCCGCGCGCTCGATCTTGACCGGGTCCTTGTCGGTGGTCCAGCGCCATCGGTGCAGCAGCCGCGCGAAATGGGTGTCGACGGTGATGCCCGGAACCCCAAAAGCGTTGCCCAGGATGACGTTGGCGGTCTTGCGGCCCACCCCGGGCAGCGTGACCAGTTCTTCCATGGTCGACGGCACCTCGCCGTCGAACCGTTCGACTAGGGCCTGACCGAGGCCGATTAGCGAGGTCGCCTTGTTCCGGAAGAACCCCGTCGGGCGGATCAGAGTTTCCAGTTCGTCGCGGTCCGCCTGCGCGTAGTCCAGCGCCGTGCGGTACCGCTTGAACAGCGCCGGCGTCGTCAGATTCACCCGTTTGTCGGTGCTCTGTGCGGACAGGATGGTGGCGACCGTCAGCTCCAGCGGTGTGCTGAAGTCCAGTTCGCAGTGCGCGTCCGGAAACGCCTGCGCGAGCGCCCGATTCATCCGGCGAGCCCGTCGCACCAGGCCGACCCGGGTCTCCTCAGCCCAGCGCCGCGCGGCGTCGCTGCCCGCTGGGGCGGGTGTCGACTTCGAGCGCCCGGACGACTTTGCCGCTGTCACCTACGACAGAGTACTGATTTCGTAATCTCGCTGAGACCTCGTGTTGATTGAAGGCCATGTTTACTCTCCTTGTGTCATGGTTGCTGGTGGCCAGCGTTCCTGGGCTGCTGATGCTGGCGGCGCTCGGCTTGGGACGGCTCGAACGAGGGCTGGCCCACGAGGACGTCGCGATGATCGCGGTCACCGAGCTTTTCGAGCACGCGGAGCTAGTGGACCTGCGTACGTTGGCGCGGGAGGGCATGCCGGAGGCGCTGGAATTCCTGCATCGCCGCGAGGCTCGCGAACTCGCCGACGCCGCGCTGGCCGGGCTGACGGCCGCGCCCCGGCACGCGGCGCCGTCGTTTGCCGCCAGCTTCATCGACCACGCCGAGCTGACATTGCCGACGCGAATACACGCGCATTCGCGGATCAATCCACAGTTTAAGGCCACTGGACACGTCAATCGTGTGTAGCGTTGCACGTTGGACAAAATGTCCTACCGCTAGACTCATCACGCGAGCACGGGATTAACCTGGCCGTATCACAAACATTGAAATATGAAGAGGCAATGTGGACGAGATCCTGGCAAGGGCAGGAATCTTCCAGGGGGTTGAGCCGGGCGCGGTCGCCGCGCTGACCAAGCAGCTGCAACCCGTCGACTTTCCCCGTGGGCATACGGTCTTCGCCGAGGGCGAGCCCGGCGATCGGCTCTACATCATCGTCTCCGGGAAGGTGAAGATCGGCCGTCGCTCACCCGATGGCCGGGAGAACCTGCTGACGATCATGGGCCCGTCGGACATGTTCGGCGAATTGTCTATTTTCGACCCGGGCCCGCGGACCTCCAGCGCGACCACCATCACCGAGGTGCGCGCGGTGTCGATGGACCGGGACGCGCTGCGGGCGTGGATCGCCGACCGCCCCGAGATCGCCGAGCAGCTGTTGCGGGTGCTGGCCCGACGGCTGCGCCGCACCAACAACAATCTCGCCGACCTCATCTTCACCGATGTGCCCGGCCGGGTGGCCAAGCAGCTGTTGCAGCTGGCCCAGCGTTTCGGCACCCAGGAGGGTGGCGCCATGCGGGTCACCCATGACCTGACGCAGGAGGAGATCGCCCAGCTCGTGGGCGCCTCGCGGGAGACGGTGAACAAGGCGCTGGCCGATTTCGCCCACCGCGGCTGGATCCGCCTGGAGGGCAAGAGCGTGCTGATTTCGGACTCCGAAAGGCTGGCCCGCCGAGCGAGGTAAGCGCGCGCGAAGCGCGGGCGCGACCGAGCGAGAATCCGACCCGAGCGAGGTAAGCGCGCGCGAAGCGCGGGCGCGGCCGAGCGAGAATCCGACCCGAGCGAGGTAAGCGCGCGCGAAGCGCGGGCGCGGCCGAGCGAGAATCCGACCCGAGCT
>NZ_LZJI01000159.1 GCF_001667775.1 Mycobacterium sp. E1747
ACCTGACCGGTGAGCCTCCCTTCATCCGCAACAGCATCGACCAGTACCACAAGCAGGCCGCCGACACCGGCGCGCGCCGCGAGGTAAAGCGCGTACACCGTCAGATCCGAGGGAACGGAATCGAAGCCGCACGCGTGCACGATGCGCGCGCCGGTGTCGGCGGCCTGCTTGTGGTACTGGTCGATGCTGTTGCGGATGAAGGGAGGCTCACCGGTCAGGTCGGCGTAGTCGGTGCCCGCCGCGGCGCAGGCGGCCACCAGCGGGAGCCCGTAGCGGGTGTAGGGGCCGACCGTGGTGATGACGACCTGGGTGCGGGCCGCCATCTCGTTCAGCGTCGTCGGCGACGAGGCGTCGGCGGCGATCAGCGGCCAGGACTGCGCGGACTCGCCGAGTGTGTCGCGGACGGCCCGCAGCCGCTCGGGTGACCTGCCGGCCAGCGCCACCCGCGCGCCCGGCCCCGTCCGTGCCAGGTACTCGGCGGTCAACTTCCCGACGAAGCCGCTCGCCCCGTACAACACGATGTCGAACTCGCGCTGCGCTGCGGTCACGCGCCCGACGCTACCGGACCCGCAGATAAGTAGTGCCGGGCCCAAGGCCCGGCACTACATATTGGTGGGAGGGTAAGCCGCGGCGTACGCAGACCCGCCCGGCGCCGATGCCCGGCGAGGGGAGCACATTATAGGCCCCCCCGATCTGCTCCTCACCGCGCACGCCGGTGCGA
>NZ_LZJI01000160.1 GCF_001667775.1 Mycobacterium sp. E1747
CAGCTATCCGGCGCTCAATTGGGCATCTCGGCAACCACATTGGCGGCGGGATACCTGACCGATCCGATGCTCGCCGACCTGCCGCACCCGTGGTTCGACGCGATCGGAATACCCGACCGGGTGGCCGACGCGATCATGGCGTTCGTGGCGTTGGTCATCGTCACCTCGGTGTCGATGGTGTTCGGCGAGCTGGTTCCCAAATACCTTGCCGTGGCGCGGCCGTTGTCCACCGCGCGCGCCGTGGTGGCCGTTCAGCTGCTGTTCTCACTCCTGTTCACCCCGGCGATCCGGCTCACCAACGGCGCGGCGAACTGGATCGTGCGCCAACTGGGCATCGAGCCGGCCGAAGAGCTGCGGTCGGCCCGCTCGCCGCAGGAACTGCTATCGCTAGTGCGTTCCTCGGCGCGCAGCGGCTCCCTGGACCCGGCGACGGCGTCGCTGGTGCGGCGCTCGCTGCAGTTCGGCGCCCTGACCGCCGAGGAACTGATGACGCCCCGATCCAAGATCGTCGCGTTGCAGACCGACGACACGGTCGCTGATCTGGTGACCGCGGCGGCCGAGTCCGGGTTCTCCCGCTTCCCGATCGTCGACGGCGACCTCGACGAGACCATCGGCATCGTGCATGTCAAGCAAGTGCTGGCCATCCCGGCGGCCGACCGGGCGCGCACGACGCTGACCACGGTGGCCCAGCCCGTCCCGGTGGTGCCCTCGACGCTGGACGGCGACGCCGTCATGGCCGAGATCCGCGCGAACAACCTGCAGACCGCGATGGTCGTCGACGAATACGGCGGCACCGCGGGCATGGTGACCGTCGAGGACCTGATCGAAGAGATCGTCGGCGACGTCCGCGACGAACACGACGACGCCACGCCGGATGTCGTCGCCGCCGGTACGGGCTGGCGGGTCTCGGGCCTGCTGCGCATCGACGAGGTGGCCACCGCCACGGGCTTCCGGGCTCCCGAAGGGCCCTACGAGACCATCGGCGGGCTGGCGCTGCGCGAACTCGGCCACATCCCGGTGGCGGGCGAAACCGTGAGGCTGCCGGCCCTGGACGCCGACGGGCTGTTGGACACCTCGCTGCGCTGGCAGGCGACCGTCATCCGGATGGAGGGGCGCCGGATCGACCTGCTGGAGCTCAACGAGCTGCAGGGTGACGGTGACACCCTGGCCTCGGGAGGTCAGGAATGAGCGATCCCATGGGCGTGTTCCTGGCGATCCTGTTGATCGGCGTCAACGCCTTCTTCGTCGGCGCGGAATTCTCGTTGATCTCGGCTCGGCGCGACCGGCTGGAAGCGCTGGCCGAGCAGGGTAAGGCGCGCGCGGTCACGGTGATCCGCGCCGGCGAACAGTTGCCGGCGATGCTGGCCGGCGCCCAGCTGGGCGTCACCGCCGCCTCGCTGCTGCTGGGGCGGATCGGCGAGTCGGCGGTCTCCAGCCTGCTGCGCTCGGCGTTGGGGTTGACCAGCATCCCCCCGCCGCTGCTGCACACGCTGTCGTTCGCGATCGCGCTGGCGATCGTGGTGACGCTGCACGTGCTGCTGGGCGAGATGGTGCCCAAGAACATCGCGCTGGCCGGCCCCGAGCGCACGGCGATGCTGCTGGTGCCGGCCTACCTGGCCTACGTGCGGGCGGTTCGGCCGTTCATCACGTTCTACAACAAATGCGCCAGCGTGGTGGTGCGGGCGCTGGGGGTGGAGCCCAAGGAAGAGCTCGAACTCACGGTCTCCCCCGTCGAGTTGAGCGAGATGATCGCCGAGTCGGAATCCGAGGGCCTGCTGGATCGGGAGGAACACACCCGGCTGACCCGGGCCTTGCAGATCGGCACCCGCGTGGTCGGCGACGTGGCGGTCCCCCTCGCCGATGTGCATGCGGTGCCGGTGGCGGCGCCGGGCTCCGGCCCGACGGTCGGCGCCGTCGAACGGGCCCTGGCCCAGACCGGCTACTCGCGGTTCCCCGTGACGAACGTCAACGGCGACTTCATCGGCTACCTGCACATCAAGGACATGCTGACCCTCGGCGACGACCCGGGGACCGTGATCGACCTGGCGATGGTGCGTCCCCTTCCGCGGCTCCCCAAATCGCTGCCGTTGGCCGACGCGTTGTCGCGGATGCGCCGCAGCAACAGCCATCTGGCGCTGGTGACCGGCGCGGGCGGCGACGTGGTCGCGATGGTGGCGATGGAAGACCTGGTCGAAGACCTCGTCGGCACCATCCGCGACGCGTAGGGATACTGGGTCGCCGAAGAGGGCCACGGCGAGCCCGTATGATTTCCAAAGGCTGCCAGTCAAGAAAATGCTGCCGGGCGCAGGATCTCAGGCACGCTGACGCGTTGCTGTGAATCGATCCCCTGCTCGCCGCAGCGGCATGGTTTGGAGCTGTCAGCGCGGCCTGACCTGGTGTGGCGCGTCGGGCGGATACGCTCACCGGGCTGCTGCTCGGTACGCTGAAGACATTGCCGCTCCGAGCCAATGGCGCTTGGTGAGGCTTCATTATGGAGGAGAAACATGACTGATCGCGTGTCGGCGGGGAACCTGCGCGTCGCCCGAGTGCTCTACGACTTCGTGAACAACGAGGCCCTGCCCGGCACCGACATCGACCCCGACAGCTTCTGGGCGGGGGTCGACAAAGTCGTCGCCGACCTGACGCCCAAGAACCGGGACTTGCTGAACCGCCGCGACGAGCTGCAGGCCCAGATCGACAAGTGGCACCGGCAGCGCGTGATCGAGCCGTTCGATGTCGATGCGTACCGCCAGTTCATCACCGAAATCGGTTACCTGCTGCCCGAACCCGACGATTTCACGATCACGACCTCCGGCGTCGACGACGAAATCACCACGACCGCGGGTCCGCAGCTGGTGGTGCCCGTGCTCAACGCCCGCTTCGCGCTGAACGCCGCTAACGCGCGCTGGGGCTCGCTGTACGACGCCCTCTATGGCACCGACGTCATCCCCGAGGATGACGGCGCCGAGAAGGGCACCAGCTACAACAAGGTCCGCGGCGACAAGGTCATCGCCTACGCCCGTAACTTCCTCGACCAAGCGGTGCCGCTGGAATCCGGCGCCTGGGCCGACGCGACCGGGCTGTCGGTCGAAGACGGCCAGCTCAAGATCGCGACCGGCGACCGGTCCGTCGGTCTGGCCAGCCCGGAGAAGTTCGCCGGCTACACCGGGCAACTCGGCTCCCCCGACTGGTCGGTGCTCCTGGTCAACCACGGCCTGCACATCGAGATCCTGATCGACCCGGAATCGCCGATCGGCAAGACCGACCGCGCCGGCATCAAGGACGTGGTCCTGGAATCGGCCGTCACCACGATCATGGACTTCGAGGACTCGGTGGCCGCCGTCGACGCCGACGACAAGGTGCTGGGCTACCGCAACTGGCTCGGGCTGAACAAGGGCGACCTATCCGAAGAGGTCGCCAAGGACGGCAAGAGCTTCACCCGCGTCCTCAACGCCGACCGCACCTACACCACGCCCGACGGTACGGGCCAGCTGACCCTGCCCGGCCGCAGCCTGCTCTTCGTCCGCAACGTGGGTCACCTGATGACCAACGATGCGATCGTGAGGAGCGAAGGCGACGAAGAAGTAGAGGTGTTCGAGGGCATCATGGACGCGCTCTTCACCGGTCTGACCGCGATCCACGGGCTCAAGACGGGCGACGCGAACGGCCCGCTGGCCAACAGCCGCACCGGGTCGATCTACATCGTCAAGCCCAAGATGCACGGCCCCGACGAGGTTGCCTTCACCTGCGAGCTGTTCAGCCGCGTCGAGGACGTCCTCGGTCTGCCGCAGGCCACCCTGAAGGTCGGCATCATGGACGAGGAGCGGCGCACCACCGTCAACCTCAAGGCGTGCATCAAGGCCGCGGCCGACCGGGTGGTGTTCATCAACACCGGCTTCCTGGACCGCACCGGCGACGAGATCCACACCTCGATGGAGGCCGGCCCGATGATCCGCAAGGGTGCGATGAAGAGCACCACGTGGATCAAGGCCTACGAGGACGCCAACGTCGACATCGGGCTCGCCGCCGGCTTCAAGGGCAAGGCGCAGATCGGCAAGGGCATGTGGGCCATGACCGAGCTGATGGCCGACATGGTCGAGCAGAAGATCGGCCAACCCAAGGCGGGCGCGACCACCGCGTGGGTGCCCTCCCCGACGGCGGCCACCCTGCACGCGATGCACTACCACTACGTCGACGTGGGCGCCGTGCAGGAGGAGCTGGCGGGCCAGAAGCGCACCACCATCGAGGAATTGCTGACCATCCCGCTGGCCAAGGAACTGGCCTGGGCCCCCGAGGAGATCCGCGAGGAGGTCGACAACAACTGCCAGTCCATCCTCGGCTACGTGGTGCGCTGGGTCGCCCAGGGCGTCGGCTGCTCGAAGGTGCCCGACATCCACGACGTCGCCCTGATGGAAGACCGTGCGACGCTGCGCATTTCGAGCCAGCTTTTGGCCAACTGGCTGCGCCACGGTGTCATCACCGAGGAGGACGTGCGAGCCAGCCTGGAGCGGATGGCGCCGCTGGTCGACGAGCAGAACGCCAAGGACGCGGCCTACAAGCCGATGGCGCCCGACTTCGACGACAGCCTGGCCTTCCTGGCCGCTCAGGACCTGATCCTGACGGGAACCCAGCAGCCCAACGGCTACACCGAGCCGATCCTGCATCGCCGTCGGCGCGAAGCCAAGGCCCGCGCGGCGCAATCAAATTGAGCCGGTGCCTTAATCGGCCTCGGCACCCATCGACGCCGCTGGTGACTAAGATCAGCGGCGGGTTGACAACGATCGATCGACGGAAAGGCGACGGACACCGCTATGGGTAGGCACAGTTTGCCCGACCCTGAGGACTCCGTCGACCAACCGCACGAAAGCGGCGATCCGGACGAGCGGCACCGCGACGCCGTCGGCGAGGACTACTCCGACTGGGACCACCAGCCGGCCGACGACGATTTCTCCGCCGGTGAAGAGCCCTATGAGGACGCATTCCCGGGTGACACCGCCGACGAGTACCCGGACTTCCCGCCGCGGCAGCCGGGCCTGCCCGCCTCGGAGCCGCCGGCCGCGTCGCCGTCGCTGTTCCGCGGCGGGCACCGCGGACTCGGCAATTGGCGGGGCGGCCACCGCAGCGAGGGCGGGCGCCGCGGCGTCAGCATCGGCGTGATCGTGGCCCTGGTCGCCGTCATCGTCGTGGTGGGCACCGTGATCCTGTGGAGCTTCTTCGGCGACGCGTTGTCCAACCGTTCGCACAAGGCCGCCGGACGCTGCGCCGGCGGCAAGGAGACGGTCGCCGTCATCGCCGACCCGTCGATCGCCGATTCCGTGCAGCAGTTCGCGCAGAGCTACAACTCCTCCGCCGGCCCGATCGGGGACCACTGCGTGGAAGTCAGCGTCAAACCGGCCGGCTCGGACGCGGTCCTGAACGGCTTCATCGGCAAGTGGCCCGCCGAGCTGGGCGGGCAGCCGGCGTTGTGGGTTCCCGGCAGCTCGGTCTCCGCCGCGCGGCTCGCCGGGGCCACGGCGCAGAAGACGATCACCGACAGTCGCTCGCTGGTGACGTCCCCGGTGGTGCTTGCCGCCCGGCCCGAACTGGCGTCAGCGCTGGGCAACCAGAACTGGGCGGCGCTGCCCGGGCTGCAGACCAACCCGAACGGATTGGCCGGCGTGAACCTGCCGGCCTGGGGCTCGCTGCGACTGGCCGTGCCGATGAACGGCAACGGTGACGCGGCGTTCCTCGCCGGGGAAGCGATAGCGGCCGCGTCGGCCCCTCCCGGCGCGCCGGCGACCCAGGGCACCGGCGCGGTGCGCGCGGTGCTGACCGGACAGCCCAAGCTGGCCGACAATTCGCTGACCGAGGCGATGAACACCCTGCTGAAGCCCGGAGACGCGGCGGCCGCACCGGTGCACGCGGTCATCACCACCGAGCAGCAGCTGTTCCAGCGCGGCCAGTCGCTGCAAAACGCCAAGGGCACGTTGGGCTCCTGGCTGCCGTCCGGCCCGGTACCCGTCGCCGACTATCCCACCGTCCTGCTCAGCGGCCCGTGGCTGACCCAGGACCAGACCGCGGCCGCCAGCGAGTTCGCCCGCTACATGCACAAGCCCGAGCAACTCACCAAGCTGGCCAAGGCCGGTTTCCGAGTCAACGGGGTCACGCCGCCGAGCAGCCCGGTCACCACGTTCCCGGCGCTGCCCGCGGCGCTCTCGGTGGGTGACGACGCGATGCGCGCGACGCTGGCCGAGGCGATGGCCACCCCGTCGAGCGGGTTGGCCGCGACCATCATGCTCGACCAGTCGATGCCCGGCCAGGAGGGCGGGAAGACCCGGTTGGCGAACGTGATCGCCGCACTTCAGGACAAGATCAGGGCGCTGCCGCCCACGTCGGTGGTGGGTCTGTGGACGTTTGACGGGCACGAGGGCCGCTCGGAGGTGCCCGGCGGGCCGCTGGGTGACCCGGTCAATCCCACCGGTGGCCAGCCGCGCTCGGCGGCGCTGGTAGGCGCGCTGGACAAGCAATACTCGTCGGCCGGCGGGGCGGTGTCGTTCACCACGCTGCGGATGATCTACCAAGAGCTGCAGGCCAACTACCACGCCGGGCAGACCAATTCGATCTTGGTCATCACCGCTGGCCCACACACCGACCAAACCCTGGACGGGCCCGGGCTGCAGGACTTCATCCGCAAGAGTGCGGACCCGGCCAAACCGATCGCGGTGAACGTCATCGACTTCGGCGGCGACCCGGACCGCGCGACGTGGGAGGCGGTCGCCCAGCTCAGCGGCGGCGGCTACCAGAACCTGGCCACCTCCGCGTCCCCGGACCTCGCCGCGGCACTCAACGCCTTCCTGAGCTGAGGACGCATGCGGGGCACGCACGCGAACGTCGCGGCGGGGTCTTCCCGGTCCGGACCGGAAGTTGCCGCTACGCTTTGAGGTTGATTCCACGGCCGACGCTATGGGGAGCGTTGCGAAGGCATTCGGTTGAGCGCCTTCCAGTGGAATCCGGAGGGTGCCCCAATGTATGCGCGGCCGGGGCGGCGCCGCGAAAGGATGATCCACGACAGCAATGACGAAACTGATTACTGGACAAGCGCTTCCAAATGTGGTGGTCACGGGGATCGCCATGACCACCGCATTGGCCACCGACGCGGAGACCACCTGGAAGTTGCTCCTCGACTGCCAGAGCGGCATCCGCGAGCTCGACGACCCGTTCGTGGAGGAGTTCGACCTGCCGGTCCGCATCGGCGGGCACCTGCTGGAGGAATTCGACAGCGAGCTCAACCCCGCCGAGCTGCGCAGGACGGGCTACCTGGCGAGAATGGCGGCGATCGTCAACCGGCGGGCGTGGGACCATGCCGGCTCACCCGACGTCGACCCGAACCGCCTGTTGGTGTCGATCGGGACCGGGTTCGGTTCCGGCGAGGAGCTGGTGTTCAGCCTGGACAACCTCCGCGCCCGCGGCGTGAAGGCGGTCTCGCCGCTTTCGGTCAGCAAGTCCATGCCCGACGCCGCCGCGCAGGCGGTCGGCCTGGAACGGCACGCCAGGGCCGGCGTGATGACGCCGGTGTCGGCGTGCGCGTCGGGGTCGGAGGCCATCGCCCGGGCCTGGCAGGCGATGGTGTTCGGCGAGGCCGACGTCGCGATCTGCGGTGGCGTCGAGACCAGGATCGAGGCGGTGCCTATCGCCGCCTTCGCGAACATGCGGATCGTGATGTCGACGAACAACGCGAACCCGGCCGGCGCGTGTCGCCCCTTCGACAAGGACCGCGACGGTTTCGTGTTCGGCGAGGCGGGCGCGCTGATGGTCCTGGAAACCGAGGAGCACGCCAAGGCGCGCGGGGCCCGCATTCTGGCGCGGCTGATGGGGGCCGGGGTGACCTCCGACGGCTACCACATGGTGGCGCCCGACCCCAGCGGGAGCCGCGCCGGCCAGGCGATGACGCGCGCCATCCAGCTCGCGGGTCTCACGCCTGACGACATCGACCACGTCAACGCCCATGCCACCGGGACGCAGATCGGTGACCTGGCCGAGGGCAAGGCCATCAACAACGCGTTGGGCAACAACAAGCCCGCGGTGTACGCGCCGAAGTCCGCGCTGGGCCATTCCGTCGGCGCGGTGGGCGCGGTGGAGTCGATCCTGACCGTGCTGGCATTGCGCGATCAGATCGTTCCGCCCACGCTGAACCTGGAAAACCTGGACCCCGAAATCGATCTGGACGTGGTGTCGGGCAATCCCCGGCGCGGCAACTACCGGTACGCCATCAACAACTCGTTCGGGTTCGGCGGGCACAACGTCGCCCTGGCCTTCGGCCGCTACTGAGCGTCGCCGCGCGGCCCGCAGGTTGTCACCCTCGGGGCCTAGCATCAGGGGCGCCACCGAGAGGAGCGCCATGAGCATGGATTTCACCCCGGACCCGAGGCTCTACCCGTTCCGGTCGCGTTGGTTCGACAGTTCGCGGGGGCGGCTGCACTACATCGACGAAGGCGCCGGGCCCCCGCTCGTGCTGTGGCATGGCAACCCGACCTGGAGCTTCCTGTATCGCAACATCGTTCTCGCGCTGCGTGACCGGTTCCGCTGCATCGCGCCGGATTACCTGGGGTTCGGGCTATCGGACCGGCCCGCGGGGTTCGGGTACACCATCGAGGAGCACGCCGGGGTGCTCGGCGAGTTCGTCGACAACCTGGAGTTGGACAGCTACCTCACGATGGGTCAGGACTGGGGCGGTCCGATCAGCATGGCGGTCGCGGTGGAGCGGGCCGAGCGGGTGGGCGGCGTCATCCTGGGCAACACCTGGTTCTGGCCGGCCGACGTGTTCACGACGAAGATGTTCAGCCGGGTGATGTCCAGCCCGCCGCTGCAGTACGCGATCCTGCAGCGCAACTTCTTCGTCGAGCGCCTCATTCCCGCCGGCACCCAGCACCGCCCGAGCGACGCGGTGATGGAGCACTACCGGGGCGTGCAGCCCAGCCCCGACGCGCGCAGGGGCGTCGCCGAGATGCCCAAGCAGATCTTGGCCGCAGAACCCCTGCTGGCCCGCCTCGCCCGCGACGTGCCGGCGAAGCTGGGCGCCAAACCCGCCCTGTTCGTCTGGGGCATGAAGGACTTTGCGTTCCGGCCCGGGCCGAGCCTCCCGCGGATGCGGGGGACCTTTCCCGACCACGTCGTGGTGGAACTGCCCGACGCCAAGCACTTCATCCAGGAGGACGCGCCGGATCAGATCGCGGCGGCGATCGTCGAGCGTTTCGGGTGACCGGCCGAACTTACGCGAAGGCCTCCACCGGCGGGCAGGAGCAGACCAGGTTGCGGTCGCCGTAGGCGCCGTCGATGCGCCGCACCGGCGGCCACACCTTCGGCCGGAAGGTCTTGCCCAGCGGATAGGCGGCCTCTTCCCGCGTGTACGGGTGCTCCCAATCGGAGACCAGCAGGCATTCGGCGGTGTGCGGCGCGCCGCGCAGCGGGTTGTCGTCCACGGGCCACTCCCCCGCGCCGACCCGGTCGATCTCGCGTCGGATGGCGATCATGGCTTCACAGAAGGCGTCGACCTCGGTCAGGGTTTCGCTTTCGGTGGGCTCCACCATCAGCGTGCCGGCCACCGGGAAGCTCATCGTCGGCGCGTGAAAGCCATAGTCCGCCAAGCGCTTTGCGACATCGTCGACGGTCACGCCGGTCGCCTTGGTGATGCCGCGCAGGTCCAGGATGCATTCGTGGGCAACCATCCCGTTCTCCCCGGTGTAGAGCACCGGGAAGTACTCGTCGAGGCGCCGGGCGATGTAGTTGGCCGAGGCGATGGCGGTCAGCGACGCGGCCCGCAGGCCGCTGGCAGCTCCGCCGCCCATCATCCTGATGTAGGCCCAACTGATCGGCAGGATCGAGGCGGACCCGTAGGGCGCCGAGGACACCGGATGCCCCTGGGGCAACTCGGGAGCATGCGGGTGTCCGGGCAGGAACGGGGCCAGGTGTGATCGGACCGCGACCGGTCCCACCCCCGGCCCGCCGCCCCCGTGCGGGATGCAGAACGTCTTGTGCAGGTTCAGGTGGCTGACGTCGCCGCCGAACTTCCCCGGCCGGGCCAGGCCGACCAGCGCGTTGAGGTTGGCCCCGTCCACGTAGACCTGACCGCCGGCGTCGTGGACGGCCGCGCAGATGTCGGCGATGTCGTGCTCGTAGACGCCGTGGGTGGACGGATAGGTGATCATCAGCGTCGACAACTCCGCGCCGTGCTGGCTGACCTTGGCGCGCAGGTCGTCGAGGTCGACGTCGCCGTTGTCGTGGCAGGCGACCACCACCACCCGCATGCCGGCCAACGCTGCCGACGCCGCGTTGGTGCCGTGCGCGCTGGACGGGATCAGGCAGATGTTGCGCTGAGGTTCGCCGCGGCTGGCGTGGTAGTCATGGATGGCCAGCAGGCCGGCGTATTCGCCCTGCGAGCCGGCGTTGGGCTGCAGGGATACCGCGTCGTAGCCGGTGATGTGCACCAGCCAGGTCTCCAGGTCGCTGATGAGCCGGCGCAGCCCGCGGGTGTCCGACGCCGGCGCGAACGGGTGCTGGCGGGCGAATTCCGGCCAGGTGATCGGCTCCATCTCGGCGGCGGCGTTGAGCTTCATCGTGCATGAGCCGAGCGGAATCATGCTGCGGTCCAACGCGATATCTTTGTCCGCCAGCGTGCGCAGGTAGCGCATCATCGCCGTTTCGGTGCGGTACTGGGTGAACGCGGGATGGGTCAGGAACTCCGAGGTGCGGGTCGCGATCTCACTGCCGACGGGCTCGGTGGCCGGCACGCCGAAGGCTTGCAGCACCGCGGTCACGTGGGCGTCCGTGGTGGCTTCGTCGCAGGCCACGGAGACGTGATCGGCATCGACGCGCCAGAGGTTGATGCCGTTCGCCTTGGCCGCGGCCACGACCTCGTCGGCGCGGCCCGGAACCCGCGCCAGCACGGTGTCGAAGAACTGCTTGTGCACCAGCGCCGCGTGGGACGACGAGCCCAGCGCGGCGGCGATGGCCTCGGCGTGGCCGTGCACGCGGCGGGCAATCGCGGTCAGCCCGTCGGCGCCGTGGTAGCTGGCGTACATGGCGGCCATCACGGCGAGCAGCACCTGTGCGGTGCAGATGTTGCTGGTCGCCTTGTCGCGGCGGATGTGTTGTTCACGCGTCTGCAGCGCCAGCCGGTAGGCCGGGGACCCGTCGGCGTCCAGCGACACCCCGACCAGCCGGCCGGGCAGCTGGCGGGCGTGCTTGCCGTGCACCGACAGGTATCCGGCGTGTGGGCCGCCGAATCCCATTGGCACGCCGAATCGTTGGGTCGTTCCGAACGCGACGTCGGCGCCGATGTCGCCGGGCGGGGTGATGAGCGTGCATGCCAGCAGGTCGGCGCCGATCGCGATCAGCGCGCTGCGGTCGTGGGCCTGTTCCACCAGGGCCGCCCAGTCGGTGATCCGGCCGCTGGCGCCCGGCTGCTGGGTGATCACACCGAAGAAGTCGCCGTCGGGAAGCCCATGGGTCAGGTCGGCGGTGACGATCTCGATGCCCAACGGCTGAGCCCGCGTCGCCAGGACGGCCGCCGTCTGGGCGAACAAGTCGGCGTCCACGGCCAGCCGGTTCGAGCTGCCGCGGGTCGCGCGGTGCATCAGCGTCATGGCCTCGGCGGCGGCGGTGCCTTCGTCGAGCATCGAGGCGTTGGCGACTTCCAGCCCGGTCAGATCGGCCACCATCGTCTGGAAGTTCAGCAGCGCCTCCAGCCGGCCCTGGCTGATCTCCGGCTGGTAGGGGGTATAGGCCGTGTACCAGGCCGGGTTCTCCAACACGTTGCGCAGCAGCACCGGCGGGGTGAGCGTGTCGTAATAGCCCTGCCCGATCATCGAGACGGCGACCGTGTTCGCCTCGGCCAGCGCCCGCAGCTCGGCCAGCGCCTCGGCCTCGGTGACGGCCGGCGGCAACTCATCCAGCCCCGGCGCCGCGCCGGCGGCGGTCAGCTTGTCGAGGATGCCCGCGGGCACGGCCTTGGCGGCCAGCTCGTCCAGTGAATCGACACCGATGACGGACAGCATCGTCGCGACGGCTTGGCCGTCCGGGCCGATGTGCCGGGCTGCGAACGTTGATTGGTCGGGCACTGGCGAACTCCTGGTGGTGGCATCGACAAAGGCAGAGGACTAGCGGCCCTCTCCCTCTGTCTTCACCCGTTCGCCGGGCGCCTGAGAGATTCGGCGCCGGGCACTGCCCTCGCGCCTTTCCCCATCGGCGGGTGTCGACCGCTAAGGCCGGCACCGCTTTCCAGAGGCATCGTTAACCCGCACGGTCCCGGGTGCCTGAGAGGTTAGCGGAGAGGTGTTGCTCCTTCGGCGTCCGTGACTGGCCGTCACGAAACTCTCCCGCACGAGTGCGATGCAGCGTCCAGTTTACCCGGCCCGGTGGCGCGGGTGCGCTCAACCGATCTTGCGGTCGCGGTGCTTGCGGCGCGAGGCGAGCTCGTCTTCCGGGGCGGCGATCGACTCGCCCCCGTCGGCCCGCTCACCGGGGAAGTCGGCGATCACGCCGGTGAGCTCCCGCATGGCGCCCGACACCGCGATGCCGAACACGCCCTGGCCGCCCTGCAGCAGGTCGACGACCTCCTCGGCCGACGTGCACTCGTAAACCGTGGTGCCGTCGGAGAACAACGTGATATTGGCCAGGTCCTGCACGCCGCGCTGGCGCAGGTGGTCGACCGCAACCCTGATGTTGTGCAGGGAGATTCCCGTGTCCAGGAGCCGCTTGACGATCTTGAGCACCAGGATGTCTTTGAACGAGTAGAGCCGCTGGCTGCCCGAGCCCGCCGCGCTGCGGATCGACGGCACCACCAGCGAGGTGCGCGCCCAGTAGTCCAGCTGCCGGTAGGTGATTCCCGCGATCTGGCAGGCGCTCGGGCCGCGGTAGCCGACCAGCTCGTCCGGCACGGAGTCGTCGGGAAACAGCCCGGGTTGTACGGGCGCTTCCGGCGCGGCGGTCGCGTGTTCAGCTAGATCCAGCTGTTCTTGGCGTGGCTGCTCGCTCACGGTGCTTCCTCTCGCCGATCGCGCTTTCGTTTCCAGCTGCGTACTGGCTGCGTCGCAGCCACGTTTGCTCAGGCCCGAGTGCTAGAGAGCTTACGCGCTTCGACAGCTACCGGGCCCTTAAGTCGTGATCAAAGTATGGCTGGCGCCGGGCAAAGTGGGGGCGCTATCCGCCAGGCGTGTCGACATCCCGGTGGTAAGTGAGATGGATCCGTGATGTCGGTGTCCAGGGTAGACCCGGTCGACAGGGTTCGCGAAGCCGCAGGAAGGGGCCGGAAAAGGGCTTCAGGTGGCCTTGAAATCGTCGGGCGAGACGCTGTCGAGGAACTCCTTGAACTTCTCCACCTCGTCCTCGCGGACGGCGGTGCCGCCCTCTTCGTCGGTCTCGTCGGGGATGAGCAGGCCGGCCTGGGCCAGCACGGCCTCCTCGACGTAGATCGGGACGCCGACGCGCAGCGCGATCGCCACCGAATCCGAGGGCCGCGCCGACACCGTGATGTTGCGGTCGAAGACCAGGTCGGCGTAGAAGGTGCCCTCTTGGAGGTCGACGATCCGGACCTCCTTCAGCGAATGGCCAAGCGCGGCAATGACATCCCTGATCAAATCGTGCGTCAGCGGGCGCGGTGGCTCGACGCCCTGCTGCTCGAGCGCGATGGCGGCAGCCTCCGATTGGCCAATCCAGATCGGCAGGTATCGGTCGCCGTCGGTTTCGCGCAGTAACAGGACCGGCTGGTTCTGCGGCTGCTCCACGCGAATGCCGACAACACGAACTTCACCCATTTGTGTCTGCCCTCCGCATATGCTGCCGTGTCGGTTCCTGGCGCAACGGCGACGCCGAATTTTCCGCTGTGCCGCTGAAAACCAAGCTATCGACGGAGTCTAGTCCTCAGCGATGCAGAACGTCGCGTACGGCGGATTTGATCAGCGACGTGTGCAAAGTGATAGCAAGGGCCGCCACCTCGCGCGCTAGGTCGTCGGCGCGGTCCCGGGCTCCGGTCGTACCGGCTTTTCCTATCGGCCCGGCGATTTGGGCGATGAGGTCTGATTGCCGGTCCGCCGCCGAGCGGAACGCCCGCAGGTGCCGCGGCTCGACGCCGTATTCCGACAGCGCCCGCGCGCACTGCAGGATGACGACGGCGTGTTCGTCGAAGAAGCCGCCCGGGCCGGTGGTAATCACCCCCGCCTTGAGCAGCGCCGTCAACAGGTCCTCGCCCACCCCCGAACGCTCCAGCAGGTCTTCCCGGCTCAACCGGATGCTCGACGGCGCCACGGCGGCCGCATCGGATCCGGCGCCCGGCTCGGGACCGGTCTCGCCGACTCCTGCCACCGACACCAGTCGTGGGGCGGCGTAGGGCGACCCGAAGGGCGGCAACTCCCCGTCGGGCTGCGCATCCAACTGCGCCCGGATGACCTTGAGCGGTAGGTAATGATCGCGCTGCGCGGTGAGGATGAACCGCAGCCGAGCGCAGTCGTACGCGTTGAATCTCCGATAGCCCGACGCGGCGCGCTGCGGCGTCACCAGTCCTTCGGCCTCCAGGAAGCGAATCTTGGAGATCGTGACATCGGGAAAGTCCGGCCTCAACAGTTCCAGGACCGCCCCAATCGACATCCCGGCCAGTGCCGGGCTATCGGGTGCGCTCACTAGCCTCCGGATCCTCCGTCCTCACCCTGCTTGGGCCCGGTCAGAAACACCAAGCGGAACTTGCCGATCTGCACCTCGTCGCCGTTGGCGAGCACCGCCGAGTCGACGGGCTCCCGGTTGACGTAGGTGCCATTGAGGCTACCGACATCCACCACGTTGAATTCGTTGTTTTCCAACCTGAATTCGGCGTGGCGGCGACTAACGGTGACGTCGTCGAGGAAGATGTCGCTGTCGGGATGCCGACCGGCCGACGTGACGGGCTGGTCGAGTAGGAATCGCGAGCCGGCATTCGGTCCGCGTTTGACGACCAGCAACGCCGAGCCGGCGGGAAGGCCCTCCACCCCGGAAACCGCGCTCTCGGTGCCCGCCTGCGCGGGCGCATCCAGTTCGTTGAGGAAGTCGGCGCGGAAGACCGAAGTCGTCTCCACCGTGACTTCGTCAGAGGTCTGGTCGTTGTCCATGTCCGTCACGCGCTGCTCCTCACTGGCCGCTGTGGCGTTGTTTGACCGGGCCGCTCGGCCGGCTGCTCACTGGGTTTACTCGCCCGGTACTGCCGATTACTAAGACTGCTGCCTTCAAGTGTCGATCTGTCGACGGTACCGCGCATAGGTCTGCAATGTGCCCCCACCCGACGATCGGGCGGACCGATTGCGCGCCTTCCCCCGCCGGCCTTCCGCGCCGCTCGCGTCGCCGCCCGGGGCTGGCAGGCAGATTAGCAATCGTCATTCGGTCAGTGTTCCGCGGTAGGCCTCGGCGTCAAGCAGCGACGAGATGGCCGACTCCAGCGCTGCGACGTCGGACACCTGGACATCCAGCAGCCACCCGGCCCCATACGGGTCGGAGTTGACCAGCTGCGGGCTACCTTCCAGATCGGCGTTGACCGCGGACACCGTGCCCGAAACCGGCGCGTACAGATCCGACACCGACTTCGTCGATTCGACCTCGCCGAAGGATTCACCCGCGGTCAGCGCGGCGCCGACATCAGGCAGCTGAACGAAGACGACATCGCCCAGCGCCGACTGCGCGAAGTCGGTGATCCCGACCCGAACGACGTCGTCACCGCTTCGGCGAACCCATTCGTGTTCGGTTGTGTAGTGCAGTTCGGGCGGGATATCGCTCACGAGTAATCCTGTTCTGTCGCGGATGTGCTCACTTGACCGGCTGAGCGTATTGGTGCGGTTTTGGTTGTCGCAAGGTGGTCACGTCCACTCGGTCGGCCTGCCGCACGGACATCCGCGCACCGACGCGCTTGATGCTGTCCTCGGCGCCGCCCGGAATGTTCATCGCGGCGGCCAGGGTGGGCGGATCACCAATGGCCAGAATCGAATACGGCGGCGAGAGCGTTTGAGTGTCGATGGTCAGCGAACCGGGCATGCCCACCGCCCAGGTATCGACACCCACGCGCACGGACTGGTGTGCATCGTTGATCTCGATCGCCTCGGCGCCGGCGGCCCGCAATTCGTTGATCACGTCGAGCATCACCTCCGGCGAGACACCCGGCCCGGGGTCGTCGATGGTGACCGTGACGCCCGGCCCGGTGGCGCCCACCGCGCCGACCAGGATGGACAAGGCGGCCAGCCTGGCCTGCGCGGCCTGGATGGCTGCCTGGTCGTTGTTGCCCGATGCCTGCAGCGAATTCAGCGTGTTCTGCAGTTCGTTCACTTCGGCGTTGAGGGTGGCCTCGCGCTGCCGCAACGAATCCAAAAGCACCAACAGGTCTGCGGGACGCGCCGTTTCCAGCGAATCACCGGACTCGTTCTGCCGGACCTGCGTGACGATGGCGATGCCGAGCAGCAGACACAACAGCGCCGCCAACGTGCCGAACGCGACCCGGGAACGGCCGCCGCGAACCATGCCCGACAGCCCGGTGCGGTGCACCGGACCGATCTCCGGACGTGGGCGCTTGGACGGTAGTTCGTGCCGGCCGTGCGGTGCGCGGCTTTCCGCTGCACCGCTTTCGGCCGCGCCGCCCGGCGGTTCCTCGCTCACGCCGGCCACACCTCGGCCATGGCGCCGCTCCCTTTCCTCGCTTCGCTCCCCATCGTCGCGTCCCCGTCACGCCCCGAACAGCCGGCGGCGCAGCGCGGCGGCATTGCCGAAGATGCGGATGCCCAGCACCACGATGATCGCCGTGGACAGCTGCGTGCCCACGCCTAATTGGTCTCCCACGTAGACGATCAACGCGGCTACGAAGACGTTGAACACGAACGAGATCACGAAGACCTTCGGGTCGAAGATCCGCTCCAGGTAGGCACGTAGCCCGCCGAACACGGCGTCGAGCGCCGCCACCACCGCGATGGGCAGGTACGGCTGGACAACCTCGGGCACCGCCGGGTGGAACACCAGGCCGAGCACGATGCCGATCGCCAGCGCCGCGATGCCGATCATGCTCGGTTTCCGTTTCGTGAGCTGCGGAGATGTCTGCCGAGGGCTTTTCTCACTGTGGCCCAATCTGTTTGGCGAACCTGGTATCCCGGATCGATCCGGCGGGAAGCGTCAGCCCGTCGGCGGCGTCCACCGTGACGACGACACCGTAGGAGACCTCGAGGAGCTTGAGGCGCTGCCGGCCGGAACTCTGATCGAAGACGTCCCGCATTGCGCGGGGCGGGCCCACCGCGAGAATCGTGTACGGGCTGCTGGTGGGATTGTTGTCGACCAGGATCGCCCCCCCGGCTTGCCGAATGGTCACGTTGGGACCGACGCGGACGCCACCGACCGAGATCGCCTCGGCCCCGCTCGCCCACAGCGAGTTGACGACCAGCTGCAGATCCCGGTCCAGAATGATCTGCCTGCTGCCGCTCACCCGCTGCTTGGAGACGTCGGAAAGGTTCGGGCCGGCACCGGGATCGGTCACGGTCACCTTCAGGCCGGGACCGATGACGGGCCGGCTCGCCGCCGACAGGCCGAGCTCATCGAGACGAGCCAACAGCCGCTGCCCTTCGGCGTCGTCGGCCAGTGCGCGCCGCTGCACGTCGTCGACTCGAGTGGACAGCTCGCTGCGCCGCTGGGCGAGTTGGGTGGCGGTGCCCTCCGTCGAACGCACATTGCCCAGCAACAGCTGCTGCGCGGAGCGCACACCGGGGGCGACCGAGCGCGCCTGCGCGACGGCGGCGGCGAAGACGGTGGCGATCAGCAGCGCCGCCAACGCCTGCCAGAGCCAGCCGAAGGCGCGTTCGCGCGCGCCCCCTGGCGCGGCGGCCTCGCGACGCTTCTCCGCGGCCGCGGCGTAGCCGGGATCGAGATGCTCGGAAAGCAGGGCGCGCAGCAGAGACGGCACCGGGATCAGCTCCGGCGGCGACGCCACGTGCGCGCTGCGGCCGGCGTTGGGGTCGTAGCCGCCCAGCAGGCGGTCCGGGTCAGCCACGATCGACCGCCTTGCGCGAGCCGGGCGGCTGCGCGCCATGCTTGAGCCGGGGCATCCGGCGGATGACCAGCGTCATCTGCACCACGTACAGCGCGAACGCCCACAAATAGCCATACATGCCCCAGATCAGGAAGGCCCAGCCGCAGGCCCCGACCACCCGGCTCCACAGGGCGTCCCACGTGCCCAGCAGCACCAGCGGGAAGCCCGACATCAACGCGAACGTGGCGGCCTTGCCGATGTAGGTCACCGGCAGCGCGGACAAGCCGCGGCTCCACAGCAGCGGCAGCGTCGCCGCCAGCAGCCCGTCGCGCGTCAGCAGGATGCCGACGAACCACCACGGCACCATCCCGCTCAGCGCCATCACGACGGGCACGCAGATCATGTACAGGCGGTCGACCGCCGGGTCGAGCAGGACGCCGAGCCGCGAGGACTGGTTGAGCAGCCGGGCGATCTTGCCGTCGGCCCAGTCGGACGCGCCGCTGAACATCAGGATCCCGACCGCCCACCCATTGGCGTGGGCGAACAGCAGGGCGTAGACGAACACTCCGATGAGCACCAGGCGAATGGCGCTCAGCGCGTTGGGCACCGTCAGCACCCGGTCGGGTGGAAGCGCCGGCTCCATAAGCCGTGACCTTAACGCGGCCATATTGCGGTCCGTTAAACGGCTTAGCGGAACACCCCGGGCAGGCTGAGCGTCGACAGCGTGTCGTCCGACAGCGGATTGTCGTTGACCATGTAGGTCCACGTCGAGGTCGGCCGGGCCAGCTTGGACAGATCCAGGCCCTGCTCCTCCTCGAGGACGTTGGCCGTCTCGAACGTCTGCTGGGCGGCCTCGATGGCGTCCGCTGCCAGCGACGCGAACGCGTCCACCGCCAGGCGGTGGAACTCGTCCAGCGGGTTCTGCCGGCCCAGCGCCCGCAGATGGATGCTTTCGCGAATGTCCGCCAGGTACGCCAGGTGGTCGGCCCACCCGCGGTCGAGGTGGTAGAGCATGATCTGCCGGCAGACCTTCTCCAGGCGATCTTCGGGAATGTTTTCGGAAAGCTCCTCGTACCGCTTGGGCGCCAGTTCGGCGAGCTCCTCGCGCGCGGTTGCGGTGCGCAGCAACGTGTTCCGGCGATCGACGATGATGGCGCGCTGCTGGGCGATCAGCTGGTTGTAGCGCCAGGTATTCGCGTGCACGTCCAGCATCCGGCCCTCGGCGACCCGCTGGGCGTGATCGAGCAGCCCGGCCGCCTTGGGGCTGACGATCCGGCCGTCCTCGTCGGTCTCCATCGGCAACTTGTTGTGGTCGAGGTTGGCCGCGACGACGTCGTCCTCCCAACTCGAGAAGAACACCGACGAGCCCGGGTCGCCCTGGCGTCCGGCGCGCCCGCGCAGCTGGTTGTCCAGCCGCTCGGTATGGTGCCGCCCGGTGCCCACCACGTGCAGTCCGCCGAGCTCGGCGACCCGGTCGTGGTCGGCCTCATCGGACCCGCCGAGGCGGATGTCGGTGCCGCGCCCGGCCATCTGCGTCGACACGGTGACCACCCCGTACTTGCCGGCCTCGGCGATGACCTCCGCTTCCTCGGCGTCGTTCTTGGCGTTGAGCACCACCGCGGGCACGCCGCGGCGCAGCAGCCGCTCGTGCAGTTCTTCGGATTCGGCCACGTCGCGGGTGCCGACCAGCACCGGCTGGCCCGTCTCGTGCACCTCGGCGATGTGCTCGACGATCCCGTCGTTCTTGGCGGCGGCGGTGATGTAGACGCGGTCGGACTCGTCCTCGCGAATGTTGGGCTCGTTGGGCGGAATTGGCGACACACCGAGCTTGTAGAACTGGCGCAGTTGCTCCCCTGCGGCCAGGGCCGTGCCGGTCATGCCGCACACGGTCGCGTAGCGATTGATCAGCGCCTGCACCGTGATGGTGTCGAGCACCTCGCCGGTTTCGGTGGTCTCGATCCCCTCTTTGGCCTCGACCGCGGCCTGCAGGCCGTCGGGCCAGCGCTGCAATTGCGCGATGCGCCCGCGCGCGGAGTTGATCAGGTGCACCGCGTCGTCGCGGACGATGTAGTGCACGTCGCGGTGCAGCAGCACGTGCGCGTGCAGCGCGACGTTGACCTCGGTCAGGGTGGTGCCGACGTGCTCCTCGGAGTACAGGTCGATGCCGCCGAGCGCCTTCTCCACTTTGCGCGCCCCGACATCGGTCAGATGGACGTTGCGGCTGTCGGAGTCGGTGTCGAAATCGGTTTCCGGGGAGAGTTCACCGACCAGCTTGATGATCTCCAGCCGGGGCGTCTCCCGGTGTGTCGTGCCGGCCAGCACCAGCGGCACCAGGGCCTCGTCGACGAGCACCGAGTCGGCCTCGTCGATCAGGGCCACGTCGGGGTTGGGCGACACCAGGTCGTCGACGTCGACCACGAGTTGGTCGCGCAGGACGTCGAAACCGATTTCGTTGACCGAGGCGTAGGTGACGTCGCAGCCATAGGCGGTGCGACGCTCCTCGCTGGTCGACTCGGCGGTGATCCAGCCGACCGTCAACCCCATCGCCTCGATCAGCGGGCCCATCCACTCCGCGTCGCGGCGCGCGAGGTAATCGTTGATCGTCACCACGTGCACGTGCCGCCCGGCCAGGGCGTAGCCGGCCGCCGCGATCGCCCCGGAGAGCGTCTTGCCCTCACCGGTGGCCATTTCGATGACGTCGCCGGCCAGCATGCGCAGCGCGCCGAGGAGCTGGACGTCGAACGGGCGCAGCGAGGTGGCCCGTTCGGCGGCCTCCCTGGCGATCGCCAGGAATTGCGGGATGTCGTCGGACTCGGCGAGATCCTCGAGCTTGAGCAGCTTGGCGGCCTTCCGCAGCTGCTGGTCGGTCAGGCCCGCGGCCTCCTCGTCGTATTCGGACGAGTCGGTGACCTGGGAAAGGGAGCGGTTGCGGTTCTTTTCGGTGCTCGCGCCGAGCAGTCGCCAGAATCGGCTGCTCAGGCGGCTGGGTTGCGCACGGGTGGTCTTTGGCACAGGTCAACGGTACGCGGTGAGCAGCGACGACCCGTCAGGCGAGGTTGGACCGGCGGGGATAGGCGACGTTGGGATCGGTGAGCACATTGACCACCGAGGGCAGTCCGCTGGCGAAGGCGCGTTCCAGCGCGGGCCGCAGCTCCGCCGGCACCGAGACCAGCTCACCGTGCGCGCCCAGGGCGCGCGCCACCTCGTCGTAGCGGGTGCCCGGCCGCAGTTCCGCCACCACCGAATAGCCGTACAACGCCTCCATCGGATGCTTCTCGAGCGCCCAGATCCCGTTGTTGCCGATCACCGAGACCACGGGCACGTTGTGCCGGACCAGGGTGTCCCATTCCATGCCGCTGAACCCGAAGGCGCCGTCGCCCTGGAGCAGGACGACTTGGCGGTCCGGCCGCGCCAGCTTGGCGGCCAGGGCGTAACCCGGGCCCGAGCCGAGGCAGCCGAACGGGCCGCTGTCCAGCCAGCAGCCCGGTTGGTAGCTGTCGATCACCCGCCCGGCGTAGGACCCGAAGTCGCCGGCGTCGATGACGACGATGGCGTCGCGGTCCAACATCGGCGCCAGCTCCGCGTACACCCGCATGGGATGCAGCGGCACGCGCTCGTCGCCGAATTCGGCCTTTTCCTTTCCTCGCGCGGCGTTCTCGGCGGTGCGCAGTTCCTCGATCCAGTCGCGGTGGTCGGTCCCGCTCCCGGGCGCCAACGCGGCGAGGATGGACAACAGGTCACCGTAGAGCTCGGCCTCAACCGGGCGGGGATGGTTGCGTTCGGGTTCGGCGCGATCGACCACGATGAGCTGGGTCTGCGGCCCGAACACCCCGCCGAAGCCCAGCCGGAAATCCATGGGCACCCCGACGATCAGCGCAACATCGGCCTCGCCCAACGCTTTTCCCCGCACCCGGGAGAACGCCAACGGGTGGTCGGCGGGCACCACCCCGCGGGCCATCCCGTTCATCAGCACCGGCACCTGGCGTTCCTCGGCGAGGCGCAGCAGGGCCGCCTCGCCGTGCCCCCACCAGACGTTGGTTCCCGCCATGATGACCGGCCGCCGGGCCCCCGACAGCAGGCTGGCGGCGCGACCGAGGGCGGCGCCGTCCAGGTCGTCGACGCCGGGCCCTGGGGGCAGGTCGGTGAGGGCACCGGGACGCCCGTGATCCTCGGACATGGAAAACACGTGGTCCATGGGAAAGTCGACGAAACCGACGCCCGACGGGGCGCCGACCGCCGCCCGCAACGCCTCGTCGACCAGCCGGCCGGCGTCCTCGGCGGACTGCGCCGTCGCGGCGAAGCGGGCCAGCGGCGCCACGAACGGCACGTGGTCGATCTCCTGCAGCGACCCCATGCCCCATCGCCCGGCGGGTGCCCGGCCACCGAGCACGACGAGCGGCGACTGGTTCTGCTGCGCGGCCGCCATCGCGCTCATCCCGTTGGTCACGCCCGGCCCCGCGGTGAGCGCGGCGACGCCGGGCACCCGCGTCACCTTCGACCACCCTTCCGCGGCGAAGGCCGCGGTCTGCTCGTGGCGGGTGTCGATCAGCCGAATTCCTTCCTCGCGGCAGCCGTCGTAGACCGAGAACAGATGGCCGCCGGACAACGTGAAGAGGGTGTCGACACCACTGGCTCGCAGGCGCCGCGCGATGAGCCGGCCGGCGTGCAATGTTTGTGTGGGGATGGCGTCGGTGCCCATAACCGCAGCCTAGCCAGATCCGTCCGGTACCTTCGCCGGAGGATTTGAAGTGCCAGTCAAGCCACCAGCTCGACCGTGAGGAGACAGCGACCATGGGCCCGAAGCCGTTCAAGCCCTCGATCAACTGGTCGGCAGCGGCCGTGGATTCTTTGCGGTGGGTCGCCATCGCGTGGCTGATCAGTGCCGTCTGTCTGTTCGTCGCGCTGGTTCTGTTCAGATACCTCACCCCGTGGGGCCGCCAATTCTGGCGCATCACGCGCGGGTACTTCGTCGGGGCGCGCAGCATCGGGGTTTGGGTGATGCTCGGCGTGCTGTTGCTGTCGGTGTTGCTTTCGGTGCGGTTGATGGTGTTGCTCAGCTACCAGGGCAACGACCTGTACACGGCCGTGCAGAAGGCGGTCCAGGGCGTGGCGGCCGATGACGACGCGGTCAAACAGTCGGGCGTTCACGGGTTCTGGATGTCGATCGCGATCTTCAGCGTGCTGGCCACCCTCTATGTCATCCGGTTCATGATCGACATCTATCTGACGCAGCGGTTCATCATCGCCTGGCGCATGTGGCTGACGTCGCATCTCACCGATGACTGGCTCGACGGCCGGGCCTACTACCGCGACCTGTTCATCGATCACACGATCGACAACCCCGATCAGCGCATCCAGCAGGACATCGACATCTTCACCGCGAACGCGGGCGGCACCCCGAACATCCCGTCGAACGGGACCGGCAGCACCTTGCTGTTCGGGGCCGTCAACGCGGTGGCCTCGGTCATCTCCTTCGCCGCGATCCTGTGGAACCTGTCCGGCAACCTCAACGTGTTCGGCGTCGAGTTGCCGCGCGCGATGTTCTGGACCGTCCTGGTCTACGTGTTGGTCGCCACGCTCGTTGCCATCTGGCTGGGGCATCCGCTGATCTGGCTCAGCTTCAACAACGAGAAACTCAACGCCGCCTTCCGCTATGCCTTGGTGCGCTTGCGTGACGCCGCCGAGGCCGTGGGCTTCTACCGTGGTGAACGAGTCGAGCGGGCGCAACTGTGGCGGCGGTTCACCCCGATCATCGACAACTACCGCAAGTTCGTGCGCCGGACCATCATCTTCAACGGCTGGAACTGGTCGGTGTCGCAGGCGATCGTCCCGCTGCCGTGGGTGATTCAGGCGCCGCGGCTGTTCGCCGGGCAGATCGACTTCGGCGACGTCGGCCAGAGCGCGACGGCCTTTGGCAACATTCACGATTCGTTGTCGTTCTTCCGCAACAACTACGACGCGTTCGCGGCCTTCCGGGCGGCCATCATCCGGTTGCACGGCCTGGTCGACGCCAACAGTCAGGGCCGCGCGCTGCCGACCATGCTGGTCAAGCCGAGCGAGGAGACGGCCGTCGAGCTGCGTGACGTCGAGGTGCGCACCCCGGCCGGTGATCGGCTGATCGATCCGCTCGATGTTCAACTGGCCGAAGGTGATTCGCTGGTAATCACCGGGCGCTCGGGCGCCGGCAAGACCACGCTGCTGCGCAGCCTGGCCGAATTGTGGCCGTACGCGTCTGGGACGCTGTGCCGTCCCGACGGCGAGAACGCGACGATGTTCCTGTCGCAGTTGCCGTACGTGCCGCTGGGCAGCCTACGCACCGTGGTGTGCTACCCGAACTCGCCGGATGGCGTGTCCGATGACGAGTTGCACGAGGTACTCACCAAAGTCGCCCTGGCCCCGCTGCTCGAGCGGCTCGACGAGGAGCGGGATTGGGCCAAGGTGCTTTCCCCCGGCGAACAACAGCGGGTCGCTTTTGCGCGTATCCTGCTGACCAAACCGAAGGCGGTCTTCCTGGACGAGGCCACCTCCGCGCTCGACGAGGGTCTGGAATTCGCGCTCTACCAACTGATTCGGACCGAGTTACCCGACTGCGTGGTGGTCAGCGTCAGTCATCGGCCCACCGTCGAGCAGCACCACGAACAAGAGCTGCAATTGCTCGGAGGCGGCCCCTGGCGGTTGGGCCCCGTGGAGGAGAAGAAGGAGCCCGCGCGCGTCTAGGTGTACTGCCCAGGGAGGTTGGTCAACCGTGTGATGGGTGGGACCTTGCCGATCGCTGAGTGTTGCCGGTGGTGATTGTAGGAGTGCAGCCAGGCCGGTAATGCGCTGCGTCGGGTGAGTTCGTTGGGGTAGTGGCGGGCGAAGGCCCATTCGCTGGCCATAGTGCGGTGGAATCGCTCGATTTTGCCATTGGTTTGTGGTCGATACGCTCGGGTGCGTCGATGGGTGATGTGCAGGTCGGCGCAGGCTTGGCGCCAGGCGCGGGAGATGTAGCAGCCGCCGTTGTCAGACAGCACCCGTTCGACGGTGACCCCGCGAGCGGCAAACCACGCGACAGCTCGGTGCAAGACGCCGACCGCGGTTAAAGCGGTCTCGTCGTTGTGGATTTCGGCGTAGGCCACTCGCGAGTGATCATCGCGATTACGGTGTGGACGAACGCGTGCCCAAGCAGTTCGCCGCGGTGGCGGCTGCGTGTGGTTTCCCGGGGTGGCTTGACGGTTCTTGCGGCCCTGGGCTCGACCGACGAAGCGCCACCCACCGCCGGTGGGGATGTTCCCCAGCTTTTTGACATCAACGTGAACGAGCGACCCAGGACGGTCATGTTCATAACGGCGGATCACTTCGCCAGTCCGGATGTCGATGTGTGACAGTCGGTTCAGTCGGCAACGAACTAAGACTGCATGCACTGTGGAGGCCGGCATCGCCAACCGCGAGGCAATCGCCAGCGGGGAAAGTCGATGTCGCCACCGTAATTCGACAATGCGTCGCACGACCGCCGTGGGCGTGCGATTGGGGCTGTGATGCGGGCGGCTGGACTGATCGGCCATTCCAGCTGGGCCCATCGCGGCGTAGCGCACCGCCCAGCGTTTGGCGGTCGGCCAGGACACGTGGAAGTGCTCGGCAGCCCGCGCGATCGGCCAGCCTTCATCAACGACACGGCGGGCCATCAGCAACCGGCCCCGGGGAGTCAAAACGGCGTTAGCGTGGACCACGAAGGTCTCCTGTTCGTTGCAGTGAAGTGGTAGCAGCTCCACTCCACGACAGGAGACCTTCGCCATTCAACGACCGCTACAGCGTGTCGTCACACCTCAACCAACGTGCCTGGGCAGTACATCTAGTGTCGTGAGTCGTTAATTCGCTTTCGGATAGTAGGCTTGGTGTGTGCCGGGTCCTGTTGCTGTGTCTGTGGTGTTGTCCGATGTCGAACGTGAGCAGTTGCAGGGGTGGGCTCGTCGGCCCAGTAGCGCTCAGGCGCTGGCGATGAGATCGCGAATCATTCTTGCCTGCGAGGGGGATTCAAG
>NZ_LZJI01000161.1 GCF_001667775.1 Mycobacterium sp. E1747
CGAAGACGACCGCCGCTCCGTGGTGACCACCCCGGACGGGATATCGTTGGCGATTCGCGAGGCTGGCCCCGCGGACGCCGCGCTGACGATGGTCTTCGTCCACGGATTCTGCCTGCAGATGGGCGCCTTTCATTTCCAGCGGACGCGGCTGCCGCAGCACCTGGGCCCCGGGGTCCGGATGGTCTTCTACGACCAGCGCGGGCACGGGCAGTCCGAGGAGGCCCCGCCCGAGAGCTACACGCTGACCCAACTCGGTAAAGACCTGCAAAGCGTGCTCGAGGTGGTGGCCCCGCGCGGGATGGTCGTGTTGGTCGGCCACTCCATGGGCGGCATGACGGTGTTGTCCCACGCCCGCCAATTCCCCGACCAGTACGGGCGCCGGATCGTCGGCGCCGCGTTGATCTCCTCGGCGGCCGAAGGTGTCGCCAGGTCCCCGCTCGGGGAGATCCTGAAAAACCCTGCGCTGGAAGCATTTCGGTTCACCGCACGCAGCGCGCCCAAGTTGATGCACCGCGGCCGCAACGTGTCGCGCTCGCTGCTCGGGCCGGTGCTGCGGGCCGCCTCCTACAGCGACCTGCATGTCAGTCGCAGCCTGGACGCCTTCTCGCAGCGGATGATGAACGGCACGCCGATCCCGACCATGGTGGAGTTCCTGGATGCCCTCGAAGCCCACGACGAGACCGCCGGCCTGTGGACCCTGCTGCGCATCCCCACGTTGATTGCCTGCGGTGACCACGACCTGCTGACGCCGGACGAGTACTCGCGCAAGATGGCGGCCTCGCTGCCGCAATCCGAGCTGGTCATCGTCCGCGGGGCCAGCCTCGCGAATCGCCAACGATATCCCGTCCGGGGTGGTCACCACGGAGCGGCGGTCGTCTTCGATCCGATCGAAATCCTCGTCGGCGTAAGGGTCTTCGACGCCACGGGTGCGCTGGGCCATCGAGCGGCGGGCCGAGGCTCCCACGATGGTGGCCAGGGCCGTCACCCCTGCCCCTCCCGCGAACCAAGCCCTCCCCCGCTGGCGCCTGCGAGTTCTCTCACGGCTCAATGGTTTGCGCCTCGCGGTAGGTCCGGGTGATGCGCCCGCGCGGGCTGGTCACCACTTCGTAGTGAATGGTGCCGAGCAGGTCGGCCCAGTCCTGCGCGGTGGGTTCCCCGCCGGTGCCGGGCCCGAACAGGATCGCCTCGTCGCCCTCAGTCACGTCGGTGCGACCGGGGCCGAGGTCGACGACGAACTGGTCCATGCAGATCCGGCCGACGCCGGGGCGCCGCTTGCCGTTGATCAACACCTCCAATCGTC
This sequence comes from Mycobacterium sp. E1747, assembly GCF_001667775.1. GTDB lineage: Bacteria > Actinomycetota > Actinomycetes > Mycobacteriales > Mycobacteriaceae > Mycobacterium. The sequence continues at coordinate 1,301 of NZ_LZJI01000161.1, forward strand.
CCCCCAGCGACCGGAACACGCCGTCGGCGTAACCGACGGGCAACAGCGCCAGAGTGGTGTCACGATCCGCGGTCCAGGTGTGCCCGTACGACACGCTCTCCCCCGCTCGGATTGGCTTCACCAGCGCCACAGGGCATTTCACCGTCATCGCCGGGATCAACCCCATGTCGCCGAGCTCGGGCACCGGGCTCAGGCCGTACACCGCCACGCCGGGCCGCACCAGGTCGAAGGCCAGGTCTGGACGCGACATGGTGGCCGACGAGTTCGCCAGGTGCGCGACCTCGAACCGCACCCCGTGCTCACCCGCCAGCGCCAGCATGTCGTTGAACCGTTGGGCCTGAAGGTCGTTGACCGGATTGGCCGGTTGATCGGCGAACACCATGTGTGACATCAGCCCGCGCAACCGGATGGCCTGTTCGGCGGTGGCGCAGCGCAGCGCGGTCAGCATCGACGGGTACTGCGACGAGTGGACGCCGTTGCGGTTGAGCCCGGTGTCCACCTTGACCGTGACCGTCGCGGTCCGGCCGGTGCGGCGCGCCGCGTCCACCAACTCGTCGAGCTGGCGCTCCGAGGACACGGCGATCTCGACGTCGGCCAGCAGCGCGGGCCCGAAGTCCATGCCCGGCGGGTGCAGCCACGCCAGCACCGGTGCGGCGACGCCGTCGGCGCGCAGCGCCACCGCCTCGGCGACGGTGGCGACACCCAGCTCGGACGCCCCGCCGGCCAGCGCCGCGCGGGCGGCCTGGGTGGCGCCGTGGCCGTAACCGTCGGCCTTGACGACGGCCATCACCTGCGCGCGGCCGGCGTGCTCGCACAGCAACCGCACGTTGTGCTCGATGGCGCGCAGGTCCACCAGGGCCTCGGCAACGAGGCCCCGCGTCGGGGATATCGGCGTAGCGGCCCACCCTTTCATGGCCGCCATTGTCCCAGAAGCACCGAACGGCGCGGCGAGCGTCGACTTGTCGACCTGCATCCGGGCTGGTCAGCGCAACAAGTCGACGTTCGGAAGATCAGTGCGCGAAGTGCTGCGCGTCGTAGTGCCCGCCGGGCTTGATCTTGTCCAGCGACGTCAGGGCGGAGACGGCGTCGTCGTGCAGCGCCCGGGCCAGATCCGCCGACAGCCCCTCACGCACCACGATGCGCAGCACCGACACGTCGGTGGCGTTATCGGGCATCGTGTAGGCGGGCACCTGCCAGCCGTAGGTGCGCAGCTCGTGCGAGACGTCGAATTCGGTGTAGCCGCGCTCCCCGGCGAGCCGGAAGGCGACCACCGGGATCGCCGACCCGTCGGAGATCAGCTCGCAGTGCTCGCTGACCCGCAGCTGCTCGCCCAGCCACCGCGCCGTCCCGGACAGCGCCTGCATCACCTTGGTGTAGCCGTCACGGCCCAGCCGCAGGAAGTTGTAGTACTGGCCGACCACCTGGTTGCCGGGCCGGGAGAAGTTCAGTGTGAAGGTGGGCATGTCGCCGCCGAGGTAGTTGACCCGGAAAACCAGCTCCTCGGGTAGGTATTCCTTGCTGCGCCACACCACGAATCCCACACCGGGATAAGTCAACCCGTACTTGTGCCCGCTGACGTTGATCGACACCACCCGGGGCAGCCGGAAGTCCCACTTCAGCTCGGGATGCAGGAACGGCACGACGAACCCGCCGCTGGCGGCGTCGACGTGCACGGGGACGTCCACCCCGCCTTCTGAAAGGGGTTTGTCGGCCAGCTTGTCCAGCGCGCCGCAGATCTCGGCGACGGGCTCGAGCTCGCCGGTGTAGGTGGTGCCCAGGATCGCCACCACCCCGATGGTGTCCTCGTCGACGGCATCGACCACCTGCTCGGGGGTGATGACGTAGCGCCCCTCCTCCATCGGCAGGTATCGGGGTTCGACGTCGAAGTAGCGGCAGAACTTCTCCCACACCACCTGGACGTTGGAACCCATCACCAGGTTGGGCCGGCGGCTTTCCCAGCCCTTACCGACCTTGGCCCGCCACCGCCACTTCATGGCCAGGCCGCCCAGCATGACGGCCTCGCTGGATCCGATCGTGGACACCCCGCACGCGCTGTAGGGGTCGGCGTCGTTCAGGCCGTCCGCGTGGAACAGGTCCGCGACCATGCACACGCAGCGCTGCTCGATGGCCGCGGTCGCCGGGTATTCGTCCTTGTCGATCATGTTCTTGTCGAACGTCTCGGCCATCAGCCTGCCGGCCTCGGGGTCCATCCAGGTGGTCACGAAGGTCGCCAGGTTCAGCCGGGAACTCCCGTCGAGCATCAGCTCGTCGTGGATGAAGCGGTAGGCGGCCTCGGGGTCCATCGATTCTTCGGGCATGCGCAGCGCCGGCACCGGGGCGGTAAACAGGCGGCCGGTGTAGGCGGGGGCGATCGAGTGCGCGGGCAGGGACGGGTGCTGAGGCACGGGGAGAATCCTTCCTAGAGGGCGGCCAGCGCCGCCCTGATGTGCGGAACCATGCGGGACGATGACGTCGGCGCGTCACCGGGGCCCGGGTCGGCGGCGGACAACGCCGCGGCCCGCGCGTGGACGAACGCGGCCGCCGCGGCCGCCTCGGCCGCCGGCAGGCCCGCCGCGAGCAGCGCGCCGATCATGCCGGACAGCACGTCCCCGGAACCGGCGGTAGCAGCCCAGGACTGCCCGGCCGGGTTGAGGTACACCGGGCCGCCCGGATCGGCGACGACGGTGACGTTCCCCTTGAGCAACACGGTGGCGCCGAAGGTGTCGGCCAGCTTCCGGCACGCGCCCACGCGGTCGTCCCCCGGGGGACTGCCCGCCAGACGGGCGAATTCGCCGGCGTGCGGCGTCAGCACCGTCGGCGCGGTGCGATTGGCGGCCAACTCGGGGTGCGCCGCCAGGATGGTGAGCCCGTCGGCGTCGACGATCACCGGCAGGTCGGTCTCCAGCGCGAACCACAGCGCGGCGGCTCCGGTGTCATCTGTCCCCAATCCCGGCCCGACGACCCAGGATTGGACCCGCCCGGCCGACGCGGGGGTGGGCGACGCGATCACCTCCGGCCAGTGCGCGAGCACCTCACGATGCGCGCTGCCGGCGTAGCGGACCATGCCGGAGGTCGCCGCGACGGCCGCCCCGGTGCACAGCACCGCCGCCCCGGGATACGTCGAGGAGCCGGCCATCACACCGGTCACGCCCTGGGTGTACTTGTCATCGTGGGGTCCGGGCACCGGCCAGCGCGCGGCCACGTCGGCCGCTTCGAAGCCCAGCACGTCCGTCTCCGGCAGGTCCAGTCCGATGTCGATCAGCGTGACCCGCCCGCAGTCGCCGAGCGCGTGCACGGGCTTGAGGCCACCGAACGTCACGGTCGCCGCCGCGTGCACGGCGGGCCCCGTGACCGCCCCGGTCGCCACATCGACACCGCTGGGAATATCGACCGCGACCACCGGGATCCCGGCAGCGTCGACCGCGGCGAACACCTCGGCCGCGGCTGGGCGCAGCGGCCCGGAGCCGGAGATGCCCACCACCCCGTCGATGACGAGATCGGTTGTCGGCAAGACCCTTTCGACGATCCGCCCGCCCGCCTTCCGAAACGCCGCCAGCCCCTTGCGGTGGGTGTGTTCCGGGTTGAGCAGCACGGCGTCGGCGGCCGCGCCGCGGCGGCGCACGAAGGTGGCGGCCCACAGCGCGTCGCCGCCGTTGTCGCCCGAGCCGACGACCGCGCACACGCGGCGCCCGGCGACCCCGCCGGTGCGGGCCTTCAATTCGGCGACGATCTCGGTGGCCAGCCCGAACGCCGCGCGCCGCATCAGCGCGCCATCGGGCAGGCTGGCCAGCAGCGGCGCTTCGGCCTGGCGGATCGCGTCTACGGAATAGTAGTGCCGCACCCTAGCCACATTACGGGTCAGCGGCCGCGCGGCTCAGGCCGATGCCTGGCGAGATCGGGACCGTCGGCCCATGGCCCGCAGGCGCGCCGGGCTCAGCTGCCGATGGTCCTGGTGCCGCGTCATCGGGTAGAAGCACAGGCCGACGAGGATCGAGGTGAAATGCCCGATTGCGGTGAAATTCAGCTCAATACGGTCCATCGTGATCAACGGGAACCCGAAGATGATGAAAAGCACGCCCAGATAGCCCCAGCGCCATGGTCGCGCGATGTGATAGGCCAGCACGGCCATCACCCCGACCAGGAAGTAGCTCACGCCGATGTCGCGGGCATGCACCAGCCGTTCCGAGGCGTCGTGTTGCTCGATGGCGAAATACAGCAGGCCCTCGCTGAAATAAGTGGACAGGATGTGCGCGCTCAATCCCACTGTCAGCCAGCGCAACTGGCCCAACCAGTGTTCGGCCGGGGCCAGGAACAACGAGAACAGGATCAGGTACGGGGTGAGGTTGTCGCCGTCGATCCACAGCAGGCTGGAGAACAGCACATCGAGCGGATCGCGCGCCAGTCCGTGGATGTTGGTGGAATGGTGCATCAGCATCGAATGCAGTTGCCGCTGGGGCAGCCAGTGCTGGATGAGCGTCGTGACGAACAGGACGAGCAACCAGCCGTACGTCAGCGGCGCGCTGCTGACGTACTGCCAGACCGCCAGTCCCATGCTGCGCAGGCGGGACTGCACGGGTGCTTTCGTCACGTTATTACCTTCGCACGCGGACCGCTGGCTTGCCGCGCCTAAACGGCGGGCTCGCCGGGCCGCGGGGGGTCGGGCCGCAAATGCCGCCACCAGCAGGCGACGTAGAGCAGCATCGAGATCACCAGCACGACGAGCACCCACAACACCAGCGTGATGTCGATCCAGCCGCCGAACGGCGGCGAGCCGGGAAGCGCATTGCGCAACGGCACCACGGCGAACAGCATCGCCGCATACCACGTCGTCATCGGCGGCTGAAACTTCCGCCGGTCACGCAGCGTCTGAACGGCAACGAATAGGCCGACCGCGGCGATGGCGATGAGCACACCGCAGATGACGATGCCGAACGCCGCCGCGCTCAGAGAACGCTGCAGACTCACCCGGTATGGACCGAGCCCCCCGTCGTTGCTGGCGGTGACCTGCCAGCCCGGAAGGTGGTTGACGAACGTGGCGGGTAAGCGCTCGGGGACGCCGCCCTCACCGCCATGCAGGAGTTCGACCTCGATCGGTCCGGATTCGTAGTGATCGAAAGGCCACCGTTCAATCTCCCCGGCGATGGTCACCGGGACGGGAAACACACCCGGCAGCATGCCCTTGGTCCAGGTCCGGCGGGTGGGCGTCGCCGCGGATCTGACCCACAGGCTGAGGTCCTCGTTGAGGTGCTGCGTCTGCGGATCCAGCAGCGCCGATCCAGGCGAAATGGCGAGATTGATGACGACGACGCTGTAGTTGGATTGGATGTCTTCGACCGAAAACGTCGCGACGCTGCTGTCGCCCGCGGCCGGGACTTCCGCCCGGTGGTGGGCAGTGCGGCTGTGGGCGTACAGCGCAACCGATGCGACGTATGCCGCAACGATGGACACGACGAGACCGACGGCGGCGAACCTCATACTGGATTCGCCGGCGCCGCAGTGACCTCGGGCCTCAGATGCCGCCACCAACAGGCGATGTAGAGCAGCATGGACACCACCAAGACGACGAGCACCCACAACACGAGGGTGATGTCGATCCAGCCGCCGAAGGGTGGCGAGCCGGGAAGCGCGTTGCGCAACGGCACGACGGCGAACAGCATCGCCGCATACCACGTCGTCATCGGCGGCTGAAACTTCCGCCGGTTGCGCACCGTCTGAACGGCGACGAAGAGGCCGAGTCCGGCGATGGCGACCAGCACGGCGCAGATGACGATGCCGAACGCCGCGGCGCTCAGGGAGCGGTGCACGCTCACCCGGTACGGGCCGGATCCGTCGGTGGACACCTGCCAACCGGAGAGGTGGTTGACGAACGTCACCGGTACTCGCTCGGCGACGGTCTCACTGCCGCCGCGCATCAGCTCGATCTCAATCGGTCCCGAACCGTAGCGGTCGAAGGGCCAATTCTCGATCTCCCCCGCGATGGTCAGCGGGACGGGGAAGACGCCGGGGAGCATGCCCTTGGTCCAGGTGCGGCGGGTCGGCGTCGCCACCGATCGCACGCGGAGGCCGAGGTCTTGGTTGAGGTGTCCGGTTTGCGGATCCAGCAGGCCCGACCCCGGCGAGATGGACAGGTTGGCCATCAGCACGCTGTAGTTCGACTGGATGTCCTCGACCACCAAGGTGGCGGCGCTGCGGTCACCCCCGGCCGCGGTCCGCAGGTGGTGCTGGTGCCCCCCACTGTTGGCATACAGCGCGACGGAGGCAACGTACGCCCCGACGACGCCCACGATCAGCGCGATGACGCCAAACTTCACGAGCGCCCCCTGTTCGATGACGAAATGTGTTGGAACGAACGGGGTGTCAGCCCGATGTTGCCGGGACGGGATCAGGCGGTGGCGCGACAACCGGGGGCTCCGGCCTCAGGTGTCGCCACCAGCAGACGATGTAGATCAGCATCGCCGTCACCAACGCGACGATCACCCAGAGCACGATGGTCACATCGATCCACGCCCCGAACGGGGGCAGGCCGGGCAGCGCGTTGCGCAGGGGCACCACCGCGAAGAGCATCGCCGCGTACCACGTCGTCATCGGGGGCTGGAACTTGCGCCGGTCACGCAACGTCTGAATCGCGACGACGAGGCCGAGGGCGGCAATGGCGACCAGCACGCCGCAGATGACCATGCCGAACACCGCGGTGCTCAGCGCGCGCCGCACCTGCATGCGGTACGCCTCGTGGCCCGGGATTTTGGTCATGGTGACCTTGAAGCCCGACAGGTGGTCGATGAGTCTCACCGGAACGAGGACGGGCGGCTTCGTCGTGTCGCCGCCGGGGAAGAGTTGCACCTCGATCGGCCCCGACGCGTAGTTGTCGAACGGCCAGCGTTCCAAATGACCGGCGATGGTCAGCGGAAGCGGGAAGACGCCGGGAAGCGTGCCCGGCGAATAGTCCTTACGACTGGGCTGGGCCGACGATCTGACGCGCAGCACCAGATCTTCCTTGAGGCGGTGCGTTACCGGATCCAGCAGCGCGGACCCGGGTGCGACCGCGACGTTGGCCACGACGGCGCTGTAGTTGGACTGCATCTCTTCGACTGTCAACGTCGCCATGCTCTGAGCGGCCGTCTCCGCGTTGTCGCTGAGGGTGCCGGGGGCCGACCCTTCGACGGTGTCCTTGTACAGGCCCACGAGCGCGATGTATGTCCCGAGAATGAGCACGATGACGCCCACCGTGGCGAGTCTTCTGACCGCCGGTCCCATGCTGCTCCTGCCCCCCGTGGAGTGGCCTACTACCCGAAAGGCAAATCTAACGGAACCGCCGCGGATCTGCTGCGATACGGGCGAAGCTGCTGAACTACTCGCGTTGATACCGAGGGATTTTCGATCGATTAGGCCGCTTCGGGTCGCAGATGCCGCCACCAGCAGGAGATATAGAGCCCCATCGAGATCCCCAACACGACAATCACCCAGACCACGACCGTGATGTCAATCCAGCTTCCGAACGGCGGCGCTTCGGGCAGCGCGTTGCGCAGCGGCATCACCGCGAACAACATCGCCGCATACCAGGTCGTCATCGGCGGCGACGATGTGCAGGTGATCGTTCCGTCGCCCGCCTGGCTGCCTTGCACGACGACATGGGGATGGCCCATGCCGCTGTCGACGTACAGCACGATCGAACCGATATAGGCGCCGATCAGGAGCACAACGCCGAAGGCGGCCACCCTCAGTCGGCGGCTATTCCACGGTGACGGACTTGGCGAGGTTTCGGGGTTTGTCAACGTCGTAACCGCGGGCCTGGGCAACCGACGCGGCGAACACCTGAAGCGGGATGGTCGACAGCAGCGGCTGCAAAAGGGTTGATACCGAAGGGATTTCGATCAGGTGGTCGGCGTAGGGCCGCACCGTGTCGTCACCCTCCTCGGCGATCACGATGGTGATCGCGCCGCGCGCCTGGATCTCCCGGATGTTCGACAGCAGCTTGGCGTGCAGCGTGGCCTGGCCCTTGGGCGAGGGCATGACGACGATGACCGGCAGGTCGTCCTCGATCAGCGCGATCGGGCCGTGCTTGAGCTCGCCGGCGGCGAACCCCTCGGCGTGCATGTAGGCCAGTTCCTTGAGTTTGAGGGCGCCTTCCAGCGCCACCGGGTAGCCGACGTGGCGGCCCAGGAACAGTACGGTCGAGGACTGGGCGAAGCGATGCGCCAGGGCGGCCACCGGCTCGATCATCGCCAGCACCCGGGCGACCAGGTCCGGCATGGCCTCGAGCTCGTGGTACTCCCGCTCGACCTCGTCGGGGTACTTGGTGCCGCGGGCCTGCGCCAGCGCCAGGCCCACCAGGTAGTTGGCGGTGATCTGCGCCAGGAACGTCTTCGTCGAGGCGACGCCGATCTCGGGGCCGGCGCGCGTGTAGAGCACGGCGTCGCATTCGCGGGGAATCTGCGAGCCGTTGGTGTTGCAGATGGCCAGCACCTTGGCCTTCTGCTCCTTGGCGTGCCGGACGGCCTCGAGCGTGTCGGCGGTCTCCCCGGATTGGGAGATGGCGACCACCAGGGTGCTGCGGTCCAGCACCGGGTCCCGGTAGCGGAATTCGCTGGCCAGCTCCACTTCCACCGGCAGCCGGGTCCAGTGCTCGATGGCGTACTTCGCGAGCAGTCCGGAGTGATACGCGGTGCCGCACGCCACGACGAACACCTTGTCGATCTCGCGGAGCTCTTGATCGGAGAGCCGCTGCTCGTCGAGCACGATCCGCCCGTCGACGAAATGCCCGAGCAGGGTGTCGGCGACCGCGCCGGGCTGCTCGGCGATCTCCTTGAGCATGAAGTACTCGTAGCCGCCCTTTTCCGCGGCGGCCAGGTCCCAGTCGATGTGAAACTCGCGGTACGCCCCGGGTCCCAGGTCGGCGTTCCCGTCGAAGTCGGTGATGCGGTAGCCGTCGGCGGTGAGCACCACGGCCTGGTCCTGGCCGAGCTCGATCGCGTTGCGGGTGTGCGGGATGAACGCCGCGACGTCGGAGCCAACGAACATCTCGCCGTCACCGATCCCGATGACCAACGGGGTGGAGCGGCGGGCGGCCACAATGGTGCCGGGCTCGTCGGCGTTGGTGAACACCAGCGTGAAGTGGCCCTCCAGCCGGCGCAGCACGGCCAGCACCGAACCGGCGAAGTCGCCGGCGGTCTCGCCGTGCCGGTAGGCCCGCGCCACCAGGTGCACCGCCACCTCGGTGTCGGTGTCGCTGGTGAACTCCACGCCGTAGGCCTCCAGCTCGTGGCGCAGGCTCGGGTAGTTCTCGATGATGCCGTTGTGGACGACGGCGATCTTGCCGGCGGCGTCGCGATGCGGGTGCGCGTTGCGGTCGGTGGGGCGCCCGTGGGTGGCCCAGCGGGTGTGGCCCAGGCCGGTGGTGCCGCCCAGCAACTCCGGTGGCATCTGAGCGACCGCTTCCTCCAGATTGGCCAGCCGACCGGCGCGACGGCACACGGTGAGCGTTCCGGCGCCGTTGACCAGTGCGATGCCCGACGAGTCGTAGCCGCGGTACTCCATCCGGCGCAGCGCATCCATGACGACCTTGCAGGCAGGCCGCTGCCCGACATAGCCGACGATTCCGCACATTCGAACCAGGGTAGTGCAGGCGGGCCCCCGACCCCGCACTCCGCGGTATCGGTTGGGCCGCCCACCTGCGGGAAGGCCGGAATTGAGCGACCCGAGGCAGTGCAAGCGGGTGTAGCGCTTCGCGCAGACGCGAAACCTGCCGGCCGCCCAGCGCTGACCATCCTCTTTGCACCGGCTTCATAAACGGTAGAAACGCTTTTCACCTGATGTATTTGTGGCGTTTTCGTTTGCGTCATCGCTGTACCAATTTACCTACATAGAATTCTGAAATCGGCTACCAACGGCAACCGCCGAAGCCATCAGAAAGGACAGCTCGTTGACGCCCGCCTGATCACTACCGCCTGGGCACCAACCCGGTTAAACAGCGCATATGCGCAGAGCGCCACCCATATATCCGTGGCAATAGCCCCTTTATATAGACATCAATGATGATGGTCCAGCTATCCGGCTATCGCGTTGAAATCGCGTCAATAATTTGCATTACGGGATAACGACTCAAGCGATATGTAAGCCGCCGGATAGCTAAACGTTAGTGAATGTTAATCCGAAATTCCGCGCCCCTTCTTTCAGGAGAGAATCATGACCGCTGTTCTGTTCGACGATGTGATGACCGAACTGCCCGTGCCGAGCCTGACGCTCGCGCCGGCACCCGCCCCCAAGCCCGCGCCCCGGCGGCGTCACCGCGAGCCGATCGCCAGCGGCGACCCGATGGTCGACACGGCCGCGCGATTGCTGAGCTTCCCGCTGCGCCACATGTATGCGGCGCTGTGGCGGGTGGGCGTCATCGAGGTCATGGCCTGACCAGGATGCGCTAACGTCGACGCGTGGCCCGCACCCGCAAGCTGTTCGCAGCCCTCAACCGCCGTGGTCCGCATCGGGTTCTGCGTGGTGACCTGGCCTTCGCCGGTTTGCCCGGGGTGGTGTACACCCCGGAGGCTGGGCTGGGTCTGCCCGGCGTCGCGTTCGGTCACGACTGGCTGACCAAGGCCGGCCGCTATGCGGGTCTGCTTGAACACCTGGCCTCCTGGGGCATCGTGGCGGGCGCTCCCGACACCGAGCGCGGCCTGGCCCCGTCGGTCTTGAACTTCGCCTTCGACCTCGGCACCGCGCTGGACATCGTGTCGGGTGTGCGGCTCGGGCCGGGCAAGATCAGCGTCAATCCCGCCAAGCTCGGCGTGGTCGGACACGGCTTCGGCGGCTCGGCCGCGGTGTTCGCCGCGGCCGGCATGCCGAACAAGCTGGCCGCGGCGGCGGCGTTGTTTCCCGTCGTCACCAGCCCGCCGGCCGAGACCCCGGCGACGACGCTGAAGCTGCCGGGGCTGATCCTGACCGCGCCGGGCGATCCGAGGTCGCTGACGTCGAACGCGCTGTCGCTGTCCCGCGCGTGGGACGCCGCCACGCTGCGGGTGGTCAGCAAGGCTCAGCCCGGCGGCCTGGTGGAGGGCCGGCGGCTGACGAAGGTGTTCGGTCTGGCCAGCCCGCACCGGCGCACGCAGCGCACGGTCCGCGCGCTGCTCACCGGCTACCTGCTCTACACGCTGGGCGGCGACAAGGCCTATCGCATGTTCGCCGACCCCGACGCGCAGCTGCCCAAGACCGAACCGCTGGACCCCGAGGCGGCCGCCGTGCCGCTCGAGGAGAAGATCGTCGCGCTGTTGAAGTGACGCGGTTGCGGGGTAATTGCTCAGCCCGCTGGCCACCACCGCGCCGAATCCGTGCGCTTCGTCGAGGACGTGCTGCGGCTCCGCCCAGCCTGAGCCCTCACTACCCCGCCTGCGGCAGCTGGTCGGCGGCGATTTCGCAGGGCGTCTTGCCGTCGGTGGCCGGCGGCATCGGGCCGCGCGCGGTCGGAGCGGCAACCGGTGGCGGCGCGTCGACCGGCGCGTCGATCGGCTCGGGCGCTGGCGCGTTCGCCGGCTGCGGCGCGGCAACCGGCTCGGGGGCGTCCGCCGGCTGCGGCGCGGCAACCGGCTGAGCCGCTGCCTCGGGCTTGATCCCTTCGGTGTCCGCGACGTCTTCGGTGTCCTGGCGCCCGTCGTCGTCCTTGCCGTCGGGCTCGAAGGGGTCCTCGTCGAAAGCGTCGCCCTCATCGAGGCCGTCGCTGCCCGACCCGTCACCCGCCGAGCCGATCAGCCCGCCGACCGCATCGACGATCCTGCTGGCCAACCCGAGTAGGCCCGCACCGCCGCCGCCGAGCCCACCGCACAGGTCGCCCATCGGCATGCCGGCGGCGTCGCCGAGCGCAGTGCCCCAATCCGGTTGCGGCACAGTGGGAACCGGAGCGGGCGCGAGCGTGGCCGCCGTCGGGGCCGGATCCGCCGGCGGGCTCGGGACCGCTGCCGCGGGCCTCACCGCGACCGGGGGTGAACTGGGCGGCGCCGTCCGCACCGGCTGGTAACCCGGGCCCAAGTCGCCGGGGGCTTCGAAACGCACCGTCGGCGCGGCGGCCATCCGGTCGGTGACCATGTCGTAGGCGGTGTCGACACCGTCGCGCGTCGAGCGCATCGTCGTCAGCCAGTCGTCGCCGATCTCATTGTCCACGTAGGGCATTACCTGCTCGCGCACGCTCTCCTCGGCAGCGTTCCGGTCCCCCGCCCCGGTGGTGACCGTGGCTGCGGCGGCCAGCCACGCCGGCCGCTGCGCCTGGGTGCCGTCGTCGACGGCGAGGGCGGTGGCGACCTTCGAATCGACCAGGTACCACAGGTTGTCGCGCAGCGACTCACACCGCTGGGCGGCCGCGCGCAACTCGGTGGCGACCGCGCCGGCGGCGTCGCAGTGGCGTTCCACAAACCGCACCGCGGCGTCGCCGGCGGGCCCGGTCCACGCCGCGGCCAGCTCGGCCAGCTGGGCGCGCTGCACGCGCAGCGCTTCGGCGACCGTCTCCCCCGCCGCCCGCAGCTCCGCGCAGTCACGGTCCAGCACGCGCAGATCGAGGCCGTCTTCGGTGTCATACCAATCGCGGATCTGCGTGGGATGCGCCGTCAGGTCGGGATGTTGGTAGCCCAGGGCGTGGCAGGCCCGCACGTAGATCTGGGTGTGCTCGACGGCCGGCAGGCCCTCGGCGAGCCGCCCGGCGACGTCCAACCGCTCGGCCACTATCAGGCGATCCGTTCCGCGGCATAGGCCTCGGCGTCGGCGTAGCGGTCGGCGCTGACCCGCAGGGCGGCGGCGATCTCGCCGGACGCGCGCGACCACTGCGCCACTTCGGCGGTCAGCCGCTCCAACTCGACGCGCAGCCCGTCACCGCGGGCGCTGTGCGCCCGCCCGGCGGCGCCGCCGCCGAAGGCCAGCCGGCCCAGCTGATCGTTGAGGGCGCGGTCGAGAAGGTCGGCGGCGGCGCGGAATTGGTCGGCGACGCGGTACGTCGCCGCGACGTCGATCTCGGTGCGGGCCACGGCGACTGGTCGTATTCCCCTGTCGAATCTCATGTCTAATCCGACGCCCGGGCGTGCGCCCGGGTTCCGGGGAGATTCAGCGCGGCCCGCGCAGCCCGGTGCGGCGCATCCGGAGCAGCGAAAAACCATACGGCCGAGCCATATTGGCCGTCAGGATGCTGGGCTGGGGGCCGGCCACCCCGGAGCCGGCGGCAGGGTGGGAAAGTCGGAGCGGGGATACTCGCCGCCGCGTATCAGATCGGGGTGCGGGGGTGCTTTGGCACGGCAGGCATCGGTGTCCTGGGCAACATCAGGCCATTCGGGTGCGAGCCCGTATCCGGCGATGTATCCACCCTGATGACTGGTGATCCGCCAACCGCCGAACACATCGATCGAGGGCGCGCGCGCCGGCCCCGACTGCGGGGCAAGCGGTGGGCCGACAGTCGCCGGAGCCGTGATCGTGATCCGCATCGGATAGATGCCCGAATCCGGCGGTGGCTGGGCGATGATCGGACTGTAGCCCCGGTGGCGGCCCTCGTCGGCGGCACCGAACAGATACTCGCAAGTCACCACTGTGACGTCGCGGCCGGAACTGGCAATCGACAGGATATGGGCCTGCTCAGTGCCCACCCACGGGCGTTGGGGATCCTTGAGCTTGGGCCACAGGAATTGGGTGCCGGTCGGATGATCAGCGGGCTGGTTGCGATCGACCGCCTGCTGGAATCCCGGATACAGGTATCTGTCGTCACCAGTGAGCCGGGCGAGCAAATAGGACTCGGCGTACGCCCGCACCGCCACCGCGGGCCGAGTGGTCACGTCGATTCCGGGTTCGGCCGTCCAGACGACGGTGAAGTCGCTGAGGGTCGCGGGCCATCCCGCCGGGGTCGACGGTGTGGGGGTTGGCTGCTGAGGTTGGTGGTTCGAGCTGCAACCGGCCAGTAGCAGCACCGCGGTCATTGAGAGTCCCGTGAAACGGCGCAACACGCGCCCGATGCCTGTCATCTGTGCCCCGGGGGCTCGGGCACGCCGATGACTTCGTTGTAGCGGTCGACCATGTACTGGTCCGGCGACATCTTCTCATTGGGCGGCAAGGCAAGTGCCTGAGACAGCGCCGGGCCAATCACGCTGTTGTACTGGCCGGCGGTCAGGCCGGGGTATTTCGATTGCAGTTCGTCGAGGGTTGCTATTCGCCCATACGGGTGGTCGTGGTCGTGGACAACATATTCGGGCGGCAACGCCGAGACGGGCTGATTTGCCCCGAGCAACGCATCGAGCATCTCCTGATCGGCGCTTCCGATGTCCATGGGCTGGATGGCCGTTTGCCCAGGAGCGGTGGGCGCCGGTCCGAGTATGTCGTTTTCGAGGCTGTGGCCGAGTATCCCGATGGTGGGCCCGGCGACCTTGCCCACTCCTGGCACCCACCCTCCGGCTGTGGAGGCGGCTTGCACGCCGTCCTCGTAGGCCAACTTCTTCGAGTCGTATTCCGAAAGTTGTTGGTGGTAGCCATTTTGTTCGTTGGCTTGATAAGCGTTGTGTGTCCCGACATCGACCAATCCCCTGAGCGTGGCGGCGTCGTAGAGCTGGTCGCTGTAGCCCGCGCCAATGATTCTGTCGAGACCCCGCAGCCGACCATCCAAGGTGGCGATGTCTGCGGCGCCGGTTTTCTGCGCCTCGGCCAACGCGGCGGCGATGTTTTCCAAATCCGCGCCGATCTTGGGCAACTGCTCGGACTGGGCTCCCAGCGCCTGGGCCGTGCGCTGCACTTCGGCGGAGCCGTTGATCGGGTGATCCCCATTCTGGTGATTCCAGGCCGCGTCGAAGCGCTTGCGGGCTTGCTCAAAGGCATGATCGGCCTCGGAAGTGGAGCGCCCCGCCGCGTGAAATGCCTTGGCCAGGTTGGCGATCTGTGCCGGCTCCCCCGCTTGCAGAGTCTGGTTGACCGCCCACGGGTCACCGCCTGCCCCGGCCACCAGCTCACCGACACTCAGGTTAGTCAGCTGAACCAACCCAAAGCCCCTCCCCGCCAGTGATGAGCGCTGCCTCGTCCGCGTTCATCTCCGCTGCCGTCGCCGCCCACCCCACAGCGACGCGCGCGCGTCCGACACTCGGCGCCACCGAACGTCATCAAACTAGTGCCGCACACGATCCCGTCAATTCGGCGTGGCCCATCGGCCGCGGGGAGGGCATGGGCTTGCGGCTGTATTCAGCGCGCGGAGCTGACCGCCTCGGCGACCCGGTTCGCCACCCGCTGGGCGACGTCGGCCTCCGGCGCTTCCACCATCACCCGGATCAGGGGCTCGGTCCCCGACGGCCGCAACAGGATTCGGCCGGTGTCGCCGAGTTCGGCCTCGGCGTCGCCGACCGCGGTGCGCACGGCGGGCGCGGCGGCCGCGGTGTCCTTGTCGGCCACCCGGACGTTGATCAGCACCTGGGGCAGCGTCTGCATGGGCGCGGCGAGCTCGGTCAGCGACGAGCCGGTCTGCACCATGCGTGTCATCAGCCGCAGCCCGGTGACGATGCCGTCCCCGGTGGAGCCCAGCGCGGGCATCACGATGTGGCCGGACTGCTCGCCGCCCAGGCTGTAGTCGCCGGCCCGCAGCTCCTCGAGCACGTAGCGGTCGCCGACGCCGGTGGTGCGCACGGTGATCCCGGCGGAGCGCATGGCCAGGTGCAGCCCGAGGTTGCTCATCACGGTGGCCACCAGCGTGTCGGAGGCCAGCTCCCCGGCCTCGCGCATGGCCAGCGCGAGCACGACCATGATGGCGTCGCCGTCGACCAGCTCACCGTTGGCGTCGATGGCCAGGCAGCGGTCGGCGTCCCCGTCGTGGGCCAGGCCCAGGTCGGCGCGGTGGTCGATGACCGCGGCGCGCAGCGAATCCAGGTGGGTGGAGCCGCAGTTGTCGTTGATGTTCAGGCCGTTGGGGTCGGCGTTGATCGCGATGACCCGCGCGCCGGCCGCGCGGTAGGCGCGCGGCGCCACCGACGAGGCCGCGCCGTGCGCGCAGTCGACCACCACGGTCAGGCCGTCGAGCCGCAGCGTGCTGGCCTTGGTCAAGTGGCGCAGGTAGCGGTCGTCGGCGTCCTCGGCGTCGATGACGCGGCCGATCCCGGCGCCGACGGGCCGCGGCCCCGTTTCCGCGGTGACCAGGGCCTCGATCCGGTCCTCGGTGTCGTCGTCGAGCTTGCGGCCCCCGGGACCGAAGATCTTGATGCCGTTGTCGGGCATCGGGTTGTGCGACGCCGAGATCATCACGCCGAAATCGGCGTCGTACGCGCCGGTCAGGTACGCGACCGCGGGCGTGGGAAGGACCCCGACCCGCAGCGCGTCGACGCCCTGGCTGGTCAACCCGGCGATCACCGCGGCCTCCAGCATCTCGCCGCTGGCCCGGGGGTCACGCCCGATCACGGCGACGCGCCGGCCGGGTCCGCCCGCGCTGGCCAGGTGCCGCGCGGCGGCGGCGCCCAGCTCCAGCGCCAGCTCCGCGGTCAACTCGCGATTGGCGACCCCGCGGACACCGTCGGTGCCGAATAGTCGACCCATGCGGAAAAACCTCTCACAGTTGGCGGCCGTTCACCTAACGTGCCCCGTTCTTTTCTGACCGAAACGGGGCGCGTTTGGGCGCAGACACGCCGAAGGAGGCACGGAACGTCCCGGTTTGACGCCCCGTTGCGGCCAGAAAGTGATGGTTGATCAGCGCTTGCTGTACTGAGGCGCCTTGCGGGCCTTCTTCAGGCCGTACTTCTTGCGCTCGGTGGCACGCGGGTCACGGGTGAGGAAGCCGGCCTTCTTCAGCGCGGGCCGGTCCTCGGGCTGGGCCACGATCAGCGCCCGGGCGATGCCCAAGCGCAGCGCCCCGGCCTGGCCCGACGGGCCGCCGCCGTGCAGCAGCGCGAAGATGTCGAAGCTCTCCACCCGGTCGACCGTGACCAGCGGGGCCTTGATGAGCTGCTGGTGCACCTTGTTGGGGAAGTAGTCCTCCAGGCCGCGGCCGTTGAGATCGAACTTGCCGGTGCCGGGCACCAGGCGCACCCGCACCACGGCCTCCTTGCGGCGGCCGACGGTCTGGATGGGCCGGTCGAAGACGAAGGATTCGGCGGCCGCGGGGGCGGGCGCCTCGGCCGGGACGTCCGGGGTTTCCGGGGTGGCCGTGGTGTCGTCCAGGGCCTCGGTCGTTTCGGTCACTGGGCCACCTGCTTGATCTCGTACGGAACCGGCTTCTGAGCGGCGTGCGGGTGCTCCGGGCCGGCGTAGACGTGGAGTTTGCGCTGGATCTGACGGCTGAGCTTGTTCTTGGGCAGCATGCCGACGATCGCCTTCTCGACGACCCGGTCGGGGTGCTTCTCCATCAGCTCGCCGGTGGTGCGCGAGTGCAGGCCGCCGGGATACCCCGAGTGGCGGTAAGCCAGCTTGCTCTGCAGTTTGTCGCCGGACAGGGCGACCTTGTCGGCGTTGATGACGATGACGAAGTCACCGCCGTCGACGTTGGGGGCGAACGTCGGCTTGTGCTTGCCGCGCAACAGGGTGGCTGCCGCGACGGCAAGGCGGCCAAGCACCACGTCCGTGGCGTCGATGACGTACCACGACCTCGTGGTGTCACCCGCCTTTGGCGCGTAGGTGGGCACAGCGCTTACCTTTTCTTTCTCGAGGTGGATCCCGGGTCGAGCCGGGTGCCGGTCAGGCGTTCGCGGTGGGGCTGGTCTCGGCGACCGACGTTGACCCGAGGCCCCGGCGTACCGCACGCCAACCGAGCAGCTTACCGATGCGCGTCCCCGCAGGTCAAAATGACTGTGTGGTCCCAACGGCTCTCCTCCGCCGGGACCACACAGACGACTATGGGCGCGCGGCTAGCGTTCCCAGGCGCTCGCCGCCCGTCGATCGGCATTCGCCACCTCGTCCGCGCCGTCGCGCACCGCGTTGCCGAGATCGACCAGAATCTCGTTGAGGCCGGCCGCGGCCTGGTGCCACTTTTGTTGTTCCACCTGGTAGGCGGCGGCAGCCTCGCGGGTCCAGAGCTGCTGCAACGGGGCGATCTGCGCTCGCAGCTCGTCCAGCGCCGCGTTGAGGCGGGCCGCTGTGCTGTGGATTTCTTGGCGCACCGAATACTCGATCTCGCCGAAATTATAAGACAACGCCGATTCCACGGATGATCCCCCCGATCACAGGTTTCCGCCGGTTGCGGCGATGTGGGCCGCGTGGTCATGGCCGGCTTCCTGCAGGGTGGCCGCGTTGTGCCGAATGGTCTCGCCGATCGCGTGCAGGACGTGATAGAGCCGCAACGACTCGGCATTCCAGCGATCCACCACATCTCGAAACCGCGCCGCCGCGACCCCGCCCCACACCGACGCGGGCACCGCGCTCATGCGGCCGATGAATGCCTGCAGCATGGCCCGGATCTCCTCATTGCGGGCGTCCGTGGTGCCCGCAACCGACCGCATCAGGTCGAAATCGGTACTCAGTGTGTTGGGTGCACTCATACCAAGTTCGACCCGGACAGCGCTCGTTTGGTTCCACCAAAATTTCGTGAGTCAGCCGACCGCGTGGGCCGACCGCACGGCCTGCTCGCAAACGCCGCGCACGGCCTCTTCCCCGCCGGGCCGGCTCTGACATCCGAGGCTGATCCGCACCGGGCCGTCCAGCAGCACCGTCCACCGCACGTGATGGCCGGCGCGGACCTCGAGGTAGGTCACCGCCGGCCTGCCGGCGCTGGTGCCGGAGGGATTGAAGTCGACGAACACACCCGCGGGCTCGGCGTCGATCGCCTGCTTCAACCGCTCGGCGGTGCCACTCAGCGTCTCGCCCGCCACCGGCGACTGCGTGACGTGCAACGCCACTTCGGGATCGGACGGGGAGGTGACCTGGACCCGCGCCGACCCCGGCCCGGCGATTACCCGTTGGGTAGGCCAACCCGCGGGCACCGCCACTGCCACCCGACCTTCCACCAGAAACGCAGCGGGCACGGCCGGGACCGTCGGCGCGCTCACCGCGCGCTGCCGGTCCGCGTTGATCACGGCCGGCGCCGCCGCGGCCAGCACGATGGTGGCCGCGCCGACGAGAGCCAGCATCCGCGCGCGAGATCGGCCACGACCATCACCCGGCTTGGCCGGCTGATCGAGATCGGACACCGCCAGCCGGGCCAGCCGAACCAGCCGGGCGTCGTCGATGCGGACCACCGACTGCCCGATGCCGCGCGCCGCGTCCGCGATCGCCGCGGCAAGGGTCGACGAAGCGGCGACGGTGCTCGGCGCGTCGATCAGCAGGACGCCCGCGGGGCGGCCCGCGACCGCGGCCACCACCTCGTCGGCGACGGCGCACGTCGGCGTCCTGCGCGGTATGGCGACGACGTCGGCACCGCCGACGACCACCATCGCCTCGACGATCTCCACCACGACCGCCGCGTCCGCATCGGTGCCGGCTGCCCGCGCCAGCAACCATGAGCGGGGCCGCACCAGCACGTCGTCGGACAGGGTGGCGGCCGCGCTGCTCACCACGCGGACGCGCGAGGCCGACCACCAGGACGGGTGCACCACGACCATGCCCTTACCGCCCGCACAGGCCACGGACCGCAAAGCGCTCGCCCACACCGCCGCAACGGCAACCGGGCGTTCGCCCACCAACGCGACTCGATCGTCGATCGCGGTCAGGGCCGTCGCGATGATGTCGGAGGTCTGCTCGTCGGCGAGGACGCTTGTCCGACAACATAATCGGCGGATCGTGCCGGGACCCACTTCGATGACGGCACGGTGTGCGCTCACGGAGCGCTCCAAGCCACCTGGACGAGCTGTTCGTTGTCTGCGCCGGTGCTCAGGACGCCGCGACCAGGCGGCAACCGCGCCGGGCGACGCGAGCCGAACGGTACGTCCTCGGCTGGGGATCCGCTCATCATCAGGGTGACGCAGCCGAGGTCACGCACGCCCGCCAGCAGGGGTTCGAAGAACGCGCGCTCGGCACCGCCGCTTCGACGCGCGATGACCAGATGCAAGCCCAACTCCGTTGCGTACGGCAGGTATTCGGTGATCGGCGCCAGTGGATTGCCGGCCTGGCCGGCGATCAGGTCATAGTCGTCGACCACGACATAGATGTCGGCCCCCGACCACCAGGACCCGGCTCGCAGCTGCGCCTGGCTCGCGTCGGCCGGGGGCATCCGCCGCTCCAGCAGGTCAAGCAGATCCGGCAGCATGCCGGCCAATGCACCCGGCGACATCGCGTACCCGCCGAGGTGCTCCGACTCGACGACGCCGAGCAGGGAGCGCCGAAAGTCGACGATGACGAGTTGCGCTTGCGCCGGGGTCTTGGTTCGGATGATCTCGCGGCACAGCGTTCGGAGTGTCGACGTCTTGCCGCACTCCCGGTCGCCGAGCACGAGAAGGTGTGCGAGCCGGTCGAGCTCACAGACGACCGGCTCCAGTCGGCGCTCGTCGAGGCCGAGAAGCATACGGTTGCCGCGCCCGGCACCTGCCGCCGCTTCGACGAGGCTGTGATGCTCGATGATTTCCGGCAGCAACGGTATCGGCGGCGCCGCCGATTGCGCGGTGTCGATCTCGGCGACGGGCAGGGCGATCATCATCTGAGACCCGTCACCGGAAAGACCCCGGCCTGGTCTGCCTTGCGGAACATGTTGCGCCGCTTTTCGGTCCAACTCGGAGTCGGCGGGATCACCCAGTCTCAGCTCGATGCGCGTGCCGATCTGATCACGCAGCACCGGCCTGATCTCCGCCCACCGCGACGCGGACACCACCACGTGGACACCGAACGAAAGCCCCTGGGAGGCAACCACGGTGACGGTCGACTCCAGGACGTCGAAGTCTTGGCGTAGCCCCGCCCAGCCGTCGACGACGAGGAAGACATCCCCGAACGGATCGGTGTCCGGCGCCGGGCCCTGCGCCCGCAGCTCGCGGTATTCGGCGATCGACCCGACGCCAAGGTCGCTGAAAAGGGTCTCCCGCAAGCGGATGATCGACTCGCATTCGGCAACGATTCGCGCGACGAGTCGTGGTTCGGCCCTGCCGGCGACGGCGCCGACATGCGGGATTGCTCGTGTCGATGTCAGCGCTCCCCCGCCGAAGTCCAGGCAGTAGACCTGCACCTGCCGCGGCGAGTGCGTGGCCGCCAAGGCGGTGATGATTGTCCGGATGGCCGTCGACTTGCCCGACTGCGGAGCCCCGACGACCGCGACATTGCCCGCGGCCCCGCGCAAGTCGACCATCAACGGCGTTCGCCGCTGCTCGAACGGCCGGTCCACGAGGCCGAGCGGAACAGTCAGGGCGCCCCGCGGGAGCGCACCGTCGGCGAGCAGGGTGTCCAGCGCGGTCGCCGACCCTAGCGGTGGCAGCCAGACCTGGTGCGCGGGCGGGCCATGCCCACCCAGCCGATCCAGGACCGCGTCCAGGGTCGTCCGGGAAGACGATGCACCGCTCTCGGCGGGGCGGGTGATCTCCCCAACGCGTCGAGTCCCGAACGCGCGCACGGAAGGATTCGCCACGGGCGCCTGGGCCGGCACGCCGGACGGTAACGGCCCCGAAACGTAAGCGGCACAGAAGCGGACAAGCTCTCCGCCGCTCGTACGCAGGTAACCCACCCCCGGGTGGTTGGGCAACTCGTAAGCCTCTGGCGTGCCCAGTACGGCGCGCGATTCGGCGGCGGACAGGGTCTTCAAACAGATCCGATAGGACAGGTGGGCGTCGAGTCCGCGCAGACGACCCTCGTCGAGTCGCTGGCTGGCCAGCAGCAGATGCATGCCCAACGACCGGCCGAGCCGCCCGATAGCCACGAACATGTCCGCGAAATCCGGATGCTGGCTGAGCAATTCGGAGAACTCGTCGACGATGATGAACAGGGTGGGCAGGGCGGTCGACGTGGCTCCCGCCCGGCGTGCTTGCTCATACGCCGCGGCGCTGACACGGCCGGATGCCCGCAGCAGCCGTTGCCGGCGATTCATTTCACCGGCCAGGGCGTCGCGCATCCTGGCGACCAACGGCGCCTCGTCGGCAAGGTTCGTGATGACCGCAGCCACATGTGGCGCCCGAGCGTATTCGAGAAACGTTGCGCCGCCTTTGAAGTCGATGAGCAGCAGATTGAGCGCCTCGGGGGAATTGCGGGCCATCATCCCCAGCGCGATCGTGCGCAACAGCTCCGACTTGCCCGACCCGGTGGCCCCGACGCACAGGCCGTGTGGACCCATGCCGCTTTCCGCGGCCTCCTTGATGTCCAACTCCAGGGGCACCCCGTCGGCCCGGCTGCCGACCGGGACGCGGAGCCGGTCGCGGTGATCTTGGCCTTGCCACAACGTGAGCGGGTCAAACCCCTCGACCTCGTCTATGCCCGCCAGGACCGGCCAGTCCGTCCCGTCGTCGCGACGAAATGCCGTGCCGACCCGATGCATCGCCAGCCGGCGCGCACACACCAGCGCCGCTAGGGGATCCAACCAGTCCGGGCGCGCCGGGACGAGGATGTCGCCGGCCCCGGTGATCGTCACCGGGGTATCGGCGCGGCCCCCGCCGATTTGGACGACGGTCGCGCCGGTGAGCCCTTCGGCGTCGTGGTCTGAGTCCGCGACCACCACCGTGTGCGCCGGCCGCACGCCGGTCAGCTCGTCTCGCGCCTCGTCCATGCTGCGGTACACCATTCGCACCGGACCCACCCCGTCGACTACCGCCGGGTGTTGGTTGTGCGGCAGCCATTTCAGCCACTCCCACTGCCAACGGTTTTGTTCTCCGACGACGGCGACGATCAGCAGTTGATCGGGGGAGTGCGAGACGGCGAGTTGGCAGACCATCGCGCGCAACAACCCGCGGGCGGCGGCCGCGTCACCGTCGATGGTGACGCGCGGGCTTTGGCGCAGTGTGACCGTGATCGGTCCGACGATCGTCGCATGCGTGCGCAGGAAGCTATCCAACGCGCCGGCGGTGACCGGGTCGGCGGGCCCCAGGGGCTGCGGGGCCACCAGCCTCGTGGCGAGCGGCTGCGGCCCCGTGCCCACTCGGACAACGCAGAAATCGGGCTCGGCGACTCGCCGCTCCCACATTCTCCGACCTCCGACCAATGTCCACAGCGTGTCGGGGTCGGGGTGATTCCACATCAGTGAGTGATGCTGTGCGGCAGCGGTTTCGAGGACGGTGTCACGCAGCCGGTCGAGGTATGCGAGGTAGCCCAGGCGATCGGCATAGAACCCGCCGCCCCGGCGGCGCGCGCGTCCGGACAGGGCTGTCGCCAACGTCGAAGCCAGCAGCACGATGGGGATGGTGACGAACATGGAGGTGTGGGCGGCCGACCCCGGCGCGAATGCCGCCGCCATGACCCCCATTCCGGCGACCGCCACCACGGCGGGCAGCAACCGCGAAAGCAGGCCCGGCGCCGCCGCCGACGGCGGCTCGGGCGGTGCATCGACGACGAGGTCCGCGGTCGGCACCGTCGGCGCCCGCCGCCGTGCCTCGGGCACGAAGTCCTGGGCCATCTCGTCCCTTCCCGTTCGACGACCGTAGGCAGCCCCGGATTCGCCGACAACTCACACCTGTGGACAGGCGCACGCCGCGTGACCGGATAGTCGCTATGTTCTGAAGAATTCCGACTGAAGGGGTCACCTTTGCCTGCAACCGATTTGGGGCTGCGCCGGGTGTCAATCCATGCCGGCTCCGCCGTCGCCGACCTGGCGCTGCCGTCCGAAGTTCCCGTCGCCGTACTGACGCCGTCAATCGTCGACCTCCTTCAAGGCCGCGACGGCGACGACGATCTGAGCGCTAAGCGCTACCACCTGTCACTTCCCGGCTCCTCCGCCTTGGATCCGTCGAAGACGCTGGCGCAGAGCGGGATCGGAGACGGTGCCGTTCTGGTACTGAGCCAGCCGTCGAGCCCGCCACCCGCTCCCCGTCACCACGACGTCGCGCGGGCGGTCTCCGAGGCGCTGGCGGGTTCCCTGGCGTCGACAGATTCCGGGCGCCGACTGGCGGTGCGGCTCACCAGCGCGGTGGCGGCGAACGCACTGGCCGCCACCGGTGTGCTGGCCCTGGCCCGAAATGCGCTCAACGCCGGCATCGGCCGCGATCGTCCCGCGACAGTGGGCGTGTTGGCGATCGTGGGCGCGATCGCCCTGCTGTCGGCTGCCGTAACGCACCGACTCCACCGGGATGCGGTCGCCGGGCTGGCGTTCAACGCGATGGCGACCACTTTCGCGGCGGCCGCCGGCTTCTTGGCGGTGCCCGGCGGGCCGGGGGTGTACAACGTATTGCTGGCCGCGACGGCGGCGGCGGTCACCTGCGTGTTGGCGATCCGCGCCTCGCCTTGCACCGTGGTCGTGCTCACCGCCGTCTCGTGCGCCGCGACGGTTGTCGCGATGGCCGCTTTGGTGGGTGCGATGACCGGCGCACCGCCGTACGCGATCGGCGCGGCATCGGCGCTGATATCGCTTGGTCTGCTTGGAGTTGCGGCGCGGGTGTCCATCGTGTTGGCGGGGCTATCACCCCGGGTAGAGCCGGGCACGGACGAGACCGGAGCAGACGGGTCCAGCCTGGCGGCGCGGGCGTTCCGCGCCGACGCCTGGTTGTCCAGCCTGCTCGCCGGGTTTGCGTCGTCGGCGGCCGTCGGTGCCGTCGTCACCGTCCTGGCCGGCGCACCGCGCATGTCTTGTGTGGCGTTCGGCGGCGTCACCGGCGCGTTGCTACTGCTGCGTGCGCGTTCTGGGGACAACACCAGAATGCTGACGTTCGCCGTCGCCGGAATCGCAGTCGTGGGAACGACATTCGGTGTAGCTGTCTCGAGTACACCGGGGCGGGGCCCGTGGATGACCGCGGCAACGGCCACGTTGGCCGCTGGGGCCGTGTATTTGGGCTGCGTCGCGCCAACCATGTCGACTCCACCCGTGCTGCGCCGAACCGTCGATGCTCTGGAGTGGCTCGCTCTGGTAGCGACCGTCCCGCTGACCTGCTGGCTGTGTGGACTCTACGGCGCCGCCCGGGGACTGCATTTCCGGTGAGGACGTCTGCCGTCGCGCGTGTTGCGTTGGCCTGGGCGCTGGTGTCACTGCTTGGAACACCGACCGCGCAAGCGGTTTCGCCGCCGCAGATCGACGACAAGTGGTTACCGAAGCCGGCGCGGCCCACGCCCGCGGGGCCGACCGTCCAACGCGAGGTGTGCGCAACGATGGCGACGGTGCAGGCGCCCAACCGGCCGTCCGAGATCCTCGACCTGTCGCGAGTCCGGCCACTGACCCGCGGCGCCGGGCAACGGGTCGCCGTCATCGACACCGGCGTTTCGCGTCAGCGCCTGTTACCTGATGTGGTGCCGGGCGGCGACTACGTCTCTACCGGCGACGGCACCCAGGATTGCGACGCT
This sequence comes from Mycobacterium sp. E1747, assembly GCF_001667775.1. GTDB lineage: Bacteria > Actinomycetota > Actinomycetes > Mycobacteriales > Mycobacteriaceae > Mycobacterium. Next base: position 26,603 of record NZ_LZJI01000161.1, read on the forward strand.
CACGGCACACTCGTCGCGGGCATCATCGCCGCGGCGCCGGATTCGAACGGTCCCGGCTTCGGCGGGATGGCGCCCGAAGCCACACTGATCAGCATTCGCCAGTCCAGCTCAAAGTTCTCCGCGGCCAGCAACCCGTCCCGCACCGGCGTCGGTGACGTCGACACCATGGCGAAGGCGGTCCGCACCGCCGCGGATCTGGGAGCCTCGGTGATCAACATCTCCTCGGTCGCCTGCGTCCCGGTCGCCTCCGCGCTCGATGACCGCGCGCTCGGCGCCGCGCTGGCCTACGCGGTGGACGTCAAGAACGTCGTCGTCGTCGCCGCGGCCGGCAACACCGGCAGGACGGCGCAGTGCCCTCCGCAGCGCCCGGACGCCACTTGGGAAACCGTCACTGTCGCGGTCAGTCCGGCGTGGTACGACGACTACGTGCTCACCGTCGGATCGGTGGATAGCCAGGGGGCGCCGTCGGCTTTCACCCTTGCCGGGCCCTGGGTCGACGTCGCCGCCCCCGGCGAGGCGGTCACGCCACTCGGCTCGCAACCGGTGTCCGGCACCAGTTATGCCGCGCCGGTGGTCAGTGGGCTGGCCGCCCTGATCCGCGCCCGGTTTCCCGTGCTGACCGCCCGGCAGGTGATGCAGCGCATCGAGTCGACGGCGCATCATCCACCGGCCGGGTGGGATCCGCTCGTCGGCCACGGCACCATCGACGCGCTTGCGGCGGTCAGCACCCAGACCGCTGCGCCGACGACCACGCCGACGCCGGCCCCGGCGCCGGTCGCCGCGCCGCCGGCGGCCGCGCCGTCGAACGCGCACGCCCGGCATACCGCACTGCGCGGGGTCGCCATCTGTCTCGCCGGATTGGGGATAGCGCTGGCCGTCGGTGTGGTGACGGGCCGACTACGGGGCCGCAGCGAAGTCACGGGCGGTTGAGGCGTTCTCCCTGCTGAGCTCCGGGCCGGCGGGAAGAGTCTGCAGGATCTGCCACGGCGCCGGGACCGCGGTCGCCAGGCCAAGGGCCCGCGCGGCGTCATCGTCGTGGATCGGGAACCGCGCACCGGTGTCGGTGACCAGGTATCGCGTGCCAACCTGCGCGTAGGCGCTTCGGCCGGGCGGCACATACACCGCGTCCAGCGCGGGGCCGGATCCGTCGGCCCGTGACAAGGTCACCGGCGCCTGGCCCGGTGGCAGGGGCAACCGGTCGCCGCTGAGAAGCGCGGGTCCGCCGTGGCCGGGTGGCGCCGCCTGCCACGAAACGCACAACGTCCCGCCGTCGTCTGACAGAGTGGGCGTCCGGTCGGGGAACCCGGCCACCGGCAGGACGTCGACGATCGGAGCGGCGCCGATCGCATCGGGCGCGACCGTCAGCGCGTTGGTGGTGCCCTGGGAGTTGCTGAAACGCATGAGGTCGGCGGCCAGCTGTCCGATGCGCTGGATCCCGGCGGCGAGCACCGCGTAATACTCGTCACCGCCGGCCCGCGTGACGCGCACCACACTGCCAACCGCGAAGCCCGGCAACCCCGCCGCCTTTTCACCTGCGCCCGGGATCCGGGGGGCGCTGATCGGTGGCGCCTCGGGGATGGCATTCAGCAACGCAGGCGAAACGGGCCGCGGGGCGCGGCCCTCCAACCGAAACGCGCGCGTCACCGCGGCGTCAGCGAGGTCCACCACCGCCCGCTGTCCGTCGTAGAGCAGGTACGCGGGCGAAGCCGGACCGGTGGCGACCAGGGCGGCCTGGCCGGCACCCAACCGATGCGCCGCCGAGTCGTCCGTGCGGCCCACGAGGACCGTCGTCGTGCTGGCGCGGTCCGCATCGCAGATCGTCCATGCCGACTCATCCGCCGGCAACGGCTCACCGATCATCTGCGGTGCGCCTGGGATGCCCAGCGGTGGCCCGCGTTTAGCGCGGGCCAGGTCCGCCTCGGGCACCGGCCGGGGCGTGGCGGCCATCGACACGATCAACCGCGCCGACGCCAAGTTCAGCACCGGGTGCCAGGTGTCGCCCACCCGCACGTACAGCGCCCCGGATTCCCGGCCCATCACGAACTGGGCGCCCTCCAGCGTCACCCGGGGCCGTAGCAAAGCGGCGAGCGCAGCCACGGCGACGGCGATCGCGGCGAGCACGCACCCGATCGTGAGCGCCGCGGTTCGCGCCCGCGAGCGATCGCTGAGGGTGTGCACATCACCGCCCAGCAACGCGCACTCGACGCGACGCAGCTGGAATAGGTAGTCGCCGACCCGCAGGCCGGTGGTCGGTTGACGCTGCACTGGCCCCCTCCCGTGTGCACGTGATGCGGCCACGGTAAAGCGTCCCGTCGTCGAACCGCTTAACTGATCCACAGGTCAGCGAACTTTCGCAGCGCGCTTAGGGTAGGTAAAGTTACTGCGTGCTTTCCCACCGCTTAGGTCGCTGGGTCGGCCCGGGGGTTTCTGCAGTGGTTACCGCCGCCGGCCTGCTCGTATCCCCGGGTGCGATGCCAACGGCCTCCGCCTTTGACTGCCCGGACGTCGAGGTCATCTTCGCCCGCGGCACCAACGAACCGGCCGGCCTGGGCCGCGTCGGGGACGCCTTGGTGGACTCGCTGCGCCAGCAGACCGGCCTGAACATCCTGCCCTACGGCGTGAACTACGCGGCCAGCAAGCTGCAGCTGCACGGCGGCGACGGCGCCAACGACACCATCGACCGCGTCAAGAAGAGCGTGGAAACCTGCCCCAACACCAAGATCGTGCTGGGCGGCTATTCGCAGGGCGCGTCGGTGATGGACATCGTGGCCGGCGTCCCGATCGGCGGCATCAGCTGGGGCAACAAGCTGCCCGAGCAGTACGCCAAGAACATCGCCGCCGTCGTCACGTTCGGTGACGTGGCCGACCGCGCCGGCGGCACGCTGCCCAGCCAGAGCGCGCTGTTGGGCTCGAAGGCCGCCGACTACTGCAACCCCAACGACCCGATCTGCCACGCCGGCCCCGGTAACGAGTGGAGCGGGCACACCGAGGGCTATGTCCCCGTCTACACCACCCAGGCCGCGGCGTTCGTCGCCCAGAAGCTGGCTGGCTCGAGCCCCGAGTTCGGGCCGCCGCTGGGCCCCGTGCCGAACCAGCCCGGCGCCACGCCGTCACCGGTCTACGGGCAGCAGACCCCGCCCGGCTCGCCGCCGTCGATCCACGACGGCACCGGCCCCGCGCCCGCGTCGGCGGCGCCGACCACGGTGACTCCGCAAGCACCTCTCGTCTGAATCGTTACCGGCCCGCGATCAACGCGCCCCTAACATCGTGGGGTGCGGCTTATTCCATTGACGCTGGGCGCCGGGCTGCTCGCCGGCGCTGCGATAGTGGTTGCTCCGCAACTGCTTCCGCAGGCCTTCGCCTCCTGTCCCGGCGTTGAGGTGGTGTTCGCCCGCGGCACCGACGAGCCGCCCGGCGTCGGCAAGGTCGGCGGGGCCTTCGTCAACGCGCTGCGCCAGCAGACTTCCAGAAGCGTTGGCTCCTATGGGGTGAATTACCCGGCCAACAAGGACTTCCTAGCCGCGGCCGACGGCGCCAACGACGCCAGCAACCACATCCAGCAGATGGCCGGCAACTGCCCCAACACCAAGCTGGTGCTCGGGGGATACTCGCAAGGGGCGGCCGTCATCGACATCGTCACGGCCGCACCGCTGCCCGGGCTGGGCTTCCGCCAGCCGCTGCCGGCCGCGGCCGCCGATCACGTGGCGGCCGTCGCGCTGTTCGGCAACCCGTCCGCCCGGGCGGGTCAGCTGATGAGCGCGCTGACCCCGGAGTTCGGCGGCAAGACCATCGACCTGTGCAACCCGGGCGACCCGATCTGCTCGAGCGGCACCCGCTGGGCGTCCCACCTGAGCTACGTGCCCGGATTGACCAACCAGGCCGCGAATTTCGTCGCGAAGAAGGTTTAGCGGGTGCGCAGGTCGCGGGTGATCAGGTTGCGTGCCGCCAGCTGGTCGTCGGGCGGATAGTCGACGCTCACCAGCGTCAGCCCGTGCGGCGGCGCGGCCGCGAAGTCGCTGGATCGGCTTGTGGCGCTGAGCAATTCACGGCACCACGACGCCGGCCGCCGGTGCTCGCCCACCGCGAGTAACGCCCCGACCAGCGAGCGGACCATCGACCAGCAGAACGCGTCGGCGGTGACGTGCGCGGTGATCAGCTCGCCGTCTTGGGACCACTGAAGGCGCTGCAGGTCGCGGATGGTGGTGGCGTTCGGGCGATGCCGGCAGAACCCGGCGAAGTCGTGCAATCCCACCAGCTCGCGCGACGCGGCGGCCATCGCGTCGACGTCCAGCGATCGCGGCCAGGCGGTGACGTAGCGGGCCAGCTGCGGCTGCACCCCGTAGGGAGCGGTCGACAGCCGATACACATAATGGCGCCGCAGCGCCGAGAACCGGGCATCGAAACCCGCCGGGGCGCGCGTGACGTCGAGCACCCGCACATCGGTGGGCAAAAACCGGCCCAGCCGGCGCACCAACGGCCGAAACTCCGGCTCGCCGAGGTGGGGCGAGCGCGGATAGGCATTCGGCAGCGCGTCCAACGGCACATCCACGTGGGCCACCTGCCCGGTGGCGTGCACGCCGGTGTCGGTGCGCCCGGCGGCCCGCAGCCGCATCGGCATGCGGAACAGGGTACTCAGCGCCTCGTCGAGCACACCGGCGACGGTGCGCTGACCGGTCTGAGCCGCCCAGCCCGCGAATTCCGTTCCGTCATAGGCGATGTCGAGCCGCAGACGGACCTGAGAATCCGGGTCGTTAACTCTCGTCAGCCTCGTCAGCCTCGGCGGCCTTCTCGGCCTCGGCCCGTGCCTCGATGGCCTCGTCGTGCTTTTCCTCGGCCTCGGCCTGCACTTCGGTCGCCTCGCCGGCGTCGGCTTCCGAGGTCTCGGCCGGCTCGGTCACCTCTTCGGCCGTCGGCCCGACGGCTTCCTGCGGCTCGACCGCCGCCTGAGGCGCCGCCGCTGCCGCGACGGGCGCCTTCTTGGGCGTCTTCGCCCGGCGGGCCCGCTCGGCCTCCGACGTCACGGTCTTCTCCAGCACCAGCTGGATCACCGCCATCGGGGCGTTGTCGCCCTTGCGCGGCTCGACCTTGATGATGCGGGTGTAGCCGCCGTTGCGGTCGGCGAAGAACGGCCCGATCTCGTCGAACAGCTTGTGCACGACGTCCTTGTCGCGGATCTTCTTGAGAACCTCACGACGGTTGTGCAGCGTGCCCTTTTTCGCGTGCGTGATCAGCTTTTCGGCATACGGGCGCAACGCGCGCGCCTTCGGCTCGGTCGTCTTGATCTGGTTGTGCTCGAACAGCGACGTGGCCAGGTTGGCCAGCAGCGCCTTCTGGTGCGAAGACGACCCGCCGAGGCGAGGACCCTTGGTGGGCTTGGGCATTGCGCTATCTCCTAAGTGGGGCCGGCCCCCGTATCAGGTAGGGCCGGGACGGACTTGTAGTTGTTGTGTCCGGTTCCTCAGCGGCCGCATCGTCACCGGACGGCCGTTAGAGCTGTTCGGTTTCCGCGTAGTCCTGGTCGTCGTAGGCGGCCTCGGTGGACCAGGTGCCGGTGGCCACGTCGTAGCCGGCGACCTGCGACGGGTCGAAGCTCGGCGGGCTGTCCTTGAGCGACAGACCCAGCTGGTGCAGCTTGACCTTCACCTCGTCGATGGACTTCTGACCGAAGTTGCGGATGTCGAGCAGGTCGGACTCGGTGCGGCTCACCAGCTCGCCGACGGTATGCACACCCTCGCGCTTGAGGCAGTTGTAGGACCGCACGGTGAGGTCCAGGTCGTCGATCGGCAGCGCGAACGACGCGATGTGGTCGGCCTCGGCCGGCGACGGCCCGATCTCGATGCCCTCGGCCTCGACGTTGAGTTCGCGTGCCAGGCCGAACAATTCGACCAGGGTCTTCCCGGCGGACGCCAGCGCGTCGCGCGGGGTGATCGAGCTCTTGGTCTCGACGTCCAGGATCAGCTTGTCGAAGTCGGTGCGCTGCTCGACACGGGTCGCGTCGACCTTGTAGGTCACCTTGAGCACCGGCGAGTAGATGGAATCGACCGGGATGCGGCCGATTTCGGCGCCGGAGGCCCGGTTCTGCACCGCCGGGACGTAGCCGCGGCCACGCTCGACGACGAGCTCGACCTCGAGCTTGCCCTTGTCGTTCAGCGTCGCGATGTGCATGTCGGGGTTGTGCACCGTGACACCCGCGGGCGGCACGATGTCACCCGCGGTGACCGCGCCCGGGCCCTGCTTGCGCAGGTACATGGTGACCGGCTCGTCCTCCTCCGAGGACACCACGAGGCCCTTGAGGTTCAGGATGATCGCGGTGACGTCTTCCTTCACCCCGGCGACGGTGGTGAACTCGTGCAGCACGCCGTCGATGCGGATGCTGGTGACGGCCGCGCCGGGAATCGACGACAGCAGCGTGCGCCGCAGCGAATTGCCCAGGGTGTAACCGAATCCCGGCTCCAGGGGCTCGATGACGAACTGCGAGCGGTTGTCGGCGAGGACTTCCTCCGACAGGGTGGGTCGCTGAGAGATCAGCATGGTGTTTCTTCTTCTCCTTCTCGGCACCCGCTATTTGATGCCGTTAGGTGTTCCGCACCAGGTGTGCGGAAGCCTTGCTTACTTCGAGTAGAACTCGACGATCAGCTGCTCGGCGAGCGGCACGTCGATCTGCGCCCGCTCCGGCAGCTGGTGGATCAGGATGCGCTGGCGCTCACCGACCACCTGCAGCCAGCTCGGGATCGGGCGGTCGCCCGCCGTCTCCCGGGCGATCTGGAACGGCACCGTGTTCAGCGACCCGTCCCGCACGTCGATGATGTCGTACTGCGACACCCGGTAGCTGGGCACGTTGACGTGCACGCCGTTGACGCTGAAGTGGCCGTGGCTGACCAGCTGGCGGGCCATCCGGCGCGTGCGGGCGAGCCCGGCGCGGTAGACGACGTTGTCCAGCCGGCTTTCCAGGATCTTGAGCAGCTCCTCACCCGTCTTACCGGGCTGCCGGGTGGCCTCTTCGTAGTAGCGGCGGAACTGCTTCTCCATGACGCCGTAGGTGAAGCGGGCCTTCTGCTTCTCCTGCAGCTGCTGCAAGTATTCGCTTTCCTTGATCCGCGCGCGGCCGTGCTGGCCGGGCGGGTAGGGACGCTTCTCGAACGCCTGGTCGCCACCGACGAGGTCGGTGCGCAGCCGGCGCGACTTGCGGGTGATGGGTCCGGTGTAACGAGCCATGAGTGTTTCCTAGACCCTTCTGCGCTTCGGCGGACGGCAGCCGTTGTGGGGCTGGGGGGTGACGTCGGAGATCGCGCCGACCTCGAGGCCCGCGGCCTGCAGCGAGCGGATCGCCGTCTCCCGGCCCGAGCCCGGGCCCTTCACGAACACGTCAACCTTGCGCACACCGTGCTCCTGCGCCTTGCGGGCCGCGTTCTCGGCGGCCAGCTGGGCGGCGAACGGGGTCGACTTACGCGAGCCCTTGAAGCCGACGTGGCCCGACGACGCCCAGGCGATGACGTTGCCCTGGGGGTCGGTGATGCTCACGATCGTGTTGTTGAAGGTGCTCTTGATGTGGGCGGCGCCGTGCGGGATGTTCTTCTTTTCCCGCTTGCGGGTCTTCTGCCCCTTCTTGGGCACAGAGGCTGCCTTCTTTGCTGGTGGCATGGTCGATTACCTGGCCTTCTTCTTGCCGGCGATGGTGCGCTTGGGGCCCTTGCGGGTGCGCGCATTGGTCTTCGTTCGCTGGCCGCGCACCGGCAGGCCACGGCGGTGCCGCAGGCCCTGGTAGCAGCCGATCTCGATCTTGCGGCGAATGTCGGCCTGCACCTCGCGGCGCAGATCACCCTCAACCTTGAGGTTCGCTTCGATGTAGTCACGCAAGTGGGTCAGCTGGTCGTCGGTCAGGTCCCGGGTGCGCAGGTCCTTGTCGATCCCCGTAGCTGCCAGGATCTCGTTCGACCGGGTGCGGCCGACGCCGAAAATGTAGGTCAGCGCGATCTCCATCCGCTTATCGCGCGGCAGATCGACGCCTACTAATCGAGCCATAGGTGGCGTTTCCTCTTTTTTCTAGGCGGAGGTCTGATCCCAGTCCGTTCCCGCCTTCGAGGCGGGGCCCGGCCTCCGTCCGGGCGTGGCTGAGCTGGCCCATCTCTAAAGATGCCAGCCGCTCAGTGGTACTGGGAGGTCTGCATTCAGTTGTGTGAGTGACCTGGCCTGATGGCTGCGACCCGCTTCGCCCGGCTACGCCGCGCTTGCGATCGCCGCTGTGTCAGCCCTGGCGCTGCTTGTGGCGCGGATCGGAGCAGATCACCATGACCCGCCCATGCCGACGGATCACCCTGCACTTGTCACAGATTGGCTTGACGCTCGGGTTCACCTTCACGGCTGTTCGATCCTGTTCTTTCTCGTGGTCTGATGCGGGCTTATTTGTACCGGTACACGATGCGGCCCCGGGACAGGTCGTAGGGAGAAAGTTCCACCACCACCCGGTCCTCGGGCAGGATGCGGATGTAGTGCTGCCGCATCTTGCCGCTGATGTGGGCGAGCACCTTGTGACCGTTCTCCAGCTCAATGCGGAACATCGCATTGGGCAGGGGCTCGACCACGCGGCCCTCGACCTCTATGGCACCGTCCTTCTTGGCCATAACTTTTCAGCAATCCTCGTCTTTGGTTTCGTATCCTGTGTGCGCCCTTACCGGCGCAGCATTCGCCCGACTAGAAACGTGAGCCGGTTACAGGAAATTCCTCAGACAGGGCACGCAAAGAGTCGGCACGGATGACGCACCGTCGTCCCACGATACCTGGTCAGGCCCGTTCACCCAAAATCGCCGGCAGCGAAATCCGGCCGGCCTCCTCAGCCTGCCGCGGCGGCCCTGACGAGGGCATACTTGACCCTGATGACGAGCCCCGCGAGTCCCGCAGAAGCCTCCGCCCAGCCTCGCAAGCCGGTGTTGCTGACCGTCGACGACGATCCGTCGGTCTCGCGGGCGGTCGCCCGCGACCTTCGCCGCCAATACGGCGACCGGCACCGGATCGTGCGCGCCGAGTCGGGCCCGGACGCCCTGGACACGCTCAAGGAACTCAAGCTTCGCGGAGAGACCGTCGCGGTGCTGATCGCCGACTACCGGATGCCGCAGATGAGCGGCATCGAATTCCTCGAGCGGGCGATGGACCTGTACCCCGCCGCGCGGCGGGTGCTGCTGACCGCCTACGCCGACACCCACGCCGCCATCGACGCGATCAACGTCGTCGACCTGGACCATTACCTGCTCAAGCCGTGGGACCCGCCGCAGGAGAAGTTCTACCCCGTCATCGACGGCCTGCTGGACGCCTGGCGGTCGGCGCCCGAACACCCGATCCCGCACACCAAGGTGATCGGGCACCGCTGGTCGGAGCGGTCCTGGCAGGTGCGCGACTTCCTGGCCCGTAACGGCCTGCACTACTCGTGGTTCATGGCCGACGAGCCCGACGGCGAGCGGCTGCTGAAGGCCGCAGGCGAGGACGGCCTGCGGCTGCCCGTGGTCGTCACCGAACGCGGCGACACCCTGGTCGAACCCACCGACGCGCAGCTGGCCGACACCCTGGGCCTGACCACCACGCCGTCGCAGGAGTTCTACGACCTGATCGTGATCGGCGGCGGCCCCGCGGGCCTGGCCGCCGCCGTCTACGGCGCCTCCGAGGGGCTGCGCACGGTGCTGATCGAACGCACCGCGACCGGAGGCCAGGCGGGCCAGAGCTCACGCATCGAGAACTACCTCGGCTTCCCCGACGGCGTGTCGGGCGGCCAGTTGGCCGACCGCGCGCGCCGGCAAGCGGAAAAGTTCGGGGCCGAGTTGATCACCGCCCGCACCGCCACGGCGCTGGAGGTCAACGGCCCCAAGCGCACGGTGCGGTTCGCCGACGGCGGCTCGATCGACGCGCACGCCGTCATCCTGGCCACCGGCGTGGCCTACCGCCAGCTCCCGGCGGAGGGCTGCGGCGAGCTGACCGGCAAGGGCGTTTACTACGGGGCGGCCGTCTCCATCGCCTCGGAATGCGCGGGCGAGGAGGTCTACGTGGTGGGCGGGGCCAACTCCGCCGGCCAGGCGGCGATGTACCTGTCCCGCGAGGCCAAGTCGGTGACCATCGTGGTGCGCGGCCCGTCGCTGGACGCCTCGATGTCCTACTACCTGATCCAGCAGATCGAGGCGCGGCCCAACATCACCGTGCGCACCTGCACCGAGGTGCGCCGCGCCGTCGGGGACGACCACCTGCAGCGGCTGACCCTGGTCGACAACCAGACCGGGGAAACCGAGGACGTCACCTGCGCCCGGATGTTCATCTTCATCGGCGCCGCGCCGCGCACCGAATGGCTGGACGGGGTGCTCGCCCGCGACGACCACGGCTTCGTCCTCACCGGCCCGGACCTGCGCAACGTGTGCGGCTGGACGCTGGACCGCCCGCCGCACCACCTGGAGACCAGCGTCCCCGGCGTCTTCGCCACCGGCGACGTGCGGGCCGAGTCCGCCAAGCGCGTCGCCGCCGCGGTCGGCGAGGGATCGATGGCCGTCATGCTGGTGCATCGCTACCTCGCCGAATCATGACCGAGATGCCGTGTCGGCCCGGCGAGCTGCGCAGCCTGTTCCTGTTCGAGGCGCTCTCCGACGAGCAGCTCGAAATGCTGTGCGCCAGCGGGCACATCGAGCATTACCAGCCCGGCCCGATCTGCGTCGAGGGCGAACCGGCCACCTGCCTGTACGTCCTGATCGAGGGCGAGCTGGCGATGTCGAAGCTCTCGGGCGGCCAGGAGATCGAGACCAACCGGACCTCACAACGCGGGGTGTATGCGGGCGCCTGGCGCGCCTTCACCGGCAACCTGGCGCATCAGAGCTACGACGCGAGCGTGTACGTCACCAAGCCGTCCAGGTTCTTCGTGCTCGACGCGCCGGCGTTCGCGAACTTCATGCAGGACCAGTTCCCGATGGCGGTCCACCTGCTCGACGGGATGGCGGTCGGCCTCGAGCGCACCCGCCGCATCATCGACAACCGGGAGAAGCTGCTCGCGCTCGGCCAGTTGTCCGCCGGGCTGACCCACCAGCTCAACAACCCCGCGGCCGCCACCGTCCGCGCGGCCGCCGAGCTGCGCCAGCGGGTCGCCGGCATGCGCCAGAAGCTCGCCATGCTCGCCGACGGGACCGTCACCCCCGAGGCGCTGCGGGCACTGGTGCGGCTGCAGGAAGAGGTCGCGGCGCAGGTGGCCAAGTCGGCGTCGGTGAACATGACCGCGATCGAGACGGCCGACCTGGAGGACGCCGTCGGCGAATGGCTGGAAGACCATGACGTCGAGGGCGGTTGGGACATCGCGCCGACGTTCGTCGAGGGCGGCATCGACACCGATTGGCTGGAGCGCATCGCGGCGGCCACCGAGGAGCTCGGCGCGTCGACCTCGCTGGAGAAGGCCATCCGCTGGCTGACCTACACCGTCGAGGGCGAGCTGCTGCTGAATCAGATCCTGGAGGCGAGCAAGCGGATCTCGGCGCTGGTCGCCGACGCCAAGCAGTATTCGCAGATGGACCGCGCCCCCTTCCAGGTGGCCGACGTCCACGAACTGCTGCACAGCACGCTCACGATGTTCGCCGACCGGCTGGGCCCCCATTCGAGCGCCGACGCCAAAGTCCAGGTGGTCAAGGAATTCGACAAATCGCTTCCCCAAATCCCTTGTTACCCAGGCGATCTCAATCAGGTATGGACCAACATCATCGACAACGCGCTCGCCGCGATGCGCGACGAGGGCGGCACCCTGACCATCCGCACCGGCCGGCAGGGCAACATGGCCCGAATCGAGATCGCCGACACCGGGCCGGGAATCCCCGACGGCGTGCGGGATCGCATCTTCGAACCGTTCTTCACCACCAAGCCGTTCGGGGAAGGCACCGGCCTGGGGCTGGACCTGGCGTTCAACATCGTCGTCAAGAACCACCGGGGCGACCTGCGAGTGGAGTCCGTGCCCGGCGACACCCGGTTCATCGTGCTGCTGCCGCTGGAAGTCCCGCCGGCCACGGAGCCCGCGGAATAGCCGCATCACCCGCCCGGTTGGGAACAACCATGACCAAGCCCAACCTCGGCCGGTTCGGATCGTTCGGACGCGGCGTGACACCCCAGCAAGCCAAAGAAATCGAGTCCCTCGGCTACGGGGCCGTTTGGGTGGGCGGTTCCCCGCCCGCCGAGCTGGCCTGGGTGGAGCCCCTGCTCGAGGCCACGACGACGTTGCAGGTGGCCACCGGCATCGTGAACATCTGGACGGCGCCCGCCGGGCCGGTGTCCGAGTCGTTCCACCGCATCGAGGCGGCCTACCCCGGCCGCTTCCTGCTGGGCATCGGCGTCGGGCACCGCGAGGCCATCAGCGAGTACCAAAAGCCCTACGACGCCCTGGTGAGTTACCTGGAGCGGCTCGACGAGTACGGCGTTCCGGCCGACCGGCGCGTGGTGGCGGCCCTGGGCCCCCGGGTGCTGAAGCTGTCGGCCGAACGCGCCGCAGGCGCGCACCCCTACCTGACCACCCCCGAGCACACCGCGCGGGCGCGGGAGCTGATCGGGCCGTCGGCGTTCCTGGCGCCCGAACACAAGGTGGTGCTGACCACCGACGCCGAGCAGGCGCGCGCCGTCGGCCGCAAGGCGCTCGACATCTACTTCAACCTGGCCAATTACCGCAACAGCTGGAAGCGGCTTGGCTTCGCCGAGGACGAGGTCGTCCGCCCGGGCAGCGACCGGCTGGTCGACTCCATGGTGGCCTACGGTACGCCGGAGGCGATCGCGGCCCGGTTGAAAGAACACCTCGACGCGGGCGCCGACCACGTGCCGGTGCAGGTCCTGACCAAGGATGAAAACCTGGTGTCGGCGTTGGCCGAATTGGCGGGGCCGCTCGGACTGAGCTAGCAGACTAGGGAGGGGACGTACATGACCGAGGCAGTAGCACTCAAACCCGACCTGGGCCGGTTCGGCGTATGGCTGCCCAGCCGATCCATCACCGGAGAACTGGCGGCTCGAATCGAGTCGCTGGGCTACGGCGCCGCCTGGATCGGCGGCTCGCCGGACGCGGAGCTGTCGTGGGTGGAGCCGGCCCTGGCGCAGACCACCTCGCTGCAGCTGGCCACCGGGATCGTCAACATCTGGACGGCGCCGGCCCCGGCCGTCGCCCAGTCCTTCGAGCGCATCGAAAAGGCTTATCCCGGAAGGTTTTTGCTTGGGGTGGGCGTCGGGCACGCCGAGCACACGCAGGAGTACGTCAAGCCGTACGACGCGCTGGCCTCCTACCTCGACGAGCTCGACGCCGCGATGGTGCCCACCAGCCGCCGCGTGCTCGCCGCGCTCGGGCCGCGCATGTTGCGGCTGGCGGCCCAGCGCAGCGCCGGCGCACACCCGTATCTGACCACGCCGGAACACACGGCCAAGGCCCGCGAACTGGTCGGCAGTTCCGTCTTCCTGGCGCCCGAACACAAGGTGGTGCTCACCACTGACGCGGAGCACGCCCGCGCCGTCGGGCGCAGGTACGCCAACTCCTACCTGGGCCTGAGTAATTACGTGAACAACTGGCTGCGGCTCGGGTTCACCGAAGCCGACGTCCACAAGCCGGGCAGCGACCGGCTGATCGACGCGGTGGTGGCCTACGGCACCCCGGAGGCCATCGCGCACCGACTCCGCGAACACCGCGACGCCGGGGCTGACCACGTAGCCGTCCAGGTGCTGGACAGCCACGACGACGACGCGCTGATTTCGGCGCTGAGCGAACTGGCCGGGCCGCTGGGGCTGAGTCGCGGCAGCTGACCGATCCACTCGGTTAGGGTTTGACCATGCGGTTACTGGTCACCGGCGGCGCCGGGTTCATCGGCGCGAACTTCGTGCGCAGTACCGTGCGCGAACACCCCGAGGACTCCGTGACGGTGCTCGACGCCCTCACCTACGCCGGGCGGCGGGAGTCGTTGGCCGGCGTCGAGGACGCGATCCGGCTGGTGGTCGGCGACATCTGCGACACCGAGCTGGTCTCCCGGCTGGTCGCCGAGTCCGACGCCGTCGTGCACTTTGCCGCCGAGAGCCACGTGGACAACGCGCTGGACGACCCGGGTCCGTTCCTGCACACCAACGTGGTCGGCACGTTCACCATCCTGGAAGCCGTCCGGCGCCACGGGGTGCGGCTGCATCACATTTCGACCGACGAGGTCTACGGCGACCTCGAGCTCGATGACCCCAACCGGTTCACCGAGTCGACTCCCTACAACCCGTCGAGCCCGTACTCGGCCACCAAGGCCGGCGCCGACATGCTGGTCCGGGCGTGGGTGCGCTCCTACGGCGTGCGCGCGACGATCTCGAACTGCTCCAACAACTACGGCCCGTATCAGCACGTGGAGAAGTTCATCCCACGCCAGATCACCAACGTGCTCACCGGCCGGCGGCCCAAGCTGTACGGCAGCGGGGCCAACGTCCGCGACTGGATCCACGTCGATGACCACAACAGCGCCGTGCGGCGAATCCTGGAGAAGGGCGAAATCGGCCGCACGTACCTGATCAGCTCCGAGGGCGAGCGCGACAACCTCAGCGTGCTACGCACGCTGCTGAAGATGATGGGCCGCGCACCCGACGACTTCGACCACGTGACCGACCGGGTCGGCCACGACCTGCGCTACGCCATCGATCCGTCGATGCTCTACGACGAATTGTGCTGGGCGCCAAAGCATACCGATTTCGAGGAGGGCTTGAGCGCCACCATCGACTGGTATCGTGCCAACGAATCGTGGTGGCGCCCTTTGAAGGATGCCGCGGAAGCCCGTTATGAAGGACGTGGTCAATAAGATGAAGGTTCGCGAACTCGACATCCCCGGCACATGGGAGATCACCCCTGCCCTTCATGGCGACTCCCGGGGCCTGCTCTTCGAGTGGCTCACCGATCACGACTTCACCGGCTTCGCCGGTCACCGCTTGGACGTCCGGCAGGCCAACTGTTCGGTGTCGTCCGCCGGCGTGTTACGCGGCCTGCACTTCGCCCAGGTTCCCCCCAGCCAGGCCAAATACGTGACCTGCGTGTCCGGCTCGGTATTCGATGTGGTGGTCGACATCCGTGTGGGCTCACCCACCTTCGGCCAGTGGGATTCGGTACTGCTCGACGACCTGAACCACAAGACGATCTACATCTCGGAGGGCTTGGCGCACGGCTTCCTTGCGCTCCAGGACAATTCGACGGTGATGTACCTGTGCTCGGCCGAATACAACCCGCAGCGCGAACACACCATCTGCCCCACGGATCCGGCGCTCGCGATCGACTGGCCGCTGGTCAACGGCGCTGCACCCAACTTGTCCGACCGCGATGCGGCTGCCCCAAGCTTCGACGAGGTCCGTGCCTCGGGCCTGCTGCCGACCTGGGACGAGACACGGCGGTTCATCGACGCCAAGCGCGAGGGATAGCCGCGAACACGGGGCCGTCGCGGGACGATCCGGTCGCGGAGTCCGCGGAGAAATTCGTGGCGGCGTCTGCCGATCGCTTTTGCACAACCGACACGAGCGACGTTATGCCTCACCACATATGGGGCAGCGGCGTTTTGCCACCGAGAAATCCCTCGGGTAGCGTGAATTCGCCCGCTCTGGCGATCTGTGACGATACGACGACACCCGCAGCGCCCTACGCGGACCACTGGGGAGGCGGATGAAACTCGGGCAGGTATTCGATCCGCGCAACAACGCACTGAATGCGTGGCGCTTGGCCCTGGCCGCGGAAGTGATCTTCTGGCACACGTTCTCCGCCAGGAGTCACCTCCCGTCGTCCAGGGCGGTGCTGCAGCTCCTCCTTTGCATAGGGGTGGACGGGTTCTTTGCGATCTCCGGATTCCTGATCACCGCGAGTTGGCTGAGCAACCCGCGGATCCGCGAGTATCTCGCCGCTCGAGCTCTTCGCATCCTGCCCGGTTTCTACGTTTGCCTGCTGGTGACCGCGTTCGTGATAGCTCCGATCAGCGTCGCGATTCAAGGCGGGTCGCCCACCAAACTCATTTCATCGGGCGCGCCACTCGAATACGTGCTGAAGAACAGCGCCGTGGCGTTGGTCAAATTCGATATCGGTGGCACTCCGCGCGGCATTCCCAACGCCGGGATGTGGAACGGTTCGCTGTGGTCCCTCATTTGGGAAATCATGTGCTACCTGGTCGTCGCGGCCATCGGGATCGTCGGACTCGCCAAGTATCGGTGGGTTTCCCTCGCGATCCTGTTACCGGCGACGGTCGGGGCCGCGATGCTGCCGCCGTTGAGATTTCCCGATGTCCTGAATCAACACGAGGGCAGCGGCGGCGACGTCCGCACCGCCCTGCTCTTCTTGATCTGCCGCTCGGCGATCATGTTCGCGGCCGGGGCGTTCCTGTATCAGTGGCGAGACGTGATCCCCGCCCGATGGTGGCTCGTCGCGGTGAGCGTCGCCATCGTCCTGGCGGCCGGTTCACTCCCCGACTACCGGGTCGTCGCCGCCCTGCCGCTGGCCTATGCCGTCGTCGTCTCGGGGGCGTTGATCCACAACAGACGGCTGAGGCTGCGCACCGATCTGTCCTACGGCGCCTACATCTACGCGTATCCCACTCAGCAACTGCTTGCCGTCAGCGGACTTCTCAGCCTGCCTTCGATGGTGTTCACGCTCGTCGTGGCGGCGGCCACCTTGCCCCTTGCCGCGGCGAGCTGGTTTTTTGTCGAGAAGCCGGCGAGATCTCTCAAACATCGCTTCAAGAGCAGGTCGGCCGCCGCCCCCGACGGTACGGGCGGCGATCGGCGCACCCAAGAGGCACCGGATACCGCCTAGCTGCCAGCTCCCCCGCCCACAACAGCACCGCCAGCACCTCCGCGGTCACGGTGATCGCCGCGTGCGGTGCCGGTTCCCAGCCTCGCTCGACAAACCCCTGCAGCCCAATGGTCCTGGATAGGGTGAACGCGACCAGCGATCCGCCCGCCACGGCGGCCGCGGCCCACCGGAGCCATTCGGGACCACCGAGCAGCATCAGCAGGGCGATGGCGAACGAGGCGCTGGCCTGAACCAGAAAGGCCGCACCGATGTCCGGAATGTGGCGGTAGCCATGGACATACAGGTAGGCGTGGCTGAAGGCGCTGACGGCCAGTGACACGGCGAGGCCGATGCGAAACAGCAGGGTCATTGCAGGGCCTGCTCTTTCAACGCCAGGACGGTCTGGCCCCTGGTGTAACTCACCTCGCGGATGCCGAGCGCGTCGCGGAGCTTGCCGGCGGGCAGCGTGACCGGCTTGGGCGCGGGCCCGTCTCCGGGCTTCGGCAGCGGGTACGCGGTCGTCGTCCCGCTGTAGAACGTCAGCGCGCCCTCGGTCTTGGAAAACAATTGGTGCACATGCCCGTTCAGGCAGGTGACCGACGAGAACCGGCGCAGGTAGGACAGCGCCTGGGTTGCGTCGTCGGTGCCCCAGCCCCAGTTCGGGTACATCGCGAACAACGGGATGTGGCTGAACACGATAATGGGGGTGTCGCTCGACAGCCGCGCGACGTCCTTCTCGACGAACTCCAGCTGCTCGGAGCCCAGATGCCCGAGTTTGTGCAGGTTCAGCGTGTTGACCAGCGCTATCGCGTGGACTCCCGCAATGTCGAAGCTGTACCAGCCGTCGCCGACGGACCCGGCGCCGAAGGCGCTGCGGTACTTCTGGCCCGCGTCGTCCACCGAGTCGTGCTCCCCGGGCACGGTGAACACATGCGGTGTCTTCAAGGCGGTCATCATCTGCTTCACCTGGTCGAACTGCTCGGGACTCGACAGGTGCGTGAGGTCGCCGGTGTGGACCACGAAATCCGGTGTGTAGCCAAGGTTGTTGACCCGGTCGATCGCGTGGGCGAACGTGCCGGTGACGTCCGGGTTGGACGCGCCGGTGAAGCCGATATGGCTGTCGCTGATCTGCGCGAACCGCAGGGCGGGCCGGGCGTGGGTGTGCTCGGCCGCCGCGCCGGCGACCTGCGAAATCACCTCGCCGCCAACCACGGAGAAACCGACCGCCGCGCCGAACCACGCCGTGTGCCGCATCAGCTGGCGGCGACTCATGTTCGGGTTCATCGCGTCACCACCACGGTCCCGTGCATCATCGGGTGAATCGAGCACACGTAGTCGAAAGTGCCCGGGTCGGTGAAGGTGTGGCTGAAGGTGGCCCCCGTCCCCATCCCGGGCGAATGGAACGAACCGTCGCTCGCGGCCACGGTGTGCGGCTCTTCGTCGCGGTTGGTCCACGTGACCGTGGTGCCCGCCGCGATGGTCAAGGTGGCCGGCGCGAACGCGAAGCCGTCGATGTTGACCTGGTTGCCGTTCGCCGGCGCGGTGGCAGACACCGAACCCATGGACATGCTGGGGCTGGAGCCGGCGGCGGGCCGCGACGCCGAGCAG
>NZ_LZJI01000162.1 GCF_001667775.1 Mycobacterium sp. E1747
CGCTGGTTCGCCGAACTGACCACCAAGAAGCTACGCCGCGGCACCCACACTTCGGTACGCCAACTCAACACCGACATCCGCGCCTGGATCCAAACCTGGAACGACAACCCCCGCCCCTACATCTGGACCAAAACCGCCGACCAAATCCTCGAATCCGTAGCCAACTACTGCAAACGAATTAACGACTCACGACACTAGCGCCTCGCGCCGCGTGCGCCCCCGGCGCGGTGTCGTAACGCGCCTACGCGCCCCCGGCGCCTCGCGCCGCGTGCGCTCCGGCAGTGCCGTAACGCGCCTACGCGCCCCCGGCGCCTCGCGCCGCGTGCGCTCCGGCGCGGCGCCCGAAGAACGAGCCCTCCCCCAGCTGCGTGCCGCTGGCGTAGCCCTTGCCGTCCTGGGCGATGTTGGAGGCGCAGGCGCCGGCCGCATACAGGCCCGGCACCACGGTGCCGTCCCCGCGCAATACCTCGCCGTCCACGGACGTGGCCAGACCACCGATGGTGAAGCCGGCATACATGGCCTTGCCCAGCGACATGTCGAACGCGCCCCAGGGACCCCGATCCTGCGCCGCCAGAAATTCCGGCTGCTTGTGGAAGTCAGGGTCCTCGCCCCGGGCGGCGTTGGCGTTGTAGCGATCCAGCGTCGCCACCAGGTTACCCGCCGGAATGCCAAGTGCCGCTTCCATTTCCGTGACGGTTTCCCAGCCGTCGATCAGCGGAACCAGCGGCATCTTCGGGTGCTCTAGGTGCGCCTCGTCGACAATGAGGAACGCCGCGCTGTCCGGCTGGTCCATGATGAACCCGGAAGTCCGCGAATGGTAGGAATCCTCGGCGACGAAGCGCTGGCCGAGCTTGTTCACGATGATTCCGGTCAACAGGATCGAGGGCGGGTAGGGCGGGGCCGTGATGAAGATCTGGTCCATGTGTTCGGTCGCGCCGCCCGCCGACACGCCCAGCCGGATGCCCAGGCCGTCGTCGTAAGTATTGCCCAGTACGAACGGCTTCTCGGCCAGCTTCGGCGTGTACTCGGCAACCATCTCCGGGTTCATCACGAATCCCCCGGCGGCGATGATGACCGACTTTGCTTTGATCGCACCGGTTTCGGCGAATTGCCTCCACATGACACCGCACACCGTGCCCGAATCGTCCAGGATGAGCTCGGTGGCTCCGGTCTCGTACCGGATCTGTACGCCCAGGCCGACGGCCCGTTTGAGCAGCAGTTCGATCACCATGCTGGCGCCCCCGGTGTCACCGGGCACGGGCACCTTGTGGCCGCGCGGTGCGGGCACGGCCTGCTCCAGGAAGGGCCACACCTTCTCGTTCCCGGTAAACATCAGGCCTTCGGTGTTGGGCTGGATGACCGCCTTGCCCGGGAAGTAGCTGCGCTCGAACTGAAAGCCCAAGTCTTCCAACCAGTTGAAATGCTCGACGCTGCCCTCGCAGTAGGCGCGGATCTTCTCGTGATCTGGCCGCCGGGACACGGCCACCAGATACTTGTACATCTCCTCGGGCGAATCGGGGTGGCCGGTCGCTTGCTGGACCGCCGTGCCCCCGCCGAGGTAAAAGTGGCCCCCCGCAAGCGATGTCGTGCCGCCGGCCACGGCGGCGCGCTCGAGCACCAGCACCCGCGCCCCGGCGGCCGCGGCGCTGACTGCCGCACAGCCCCCCGCGATGCCGAAGCCCACCACCACCACGTCGACGTCATCGGACCACGACGTGACGTCGTCCGCGTTCACCGTTGCCGGAATCTCGGTGCTCACCGCTGCTCCTGTTTGATGTAGTCATAGAACGCCCTCATCTCGGGCGCTATGTAGGCGAATTCGACGAACGGCACCGCCGCTTGCGGCGCCGACACATAGGCGAACTGAATCCCTCCGGGCATCGCGCCTCGTTGCACGATCGAGGCCCCTAATGCGACCGCCTCCGCCAACGCCGCGTCGAATTGCTCGGTGCTTTCGGCCTCCATGCAGATGTGGTGCAGTCCCTGCCCGGAGTCTCGCAGAAAGTCACTATAGATGTTCTTCCCACGCACCGGCTGGATCAGCTCCAGCTGCATGTCGCCGAGATAGCTCAGCGAGATGCTGGCGACGAAATCAGCGGGCTCGCCAAGGTAGCTGCAGGACTCGGGAGCAAAGTGCACCTCGGGTATTCGTACCCACTTGCGCACGCCTAACAGGCCGGTGAGGGCGGTTTCGGTGGCGTCGAGGTCGGCGGTTACCCACGCGATTTGCGTCGGGGATTGAACGGGGCGGGTCATCGTCTCGCAGAATAGTCCAGTGCGGCGGCCGCCAGAAGGGGCCCGCAAAACTTTGCCCACCGAACCCCGGCTTCATCCCCAAGAGCTGGGTGAACACGTTCTAATTTCCGGCCGACCGTCAATGCTGACTCAGCACGTCGACCAGCAGCCGAAGCTGCGCGTCGAACACCGCCTCAGGGTCGGTCAGGGTGTCGCTGCCGTATTGCCCGAACACCTCGAGGCTGATCGCGCCCAGCACCCCGGCCCACAGCAGAAAGCACTTGGCGACCACCTGGTCGTCGCCGGGGAATCCGAACTCGTGGCGAATCCGCTCGAAGTCCGACGACATCGGTTGCGAGGCAACGACATCGGTCAGCCGGATGTCCCCGGTGGCGATCCCGGATGCGACGGCGTCGAACAAGGCCGCGACCACCCGGGTTCCGACGGCCACCGTGCGCTCGGGCGGGGCGTGGTACCCGGGCACCGGGCTGCCGTACAACAGGGCCCAGCGGGAAGGGTGCGCGACGGCCCACCGCCGGGTCGCCCGGGCGATCGCGATGACGTCGTCACTCCAGAGCTCGCCGACCGTTTCGCGTGCGCGGTCCACGGCGTCGGCCAGGTCCGAGTAGGCGTCGACCAGCAACAATGTCAGCAGCTCGTCGCGGCTGGACACGTAGCGGTACACGCCCGACGACACCATGCCGAGGTCTCGGGCGATCGCCCGGACGGACAGCCCGGCCGCTCCGCGATCCACCAGCTGCTGGCGGCCCAGCGCGATGATGCGCGCCTCGGTCTGCTCCCGGGTGTCCTGGCGTTTGCCCACGCGATCAGTCTCGCACAACCGAGATCACCGCTCTTGCTTTCTGATCAGGACTATGGCAGTGTCGCGACGCAAGAGAGCACTGCTCTCGTTCGATTTGTGAGAGAGGACGCGACATGTCCACGCGATACGAGGAACCGAACCGGGCCGCGCGCGCCGCCAACGTGGTGATCCGCTGGCTCGCCGACATGGGTGTCAGCATCGCCGGGACCCGTGCGCTGCGCGTGCGCGGGCGCAAGAGCGGCAAACCGCGGGCGGTGGTCGTCAACCTGCTGACCGTCGACGGCGTGGACTACCTTGTCTCCCCGCGCGGCAATACCCAATGGGCCCGCAACGTCCGCGCCGCGGGCGTCGTCGAGACGGGTCCCCGGTGGCGCAGGCGGCGCGCCCAGGTCAGCGAGGTGCCCGACGCGGCCAAACCGGAACTGCTGCGACGCTATCTGGACCGCTGGTATTGGCAGGTGAAGGATTACGTCGCCGGGCTGACCCCGGACAGCACCGAGGCGCAATTGCGCGCTGCCGCGCCCACCATCCCGGTGTTCGCCCTCGCGGAGGCCTGAACCGACTAACGGGCGCCCCGCGCCACCCCGAGGTCCTCACGTACCTCTTCGGACGTGGCCCGCCACGACACCGCGGCCGGGAAGTCACCCCACACGCTGTTGAAGATCCCGACGAGCAGCCCGGGACCGGCACTGGACGGCAGGTACACCGGCCCACCGGAGTCACCGTTGTGGCTCTGCACGCCGTGCGACATGGTGAACCAGCCGTTGTTCACCCTTTCCACCGTCCCGCACGTTTCACCGGTGCTCACGCCGAAGTGGCAGATCGCTTGCCCCGGCGCCAGCGCCGCCGCCGGATTCGAGATCAGTTGACGCCCGCCCGGCAGGACGTTGTTCGCCATCACGCCGTTGTCCAGCACGATTGCCTCATAGTCGGTGATCAGCTGGTCGGTCGCCACCGTCGTCCCGCTGGGAGTGTTGTCCCGGAACGCCGCCAGACGGCCGATGACCGCTCCGCCCCGGTCGGTCACGACGCCCTCGCCGCCCCGGCAGTGCCCGGCGGTGAAGGCGATCTTCATTCCGGGGTCGACGTAGCCCAGCGTGCAGACCCGGTTGCCCTGATGGATCTCCATGCCCGGATAGACGACGACGGGGTCCGCTTCGGCCGGCGCAAGCGGCAGCCATTGCGCGAGCGCGGCCACGGTGACCGACGCGATGCATGCGCGCAGTGCCAGGCGACGCACCATGAACTCCGATCCGTCCGGGCCAAATCTCGACCGATTTGAGATTACGGCGTGACTTTCCGTTACGCAGAAGTCTTCGCGCCGTGCGCCATCGGCGTTACGGCGAGGTCGCCACCGGAACGGCCGCCTCGATCCGGTCCGCGGTGCGCGGCGCCCAACCGGGCGGCCCGAAAACGTAGCCCAGACGATCGCGCAGGCGAGTCGCCGAACGCCAGTCGCGGGCGATCGCGACGTATTCGCGGGTCTGCAGCTTCCAGATGTTGAACGTGTCGACCCGCTTGGTGAGGCCGTAGTGCGGCCGGAACAGCTCGGCCTGGAAGCTGCCGAACAGCCGGTCCCAGACGATGAGGATGCCGCCGTAGTTCTTGTCCAGGTAGATCTGGTCCATCCCGTGGTGCACACGATGGTGCGACGGGGTGTTGAAGACGAACTCGAACGGCCGGGGCAGCTTGTCGATCCGCTCGGTGTGCACCCAGAACTGATAGATGAGGCTGATCGAGAAGCTGAAAAACACCATCCAGGGCGGGATCCCCAGCAGCGGCAGCGGAACCCACATCAGGATCTCGCCGCTGTTGTTCCACTTCTGCCGCAGGGCGGTGGCGAAGTTGAAGTATTCACTGGAGTGATGCGCCTGGTGCGTCGCCCAAATCAGTCGAACCCGGTGCGCGATCCGATGATAGGCGTAGTACAGCAGGTCGACGCCGACAAGCGCGATCACCCAGGTGTACCACCGGCCGACCGGGAGGTGCCAGGGCGCGAGGTACGCGTACAGGGCGGCATAGCCCAGCAAAGCCAGCGTCTTCCATGCGGCGGTAGTGGCCACCGATACCAGACCCATCGAGATGCTGGCCACCGCGTCGCGGGTGAAGTACGCCCCGGACGCAGGCCGGGCGTCCTCGACGATGCTTTCCAGCTTGCGGGCCGCCGCCCATTCCAGCGTCAACAACAACAAGAAGAAGGGAATGGCGAGCAGCACCGGATCCCGCATCTGCGGGGGCAGCGCGGACACGACATCTGAAAGCGCACTCACAGGCATAAGACTACGACGACTCAACGGCCCGTCGGGTCGCCTTGACCCGGCATGCGGCCCGCACTGTGGTGACGGGATCGGCCGACGTGAGGTGTCGAACGTTGAGCGCTGTGGTGGTGGTCGGCTCGGGATTCGCCGGGTTGTGGGCGGCGCTCGGGGCCGCACGCCGGCTCGACGAGCTCGCCATTCCGGCGGGAAGTGTCGACGTCACGGTGTTGTCCACGCACCCCTTCCACGACATCCGGGTCCGCAACTACGAGGCGGACCTGACCCCCTGCCGCATCCCCCTTGCCGATCTGCTCGACCCGGTCGGGGTGGCACATGTCGCCGCCGCGGTGACCGCCATCGACACCGACGCCCGCACCGTCGCCACGTCGGGCGGCGCGACGTACGCCTACGACCGGCTGGTGCTGGCGTCGGGCAGCCGCGTGGTCAAACCCGCCCTACCGGGCCTGCCCGAATTCGCGTTCGACGTGGACACCTACGACGGAGCGCGGGCGCTGCGCGACCACCTCCGCGGGCTGGCCGAAGGTTCGCCGACGGCCGCGGCCGGCACGGTCGTCGTGGTCGGAGCGGGGCTGACCGGGATCGAGGTGGCCTGCGAGCTGCCGGACAGGTTGCGGCGGCTGTTCGCCGCGAGCGGCGTCACCCCCGGGTGGTGTTGCTGGATCGCAGCCGTATCGGCTCGGACATGGGCGCATCGGCGCGCCCGGTGATCGAAGAGGCCCTGGCGGCCAACGGCGTCGAAGCCTGGCCGGGTGTGGGCGTCGCCGCGATCGACGGGGCGGTGTGTCACTCACCTCGGGCGAGCGCGTGGCGGCGGCCACCGTGGTGTGGTGTGCCGGCCTGCGGGCCAGCTCGCTGACCGAGCAGCTGCCGGTGATGCGCGACGGCCTGGGGCGGGTGCCCGTCGACGACGGTCTGCGCGTCATCGGGGTGCCCGCGGTCTTCGCCGCGGGCGACGTCGCCGCCGCTCGCGTGGACGACGAACACCTCTCGGTGATGTCGTGCCAACACGGCCGGCCCATGGGCCGCTATGCCGGATACAACGTCATCAACGACCTGTTCGGAAAGCCCCTGCTGCCGCTCCGAATCCCTTGGTATGTCACGGTTCTCGATCTCGGTCCGGCGGGAGCTGTCTATACCGAAGGGTGGGATCGGGTGATCGTATCCGGCGGCGCGCGGGCCAAGGACACGAAGCGCACGATCAACACCCGACGGATCTACCCGCCGCTGACCGGCAACCGCGCCGACCTGCTGGCCGCGGCCGCGCCGGAGCTGCAGTCCCGTCCTTAGCGGTCTGGCTGTGCTTCGTCGCCGGCGTACCACTGCACCGCGCGGACTCCAGGTTGCAGGGAGAGCTCCGCCACCAGCCGCTCCAGCCGGGCCGGGGCGTCCCCGTCCATGAGGAGGTGAGCGGTCAACGTGACCTCGTCGTCACCGGTGTGCGCGGTGTGGACCCCACGCAGCGTGATGTCGTTGCCGCCCGCGTGCTGGACGATCTGGGCGCGCGCGTACTTCTCGTGCTTCGGGCGGGCGACAACCTGCACCAGGTAGGGGCGCAAGCTTTCGTCTTCGTCCCCCGTGTTGTCGCGGTCGATCAGGCGGCCCAGCGGGCGCCCGAACACGTGGATCGCGATAACGGTCCCCGTGCCGATCAACGCGAAGACCAGATGCCCGGAGGCGGCCAGGACACCGATCGCCGCGGAGCACCACAGGGTCGCCGCGGTGTTCAGGCCGCGGACGTTGACTCCTTCGCGCAGGATCACGCCACCGCCGAGGAACCCGATGCCGGAGACCACATACGAGGCGACCCTGGTGGGGCTGGTGTCCGCGGTGGCGGCCGCGTACAGGACGAACAACGTCGCGCCGCCGGCCACCAGTGCGTTGGTGCGCAGTCCGGCCCGCCGCGCCCGCCATTGCCGCTCCAGACCGATCAGGGCGCCGCAACCCACTCCGACGGCGAGCCGGAGCGCGAAGTCGGCGACGCTCAGCGTCTCCATCGGCACTCCCCCCTCGTCCCAAACCACTGGCGCAGCCCTAGCCGCAGCTAATCAGGCCCAGGTGAACAGCGGGTGGACCCTAACCGAACCGGATCCTATGCCGCAACGCGCGCGAAACCTGCGGGGCGCCTTACCGTTGCATCGCGGTCAAGCCGTGCGGCGTCTATCGCGCGGTGAGTTTCTGGGGGCAGTAGTACTTCGCCGCGATCGCCAGGAAGGATGTCGCGTGATCGGTGGTGAGCCCGGGGTTTTGGGCTTTCAATTCGCTGACCATCTGGGGTCCGTACTCGCCGCTGTCCATCGACTCGCAGACGGCCCTGGCGAACTGGACCGCCGCGTCGGGCGTCTTGTAGGTGATGCCCGCGCTCCGCAGCGAGGCGAGAAAGCTGGATTCGTCGACGGCACCGGTATCGGGGTCGGCGTAGGCCGGCGCGGCGAGCCCGATCACCGCCCAGACGCCGATCAACGTCACCAGCAGCCTCATAGCCGAGGATTCTCTCACGACGGCTGGTCGGGCGCAGCGCGGAATCTCGGCCGAATCGCCCTATCCTTCAGTTCAACTCGGTTGGCGCGGGTCAGGCTTTGCTGAGATGGTGCGGGCAGTAGTACTTCGCGGAAATGACCGCGAAGTTGGAAGCCATCTCCATGTCCATCCCCGGGTTGTGCATCTTCACGTCGTGGACCAACTCCAGGCCCGACTCGCCGTTGTTCAGGCACGAGCACACGGCCCGGCCCGCCCCGACGGCCGCGTCCGGGCTGGCGAAGGTGAAGCCGGCTTGATGCAGAGCGGACAGGAACGCCCCGTCGTCACCGTCCGGCTCCGGCGGCGGACCGGCATATGCCGGTGCGGCCAGGCCGATTACCAGGGGCGCGCCCAGTAGCGCGAGTAGCCGTTTCATTACCTACCTTCTCATGACGGTGGCAACAGGCCGAGACATGTTGCGCGCCAAACCAATTCCTTGCAGTAGACTCCCGGATATCGAAAGGCCTCGCCCCTTAGCCCAACTGGGCGTCGGCCGGCAGGACCTTGGACTTGTCGCCCTTTTTCAGGTGCACCGCGTGGATGCCGGGCTTCTTCGCCAGCTGCTCGAGCAGGGCGTCAAGCCCCTCCTGGTCGACGTTGTGGTGCTGGACGGTTTCGGGCTTTTCCGATATCTGCGCGACCAGACGTTTCAGTTGCTCCGGCGATTGCTTGTCTTTGAGGTCCTTGATCGGCTTCATCCGGTTGCGCACGCCGGCGCCCACCACGGTCGGTCCGCCGGCGCCGAGGGCGCTGCCCAACATTCCCGCCATCCCAATCGAACTGAACAGGCTGCCCTCGCCCAGCGCGGCCGCCGGCACGGCCTCGGGTCCGGCGGCCGACAACGCAGCGGCGACCGTCCTGATGGCCGGCGTGGCCGAGGCCCAGCTGGGCGGAACGGTCAACTGTCCCACCAGGGTCCCCCGCGCGAAGCCCGCCGTCGGGCTGATCGCATCAAACAGCGTCCCCCGGCCGAAGCCCAGCACACCGAGGCCGGCCCCCAGCGCATCCTTCGGCAACGCACCGTACGCAATTGGTGGGGCGAACTTGAGCCACTGTGACACGGGGAAGTTGATCAGCAGGCCAACGTCGTTGAACTGCGTGGTCAGCCCCAACGGCACCTTGACCGCGTTGTACATGGCGGTGATCAACGGGGTGCCGCCCGGAGTGGTGCCGAAGCCCTTCAAGAAAGTGGTAATGGCGGTGTTGTATTGAGTGGCGAGCTGCGAGAGCCACCCCAATATCGGGTTGCCCGAGCCCGCGGTGAGCGAGGTGGCTGCCGAGTTGATGGTGGACCCGACGTTGCCCGCCGACGTGCCCGCGGCCTGGCTCACGGCGGCCACTTGCATCGACGTGCCGCCGCCGGTGGTGGTCTGCGGCGGGTCGGCGAATGGCGCGAACCGCGTGGCCGCCTCCGAAGAACTGGCATAGGTGTCCATCGCCACGGCGTCCTGGGCCCACATCTCGCCGTACTCGGTCTCGGTGGCGGCGATCGCCGCCGTGTTCTGCCCGAAGAGGTTGGTCGCCATCAGTTGCGCCAACAGCGCACGGTTTTCCGCGATCACCGGCGGCGGCACGTGGGCGGCGAACGCCGTCTCGTAGGCGGCCGCCGCTGAAGCGGCCTGTGTCGCGACTTCCTGGGCCTGGGCGGCGGTTTGCTGCATCCAGGCCACGTACGGGGCGGCAGCCGAGGCCATCGCGATCGACGCCGGACCGACCCAGGGGCCGGTGGCCAGGCTCGAGATCACCGACGAATACGCGGTAGCGGCCGACTGCAATTCGGTCGCCAGGTTCTCCCAGGCCGTCGCCGCGGCGACGAGCGAACCCACTCCCGGGCCGCTGTACATCCGGCCCGAGTTGAACTCGGGCGGAAAGGCTCCGTAAAACATCGCTATCCCCTTACTCGGGCGGGTGCCGGACGGCTGTGCGTGGTGGTCATCGCTGTCACTCCTCGATGTAAGGGATCACGATGATGGTGGCCGCGGCAGGGTCGGCCTCGGCGACCGCGCCGCCCAATGAGCCGGCCGCCGCGGCGGTGCCGCCGACGGAGTGGGTGGCGCTGGCGGCGATGGCGCGTCCCGCCAAGCTGGACAGGGCCATCTGACTGAAGACGCCCTCTTCGCCGGCCAGAGCGGCCGGGGCGGCCGCCAGGTTGGTGGGCAGCACCTGTGCGATCGTTCGGATCGCCGGTGCCGCTTGAGTCCAGCCTTGTGGCACCGACATGCCTCCAATCAGCCGCGCCTCGCCCATGGACCCCGACACCGGCCCCACGGCGGAGCTGAGCATCGGCTTCACCGCACTCGAGCCACTGGTCAGGGGGGCGAGAGCGCCAGAGATCGCCTTCGGGCCGGACAAATAGGCAGCGGCGCTCTGGCCGTTCTGACCCCACGCGTACGCCTGACCGAACGACAGGAAGGGACCACCCGGGACGCTGCTCCATGACTGGGGGGAATACGGACCCGTCAGCACCGACCAGATGTTGTTCCAGTAGTCCAGGTTTTGCCCGATTCCGGTGCTCAGGCCGGTCCCCGTGGTCCCGGCATTCGGAGCCGCGTTGCCGGCATTCACCGCGGTCTGCATCGTCGTACTCAGCGAAGACAGCTGCGTCGCGGTGCTGCCGCTGGACTGTGCGCTCGACTGGGTGACGGCGGCCGCTTGCATCGGCCCGGCCGATTCGTTGGTGGTCTGGGGCGGCTCGGCGAACGGTGTCAGTTGCGACGCGGTCGCCGACGACGCCGCGTAGCCGTACATCGCGGCGGCGTCCTGTGCCCACATCTCCATGTACTGCGCTTCGGTGGCGGCGATCGCCGGCGTGTTCTGGCCGAGGATGTTGGTCGCGATAAGGGTCGCCAGCAAGGCGCGATTGGCCGCGATGACCGGTGGCGGCACGGTGGCCGCGAACGCCGCCTCGTAGGCACCGGCGGCCAGCTTGGCCTGGGCGCCGGCCTCTTCCGCCTGAGCACCGGTCGCGTAGATCCACGCGACGTAGGGTGCCGCCGCGGCCGCCATCGCGATCGACGACGGGCCCGTCCACGGCCCCATCGCCAACGCCTCGACCGTCGAGTTATACGACGCGCCCGCGGCCTGCAACTCCGCCGCCAATTCGTCCCAGGCCGCCGCGGCCGCCAGCAGCGGACCTGAGCCCGCACCTACATACATCCGCCCCGAGTTGATCTCCGGCGGAAGCGCTCCGAAATCCAGCATCGACTACCTCCGGTCCCGCAAGTGGCCGCCATGGTAGGCGCGGCTTTGCTGCCTCGGCCGCATCCGCGCCGCGGTTCTAAGGAAACACATGAAATCGGCTACAGAAGCCATGGGACTATTTCGCACAGCGCAGACAACGGACCATTCTCTCCCCTAGCTGACATCCCCCGACAAGATTGACGTCCGGCGCAAGTCGAACACCGCTCAATCAATATACGATCATCGTGAGCGAAAAGTATTCGGACCTCGTTCCGGCCGCGTATACGGAATGTAAAAAGTGAATCTCACGGCGCTGTCGGCTTCTGTGAGAACTTTGCGCAGCCAGCTACCGACTATGTTCAAGGTATCACCAGGTGATACGCATCACAGACCAAGCAGAGCAACGGTTCACCAAAGATGGTAAACCGCGATACCTCCGCAGGGTTAATTAGCCGAATCGCACTTCGATCAATCCCGCACGATTACTGGAATTGTTGCCATCGCCGTCAGATATAAACCTCCTCAAGCTGTCTACAAAAACAGCGAATATGTTCGTATCGGACGGATGGAAATGGTGGCGGCTTATCCGCTCGCACCATAACTCGCATGTCAGCCCCGAACTAATTACCTCGATCTCAGACGCAATTACGTCCGGCTCGAACCGACGGCACTGTCGGTGCTGGCCATGTTGCCGCCGGCGCTTTGCGTCTTCTGGCCGTGGGCGTTGGCCTGCTCGTAGATCACCTGGAAGCTGCGACCCAACCGGGTGATAACTCCTAGCAGGCCACCGAATCCGCACCGCGCCAGAAATCACCCGCGGCAAGCACATCGCGAACGATGGGCTCATGCTCAGCCTGCAACGAGGCCACCTGGGCGCGAATCAATGCGCCGTGCGCGGCTACGTCGCAGAACTGGTAGTTAGTTCCCATTCCGTACCCCTACTGTTCATCAACACGAAGGGTAAACGGGCTATGCTGCGGTGCCGCTGATTAGCTGCTGACAGTTTCCTGGGAGCCGGTTTCTTCTGCTCGCGACCGTTTGTGGCCACGCTGGCCGCCCGAATTCGACGGCGAACAAGGTTGCCGACGTCGGGGTGCGATCCTTTAGCGCCGCCAATCGTGCGGGCCCTGGCATCCCGGGCAAAAGCGACCGAATCGGACTACGTCGACTTGTTCTCGGCGACTGCCGCGCTCAGACCCTCGGCGAGATCCTCTTGGGTCAGCTCTTTGAACCGCAGCAGTTGACGCTCGCTGAACTCGGTGACGTCGCTGGCCAGCACCGCGTCGAGGTCCTCATCGTCTAGGCGGAAACTGCGGTGATCGCGGGCCTTCTCCACCACGTTGCGCACGAAGCCGGCATTTCCCAGGGTGTCGATCCCGCGGATCAGGTCACCGTCTTCGGAGTAGCTCTCGTCGAGATAAAACCTTGTGTAGGAAGGCAATAGCGAGTGGGCGGCTTCCTCGGTGATGACGTCCTCGTTCTCTTGGCCCATCAGACGGGTCAACGCGACCAGCTCGTCCGGCGTGTAGCTGAAGAATTCGATCACGGTCGAAAACCGCCGGCGCAGACCCTGGTTCACGTCGAGCATCTTTTCCATCGCCTTCGCGTAACCCGCGCCGAAGACAACGAGTTCGTCGCGGTGGTTCTCCATGTAGAGCAGCAAGGTGTTGATGATCGCGTTACCGTAGGGGTCGCCCTGCTGGTAGCCCTTCTCGTGCAGCGTGTGCATCTCATCGAAGAACACCGCCCCGCCGAGAGCTTCCTCGAGCATCTCTTCGGTGTTCTTCTCCGCGTCGGCCATGTAGCGACCCAACAGCTTGGTCCGGCTGGTTTCTACCACCACCGGCTTGCGCAGCACCGTCAGGCCACACAGCTGCTTGGCAAAGGCCCGTGCGACTGACGTCTTACCCGTCCCGGGCGGGCCCAACAACAGGGTGTGGCGCGACGTCACCGGCACGGGCAGGCCCATTTTGGCGCGCGCCAGGTTCACCTTCGTCGTCGCCTTGATGAGCTTGATCTCCCGCTTGGCGCGTTCCATCCCCAGCATCGCGTTGAGCTCCGCGTCACCCTCGGCCAGGTACTTCGCTGCCTCCTCCGCGTGGCGAGCGGCCTCCGTCTCGGCGCGGGTCGGGGCGCTGTCTGGATCCCACGGATTCGTCCGCGCCTCAATGGTTTCCGGGTCCGTCAGGACCAGTCGATAGTTCGGGTTGTCCAGCGCTTCCCGGGCCGGGCTGAACTTCGGATCGCGCGAATACACCCGGCGCAGCAGTTCGACGGCCTCGTCCTCGCGCCCCAGGTGTCGCAGGCACATGCCCTGGGTGTACAGCGCAATGTTGGCCGCGCCCGGCACCCGGTCACCCTCGACGGCGTCCTGGCCGCGGCGCAGCGCCTCCTCGAATACGCCGAGCGACGCCAGCGCGGTTGTCGCCATCGCGGCGCCGGCGGCCTTGAGCTCCGGCTGACGCCACACCTTGCCCTCGGGGAACTGGTTGAGCACATCCGGCCACCGTCCGGTGCGGAAATACAGCACGCCCCGGACGTAGTCGACAAGCTCCTGCTCGAATGGCTGGCGCGGCTCAACCCCGTCGAGCAGGGCCGACGCCTCCTCGTAGCGTTTGGCCTCGGCCAGAACGGCCGCGTAGGCACACGCCAACGACTCGGCGCTGGTGACGGCCAACTGCAGGAACAGCCCGTCGGAAACTTGGGGACGGAACTCCAGGTCGGTGACCCCGAGCCTCCGGGTCTCCCACCCGAACGTCCGGACCGAGGCCCACGCGCCGGCGAGCGCCTCGATGCTGCGCTCCCCCGCCAGCAACCGGGCCAGAAAGGCATCACACATGCCCGGGTCCAAGTTGCTGGCCGTGGTGAACATCTGCGACGCCACCTGCGGATTGTGACTGGGCTGCAGGCCGTTGACCGATATCCCCGATGCCAGGAGGCCGGCGATCATCGCATTGCGGGCGCCTTCAGCCGTCGATTGTGGCCGCGTCATTGCGCCACAGGCACGCCCGCCGGGCTCTGTCGCAACTGACCGACCGACAGCGTGAGCTCGTCGTCGTTACGCACGGGACGGCTCGGCAGGACCAGCGAGGCGTGCGTCGCGGGGGCGGGCAAGCTCGCGCGGACCGCGGCCAACTGGCGGCCGGTGAGGCGGTTGAGGCCGGCGGAGATGTCTCGGGGCAGCCGCTTCTCGGTGTGGTAGCGCACCCAGGCCGAGACCTCCGGCCGGCCCGTGGGGGCGGTGAGACGGACGGTCAGCACCGTGGCGACGGTGTCCGCCTCCCACAACTCGTCGATCGTGTCGGTGGTGATGTCGGCGGGCGTCACCCAGAAGCTGGTAGTGAATCCGTTGAAGTGCTTGAGGTGGCGCCAGCCGGGCCGGCTCCAGGTGGGCTCCAAATCCGCCAGCACCGCGCGGTCCACCTCGGCGATCTCCTCTGCGGTCAAAGGCTTTGCGGCGCAGGTGAGTCCGTCGAGATCCTGGGCCAGCCGCTCGGTGGCGGCCACCAAAGTCGAAGCCAGCGAATCGCGGACCGCGACCGCGGCGATGTTGCGCTGCGGGTTCATCCGCAGCACCAGCCAGGTGCGGCGAACGTAGGAGGTGGGCTCTCCGTTGGCCACCTCCCACTCCTCGGGGCCCCAGTCGTCGAGCTTCGACAACTCGGCGGCGTTGCCGCCGCGGCGCACCTTGACCGACACGATGTCGATGTTATCGAGGTGAATGTCGAACTGGCGCAGGCCATCAGCCACCGCCTGCACCAGCAGGGTGGGCGGCGAATTCCGGTGCCGGTGACGCGACGACGGGTCGTCCTCGCCGCCGTTCAACGCGATGACCGAGACCAGCTGGCCTTCGTACTCGCGCACGCCGACCTTGTCGCGCCCGAACTTGCGCTGGTAGTCCAGCACCGGCGTGCAGCCGGCACCGAGCGCGGTCCCCGGATCGGCGGACCAATCCCACAGCCAGGTGGCCAATGCCGAGGTCACCGTGACGCCGTGGTAGGTGACCAGGGACGCCAGCGCGACCAGCACCGCGAGGCCAACACCCACCCAGAACGCGATGCGATAGGTGCCCTGCCAGGACTCCGGGCAGTGGCTGGCCACCACCATGATGGCGACGTCGACCAGGAACACCGCGGTGACCCGTGGCCACGACAACGACACCCCGAGTTTGCGCTGAGCTTTCATGATTGTTACTGCTCCGCCCTATTGCTGCTTCCGCGATCGCTTCATCAGCATCGCCGTACCAAACACGCCCCCACCGATCAGTAGCGCCGCGAGCAAGCCCCCGCCTGCGACCCACACCGGCACCATATCCCGGTTCGGCGCGGGCTTCGGAATGTTCAGCGGCGCGGAAAGTTGCTGCGGTGGCTTCAACGGTCCTTCGGGTACGTCCCACGTCAGTGCCGCGACCGGGTCGACGACGCCGTGGCCGATCTGGTTGTCCACGCCGCGCGCCGGTGCGCGAGCGGTGCGGGTCAACCGGTTGATGACCTGGTATGCCGACAGCTGCGGGAACTTGGCCCGGACGAGCGCGGCGATGCCTGACACGATCGCGGCCGAGAAGCTGGTGCCAGAAGGAACCAGCAGCGTGTTGTCCGGTCCATCGATCGCGTTGATGACGCCGTCGTCGCGCGGCGACAGCCCGACGACGTCGGTGCCCGGCGCGGCGATGCCCACCCAAGGACCGGCCACACTCGTCGATCCCTGACCCTGGCCGCCGGTCTGCGGCCGACCATCTTCGTCGACCGCCCCCACGGTCAGGACGTAGTCGCTGAACCAGGACGGCGTCACCACGGTGGTCACGGAGTTCCAGTTGCGGGGATCGTTGGGCTGCAACGGGTCATGCGCCGGGTTTTGCTTGCAGTCCTTCTTGTTGGTGTCGCCGGCGGCCGCCACGATGACGGCATTCTTGTCGACCGAGGCGTAGCGCACCGCCGCGCCGAGCGCGCGCTGGTCCACGATGTTGCGCGCGCTCATGCAGGTCACATCCGAGATGTTGATGACCTGCGCGCCCATATTGGCGGCGTGCACGATTGCCCGGGCCATCGTCTGAACGCCGTCGATCTTCGCGCGCGTCTGCGGGTCCTCGTCGCCGGTGTAGGCGTCCTTGAGCCCGAATGCCTGGCTGGACTGGCGAATCGCAATGATGTCCACATCGGGCGCGACGCCGCTGAACGCATCGGGGCCGGCCGACGGCGCCGGCGGCGCCGGTGGTGGTGGCGGGTCGAGTGGGCGCGGGTAGTCGACCCCGACCACCTGGCGTCCGCCCGAAAAGCTCGGGATCGTCACTGTGCCACCGCCGTGACTGACCGCCGGGGCCTGGCCACCGGGCTGGGCCGGCGCGGCCGGCGGCCCCGGGGGTGGTCCCGCGGGTTGCTGCGGTGATGGCGGCGGGGCCGCCGGGGGCAGCCCGAACGGTCCGGGAGCGGGCTCCTCCTGCGGAGCGGGCGGAACCATCGTCACGGTCTGCGGCAACGGCGACAACGTCACGGTCTGCGGCGGCGGCGCTTTCGGTGGCGGCTCGGTGGTGGGGATGGTGACCGGCCGGCGTGGCGCGGCCGGCGGCACCCCCGCGCCGTTCGCCGGCGCGGCGCCGATCATCGAGGCCACGATCGTGCCGTGGGCATCGCAGTCCGACAGTCCGTCACCGCCCATGACGTAGTCCCCGCCGGGGATCAGGTGCGGAAACCTGGCGTGCGGGCTCACCCCGGTGTCGATAACGGCCACCTTCACGCCGGCACCGCGCCCGAACTGCCACGCCTCCTGCAGGTTGAGCATGTCCATGTACTTGGGCTGTAACCGGAAGTCCGTGCCAGGCAGGACTCCGACCTCGGTGCAGTACGAATTCTGCTTCATCGGCGCCGGCGGCCCGGGCGGGCCGTCGGGCGGCACCGCACCGGGATCGATCGTCGGCGGTGAAATCGCAGAGGCCGGCGGCAAGCCGGCCAATGCTCCTGAGGCGAGCAAGATTGCGGCGAGGGCCGCCGCGGATGCGCGCCCTCGCCACACCTTGTAACTACCGGTAGCGGATTGCTGCATAGACATTCATCAACCACAATGCCAGCGGGAAAATCGGCATCAGGCAGAGGTATTCGATCCATTCCACGAACTTGCGGAACAGCGGGCTGTAGATGCTGTTGGGCACCACGGCCGCGGACGTAAGGCCGGCAGCCGGCAGCAGAACCAGGATCGCCGCGCTGATCGACACAGCCAGGGGCGACTGCAGCACGAGCGCGTACCGCACCACGACCGCACCGACGATGAGGACGGCGGTCACGGCCAAGGTGATCGCCTGCCAACGGTCGACGTACGAGCGTCCGCGCAGCATCAGGAACCCGGCGCTGAAGCCGGCCAGCGCGAGCGGCAGCCAGCGTTGACCGGTGTGCGGGTCCGACAGCGCCGTCAACGACACGACCATCAACACGCCCAGCCCGACCAGCAGGCCGGTCAAGAAGGAGCGGGCGCGTTCGGCCTGCACCAAGACGTCGCGGACGGACGCGGGGCCCTCGAGGACTGGGGGTCCACCGTCGGAGCGGACCACCGTGGTGGGCAGGTCGGGCCGAGCCTCGAACACCCACCGGCTGGTCGCCGAGGGGAACACCGGCAACCGGATGCCCGCCAACCGGCGCGAGAGAGCGGGCGCGGTGTGGTAGACCAGCACGGACAGCAAGACGACGCTGGTCAGCAACGTCACGGCGCCGGTCATCGCGACCATCCGCGCCAGCGCCGCGATCGCGGTGACCACGCTGACGGTAATGAGGGCGGTGTAGAGCCCCAGCCGCCGGCCGGTGAAACGCAGGGCAAGCATCGCCGCGATGGTCAGAACGCCGAAACCGAGCACCGCGTGGGGGGACCCCACGCCGCCGGGTGGGGCGGCAGCGGCGGCGACCGTGAATGGCGCCAGGCCGCTCAGCAGCATGATGTCGGCGATGCGGCGATCCTGGTCGGTGCGCGCCCGCATCAGGAGCATCAGTGAGACGCCGAGCACCGCCGCGGCGATCACCGCCGCGTAGGCCGTCGGCAGCCAGGAATTGTGGTGCCACCGGTACCAGAGCAGCAAGCCGGAGGCGGCGGTCACCCCGGCCGCCACCATCGACGCGCCGACCTGCACCGCGGCGGCCGGGTCGATCGCGGCGAACCGCTTGCTCAGGTTTGCCGCGACAGCGGTGGAGATGTGCTCGATGACCTGCGAGCGGTGCTCGGTGTCCTGGATGAACCGGATCCACAGCCGGTCGCCGTCGTAGACGTCCTGCTCGGTCAGGGACTGGGTGGCCCGCAACGGGCTGCCGTCGACCAGGCAGAGCGCCCACCTGCCACGGCCCGTGGCCTCCAGCGGGGTGTCGCCGAGCTCCCTGAGCCGGCTATTCACCACCTTCAGCAGCGGCTCGGTCATCACCGAGACGGGGGCGTTGGCGTCCAGCAGGACGCCGATCTGTACGCCCGCCCCGGCCATAACGCCGACCACGACCGCCCGAGGCTGCGAAATACCCTCAACGTCAGGCTGTAGCGCTTCAACTACCGCAGTCATCGCCCTGAACCCCTTACCGTCGTGATTGTGTAACCCCGTGCCGCCGACCGGGCGGGAGTCTGCGCCGGCCCGTTCTCCAGGGCGCTGCGGCGCCCGAGAAAGCGTAGCTCGACTATTCCGAATTCCATCTACCCCGCCTTGCGATTAAAACTTCGGTGACAGTGGTTTGAGATTTGCTGAATCTCTTGGAGAAGTATGCCGTGTTGGCATCTCAACCGCATGTTGAGTGCAAAGCCATTGGTGAACTTTATGTTTCGTCTAATGTCAGACCCGGCTGTGGGTTTTCCACTCGCCGTAGGGCAGCGTGTCCAGCACCGTTTTGACGCCTACCTGCACCAACTGGGGGGTTGCGGGGCAGATGGCCAGCCAGGCCTCTCCCGAACCCGCCGTCCTCGCCTGCTGGTAGAGCGCGATGCGGCCACCGGAGCCGTCCTTGAGCGACAGCACCGAAGCGCTAGGGCCCTTCGCGTCGTCCCGGTATTGACGCGCATACACCGCAACCTCGGCCGCCGGGTCCGACAGGGCCTGCCCCAGCGCGGCCACGGTGGCGGCGCTGATCCCCATACGCCGCAGGTCGCCGCCGGAAAACACGTTGAAACCCGACTCCTGCCACGACTTGGTCGCTTCCAGCATCTCTTCCAGCGGCACGTTGACCGCATTGATGGCCGCGGGCTCCGCGTGGTGGATCGACTCCAGCGCGTCCAGGACCAGGGACGCTATCGAGGCGCTGTCGGCGATGGCGACGTCGTCGACGGTGATGTCGCCGCCCACCCGAACCGCCGAGACCCAGTGCTGGCCGCGACGGGCAAGCACCACCCGGAACTCGTTGTCGGGGATGTCGCGCGACCCGGGCGGCTGGTTCTCGTCGTCGACGACGCCGTAGAGCAGCTTGCCCCGCGACAGCAGGGCGATCACCTCGAGGTCGGGTGCGGCCAGCACCCTCATCCGAGCGGCCACGTGCTCGTTCACCTGGTCGTTCTCGACGATGCCTTGTTCGCGCATAACCGCCATGCCCGGATGCTCGTTGAGCCAGTCGCTCGAGTCGGTAGAAACGAATGGCCGGCAGCGCAACTCCGGTGCGACGTGCCGGATGTCCAGGAGGGCCTGGAGCATCCAGAAGCCGTCGACGTTGACGGTGATGTCGGTGCGGGCGGTCTGTTGGTCCATCAATACCTCAAGGGTTGAAAGTGCACGGTAACCGCAGGACGCGGCAGCACACCAGACATCGGTGTGCTGCCGCGCCTGAAGTTGGGGTTAGGCCCAGCTGGACCCAACGGCGCTGTCGGTGCTGGCCATGTTGTTGCCGGCGCTTTGCACCTTCTGCCCGTGGGCGTTGGCCTGCTCGTAGATCACCTGGAAGTTGCGACCCAACTGGGTGATGAACTCCTGGCAGGCCACCGAACCCGCGCCGCCCCAGAAGTCACCCGCAGCAAGCACATCACGAACGATGGCCTGGTGCTCAGCCTCCAAAGACGCGGCCTGGGCGCGGATCAAGGCACCGTGGGCGTCGACATCGCCGAACTGGTAATTGATTGTCATAACGGTGTTCTCCTAATGTCTGGAATGGTACGCAGCCGCGGTTTTTAGCGCTAGCTGCTGAGGATTTGCTGCGAGGCCTGCTCTTGCTGCTCGTAGTTGTTCGCGTCGCGGATCAGCCCGTCGCGCACACCGTGAAGCATGTTGACGATGTTGCGGAAGGCCTGGTTGACCTGACCCATGGTGTCGTACGAGGTCGCCTGCGCCTGGCCGCTCCAGCCCGAGCCGGCGATGTTCATCGAGGACGCCCACATCTTGCGGGCCTCGTCCTCGACCGTCTGGGCGTGCACCTCGAAGCGGCCCGCCATCGCCCGCATCTCGTGCGGGTCGGTCATGAAACGTGTTGCCATCTGGCTTTCTCCTTTAATAAGTGATTATTCAGATACCTGCTGTGGTGACGACGATGGCCGGACCGGTCACGCGCTGGCGAACCGCCGAGCCGAATACAAAAGGATGATCCCCCCTTCCCGTCAGCCGGCGGCCACCGGTCGCTGTAACACGGTGAGACGGACGTCAAACCCGAACCCCGGCGTTTGAGTTGTCCGGCCGTCAGCCCCCGAGATCATCGGTAGCTGGGCAGTCAGGTCCGGGCGCATGTCGAAGCCGTCCAGCCCCAGACCCCGAACCGCCAACCCAATCAGCCTGCAGCAGCAGCGTTGATTGCCTCGGTCGCAGCGTACGAGCTAGAGCTGGTCGACAGCGTGTTCACGAACGCCTCGTGAATGGCCGCGGCCTGCGCGCTGACCGCCTGGTACATCTGGGCGTGTGCGGCGAACTGCGCCGCCGTCAGCGCCGACACCTCGTCGGCGGCCGCGGGCACCACCCCGGTCGTGGGGGCGGCAGCAGCCGCGTTCTGGGCGCTCAGCGTTGAGCCAATGGCCTGCAAGTTTCCGGCCGCCGCAGCCAGAGCCTCGGGCTGTGTGGTCACGAACGACATACTGGTTCCCTCCTAGTTCAATCCCCGACTGTGCAGAGACTAGATGACGACGGCCCCTGAAGCTGTTTCGGAAGCCGTCAGTTTGCAACTGTTCACGTGACGGTACGACGAATTCACTTTTAGTAACGTCAGAGTAACAGCGTGCCGCCCCGACCG
This sequence comes from Mycobacterium sp. E1747, assembly GCF_001667775.1. Taxonomy (GTDB): domain Bacteria; phylum Actinomycetota; class Actinomycetes; order Mycobacteriales; family Mycobacteriaceae; genus Mycobacterium. Next base: position 21,192 of record NZ_LZJI01000162.1, read on the forward strand.
CCTCCCCTCACAGCAAACTGTGACCAACGACGCGGGCACGGCGACGCAGTCCAGCACGGTGGCTAACGCGGCGGCCAACACCACCGCCAGCAACCC
>NZ_LZJI01000163.1 GCF_001667775.1 Mycobacterium sp. E1747
CCGAATTGCGCGCGCTGCCACAGCGTGTAGTCCGCGTACTGCACGGGCAGCGGGGCCCACTGCGGGGCGTGCCCTATGCACCGGCTGGCGTAGGCGGCCGCCAGGTCGCTCACCAGCGGGGCCACCGACCAGCCGTCGGCCGCGATGTGGTGCACCACCGCCACCAGGACGTGCTCGTCCTCGGATACCGCGAAAAGCCGTGCGTACAGCGGGGTTTCGCTCGACAGGTCGAAGGTGTGACGCGCGGCGGCACCGATGCTCTCGGTCAGCCGGTGCCGCGACCATGCGGTGGCGTCGACGACGCCCCAGCCGAAGTGCGCGCGCTCGGGCGCCACCACGTCCTGATAGGGCACGCCATCACGGTGGGGAAATACCGTGCGCAGGGATTCGTGTCGGCCGACCACATCTGCCAGGGCCGCGCCCAGCGCGCCGACATCCAGGCGGCCGGTCAGCGCGAGCGCCACGGCCATGTTGAATACCGCTGAGGGGCCGGTCAATTGGTCAAGAAACCACAACCGGCTCTGACCGAAGGACAGTGGGATCACGGCGGGCCGATCACCGGCCACCAGGGGTTGTAGTGCGCCGCCGTCCGTGTGGACCTTGGGCGCCAGGCCGGCGATAGTGGGCGTGTCGAACAGGACGCGTACGCCCAGACGGGTGTTCAGGGACTTGTTGACCGCGGCGATCAGCCGCATCGCGGTCAGCGAGTCGCCGCCGAGGTCGAAGAACGAGTCGTCCACGCCGACGCGGTCCAGGCCGAGGATCTCGGCATAGGTGTCGGCCAGAATTTCTTCGATGGTGTTGCCGGGGGCGCGATAGGGGGCATCGCGGTACTCCGGCGCCGGCAGCGCCCGGCTGTCCAGCTTGCCGCTGATCGTCAGAGGCAACGCGTCGAGCACCACGATCGCGGCCGGCACCAGGTAAGCCGGCAACTGCTTGGCCAGCTCCGCCCGTAGGGCCAGTGGATCGGCGGTGCCGGTGATGTAGCCCACGAGGCGCTTGTCACCGGGCCGGTCCTCGCGGGCGATGACCGCCGCGGCGTCCACACCCGCCAACGCGGCCAGCGCGGAGCGGATTTCGCCCAATTCGATGCGGTAGCCGCGGATCTTGACCTGCTCGTCGGCGCGGCCGACGTAGTGCAGTTGCCCGTCGGCACGCCACCGCACCAGGTCGCCGGTGCGGTACATGCGTGCCCCGGGCGCATCCGCGCCCGCGAACGGGCACGCGACGAAGCGGGACGCGGTCAGCGACGCTCTGCCCAGATAGCCGACGCCGACACCGCGACCGGCGACGTACAACTCACCGACCACGCCCGGCGGGACGGGCCGCAACCCCGCGTCGAGCACGAACAGCGCGGCGCCCGCGACCGGTCTCCCGATGGGTACCTCGGCGCCGGCGTCCGCCTCGAGCGGGGAGCTGATGGTCACGTCGACCGTGGTTTCGGTGGGACCGTAGGCGTTGCGCATGACGCGGCCCGGCGCCCACCGCTGCACCAACTCGGCCGGGCAGGCCTCGCCGCCGACGATCAGCGCGGCCGCCTCCAAACCCTCGCGAGACAACCCCGCCAACGCGGACGGCGTTTGGCTTAGCACACCGACCTGCTCGCGAATCAACAGCGCGCGCAAGTCCTCCGGCGATCCGGCCGCCGCCTCGGGAACCACGACCAGCCGCCCGCCGTGCAGCAAGGCACCCCAGATCTCCCGCACCGACGCGTCGAACGCGTAGGAGTGCCACTGCATCGACACGTTGACAGGGCCCGGTGGGGCCAGGCCGGCGTCCCGGCCTTCCATCAGTTGGGTGACGTTGCGATGCGTGACCGCAACGCCTTTCGGGGCGCCGGTAGTGCCCGAGGTGTAGATGATGTGGGCGAGGTTGTCGGCGTCCGGCGCCGGTGGCGCGCCGCTGGGATGTGAACCCAGCGGCGCGTCGATGTCGATGACCCGCAGGCCGTACCGGTGCAGCCGGCCGGCCGAGCTCGCGGTCGTGATCGCGACGACGGGGTCGGCGTCGTCGACGAGGAATTCGAGCCGGGCGTCCGGCACGGCAGGGTCGATCGGCAGGTATGCCGCCCCGGTCTTCAACACGGCCAGGATCGCCACGATCGCGTCGGCCGAGCGCGGGACCAGCAGCGCGACAATGCGGCCCGCCCGCGCACCGTGGTCGGCCAACAGGTGCGCGAGGCGATTCGCGGACCGCTCCAGCTCGCGGTAGGTCATCGACCGGTCCGCGCAGCACAACGCTGTTGACTCGGGAGTGCGAAGCACCTGTGCGGCAAAGAGTTCCGGTATGGACGCGCCGACGTAACCGCGCGTCAATACCGCGCGGTTACCCGCCTCGTCCAGCCATGCGTGTTCGCGTTCGTCGAGCACGTCGACGGTCGACAACCTGCGGTCGGGGTCGGCGGTCATGGCGAGCACGACCCGCTCCAACCGCGTGATCAGCGCCTGGACGCTGGCCGCGTCGAACACGTCGGTGCGGAATTCCACCGCTCCGATGATGCCCGCGGGCTCACCGGTCTGCGTCCACCGTTCGGCCAGCGAGAAGGTGAGGTCCATCCGCGCGGTATGGGTGTCCAGCGGCATCGGGGTGATCTGCAGGTCACCCAACGTCAGCCCCGCAGCCGGGTCGTCGTGCTGTCCGGGCAGGTTCTGCCACGCCAACGCCACCTGAACCAACGGGTGATGGGCCATCGATCGGGTCGGATTGAGCCGCTCCACTAAAACGTCGAAAGGTAGGTCCTGGTGCTCGTAGGCGGCAAGGCTGCGAGAGCGCACCTGAGCCAGCGTCTCGGCGATCGTCGGGTCGCCGGCAAGTTCGACCCGCAGCACCAGCCTGTTGACGAAGAATCCCACCAGCTCGTCCAGCGCGGGGTCGGGGCGTCCGGCGACCGGGAACCCCACCGCCACGTCGGCGGTTGCGCACAGCTTGCTCAGCAGCACGGCCAAAGCGGCCTGCAGCACCATGAAACTGGTCGCGTCGTGATCGCGGGCCAGCACGCGGATCCGGCGCTGCAGCTCGGCGGACCACTGCACCACGGCGGTGGCGCCCCGGTAGTCGGCGACGGGCGGGTACGGCCGATCGGTCGGCAGGTGCAGCCGCTCGGGCATCCCGGCCAACGCCTGCCGCCAGTACGCCACCTGGGCGGCGATGGGTCCGTCGCTGTCGTCGACGTCTCCGAATCGGGCACGCTCCCACAACGCGTAATCGGCGTACTGCAACGCCAGGGGCTCCCAGTCGGGGGCGCGCCCGTCGCACCGGCTGGCGTAGGCCACGCCCAGGTCGCGCACTAGTGGGGTGACCGACCAGCCGTCGGCGGCGATGTGATGCACGGTTGCCACCAACACATGTTCGTCGTCTGTAACGGTGAAAAGCTGTGCCCGTAGCGGGGTTTCGGTCTGCAGGTCGAACGCGTGACGCGCCACGGCGTCCATGGCATCGGCCAACCGGGCCTGCGACCACCCGCGGGCATCGACCGTGGCCCAGCCCAATTCCACCCGGTCGGCCGGCACCACGTCCTGGTAGGGCACCCCGTCGATGTGGGGAAACACCGTGCGCAGCGATTCGTGGCGGCCCACCACGTCGGTCAGTGCGGCGCCCAGCGCCTCGGCGTTCAGGCGACCGTGCAGTCGCAGGCCCACCGTCATGTTGTACACCGGCGAGGGGCCGTGCAATTGGCCGAGGAACCACAGTCGGTTCTGGGCGAACGACAACGGTATTCGCGCCGGCCGCACAGCGGCGACCAGCGGCCGGCGCTCGCCCGCGCTTGGGTGGAGCCGGGGCGCGAGCTGGGCGACGGTGGGCGCGGCGAACAAGGTGCGTACCGTCAAATCCGTCCGTAGGGCCTTGTTGACGGCGGCGATGAGGCGCATCGCCGACAGGGAGTCCCCGCCGAGGTCGAAGAACGAGTCGTCGACGCCGACGCGCTCCATCCCGAGGATCTGGGCGTAGATGCCGGTGAGGATGTCCTCAACGGCGTTCGACGGGGCGCGATACGCGGCGTCGCGGTAGTGCGGTTGCGGCAGCGCGCGGGTGTCCAGTTTGCCGTTGATCGTCAGGGGCAGCGCCGGGACCGCCACGACGGCCGCCGGCACCATGTAGGCCGGCAGCCGCTCGCCCAGCCGGGTCCGCGCCGCGGCGACATCCACTGTGCCGGGCGCGGTTTCGGTGACGTAACCGACCAGGCGTTTGTCGCCGGGGCGGTCTTCGCGAACGATCACCACCGCCTGCTCGACGTGCTCGACGTCGATCAGCGCGGCCTGGATCTCGCCCAGCTCGATGCGATAGCCGCGGATCTTGACCTGTTCGTCGGCGCGGCCCAGGTAACGCAGCTGGCCGTCGGCACCCCAGGAGACCAGGTCCCCGGTGCGGTACATGCGCCGCCCCGGCGCGAAGGGGCACGCCACGAAGCGCGACGCCGTCAGCCCGGGTCGGCGGACATAGCCGACGCCGACCCCGTGGCCCGCCACGTACAGCTCGCCGACCACACCCGGCGGCACCGGGCGCAGCCAGCCGTCCAGCACGAACAACGCCGCACCGGGTATCGGCACGCCGATGGGGACCACCCCCGCGCCGGCCGCCAACGGCACGCTGACCGTCACGCACAGCGTGGTTTCCGTCGGTCCGTAGGCGTTGGTCATGATCCGGCCCTGCGCCCACCGGTCCACGAGTTCCACCGCGCACGGCTCGGCGGCCACCACCACGGCCGTCGACTCCAGGCCCTGAGGTGACAGCGCAGCGAGGGCCGACGGCGTCTGGTGCAGCACGCTGACGCGTTCGTCGACGATCAGCGCTTGAAAGTCCTCCGGCACCGCGGCGACCGACTCGGGCACCACCACCAGGCGGCTGCCGTGCAGCAACGCGCCCCAAATCTCTTCCACCGAGGCATCGAACGCGTACGAATACCATTGCGTCCACACGTCGTTCGGCCCCGACGGCAGGCCCTCGTGCAGCGGCTCGAGCAGCTGAGTCACGTTGTGGTGGGTGGTCGCGACGCCCTTCGGTACTCCCGTGGTCCCCGACGTGTAGACGATGTGGGCGATGTCGTCACCGGCCGGCAACGGCAGCGCGGATTCTGCGGCCGGGGCGTCGGCGGCGGCGTCGACCACGGTGATCCCGCGGCCGGCGAAGCGGGGTGCCAGCTCCGGTGTGGTCACCGCGGCGATCGGTGTGGCGTCGCCGAGGACGAAGGCGATCCGCGCGTCGGGGACGGCGGGGTCGATGGGCAGATAGGCGGCCCCGGACTTGAGCACCGCCAAGATCGCGACGATGGCGTCGGCGGACCGGCCGAACATCACCGCGACGCATTGGCCGGCTCGCGCGCCATGGGCGATCAGCTTGTGCGCCAAGCGGTGTGAATCCCGGTCGAGCTCGCGGTAGGTCAAGCTGCGGGCACCACACGTCAACGCCACCGCCTCCGGGGTCCGGTGCACCTGCGCGGCGAACAGCTGTGGGATCGATGGTCCGGTCACCGGTTGACCAAGCACCGCCCTGTTGCCGAACCGGTCGAGCCGGGCGCGCTCGTCCGCGGCCAGCACGTCCACCGCCGACAACCGCCGCGACGGGTCGGCGGGCATGGTCGACAAGATTCGCTCCAGCCGGTCGGCCAGGGCCGCAACGGTTTCGGGGTCGAACGCATCGCAGTCGTACTCGATGGCCAGCCCCAGCTCGGAGCCGGGCGTCGCCTGCAGGGTCAGCGGGTAGTGGGTAGACTCGTGGCTGGTGAAATCGGTGATGGCCAGCTCGCCGAGTTTCATCGAGGCCGCCGCGTCAAGCGGGTAGTTCTCGAAGACGAACAACGTGTCGAACAGCTGATCGTGACCGGTGACGCGGTGAATCTCGTTGAGCGCCAGGTGTTCGTGATCCAGCGTCTGCTGATACGCGCGATGCAGCTGATCAAGCAGGTCGGCGACCGTGGTCGCGGCGCTCACGCGCGCCCGGACCGGGACCGTGTTGATCAGCAGACCCACCATCGACTCGATGCCCACGATATCGGCCGCGCGGCCCGAGACCGTGGCACCGAAAACCACGTCGTGTTGCCCGGTCAGCGACACCAGCAGCTGCGCCCATCCGGCCCGCAGCACGGTGTTGACGGTGGTGCGGTGCGCGCGGGCCAGTTGCTGCAGCGCCTGACCGGCCCGCTCGGAGAGCCTGCGCGACTGCACGCCGCGCTGCCCCCGTCGCTGCCGGTGTGGCGATCCGACCAGCGTGGGAGTGTCGAATCCGGCCAAGGCTTCTCGCCACACCGCGTGGGCGGCGACGAGGTCACGCTGCGCATGCCAGGCCACGTATCTGCGGTACGGCACGGGCGCGGCGAGGCGCTGCTCGTGGTAGGCGACGAAGATCTCCTGCAGCAGAATCGGCAGCGACGAGCCGTCGAGCACGACGTGGTGATTGGTCAGCACGAGCCGGTGGTGGTCGGGGGCGGTGCGGATCAGCGCCACCCGGAACACCGGTGAGTCGCTCAGGTCGCAGACCGCGGCGCGTTCGGCGGCGCACAGCTGCCGGACCTGCTCGCCGAAACCCGGGTGGGTGGCGTCGAATTCGGCTTCGCACCAGGGTACTTCGGCGGCGGCGGGGATGACCTGCACGGGCGGATCGATCTCCGGGCAGAAGCGGGCGGCCAGGTTGGGGTGCCGGGTGACGACGGTGCGCACCGCCGCACGCAGCCGCTGCGGGTCGAGGGGACCGGCGATGCCGATGGTCAGCTGGACGGCATAGAGATCGACGCCCTCGGCAGATGCAGCCGTGGCGTGATAGAACAGCCCCTGCTGCAACGGGGTCAGCGGCAGCACGTCGGCCACGCGACCGTGCCGTTCGAGATCGTCGAGCTGCGCCTGGGTCAGGCGCGCGGGGAGGACGTCCGACGGGGTCAGGCCGCCGCCTCCGCCGCGCACGTGCGCGCAGATGCCCCTCAACGCCTCGAACCACAAGTCGCTCAACCGCTCAAGCTGATCCGCATTGAGCGCAGAGGCCGCCCACGTCCACTCGGCCTGCAGGTGGGGGCCGTCCTCGTCGTCGAGGATGCCGGCGTTGAGCGCCACGGTGTGTGTCAGCGGCGTGGCCACCGCGGTCGCGACGACGCTGGCCGACAGGCTGTCGAGGTCTGGGCGCCAGATGTCTCGGGGTAGGCCGGCGGTGCCGGCCAGTCGGCCCAGGTAGTTGAACGCGACAGTCGGCTCGCGATCGTCCAGTTTGAGGCTGAGGTAGCGCAGCAGTCCGTAGGTGAGGCCGTCGGGCAGGGCGCGCAGTTGCTCCTTGGCGGCCTTGACCACCGTTGCCACGGCGGCCCCGCCGTCGAGGACCCGCGCCCAGTCCAGCGCGCCCACCGCCAGGGCGACCGGGTATTTGGCCGTGAACCAACCGACCGTGCGCGACAAATCGATGTCGACGCCCCAATCCGCTTCCCGCCCATGGCTTTCAACGTCGATTCCGATCGGCGTGCGGTGACTGCCCGCAAAGTGTGCGATCGCCATGCCGAACGCGATCAGGAGGATGTCCTGCGTGCCGGCGTGGAACGCCGCGGGCACCTCGCCGAGCAGCATGCGGGTGGTGTCGGCGTCCAGACGAGCCGACCTGCGTCCGGCGGTGGCGTGGGTGTCGAGGGTGCCGGGGGCCGGCAGTGCGGCCGGCGCGCCCGCCACGCGCCGCCAGGCTTCGGCTTGGGCCAGCACCTCGGGGCGGCGCGCGTGCTCGTCGAGCAGGAAGGACCAGCGGGCGAACGAGGTGCCGCCCGGCGGCAGCGTCACGGGGTGACCGGCGCGACGCGCGGCCCACGCGATGTTGAGGTCCTCCACCAGGATCCGCCAAGAGACCCCGTCGACGGCGAGGTGGTGAACGATGAGCGCCAACTGTCGGGCGGGCGGCACCCACAGCGCACTGAGCAGCACCCCGGCGCCCGGATTCAGCCGCGACCGCGCGCCGATGAGCGCCTGCTCTGACAGCACCGGCGACACCTGCAGGCAGGCGGAGGCGTCCACGGTGCCGGCCTCCGGCACCGCCAGCGACCACGTCCCCTCGCCGTCATCGTCGACCCGCAACCGCAGCATGGCGTGCCGATCGAGCAGTGCCTGCAGGAGAACTACGACATCGGTCTCCTCGACTCCGGCGGGGGCCTGCACCACCATGGTCTGGTTGAACTGGTCGACCGGACCGTCGATGCCCTGCAGCCACCGCATGATCGGGGTCGCCAGCACCTCGCCCACGCCCGCGTCGTCCGGGCGCTGTTCACCGACGGCCACGGTGGCGATGCTTGCCAGGCGCGCCACGGTCTGCTCGACGAAAATGTCTCGCGGACCGATGATGACGCCGGCGGCACGCGCGCGGGACACCACCTGCAGCGACATGATGCTGTCGCCGCCCAGGTCGAAGAACGAGTCATCCGCGCCGACCCGGTGTAGGCCCAGGACTTCGGCGTAGATCCCGGCCAGCACCTCTTCGAGTGCACCGGACGGCGCGCGATAGGCGCCGGCGGCGAATTCCGGTGCGGGCAGCGCCCGAACGTCGAGCTTGCCGTTCGCGGTGAGCGGCAGCGCGTCGACGACGACGACTGCCGCCGGCACGAGGTAGGCCGGCAGACGCTCGGCCAGTCGGCCGCGCAGCTGCGCGGGGTCGGCGGATCCGGTGATGTAACCCACCAGGCGCCTGCCGTGGTCGCCGCCCGCGCGGGCGACCACCACGGCCTGCCGCACGCCGTCGCACGCGGCCAAGGCGGCCCGGACTTCGCCCAGTTCGATGCGGTAACCCCGAATTTTGACCTGGTCGTCGGCGCGGCCCACGAAACGCAGCTGCCCGTCCGGGTCCCAACACGCGCGGTCTCCGGTGCGATACATCCGCGTCCCGGCCGGCCCGTAGGGGTTGGCCACGAAGCGCTCCGCGGTCAGGTCGACCCGGCCCACATACCCGCGCGCCAGCGCGGGGCCGCTGAGGTACACCTCACCCACCACCCCGATGGGCGCCGGGTTCAGCCGGGCGTCGAGCACGATTGCGCGCACGCCGGGAATGGGCGCACCGATGCGCACCGCATGCTGCGGCGACAGCGGCGCGCTGCAGGTGGCCCAGATGGTGGCCTCGGTTGGCCCGTAGGCGTTGAGCATTCGGCGGCCCCCCGACCAGGCGGCCGCGAGCTCGGGCGGGCAGGCCTCCCCGGCGGTGAGCAGCGTGTCAATCCCCTGCAGCCGCAGCGGCTCCAGCGAGGCCAGCACCGTCGGCGTCAGGACGGCCGCGGTGACCCGGTGAGCTGTGGTCAACGCGGTCAACGCGGCGCCGGCGTACACGTCGCGCGGCGCCACGACCAGCGCCGCCCCCGAACCCGCCGCCCAGAGCAGCTCGAAGACCGACGCGTCGAAGATCGGCGCGGCCACCATCAACACCCGCGCGTTCGGACCCACGCCGAGTAGCGAGCGCTGCGCCGCGGCCAGTCCTGTCAGGCCGGCGTGGGTGACGGCGACCCCTTTGGGGGTGCCGGTGGACCCGGACGTGAAGATCACGTAGGCGGTGCTGTCCACCTGCAATGGCGTCAACCGGTCCGCGTCGGAGATGTGGTCGGTCCGCTGACCGGACAGGTCCACGGTGTCCAGGTCTAGCGTGGGGCGGTCACCGGTCGTGGCGAAAGTGCTGTTGCCGCAGGTCAATACGCAGACGGCACCGACCGCGTCCAGCACCGTCGTGATGCGCTCGACCGGCTGGGAGCGATCGACTGGTACGTACGCCCCGCCGGCCTTGGCCACCGCCCACCAGGCGACCACCAGTTCCACGGATCGATCCACCGCCACCGCGACCGCGCGCTCGGGGCCCACCCCGGCGTCGATTAGCACCCACGCCAATCGCGTTGACCACTCATCGATGTCGCGGTAGGACCATTCCCGGTCGTCGTCGATGACGGCCGTCGCTGCGGGACGGGCATGGGCCGCCGCGGTCAGCAGCGACGGCGTCAGCCCGACCGGAGCGGCCGCTTCGGCACCCGACCACCGGGCCAGCAACAGGTCGCGCTCGTCGCGGTCCAGCAGTGGTACCTGGCTCAGTGGCAGCGACGGGTCCGCCATCAGGATCCGGTCGAACAGCGATTCAAGGCGGGTGACGTGCCGGTCGATCTCGCAGGCGCTGTATCGCTCGGGGTTCCACGCGAACTGGATTCTGGGCGTGCTGCCGCCCAGAGGCGGGTAGATGTTGACGGCGACGTCCTGGATGGGCATGGTGGTCAGCACGCTGCACGTCGGCTGTGAGGGCCCGAAACGCAGAGGTTCGGCGAAACCGAAAATGTTGACCACTTGGCCGAATTCGACGTTGGTGTCGACCGGCGTCGCATCCGCGACGAGTGCCGGCCAACCCCGGAACTGTTGGTGCCGCAGTGCACCGATCACGGCGGTGCCGACCCGGTCGGTCAGCTCTGCGGCGGTGTCGCCCTCCTCGACGCTGACGACCAGCGGCACGAGGTTCGACACCATGCCGGCACTGTTCTTCAGCGCGGCCGTGGTGCGTGCCGACACGGGCAGCGACAACGAAACCCGCTGCCGGCCCGTGGTCTTCGCGACGAATGCGGCCATCGCGGCGACGACCCGGGCCACGTCGAACCGGTCCTGCCCCGTCTCGAGAAGGCGGTGGGTGCAGCGCAACTCGCGCACCAGTGGATGCCGTGGGGGCACCGACCGCTGCGTGCCGGCCAGGTCGGTGACCGCCACCGACTCACGCAGGACTGTCTTCCAGTACGCGGCGTCGGTGACGCTGCGGGACGACTGTTGATACTTCACATCCGCGTCGCGGATGAGCGCGAACGCGGAGAAGTCGACAGCACCGGTGTGGGCGTCGGCGCCGGAGTAGACGGCCGCGACGTGCCGGATGATGTTGTGCGCGCCGTAGCCGTCGACGAGCACATGGTGCGTGCGCAGGTAGAAGTAGCACAGGTCGTCGGCGAGTCGCAGCAGTGCGAAGTTGACGAGCCGGTCGGCGAGTAGGTCGAGCGGTTGGCGATAGTCGTCGTCGATCCAGCGCAGCGCGGCACCGCGCGGGTCGGCTTCGGCGCGCAGGTCTACACAGCACAGGGTCAGTGGGAAGGAGCGGTCCACCACGAAGACCGGTTCGCCGTTGTCGAGGGCCAGCCGCGCACACGGTGTACCGAACCGCGCGACCGCCGATTCGCACGCGGCCATGAGTCGGTCGGCGTCGACGTCGTGATCGATCGCCAGGTAACCGGCGAAGTTGTACGGGACGTCAGGCCGGAGTTGCTGCGCGGCCCAGATCGCGCGCTGGGCCGCGGTGAGCGGTCCCAACGTGTCCGGTTGCGTACCGTAATCGAGCATCTGAGGACGAACTTTCTAGTAAGGCGAGCGCCGCCACGCCCGCGAGGTTGGCCTGCCCTGCGTCACAACCGGCCGTCAAATTGGTTGTGCCGCAACGCGTTTATCCAGTGTGGTCATCGGCAGGAACGCCGCCGCAATGCTTGCGCCGATCGCCAACGCGGTGGCCACGGTGAACACCGCCGTGTAGGCGTGGGTGAGGTGTTGGGCGGCGGCCCTGGTTCGATCCGTCAGCAGCACCGTCATCAGAGCGGCCCCGACAGCACCGCCCAGCTGATTGTTGACGCTGCGCAACGTCGTGGCGCGTGCGATCTGGTGCGGGGCCAGCGGTTGGACGCACGCCGCGGAAACCGGTGTGGCGGCACAGCCCACCCCCATGCCGATCAGCAGGAGGCCGGCCAGCAGCGTCGGCGCATAGCCGGCGTGGTGAGCGACTCCGAGGGTGAACACACCCAGGCCCGCCGCCATCAGGGGGAAGGCAATCAGCACGATCTTGCTCGGCCCGTCTTTGTCCATCAGGGCCCCGGCGAACGGCGTCGTCACCGCGATGCCGATTCCCATAGCGACCAGGTGCAGTCCCGATTGCAGCGGCGTCTGATGAAGCATCACCTGCAGGTAGCTCGGGATGAGCAGCAACACCCCGATGTAGGTCACGGCGAAGATCAGCAGCGTCACGTTGGCCTGCCTGACGACCCGATTCTTGAGCAACCTCAGGTCGACCAGCGGGCCGTCGGCCCGGCGCCATGCGTGCCTGATGAAACCCGCGATCAACGCCGCGCCGATCACCGTGGGCAGCACGACATGACGGTCCGCGACGGTGCCCCGCCCCGGCACGGACGACAGCCCGGCCAGCAGGGCTGCCATGCCGGGTGACAGCAGCAGCATGCCGGTGACGTCGAGCGTCTCCGCCGGCGCGGGCCGATCCTTCGGGAACATCAGGGCGGCGAGCGCGACGGTGCCGAGCCCGATCGGCACATTGATCAGGAAGATCCACCGCCAGCCGTAGGTGCCGATCAACCAGCCGCCCAGGATCGGTCCACCGATCGGGCCCAGTAGGAAAGGAACCGCACCCACAGCGACCAAGCGGCCGAGCCGCTTCGGGCCGGATTCGCGAGTCAAGACCACGAAGCTCAGGGGTGTCATGATGCCGCAGGCGCATCCCTGGACAGCCCGGAAGACGATCAGCCACAACATGTTCGGCGCCACGGTGCACAGCACGGACGCCAAGGTGAATACCAGGACACCGCCGGCGAAGGGCCGCTTGGCGCCGAATCGGTCTGCGGCCCAACCGGTGACCGGGACCACGGTGGCGAACGCCAGCATGTAGCCGGCCATGGTCCAGGACACGACGGCCTGCGTGGACCCGAACTCGGCGAGGAAGGTCCGTTGCGCGACGGCCACCGCGGTGCCGTCGAGGTGGCCCATCATGCCCGCCAGGCCGCAGGCCGCGCCGATCCACAGCAGCCGGGCGTCGATCTTGTCCGGATAGTCGGGCAGGCCGGGTTCCGATGGCGCGACGGCCGTCGGCGGGGCCGACGGTACGCCAGATGCGTGATTCATGCCGTTACCCGACGCGGCCGCTCATGGCTGGCTGGTCAGGTAGCCGCCGCGCCGGAAGAATTTTTCGCCGTTGCACTCGACGCCGTCCGCGGCGCGGACGCGGGTGATCACCAGTCCCCGGTTGCCGCCGCGATGTGGGTCGGCGCCGCAGACCACGACGCCGCCTTCCTCCTGAACGATCACCCGGCCCGGAGTGCCGCCGTAGCCGGCCTCGGAGACGTGTGCCTCGAGGACCTCGATCCGCTCGCCGCGGTAGAAGGTGAAGGCGCCCGGGTACGGATCGGATAGCGCCCGCACGAACCGCGCGAGGTCCGCTGCCGACCAGCTCCAGTCGAGCAGGCTGTCGCACTCGGAGCGCTTGTGGAAGAAGGTCCGCTCGGCCTTATTCTGGGGTCGCCAGACCGCGGTGCCAGATTCCAGCGCGGTCAGGGCCTCGGTCAGCACGTCCGGGATCAGGTCCATTCCCCGCAACACCAAATCGGTGCCGGTATCGGTGGGGCCGATCGGCACCGACCGCTGCACCAGGATGTCCCCCGTGTCGAGGCCGTCGTCCATCCGGTGCACGGTCAACCCGAACTCGGACTCGCCGCTGATCAACGCCCACAGGACCGGGGAGAACCCGGTGAACCTGGGCAGCAGCGAATCGTGGAAGTTCAGGGTGCCGTGCCGGGGCAGGTTGTACAGCTCCGCGGGCATTCGGTAGTACCAGCTGTTGACTACGATGACGTCGGGTTCGGCGCGCTTGACCAGGTCGATCGTCTGGGCGTCCACCCGCTCGGTGAGGTGCAGCGGGATACCCTGCTCACGCGCGAGCTCGTCGACTGGCGCCGACCAGATCGCCTTGTAGGACTCGTCGCTGAACGGGTGGCTGACGGCGAGGACCACCTGGTGATTGGTGTCGATCAACGCCTGCAGCGTTTTGTAACCCCATGTCTGGAACCCGAAGAAGACGACGCGCATACGTCAACAACCCCTTTGTTTCGTCGACGGTCACCGGCCCGTGCCCGGGTCGCAGCAAACCTCACGGCCCCGGCGACCTTACGTTAGCCTAACCTAAGGTAGTTACGTTAGCCTAACCTTAGGTTGCATCATTGGGCGGGTGCTGAAGCCGCCGCCAAACCACGGTCGTGCTGTCAACAGGCGCACAGCCTGCCGACCCGAAACCACTGCGAGCGAGGTTAATTCGAACGCCTACATCCAAAGGTGCTGACCGCATCCGCGGGAGCTGTTGTGCCGCAACATGATGACGAGTAGTGAGCAGCCCGCTGGATTTCAGCGGTATCACAATGTGTCCAATTCCTTCGCGTCGAAACGTCGGCGCGTTCTTGCTGCGGGCGTCGGCGTTCGATGCGGTGTCGACGCAACCGGCGGATCTCCGCCCAGTCCTCCACCTTCATCACCCTCCAACCGTCCCCGGGGTGGGTCCCTTTTCCGAACCGCAGAGGGTCAGTTGGGCTCAAACGTCTTGAGCGAACTCGGAGCTGCCTGTTCGCGGCAGTGGCAACGTCCGCGGTGCTCTACGTTGCAGCTCTGGGGCGTCCTTCAAGTTGGGCATCGGCCAGTGTCGTTGAGCGCCGGCGTTGACCGGCGACGCGGCGGGCCCCAAGACGAACTGAATTAGGGACAGGATGGATGCGCTTGCTCGTCGTGGATATCTGACCAGATAGGGGTGGCGCTTTGGATTCTGCGGTCGGTGATGTCGGCTTGCTCTCCTCGGGACTTAGGTGCCGCCACCAGCAACAGATGTAGAGCAGCATCGAGCGCCAAGATGACGATCACCCAGACAACGACTGTGACGTCGACCCACCATCCCATTGGAGGGGCGTCAGGAAGCGCATTTCGGAGCGGTATCACCGCAAAGAGCATTGCCGCGTACCACGTTGTCATGGGCGGCTGGAACTTTCGCTTGCCACGCGCGGTCTGAACCGCGACGAAGAGCCCGACCCCGGCAAGCAGAACTAAAACACCGAGTATGAGGACGGCCAACGCGCCCGTGCTTGGCGACCGCTGCACATTCACGCGATACGACGGGGGGGCAGCCGACTTGCTGGCGGTAACCTTCCACCCGCGGAGGCGGTCAACGAAGGTGACCGAGGTCTGTTCCGGCAATTGTGTAGCGCCGTGCAAGATTTCGACCGCAATCGGCCGCGCGCGGTAGTGATCGAATGGGTATTCCGCGGGATCGCCGGTGACGGACATGGAAACTGGGACGATGCCGGGCACCTCACCTTTGGGCCAGTTGCGCTTGGTGGAGGTCAGAACGGATGCGACGGCGACACCGAGATCTTGCTTAAGGACGTGGGTTTGCGGATCCAGCAATTCCGGTCCTGGTGAAACGATGAGGTTGCCCGTGAGGACGCCGTTGATTGGCTGAACCTCGAGGAGGTCGATGGTCACCAGTGTGCCGTCGGCGGCCGGCTGACCCTCAGTAACTTGACTGGGGCGACCCAACCCGGTGCTGGTATACAACGCGACGGTCACGACATATGCGGCAATGAACGCAACGACGCCACCGACGACCATTTTCATAAGCGACTGTCCTTACACGAGTCAGGCACGAAATGTTCTCCGCTGAGAATGTTATGACCTCATCAGGCGAATCGTCTGAACAACTCGGGTTGCAGGCGACGGCTGCTCGGTCACCTCGCCCAACCCAGGTGGTGAGCGCCTGGACGAGCAGCACCGGTGGGTGCGAGGTATGCGGGAGCGGATCTCACCGGTTGATTCACAGTCGATTTGCGGCGTCGGCGCGCAGTGTTCAAGGGCATTGGCGCGCCGGCCATCCCGAAGTGAATGTGCCACCTACCGATTCGTGATCGACGTCACGTGTTGTGGCAATTGTGGGGCCAGTTTAGCTGACGTAACATCGAGCTTCGGCGTAATAGGTTGTGGCGCAACATATAGATGATTATCGATAAACAGCGCCTGGGAATTGCTTTGTACTGCGGGCGATCTCAGTAGCTATTTGCGCGGAGCTTGGCGACGACGATGGCCAGGAATGCCGATCGATACGTCTGGTTCAAGGGCGGCGGAACGCCCGCGGCGTATTGTGCGGCAAGACCGGCGATGCAGCTCATGAGTGCGGTCGCGCAGTTGAACTGCGCTCGGTCGGGCAACCCGAGCGACTTAGCCGTCGACCGATGCGGTGATCGGGCAGCGTGGTTCGTTCATCCAAGATGCGCCCAGACCTCGATCTCGACTGCTGCACCGCCGGGTAGAGCCGCGACTTCGACCATGGAGCGGGCGGGTCGGAACTCGCCGAATACCTCGGCGTAGGTTGCGTTCACCTCCTCAAGGCTTCCGATGTCGGTGACAAAGATGGTTGTCTTGGCGACATCCGCGAGTGAAGCGGCGCAGTCGCCGAGAATGGCAACGATATTGGCGAGAATCTGGCGGGTTTGTGCCGCAGAGCCTCCATCGACCAACTGGCCCGAATCCGGGATGCGCCCCAGCTGGCCCGAGAGGATGAGCCAGTCGCCGGCGCGCACTGCAGATGAATACGGGCCGACCGGACGCGGCACGCTCGGCGTAAGAACAGTGGATACGGACATGGCGTTCCCTTCTCATTAGGTGACCATTTCGATGCGAACTCATTAGGTGCGCTCCGCAACCGCCGCCGCCCTGCTCGGGCCGCGCCGATCGTGACGCTTACAGCCGTGGGAGGACCTCGCGTGCCACCAGCCCGAGCATCTCGGGTGCGGTCGCGGGCGGCATTGGGCACAGGACGACCATGTCGGCGCCGGCGTCGAGGTAGCGGCCGATCTTCGCCGCGCACTCCTCTGGGTCACCGGCGATGGCGAAGTCGTCGACCCAGACGTCGGGCATCTCGGCCGCCACTGTCTCGGGGGAAGCGGGCAGCATGGCGGTGAGGGTGGCGCTGGCGTCGCCATAGGCGTCGGTAAGCGGCCCAGGCCCGATGGCCGCTAGGCGCGAAGCGAGTACCTGTCGCATTGCCGCTTTGGCCGCACCGCTGTCGGGCAGGCATGACAGGAACACGTAGACCGCTAGGTGGGCGGCCCCATTCGGTCGGTCCTGGGATGTGCGCGCATGGAGCCCCTCGTCGACAAGCTCGCGTGCGTGGCGCACGTATTGCGGGGTCGCGAGCACCGACAGGAGGGCACCATCGCCGATCTCTCCGGCGAGGCGCAACATGTTGGGTCCACTGCCACCGACATACAGCGGAACCCTTCTGGCCACGGGGTGGACGAGCGACACATCGTTGAATGTGAAGTACTCGCCTTGTCGCGAGATGGTCTCGCCGTTAAGTAGGCCGCGCATTGCGGTGACGCACTCGCGCACCGCCCGAAGCGGCCGCGGCCAGTGCACGCCCATCTGATCGAGCTGCACCGACGGTCCCACACCGACAGTGGGGAGGAACCGTCCGGGGAAGGCCCGTGCGAGATTGGCGATCTCCATAGCGGCGATGGCCGGGTGGCGCACTGCCGCCGAGACCAACCCGAGACCGATCGGGATTTCTTTTGTGGCCGACAGAGCTAGCGCGGCGCTCGTCATGCCGCCATAGAAGAAGCAGTCCTCGGCGACCCAGAACTGCGCAAAGCCGAGTTCCTCGACTCGTGCTGCCAGGCCGCCGATCCGTTCGGGTGGCGTTCTGGTGAAGGCGAGAACACCGACCGGAGGGCGGGACGATTCAGTGTTCAGGGCCGCGCCCATCTCGCGTCGTGGCCGGGCATCAGGTGAGGATGGCGAGGTCGTGGTCGAGGGTGGTCCAGACTTCGAAACCAGTGTCGGTGACCAGACCGGTGTCTTCGACCATCATTCCGCCCCAACCTAACTCGTAATAGGGGGTTTCCAGGCACAGCACCATCCCGGCCTCGAGAGCGGTCGTGGCAGTCGGGCCGATCACAGGCCGCTCGTAGACCGACATGCCGATCGCATGGCCCACATGGTTACGCTCGTAGTGGGCGATTCCGCTGGCGCGGACAGTATCGACCGCCGTCGCGAACAGCTCATCGGCTCGTACGCCGGCGCGGGTGTGTTCGATCTCTACGCGCAGTCCTTCCCGGATCGCTTCGTAATAGGAAAGTTGTTTGTCAGTCGCGCCGCTGATGACCGCGGTCCGGGCAATGTCTGACCAGTAACCTTCGTATTGGCATCCGATATCGAGGCGCAGGAGGTCACCGGCCTGCAGTTCGCGTTCTGAGGCGATTGCGCCCGAAAAGGGGCTGCGTTCTCCGGATGTCACGACCAAAAAGCGTGGCTCGCCGCCACGTGCAACCATCGCCGCGGCCACGGCCCGAGCGACGTCACGCTCTCGGACGCCCGGTGCGGCCGTGGCGAAACCAGCACGAATCCCGTCCTCAGCGATGTTGCATGCGATCCGCAGCAGCTCTTGCTCGGCCGGCAGCTTGACTGTGCGCACGCTCAATAACCACTCGGTGGCGTCGACGGGTGCGTTCGCTCGATCATCGAAACAGCCCGCGACCCGCGCCGGCGACTCGATGCCCAGCACCCCATCGTCGCCCCCCGCCTGCTTGCACGCCGCCACAACTGCTTGCCTGAAACTGTTGTTGCGGCCACTGAACCCCGATGCCGGGCCGTCACCGGCGAAGAAGAAGCTGCCGAACGTGACAAGCCCATCGGGTTCGAAACCCCCGTCGATGGCGTTAGCCACCTCACCCGCTGGGATCACCAACAGCACCGCCGACGCGGACACCACCGCGGCCAACGGGTAATCGGCAAACAGTTTCGCGCTGATACTGCGAAACCCAGTCACATACGACACCGACTCCGGGGTCGTCGCAATCAGCACATCGAACGGAGCGGCAGCCAGCCGCTTCTGCAAATGGGAAGTACGTGCCGCCGCCAAGACACGCGCAGTGGCGAGATTACTTTCCATGAAACAATCCCCACCCGACCACAAACATCGACAACATTTCGAAGGTCTCGCTCTCCATAGATCGGTCCCATCTCAGCGATAAACGCGGATATGACGATCGTGGCGTTGCCTATCGTGACCTTGCAATGATGGTCTCGCACCACGGAACCCACGGCCTAACTAAACTCAGCTCCGGGAGCGGGATGGCCACCGGCTCGGCGAAGAGGGATCTACCGATCCCAGGTTCGCTTCAAATCGTCTTTGACCGTAATGTGCAACCGCCCCAGGCCTTCGGTCTCCAACTCGACACGGTCGCCGTCCATGAACGGATCTAAGCCTGCATGGTGGGTCCCGGTTGCGATCACGTCGCCGGGTTCGAGGTCATGGGCAGAAGAGATCAGTGCGATGCATTCAGGAATCTTGTGAGCCATCGACGAGGTATTGAAGTCCTGCTTGAGGACGCCGTTGTTGTATAGGCGCACATTCTTGCTGTGCGGGTCACCGAACTCGTCTGCGGTAACGAGGAACGGACCGATCGGAGCGAAGCTGCGCCGCGACTTACCTTGGTAAAACCCGCGACCCAGGCCTCGGGCCGAGCCGTCGATGAAGTTCGTGTAACCGAACACGTAGTCCATGGCGTCTTGCTCCGTGACGTTTGCGGCGTGTCTTCCGATGACGAGAGCCAGTTCGGCCTCGCCATGGATCACCGACGCCGTCGGCGCCGAGGAAAGGTCCATGACGTCTCCGTCGCCGATAATGCAGTTGGGCGACTTATTGAACGCATCGATCGGTGTCGCTTCAGGGGCATAGGTGTCGATGTAGTTCACCGCCATGCACACAATGTTTCGCGGAAACGGAATTGGGGGTCGGATGCGGACAGACTCGAGCGGAACTCCTTCGGCAGTGGAAGCCAGGTTTGCGATGCTGTGCTGCAGTTGATCGAACTCGGTGATAACGGCCATGATGAGGTCCTGGGGAGTCAGGTCCGGCAGTCCGCTTGTCACGGCTGAGACATCGACCACCTGGTTAGATTCTGGCTTCAAAACGCCAAGATTGAACTCGTTGAAAAATAGCAGCTTCAATGTCCTTCTCCCATATGATCGAGCGTGATGTTGGCCAGTTCCATTCCAAGACAGGATCATTCAGCCCGGCGTCGGCCGCTTCATGGTTCGCATGGTTATTGATTTAGCTCGAGTCCAGCGAGCGAGAGCTGGTGTGCCTCGCAATATTGGCGGATCAGGGCCATCCCGTAATCGTTGCCGTTGGGTGTGCGCATCAGGGTGTGGACGTGGAACCGCATGGCGGTTGGGTTCGAGAGGAAAACTCCTGCGTGATGGTCGAATTCGATAATGGTCACCGGGCTCTGGATCCGGTAGTAGAACGGGTCATCCGGACCGGCGCCGCCGATCCAGCAGAAGTGAGTGTTGTCGAGATGCTTTTCGACATCAGCCATTCGGGCGGCCCGTGGGCCGTCGGGTAAATGTCGGTGGTAGACCTCGATGAGTTCGACAAGCTTGTCCCGCGCGGCAGCGTCGAAGCCGGCAACCGGGGCTCCTTCATAGGGGATGATCCGGTTGTCCTGGCTCAATCCACACAGATGGAGGTGATCATTCGGAACAAGCCGACCGGGCGGCACCGCGGGATCGTACGCGCTGGGGAAGAGCACCACCCGCTCGCGTAGCTCCGGCGAAAGCACCTCGAATAGCTGCACCGCGAGGCTTTCCTCGTCGACGAACAGCTTTAGGCCTCGGCGTGGGCCATGGTCGACCTCGTTGGGCTCGGCTCCCCAAAAGCAGGGAGTCATGACCATCTGCGCGCCGATTATCTGACAGTTCATCACGACGTGATGGCCGTGCAATTGCCAGCCCCATGGTTCGGTCAGCGACGGATCGCCAAAAAGTGTGAAGTTGTAGCTGTATTCGTTCATGATCCGCGGTGCCGCCACGAGCGTCCCGAGGAACGCGTTCATGTACATGCAGTCCCGCAATTTGGCGTAGCCGATTTCGCTCATGGTGGTCTTGAGGAAATCGAATATGGCGGTTCGGGTTTCGGCGTTGACCTCGTCGAGCCGCAGTCCGTGCCGAAAGATATATATCTCCGGATTGGCCCAGCGCCGCCGCTCCACCGAGGTCAGCGGACGAACGAGCTTGGCGCGTTCGCTGGGGGTAACGGTCGACAACAAATTGTTCGCCGCCTTGAGCATTGCGGCTATTGGCGCGTCCTCGGCGGCGAGCTCGAAAAGCCCCGGCTCGACCGTCCCATCGACGGTCACGCCCTGGAACGGAACATTGGTCCGCGCAACGATCCTGTCCAATGGGTTGTCTGCACCAAGGCTCAGAATCCGGCCGATGATGTTGTCCGAGTAGGTTTCTGCATCAGCGTCGAGGCCGATGTAGCGTGGCGAATCCTCCTGCGGGACGAACTCCCGAAATCTCGCGGTCATTCCTTGTCCTCCGTTCCACGTGGCTGGCCGCCGCGGATGGGATCGCACACTGCGGTCATGGCGCCTTCCAACGACGCTAGGTTCGGTTCGATGACTGGCACATCGGGGAGATACCGGGCGGAGGCGGCCGGATCCTTCAGACCGGAAGACGTCGCCAGCACGACGACGGTCTCCGACGGGGTGATCCAGTTGTCCGCCCTCAGCTTCTCGACAGCCAGCAGTGGCATGGCCGCCGCGCCCTCGACGTACAGACCGTGCGTGGCCGCGAGTGTTTGTTGCATGCGGGCGATCGCGTCGTCGGATGGTTCGGAGACCGCGGTGCCGGCGGTTGTCCGTAGCGCCCGAAGACCCTGGTAGGGGGCAACTGGCGTCGCGATCGAGAACGCCATCGACGGCCGCACCGGCACCCTCGTGCCCTCACCGTCCGGGGCGGCCAGGTTCGCGGCGTAGGCCCCAAAGGGGTCGACGGCAACCATGCGCGGCACCCGATCGGCAAGCCCGAGCGCTCGCAAATCCTCGAACCCGCGGACGATGGCGGACAGCGAGTCACCGTACCCGCTGGGCACCACCACGACGTCCGGTTCCATACCGAGCTGTTGCCATAATTCGTAGGCGATGGTCTTGTAGCCGTCGACACCGAAGGCGTTTCCCCCGATGGGCGGGTCGGTGTACCCGGACAACGCCACCCACCCCAGGCTGTCTACCGCCTGACGCATCAGCGTCCACCGGTCAGGACCCGAGGCGACAGCAAGGACGGTCGCTCCGTACATCTGCATGACCGTCTTCATGGTCGGCGGTACCGAGGAAATTGTCAGGATGACGCAACGCAGCCCGGCAGCGGCGGCGTACGCGGCGACCGCTGCGCCAGCGTTTCCACTCGAAGACGCGACGACGGTGCTGGCTCCTGCTGCCACCGCCTTCGAGACGGCAACGGCTGCGAGCCGGTCCTTAAATGACAGTGTCGGATTCCGGGATTCGTCTTTCACCCATAAGTTCTCGACGCCGAACTTGCATCCAAGGCGGCCAATGCGGAGTAACGGTGTCTGCCCTTCTCCCAAGCTGACGGCAACGTCGGCAGCAGCCAACGGGAGGAGGTCGCGGAAGCGGAAGATGCCGGGCTCGTCCGGGCGGTCCGGCAGCGGGCCCGGGGTGACCGAGTAAACGGGCGCGAGGTTGACGCCAACACCGGCGGATCTGCAGGCGTTGCAGCCGGCGGAGACGTCGCTCTCCGCGGCTGTCTGCCCGCATCGCGGGCACGCCAGCATTCCGGCATAGGACGCGGGCATTAGCGGAGGATCTCACTCTCCATAGCGCGGGCCCATCTCGGCGATAAACGCAGACATCATGTCGATGGTCTCGGAAATCGTGTCAGTCGCGAAGATGAGTCCCGCCAACGTCGTGACGCCCGCGGCCCGGTAGGCGTCGATTTTGCTGGCCACGTCCTCGACCGTGCCGACCAGGTTCCGCTCGACCAGCTGGTCTTGCTGACCGGCCAGCGTCGAGGACGAAAGGGAGCGGAGGTGACGGTAGAACTCCGACCCGTTGAACGCCTCGACGGCCGCCTCTCTCGTCGCGCCCAGATAGACGCCAAGCTGCAGGGCGCAGTCGAACCCTTCCATGTTCCTGCCCGCCGCCGCCCGCTGCTCGCCTATATCGGCGAGCCCCGCACTAATCTCCTCGGGCAGCAGGCACCCCGGCATCCAGCCGTCACCGAGCAGGGCAGCCCGTCGGCGACTTCCCTCGGAGTTGCCGCCCGACAGAATCGGCAGGCGCGACTGGACGGGCTTCGGGAACGACTCCACATCCTCGAACGACACCCACTTCCCCGCGTAGGTGGCACGGCGGTTATCGAGCAACGCCCGCAGCCCTTCCACCGACTCGCGCGCATAGGTTCCACGCGGCGGCGGCGCGTCCAGCCGCAAGCACTCCTGCTCCTCGCGATAAGCGCCAATACCGACGCCAAGGATCAGGCGCCCGCCTGAGAGCTGATCAAGCGTCGCAACGTGTTTCGCCAACACAACAGGGTGCCGAAACGGCAGAACCGTCACACCAGTCGCAAGACGGATCCGGCTGGTGCGTGCGGCGATAAACGCAAGATACGCCCATGGATCCAAGAAACTCGGAGGATCGGGGAACCTACGCCGGATGTACTCCGGCGTCGAAAGATGCTCGTTCGCCCACACCGAGTCGAACCCCAGTTGCTCCGCCGTAACGGAAAGCCCGATGGCCTCCTCGACCGAGGCATAAGGAACCGGATAGTTGATTCCCTCAGTGCAAGTGGGAACCGCGACACCAAACTTCATCGTCGCAGTCTGAAACTCCCAACACCCTCTCAGCTACCGAGGTTCCACGGACAGGAACCACACTCACACTCGGCCCGGCACGGCCGCGTCCCCATCGGGGTGATGGAACTGAATCAGGCCCATTGGATGACGTCGTCGACTGGCAGCGTTGGCAGTCGATCGATCCAGGGTTTGTCTGGCGGGTGGCCGATGTTGACCGTCGGGATGGCGTGCAACCACTTCGACCGCCTGCGTTGGCCGGACCGGCGCTCGACGTCTGACACGGCCACAGCATTGTCAGTGGCGATTCTGGAGGGCCAGCCGCGTTGGTTGGGTACTCAGCGCGCGAGGATGCGGCGCAGGGCGGTGGTGAGCGCACCAGCGGGATCGCTCGGGCGGTGGTGTGCACGCCAGGCGACGTGGCGGTCGGGTCGTACCAGAACCGCTCCGTCATGGCCGACTTCGCGCCGATCGGCCCATTCGAAGTACGGATCACGGATCTCGGGGCCGCCGATCTGGTGGACGACAATTTCGACACTCAGCGTCGCAGAAGCCTGTCTGGCGGCTTGGCGCCATCCCGTGTCGTCGAGCCCGACGAGAAGGGCGAACTGCAGTCCGTCGATCAGATCAAGGGTGGACAGGGGTACTCGTTCGCGTTCGATACGCGCGTGCGCGACCCGTGCGCCGGGGCGGGTGCCGGGATGGTAGTCGAGCCACGGGTCGCCCGGAGGCTCGTCCGCTGGGTGGTCGTCGTCGACGATCGCGCCGTCCCGGTAGCGGTATCCCAGCTCGAAGCCCAAGGCATTGAATAGTTTGTCCTGCACGCCTAGCGCCGCGCGCACCGTCGCGCGGCGCGCGTCGCCGATCGGGCCGGGATCGTCGAGCTCGGCCAGGGCCGCCCAGCCCTCTTCTTCGGTCTGTCCCGGACGCAGACCCAAGCTCTCCTCGAAAGCCGCGCTTTCCACAGTGGTTGACACCGCACGTTCGACGGTGGCCGCATCGACCGGCTGCCGTTCGGTGTTGTAGGTGTTGAGCAAGGCTTCACCGGCCACCCCCCGTTCGACCAGCGCCAGCTTCCACGCCAGGTTGAACGCGTCGGCGGCCGACATGTTCAGCCCCATCCCGGTCGTCGGCGGGTGGCGGTGCACGGCATCGCCCATGCAAAAGATGCCGGCATTGCTGAACTTTGGTGCGATCAGGTTGTTGATTTGCCAATCGGCGATACCCAAGATTTGGACGCCGGCGACGGGCTCGCCGACGAACGCCTCGATGTAGCCGATGGCTTCTTCGTTGCTCATCTGAGCCAGGTCGGTGACCGTGGGATCGTAGAAACGCGACAGCACGAACTCGTTGAACTGCTCATAACAGATCAGGAGGCCCCCGCGGCGCGGCGGCTGCGGGCCCGGGTACACACTGCTGACCAGCACCGCTGGTCGATGTGCAAGGTAGGGACTCAAGTCGGCGCGAAACCAGATGTTGGCCGCATGACCGAGCCCTGTCTGCCCCTGCACGGTGAGCCCCGCCATCTGCAACACCGAGGAACGCGCGCCGTCAGCACCGATCACATAGCGCGACCACACGGTGTAGCTGAAGTCACCCCCGGCCACACGCACCGTGCTTAGATAGCCGCCGTCGCACCGCCGGGTCTCCACCAGCTTGTGACCGAACGCCACATCAGAACCCTGACGGCGCACGATATCCACAAGCACCGGCTCAAACCGCGTCTGCGGACAGTTCAGCATCGTCGCTGGGCTGGCCCGCCGGTACGCCGCATTGACGTGCGCCTCCGTACCCCATGTCTCCTTGCGCACGACGTCCGGGCGAGTCAACGTCGTCACCCATAATCGATTAGCCATGCCTTCGTGCGGTGTCGACGCCGCCTCCAGATCCTGCTGTCCACCCAGGTGGCGCACGATCTCGACGGTGCGCTGATTAACTATGTGTGCGCGGGGGGTGTGGGCGGTTCCGGGATACCGCTCGATGAGCAGATGATCCACGCCGTATGACCCCAACGCGGCAGCGCAAGTCAGGCCTGCTGGCCCAGCCCCCACGACTAGTGCGAACGTGGTTTGATCCGCCGCCCACCTCACCATCGCAGCCCAATCCCAATTCCGTCATGCAACACGTGCGAGCAACTCTCGGCTCGGGTTCTTCGACATCGCGTCGTCTACCTCAAAGTGCTTGGCGCGCTTGAACGGAGCGCGGGGTAGCCGATGTTGACCGCCAGAATGGCGTGTAAGTTCCGAAGGTGCCTGCGGGTCCTTGTCTGGCTCACCCGAAGTCCTACAACGGTCGGTTCATCCTCATACCGTATTCGCCTACGCGGCAGGAACGACTTCCACCGGAAGGCTTTCCAGGCCACGGAGTGTGTTGCAGAGCCTGAACCGCGGCTCACCCGTCAGCCGCCAGCTCTCGATTCTCCGCGCCAACGCGGTGAACAAGGCGACACCCTCCATCCTGGCGATGTTCTGCCCAACACAGACATGAGCACCCCAGCCGTAGCCGACGTGGCCACCGGTCTTGCGCCGGATGTCGAACGTGTCGGGGTGGTCCCAGTGCCGCGGATCCCGGTTGGCCCCTGCAAAGAAAACGAGCACCTTCGCGTCGGCCGGAAGCTCGCAGCCGGCCAGCGTCGTTGAAGTCGTGGTGGTGCGGAAGAAGCCCGGAACCGGCGACTCCCACCGCACGACTTCCTCGAACGCGTTTCTGGCCAAGTGATGGTCTGCCCGCAAGAGGCTCCACTGCTCTGGATGGGAAGCGAAGGCGCGGATGCCGAAGGCGATCGCGCTCACAGTGGTGTCGATTCCGGCCGACAGGAACGCCCGCATGAGGAGCGAAGCGTCTTCTTCGCTCACCTCCCCGGTGTCCACGCCCTCATACATACGTGCGCCGATGCCCTCAGGACCGAATGCCGAGCGGACGGTGTGCTGGGCGACCCAGCCCATTAGTTCTGGTGCGTCCTTCAGTGCGGCCTGAAGCCGTGCGTTCATCGGACCCATCCCGTTAAACGCGAGTGAACCGAAGGCAAGGAGCTTGTCCTTGACGTCACCCTGAAGCCCCAACGCTTTTGGAAACACTTCGGTCGGGAACACTTCGGCGAGGTCGGCGACCGCGTCGAACCTTCGCCGCTCCACGAGCTCCTCGGCGAGTTTCTCCGCCCTTTGGTTGAACGTTGTCTCGAGGACACGCAGTGCGCTTGGCGAAACTAGTCGCCCTACAACCCGGCGATTGACGGTGTGGAGCGGAGGATCGATCTCGAGCAGAATGCTCGACGGACGCCACGACTGACCCGTCTTCAGATTGTCGAGGCCCACCCCAGCGGCGGACGAGAACGTGTCATGGTCGCGAAGCACGGCTCCAACCTCCTCGTGCCGGGCTACCGCCCAGACGCCGAGCGCCTCGAGGTACACGACGGGACCCAGCTCGCGGAGCTGTTCGAGAAACGGAAACGGATTCGTCAGGAACTCCTCCGAGAACGGGTCGATGTCCGAGCTACAGAGTGCTGTTGGCGTCGGTCCGTCGCTCATATCTCCTCCGTTGCTCTCGCGGCGAGACGATCGTGGCGCCGCCCATCATGACGTTGCAATGGTGGTCTCGCATCACGGAACCCACGGCGCACCCAGAGCTAGTCCGAGTGGGTCGGGCAGCCGTCGGGGATTCCGCGAGCGCACAAAGACGCTGTGGGCCATGAGTCAATTGGTTCCCTCATTAGCAATCGTTAACAGTGGCTGACGCGTGATCGTTCGTGTTGGCCGCTAGATCGGGTGAGCCCGGGGATGATCACCTCATCGACGAGAGTTTGCACCGTGCGACGGGTGGGCGGCTGGCCGGCGGTTATAGAGCGGAAGATCAAATACCCCGGCAAGAGGTCCCAGAGTTCGTCGGTGACATTAGCTGAGCTGATCTCACCCCGGTCGATCGCCTGATGCACCACATGCAGGATCATTACCTTCAGCTGGTTGACGAACTGATGCTGCAGGGCGTCGTTGAATGCTGGGTGCCGCGGCACTTCAGCCAGCACGGCCCGCAGTGTGCCGGCATGTTCGCGGACCTTCGAGCGGATCATCTCGCCGACACACAACAAATCCCCGCGCAACGCGCCGGTATCTGGTGGCACCGCGACTTGGCGCACGCCCTCAATGAACGCGGCCAATACCAATTCGGCTTTCGAGGGCCACAGCCGGTAAACGGTGGCCTTGCTGGCGCGGCCGTTAGAAGCGACAGCATCCATGGTTAAGCGGTCATAGCCATGCTCCTGCAGAAGGCGCAAAGTCACCGCAAGCAATTCTGCCTCCCGAGGCGGCCGTGACGATGACGCGCCAAACCGGTCCGTCCTTTCGGGCATAGCGCGATTGTGGCAAGTCAACATTGACGCAGCCGTGGTAGTTCCGTCGGACGGAACTACCACGATCATGGGATGGCCCGCTCCAATACGATCGCGCCAGACCAGCGGGTCGCGAATCACTTTCGAGAGGTGCGGCGGATGGGACGTCAGTCATCGAGACGTCGTAGCTCGGTCACGGTGCTTGCCGCAGCGCTGCTCGTGAGCGGAGAACCAATGACGCTGATACCGCGAGCGCACGCCGCTCCGGCGCCCGAGGTCGAGTATGTGTACGACGTGGCAGTGCGGCGGCACTACAACTTTCCTAACAACGACGCGATCGGGTACGGCCGCGGAATCTGCGACAAGGTCAGGGGTGGCGACAGCTATGCCAAAGTGATGGGTGACGTCAAGAGTGAGGTGACGCCCAGCGACGAGTTCGCGGCCAACTATTTGGTGTCGTACGCGGTTAACTTGTTGTGCCCCGACTTAATTTGGCAGCTACGTAAATCGGCGGCGGGCTATCGGCCTCCCCCGCAGTAGCCGCGGCGCGCAGCGGCGGCCCAATTCCGGTCAGGCAGGCCCGATGTGAAGGTGCCGCTCCAATGCGGGGCCGGCTCCCGAGTTATTCCGGGTGGCCGTAAACAGCGACGACAACGCTGCGACTCGGGCTGTTCTCCGACCACACCCCCATCCGGGTGTACTGGCAATCCTGCATGATCGCCAGGTCCTGCGGGTTGTAGTACCACTGATTCAGAATGTCCATGTTGTTGATGGCAATCGACGGGTTGATCGCGACCGTCTCGGCCACCCTGCCGTGAAAACCGGCCGCTTGCGCGCGGTCTTGAGCAGTGGATCCGTCTGAGCCGATGTCACCGTCAAGGGCCCCGTTGTTCAGTACATCGAGCGTGTGCCACTGAGCTGCAAGCCGCAGGGGTGGGCTGACAATCACATTGTTGGTGCATCCGGCTTGATGCTGAATCGTGTAGACGTTGGCAACAACGCTGTTGTTGAGCCGGTTGTTGTCAGCGCGTGCCGTTGACGTGGCCGAGACTTGACCGATGACCGGAATGGTCACGACGGTCAACAGCGCCGCAAAACGACTGAAGTAGGTCGTAGTTGCCATTGTTATGCCTCCTCGAACACCTCGCAGGCATAAGAGTGAACGCCTCAACGCCAGGAGCGGAAGATCAGGACCAACCTGCGGAACTGTGCTGGACCGGGCGGCTTGGCGACGAGAGGATCCATGCCTGTCCTATTTGGCGCCTTCAGGGAGGGACACGTGGCTGACGATGATGCCGCCGACGACGTGGATGCTTTGTCGGGCTGCGACGACCCGCAGGACCAGCCCACCGATGCGCGCGATGGCGCGGTCTCCGATCACACCGATGCCCCCTCGAACCCATCCTCGGGCGTGCGACTCGCCGCGGTTTTCGCAGTGGTCAGCGTCCTCGCGTTGAGTGGTACGGGCGGCTGGCTGGGGTGGCGGGCCTACCGGGATCATCAGGCGCAGGAGCTACGCAGCCTGTTCTTGCAGACCGGTCGCCAGGCTGCCTTGAATCTCACCACGATCGACTACGGCCAGATCGAGGCAGACGTTCAGCGCATCCTCGATTCGGCGACCGGCAACTTTTACGACGATTTTCAGAAGCGCTCCCCGGCGTTCGTGAACGCCGTGCAGCAAGCTCAGGCGAAGTCCGAAGGGACCATCACCGCGGCGGGGCTTGAATCCGAGCACGGTGACCAAGCACAGGTACTGGTCGCGGTCACGGTCAAATCCGCCAACGCTGCGGCGGCCGACCAACCGCCGCGCGCGTGGCGTATGCGCATCGACGTGCAACGCGTCGGCGCCGGCGCCAAAGTCTCCAATGTCGAGTTTGTGCCATGACAACGAGAACCGCCGACGCGGCTGTAACAGGCACGGAGATGGAAGAAAAGGTGCCCGCCGGTACCCAAAGCCCGTCCACCGACGACGGCAAGTCGGACAACGGCTCCGGAACACCAGACGAAGATGTAGCCCCGACCGATAACGGTGGCGACGACGATAGCTTCGAGGCCCCGGGAGTCGACGCCACGGGCTCGGGTGCGGGCGACGGCAGACGCATCAATTGGGGCAGGGTGCTGGTATTCGGGGCCCTGCCCGCACTGGCACTGATATTGGCTGTGGGTACGGGCTATCTCAAATGGGTGGACTCCGCGGCCCGCGAATCGCAAACGGCCACAGCCGAGTCTGTGCGCGCTGCCACTGAGAGCATGGTCGCGCTGTTGTCGTATAAACCCGACACGGTAGAGAAGGACCTTGGCGGTGCGCAGGACCGGTTGACCGGTGATTTCAAGAACACCTATACGTCACTGATCCACGACGTGGTAATCCCGGGATCGAAACAGAAGCAGATCTCTGCATTGGCGAATGTTCCTGCCGCGGCACCAGTTTCGGCGAATCCCAATCACGCGGTGGTTTTGGTGTTCGTCAACCAGACAGTGACCGTGGGCAACGATCCGCCCACGAGTACCGCGTCGAGTGTGCGCGTCACCTTGGACAAGATCCGCGGACGATGGTTGATTTCTCAATTCGACCCCGTATGAGTCGTCAGCGGCTACCCGCTGGGGCGTCGTTGATACCTGTCGTGTCCGCAAGCGGGACACAACGCGGGTGCTAGATCGTCGACATAGCGGACGGTGGTGTTAGCACTGTGTAGTCGCGCAATGTTAACGACGAGTTGTCCCGCACGCTCCACGCCACAAAGGCCAGGCCGGGTGCCGACGAGGGGTGGATATCACCACCGCGTCGGTGCTGATCGCCCCAGTCTTCTTGGTGGCCAGGAAAAGTCGGCCCACACCCGAGCGCCACGTCAGCTCAGCGGCTGAATAGCACAGGACGGCAACGGCATTGAGGAGCTGTGCGTCGGCCATGTGGACACGCAAGCCTCTTTAGCGATGGCAGCCAGCTTCGCCGACCTCGTCGGTTCTGTATACCGCAGCCCGTCGGGGTCGCCCGCGTAGTTCTCAACGTAGCGGGATGCACGCTGTGCATGTCGCAGACCTTTCGATGAATGGCGGCCCGTAACGGCCCGAGCCGACCTCGGCATTGATGCCCGGCAGCGCGACGGGCACCCCTACCCACGGTGCGCCGACGGACGCATTGTCGCGGGCGAACGAACCCGAGCAGGAGTCGGGCGTGGAGGACCGCCATCAACTACACCCCCTGTTTGCGAACAAGGTTCGGCAGAACAGAGATTCTTCCGGGATGCGGAACGATACTGGATGTTGATGCAACGTCCCTGTTTGGCTGAAGGCGCACGGCGCTCGTGACGTCGATTGGAGGTGGAGTGTGACAGTGGATCTCGATGCAATCGCCGGTGACGTCGAGCGCGGTCGCGTGGACCCGCGGATCTTCTTTGATCAAGACATCTACCGCCAGGAACTCGAACGCGTCTTTCGGCGCTCATGGCTCTACGTCGGACACGTATCCCAAGTGCCCAATCCAGGTGATTACCTGGCCAACAAGATGGGCGAGGACCCAGTAATCGTCGTGCGCGACCGCAAAGGAGCGTTGCACGTTCACCTCAACCGATGCCGCCACCGGGGCAATCTGGTCTGCCCGTTCGATCGGGGCAAGGCCAGCGTCTTTACCTGCAGCTATCACGGCTGGACGTACGGCAACGACGGAAGCTTGAAAGACGCTCCATTCTTCGAGGTGAGCTACGACGGGGTGCTCGACAAGAACAAGTGGGGCTTAATCTCGGTGCCGCATGTCGCCGAGTACGGCGGGCTGATCTTCGCTTCCTGGGAATCGGAGCTGACCCTCGACGAATATCTGGGTGACATCCGCGAATACCTCGACTGGGTATTGGTACGGGCATTCGCCGGCGGCATCGAGGTGCTGCCCGGGGCTCAGCGCCTCGTCGTATCGGGAAATTGGAAGCTGACCGCAGAAAACCTTGCCGGGGACGTCTACCATCCCTGGAGTTCTCACCTAGGCTCGCTGATGGTCAAAGACCCAGGAGCCGAAGAACCGGGCACTTTCAACAACCGGCACATGCGCTTCTATCACGCCAGCAGCGGCGCCAACAACGCACCAGCACACGGACTCATCGGTGCTCAGCTCTACGGCAATGCGGAGAACTACGACAAGCACATCGCCAAAACCTTCCTGGATCAAGAGGCGCTCGACTACATCGAGGAGCGCTACCGCAAGCTCAAGGAAGTCAAGCCCGACCCCCGTATCTATCCGGGCATTTTCATGGTGGGGAACATCTTCCCGAACATGGGCTTCATAGCGCGAGGCACCGCGGTCAATCAAACGGGGATCATGCAAATACATCCCGCGGGTCCGCGGAAAGTGGACTACTGGCAATGGGTCGTGGTCGAAAAGGATGCGCCCGAGTCGTTGAAACGTCGATCCGCCCAAGACCTTATCCGCACCCAATCCCCCTCGGGAATGGTCGAACCCGACGACTACGAAAACTTCACCCGCATGAACGGAGCCGCCGGCTCACCGGCATCGTTGCGTTACGCGCTGAACTACGAGATGGGAATGGGTGTCCGACCGCCGCAGGAGTACCTCGACGCGCACTTTGAGGAACTGCCCGGCCAGACTGCCTTCGGATACTCGGATTTCAACCAGCTCGCTATATATCGGCACTGGGCGCAGTTGATGAGGAGCTGACTGACCATGTCCACCGGCATCGACAGCCTCGTGCGCGAAGTCGAGCAGTTCCTTTTCCACGAAGCGCTGCTCTTGGACGAGGGCCGCTACGAGGAATGGCTGGAACTACTCACCGACGACGTCTGGTACTTCTGCCCGCTCATCGAATTTGTCGATGGCGTCGACCCGTCAGTGGTTGAGCGTGGCGGACACTACTTCGACGAGAATAAGCAGTCGCTGCGCAACCGATGCCAATGGCTGATGTCGCCCCACACTCATGTCGAGCATCCACCGAGTTTGAAGCGCCGCCTCATCTCCAATGTTCAGGTCCAGGAGCAGGACGAGGGGTGGGCGGCCCAATCGAACTTCATGCTCTGGCAGATCCGGTCCAGAGACACCGACGGGGTGTTTTTCGCCGGCCGGCGCCAGGACCGGCTCCGTCGCGAGGACGGGAATCTAAAACTTTGCGAGCGTCGGATCCAGCTCGCCCATCCAGTCCTGCCCCGCGCATTGTCGGTTCTTTTCTAGAGAAGCGTCGGCCCGCCGCCACGAGCGGAAACAGATTCCAGCGCAAAGAAAGTGAGCACCAGCATGGCACAGACGCTTTGGCTCGACCTGGCCGGCGCCGAAGTCCGCTATTACGATGTCGGAGGCATTCGCACACGCGCAATCGAAGCCGGATCCGGTCCCGCGTTGCTGATGATGCATGGTTCAAGCGGACACGCCGAAGCCTTCGCCAGGAATGTCGTTCCGCTCTCAGAACACTTCCACGTCATCGCTCCTGATTATCTCGGTTCCGGGATGACCGACTACCCCACGACCACCCCCACGATGCGTGACCGGGTCGATCACATGATCGGAATCCTTGACGCGGCGGGGGTGGACAAAGCCTGCGTGCTGGGCGAGTCATTCGGGGCCAGCCATGCATTGTCGGGGGCTCTGTGGCATCCCGATCGTGTCTCTAGTGTGATCGCGGTCGTCGGGGGCGGCCCCTTCATGGTCGACACCTCCGAAGCAGATGACGAGCGATTGGCGCAAGGGATGAAGCGCCTGCTGGAGGGCAATGCGCGCATCGTCGAGGAGGGCCCGACGATGGAAGGGGTGCGCGATCGATTGGCGTGGCTCTTCCATGAGCCCGAGAAGTCGTTGACTGACGAGCTGGCAGCACTTCGCTACTACTATTACCAACGCGATAACATCCGCCGCGCCAACGCCGATATCGTTGCGGCGCTGCGCCGGGGCGACACGGTTTCGGTGCCGATGACCCCCGAATCGTTAAGCCAGATCAAGCAACCGACGCTCTTCATCTGGACCGACCACAATCCCACCATTCCGACGGCGCAGGCGCTCAAAGCGAGTGAATACATCCCCGACGTGCAATTCGTTGAAATGGCCAATTGTGGCCATTGGCCGCAATGGGAGGACGCGCCGACCTTCAACAAGATCGTGACGGATTTCCTTCTTGGCGTGGAGGCTCGTCACAAAGACGAAGCCGCGGTGTAACGTTCGGCGACTCCGTCATTGTGAGTCAAGCGCGTTGCGCCACCACGTATCCGGCCATACGACTGCAGGTCAGATATGGCAGCCCGAAGGCGGGTGAAGAGGCTCGCTTCTGAATGGTGGAACATAATGTTCCCGTTGCTGCCCTCGTCGGCGAGGCTGTAAAGGTGTCAGCCGTGCCGACGACAAAACTGGGGGTGGCAGTACCAAACTGCACTGAAGGCCTGATGCATCCGTCTCCGTTTGCTTCGGCCGCCGATGCCGTCCAGTCGGGCGTGCGGGCCGAAGCCTTGGGCTTCGACTCGGTTTGGGGCAACGATCACGTCAGCACTCCCCGCTACGTGCGCAAGAGCTTGCAGGTCGGCGTAACCGTCGGCCGCACAAAAGAAGACGATGCCCAACCGCTTTTCGCTTCGCCATTCACCGAGGCGCCCTCCATTGGAAACTGAGAAGGGGTTCGGCGCCCAACTCGCCGTTGACCGCAGGATGCGTCTGCAAGACGCGATTGCCGACGCCGCCTTCGACGTGATCCTGCTGACCTCGGCCGAATCAGCCCATTACGCTTCTGGGTTCAGAAGTGTCGCAGCATCGGTCTTTTCGGATTACGCGATGGCTGCGGTCGTAACGCCTACGGATCTGTTACTGATCGTTGGTGCCGGCGACGTGGCGGCCGCCCTCGACAGTAACATCGCCGCCGATCAAATCCTCGCCTACGGGACCTTCTTCTTTGAAGGTCTCCAATCCGAGTCGATGCCCAGCAGGTACCCGGATTGCGCGACCGCAATAGCGGCGGCGATCTCGCGGGTGACGGGACCGAATTCTGTTCTCGCCGTGGAGTCGTCGGCTCGGACCCCGCTGATGACCTCCGGGCTGAAGTCCGGATTCGTGGATGCCACAGAATGGTTAATGGCCCTGCGAGCGGTTAAGCTTCCCGCCGAACAACAGCTACTCCGCAGCGCGGCAACCATCGCTGAGCAGGGTATCGCCGCCGGCATTACCGGGATCGTTCCGGGTTGCCGGGAGCGAGATATCGCTAGCCTGGTGGCGCAGACTATGGCCGCTAACGGTGGCGCACCCCGCTTCGTCGTCGTCACTTCGGGTGAGCGAAGCGCACTGTCGGACGCGTTCCCAACCAATCGCGCGATTGAACTGGGAGACTTGGTGCGCTTTGACATCGGTTGCGTCTACAACGGTTACTGGTCAGATATCGCTCGTACCGCTGTCGTCGGTCCGCCGAGTCCGACTCAGAGCTCCCGGTATGCGGCTCTGCTCGCCGGTCTATGGGCCGAAATCGAACATGCGCGCCCCGGCGTGACTGCAGGCGAGCTCTTCGGCGTCGGACTCAACACCGTTCGTGCCAGTGGGTTGGCAGGCTACCGGCGCCACCACGTGGGTCACGCGATCGGCCTATCGGTATACGAACGGCCGATCATTGCGCCGAATGTTGATACGATCCTGCAGGCTGGGATGGTCTTCTGCCTTGAAACCCCATATTACGAATTGGGCTGGGGCGGAATGATGGTCGAAGACACCGGGGTGGTAACCGAGAACGGCTTCGAGCTGTTCACCACCCTGGATCGCCAATTGGCCCTGGTGCCACGATGAGCGCAGATTACCTCGGATATCTGCGCTGCCCTCGATGCGCGCGCGACACACCTGAATCGTACGCGCCGCTCGGGTGCCGAAAATGTGCCGACGACAGCGGGGTCGGGGTTAACCTCGCACCGGCCTACAGACTTGCTCCCGGTCCCCTCCCGGTTTCCCCAGCAGCGCCGGGCATCTTCGCCTTTCGGCGAATGCTGCCGTTGACGCATCATGACGCCCCGGTCAGCTTGGGCGAGGGGCAAACACCGCTAATCCCCTTGGATCGGCTGGGACCGCGGCTCGGGATGAACCGGCTGCTGCTCAAGGACGAATCGCGGAATCCCACTTGGTCGTATAAAGACAGGCTGGCCGCCGTTGCAGTAACCAAGGCGGCCGCATCGGGAGCCCACACTGTGGTGGTCTCCTCGACCGGAAATCATGGCGCCGCGGTCGCCGCTTACGCGGCGGCGGCGGGTCTGAGCTGTGTCGTACTGACCTTGTCGAGCGTGCCACCCGAGATGCGCACGTTGATGCAGGCGTACGGGGCCACCGTAGTTGCCTACCAAAACAGCCGGCACCGCTGGTCGGTCATGAAGGCTGCAGTCGACGCTTTCGGCTGGACGCCCATCTCGGGACTGCTCAGCCCGCCGATCGGCTCCAATCCGTTCGGCATTGACGGATACAAAACCATCGCCTACGAATTGGCGCAGCAACTGGGCGAGACCCCAAACGTCGTGGTGGCGCCGGCAGCCTACGGCGACGGGTTAGCCGGTATCCGGCGGGGGTTCGCCGACCTCATCTCCTTCGGCATTGCCGACCGAATGCCGAGGCTGGTGGCGGTCGATCCCTTCGGCGCGTATGCGCGCGCGTTGAGTGTCGTCAACGGCGAACTACCCACCGTCCCCACGCAGCCCTCAATGGCGTTCTCGGTGGCGACTCCTGTGGCCACACACCAGGGACTGGACGCCATCCGCTCTACGAACGGAACAGCGGTCGCCGAGCCCAGCGACGCAGCCATCGCTGGTATGCAGCTCGAACTTGCCGCAGCGGAGGGTTTCTACGTCGAGGGCGCATCCGCGTTGACGTTGCTCGCGGCCCATCAGCTCGCGGATCGCGGATGGATTCGTGACGATGACAGCGTCGTGGTGCTATCGACTTCGACCGGACTGAAAGACCCGGGCGCCACAGCAAAGCGCCTACCCGACGTCTTGGTTCTGGAACCGTCTCTACGGGCGCTGGAAGCCGCGCTACCAGCGGGGGTTCGCCCGTGACAATGCGCATCGGCCTGCTGATTGCCGGAAGCCGCCGCGCAAGCGACGCAATGTCCCTGGCGCGGACCGCCGAACAGGCCGGTATCGCCGAGATATGGATTTCAGAGGATCCCAGCGAGAACGGCGCCTTCGTTGTCGCCGGCGCCATCGCTGGCGCCACCGCCAAAGCCAAAGTCGGCTTGGGGGTGATCAATCCGTGGCTGCGACATCCGATGCTCATCGCCATGGAGTTCGCCTCGCTTCGCGAACTGGCCCCCGGGCGAACGATCCTGGCCTTGGGCGCCAGCAACCCGGGATGGATACAGGAACGCTGCGGGGTCCCGTTCCGAGCGCCCGTGGCCGTGTTGCGCGAAGCTACTCAGATCATCCGCGCCGGGCTCGATGGCGAACGAGTCGACTTCGCCGGCCAACATTTCACGGTTGGCGCCAAGCTGAACCACGAACAAACTGAACCAGCGCAAATCCGTCTCGGCGTCAAGGGCTCCCAGATGATCACGATGGCTGCAAAGCATGCCGACGGCATCATCCTGTCGGTGATGAGCTCACCCAGATACGTCCGTTGGGTACGGGACAAGCTTCCAGCTGGCACCGACGTCTCCGCTTACGTCGTGGCGCTGTGCGGTCCGCAGGCTCGCTCCCAAGCCCTGCGCCCACTTGCAAAATATCTCGGCATCCAGGGAATCCGTGACATCACTCTCCAAGGAGGCCTTGACCCGGAGGCCGCAGAATACTTCCGCGAATCCTGGCTGTCGGGCCGCAACGCAGAGAGGTACATAACCGACGAAATGATCGATACCTTCACCGTCGCAGGTGATCTCGACGCGTGCATCGTCGGATTGGACCGTCTAGCCCGGGCCGGGCTGGATGCAGCCGTTCTCCTCGACCCGGGTGACGACCGTGTGGAAGACCTATTGCGGCTGGCAAACGCATATCAGCAACGCCACGCAGGAAAGGACCGGTAAGCGATGAAGCTGACCTTGTCATTCGCGTGTGACTGGTATGACCGCACCGAGGCGATCAGATCGGGGGAAGTCCGGCCGGTCGGAATCGATCTAATTCCGCTGACGATGACCCCCACCGAAACATTCTGGCGACTCACGCAGTGCCACGAGTTCGACGTCGCGGAGATGTCCCTGTCGGGCTTCATCATGCGCACTGCCCGGGGCGACGACCGCTACGTAGGCCTGCCCGTGTTCACTTCGCGGGTGTTTCGCCACGACGGCATCATCTTGCGTAAAGAGATTGAGTCAGCTCAGCAATTGCCGGGCAAGCGGGTCGCGGTACCCGAATACCATATGACGGCAGCGCTTTTCATGCGCGGCCTGCTGCTTGACGAATACGGAGTCGACCACCGCGACATCACCTGGATCCAAGCAGGGCACCACACCCCCGGCCGAATAGAGCGCGAGACAGTATCGATTCCGGACGTAACCATCGAAGTAGAACCCAACCGCACCATCGACGAAATGCTGCAGGACGGGTCGGTGGATGCCAGCCTCAATCCCTACGGATCAAGCCTGCTCGAGAAGCCGTATTCCCCGGTCCATCGGCTGTACCCGGATCCCTTGGCGGCCGAAATCGAGTACTTCGGTCGGACCGGCATATACCCGATCATGCACCTGGTCGTCGTCAAGCGAGAACTGTATGAGCGCCACCCATGGGTCGCGCTCAACCTCTACAAAGCGTTTGTAACCGCGAAAGACCTTTGCCTGGAACGGATGAAGGGGATCGGGGGGCATTCACCCGTGGCGTTGCCCGGGTTCTTGCACCGGCTCGACGAGGCCCGCAAGGTTCATGGGGATGATCTTTGGCCGTATGGAGTTGAGGCCAACAGAAAAACGCTGCAGACGGCGTGTCGATACTCCTTCGAGCAGGGGCTCAGTAGCCGGCTGGTAGTGCCCGAAGAGCTCTTCGCCGAGACATTGCGCGTGCCTCAAGCAATCGACTGAGTTGGCGGCTTCGTTACCAGAGACCGACCCCGGTTCCGTTGATCGAAACGACCGTCGTCCGATGGGGCGATGCATTGACAGAGTCGTGACCATGGACTGCCGTGCGCCGGCAGCAAGTGCGCTACGGACTGGAGATAAGGGTGACCGCGCTCGACCATCATAACGTCGCCGAGGAACTGTTGGCGTGCTACAAGACTCGAAAGCCGATCGATCCGTTAGTGGACCGGTTTCCGGAAATGACGGTCGACGATGCCTACGAGATCCAGCTGGCGCAAGCACGCCACCGCACCGCGCGAGGCGAAGTCGTGGTGGGACACAAGGTCGGCTTGACATCGGCGCCGATGCGCACCGCGCTGGGGGTCGACGTGCCAGATTACGGGCACGTGTTCGACACCATGGTGTGGCCCGAGGGTGAAGAGATTCCTCTCGACGAATTCATCGCGCCCAAGGTCGAGCCTGAGGTGGCTTTCGTCTTGGAGCATGACCTTGCGGGTCCTGGTGTTACCGCTGCTAGCGCCGCCCGAGCGGTCGCATATTGCTTGCCGGCAATCGAGATTATCGACAGCCGTATTCGCAACTGGCGCATCAGCTTGCGCGACACGGTCGCCGACAACGGTTCATCCGGAGGCGTCGTACTCGGCGAGCATCCCATCCGGATCACCGACCTTGATCTGCGGCTGGTCGGTTGTGTTTTGGCAAGGAACCGCAAGGTGGCGCTGACAGGCGCCGGGGCGGCCGTCTTGGGTGGTCCGCTGAGATCGTTGGCCTGGCTGGCGAACACCTTGACCGCGCAGGGGCCGCTGAAGAGCGGCAGCGTCGTCATGTCCGGTTCGATCACTGCACCCGTCGATGTGGTTGGCGGCGATCTCTTCGATGCAGACCTGGACCGGCTCGGCCGGGTATCCGCGTATTTTTCAGGAGGCAACAATGAGTGAGATACAAGCGCCGGCCACCGTGGCTGTGCTGGGTGCTGGGTTGATGGGCTCTGCGATCGCGGCTCAATACGCGGCCGCGGGATACCGTGTGCGGGTCACGACCTCGTCCTCGACGTCGCCCGTCGAGGCGGTGCGTCGGGTGCAGCACCACCTCGACGACACTGGCGCGGAAGTGCAGTGGTGCGGCTCGGTGGCAGAAGCGGCGGCGCAGGCCGCTATCGTCGTGGAGTCGCTGCCGGAGCGGCTTGAGATCAAGCAGGAACAACTGTCCGCCGCCCAAAAGGCTTCGCCGGATGCGATTTTGTGTACGAACACCTCGTCGTTGCTGATCGGCGATCTCGCTGCCGCCCTGACCGATCCCAGCCGATTAGTAGGGACGCATTATCTCAGTCCTCCCACCGCTTTTCGCGTGGTAGAGCTAATCGCTGGGCCGAAGACGTCGCCGGCGGTGTACTCGACCGTCGAGGCGGTATTGCGAACGATGGGCCAAAAACCAATCCGGGTTCGCAAGGACGCCCCGGGCTTTGTCATCAACAGGCTGCAATTCGGATTCCTGCGGGAGGCGGTGGCACTCGTCGACGAGGGCATTGTGAGCGCCGAAGACCTCGACACTGTGGTACGCGATGGCCTGGCGCGGCGCTGGGCGCAGGCGGGACCGTTCACCGTGGTCGCGATGGGCGGCTCGGAGCTGTTCGCGAGAGTCGCAGCCCAAGTCTGGCCGTATCTGTCTAACGCGACCACTCCCAGGGATGGAGTGGGTCGGCGCGTTTTCGAACCCGACGAACTCGATCGGATCCGATCTGCGGTTCGTAGTGAATTGCTCGCTCTGTCAGCAGTGGACCAATCCTGACGTATCCGAAGCGGTGACTGCTCACTCCGGTTCCGCCCTTCGAAACAGTGCATGCGGCTCGCTCATACGCCGACGAACATGCATCCATGGCAAAAACGGCGACGGTCGTCGGGGGCCCGAGGTGGGGTCGGGGATCGGCTGTGTCTTCGACCTGGGCTGCGGACAGGCCGCTGCGCGCCTTCGGCGACTTTTGCGCGATGTCCTTGGACGCCTTGTTTTTTCTGCCGAGACCGCCATTCAGGTGGCGCGAGTTTGTTCTGCAGTTCTGGTTCGTGGCCCGCGTGTCGCTTGCCCCAACGCTCCTGCTGGCCATACCGTTTTGCGCGCTGTCGGTATTCATTACCAACATCTTGCTTATCGATTTCGGCGCCGCCGATATCTCGGGTGCCGGAGCTGCGCTGGGTACGGTGACACAGATCGCGCCGATCGTGACCGTCCTGGTGGTTGCCGGCGCAGGTGCCACCGCGATGTGTGCCGACATCGGTGCCCGCACCATCCGCGAGGAACTCGATGCACTGCGGGTGCTCGGCATTAATCCGGTTCAGGCGCTGGTCGTCCCGAGAATGATCGCCTCCACACTCGTGGCGACGCTATTGTTATCACTGGTCACCCTCACCGGATTAACCAGTGCCTTCGCCTTCTCGGTCTTCATACAGCACATAACGCCGGGGGCGTGGGTCTCGAGCCTCACCCTGCTCGTCGGACTTACCGAGGTCGTCGTATCACTGACCAAGGCCACGCTCTTCGGTTTGGCCGCCGGCCTGATCGCCTGTTACAAGGGCATCACCGTCAAGGGCGGGCCGGCCGGCGTCGGGAACGCGGTCAACGAGACAGTGGTCTTCTCATTCATCGCACTGTTCGTGATTAACCTCATCGTCACCGCGGTCGGCGTCAAGGCGGCGATGTGAGCGCCGAAGTTGTTGCTACGCAGAGGTATCCGTCAGTGGCCCGCATCGTAGAGGGCTGGGTGGGTGGCTGGCGCCGGTTGGGCCGCCAGAGCCGATTTTATGCGCGCACGCTCGCCGCGACCGCCGACGCGTGCACGCGCTACCGCACGGAGGTCGCCCGCCTGGTGGCTCAGATGAGCCTGGGCACGGGCGTGCTGGCCATCATCGGAGGCACCATTGTCATCGTCGGGTTTCTGACCTTGTCCACTGGGGCGCTGATCGCGGTCCAGGGTTACAACTCACTGGCGGGCATCGGTGTCGAGGCGTTAACCGGCTTTGTGTCGGCCTATCTGAACGTTCGCGCGATCGCACCCACCACTGCAGGAATCGGACTGGCGGCCACCATCGGCGCCGGGGCCACCGCCCAATTGGGTGCCATGCGGATCAACGAGGAGATCGACGCATTGGAAGCCATGGGCGTGCGTTCGATCGCCTACCTCAGCTCAACGCGCGTAGTCGCCGGCGTCATCGTGATCATCCCGCTGTACTGCGTGGGTCTGTTGACGTCATTTTCCGCGGCGCGAGTCGGCACCACTTTCGGCTACGGTCAGTCCACGGGGGTCTACGACCACTATTTCAACAGCTTTCTCAACCCGCTCGATGTGGTGTGGTCGTTCGCCGAAGTCGTCGCGATGGGCGCCATCATCATGCTCATCCACACCTACTACGGGTTCACGGCCTCCGGTGGTCCGGCTGGGGTTGGCGAGGCGGTCGGCCGCGCGGTGCGTACCTCTTTGGTGTGCGCGGTGTTTATCACTCTGTTGGTGTCGTTGGCCGCCTACGGGCATTCGGGCAACCTGAATCTCTCGGGGTGAGCCGATGCCAATAGAGGAGTCCGACGGCCGACTCGACCCGGCGTGGTGGGCCCTGTTCTTGGTTGGCGTCATCGCGGCAGTGGTTACGCTCACAGGTCTGGTGTTCAACGGTTCGTTCACCTCGTATGTGCCTGTCTTGGTGACCTCCGACCGGTCGGGGCTGGTGATGGATCCCGGCAGCAAAGTCAAGATGCGCGGGGTCCAGGTCGGTCAGGTCAACCAGGTCACCGGCGGAAGTGGGCCGGCACGGCTGAAGCTGGACATCTACCCCGATCAGATCAAATACATTCCGGCTAACGTCTCGGTAAGGATCAGGGCGACCACGGTCTTCGGAAGTAAATACATCGAGCTGCTATACCCTGACCATCCCAGCCCACAGCGGCTGGCCGCCGGCCAGGTGCTGCAGTCGCAGAACGTCAACACCGAAGTCAACACGGTGTTCCAGGACCTGGTTGGTGTGCTGCACCAGATTGACCCGGCCAAGCTCAACAGCGTCCTCTCGGCACTGGCGGAAGGTGTCCGCGGCGAAGGGCCGGCCATTGGCGAGGCCACCACCGCCGCCAACCAAGTACTGCTGGCAATCAACCCGCGCAGCGAAACCATTCGCGCCGACTGGCGGGCGCTGAGGGGTCTGTCGAACGCCTACAACGCGGCAGCGCCTGACATTCTGCGCACACTCGACGCCGCCAGCACAACCAGCGCAACGATCACCGCGAACGCATCGGAGCTGGATGCGTTGCTGCTCAGTGTGATGGGGCTGTCCAATAGCGGAATCAGCGTGCTCGCGCCGAACCAGGCGAACCTGATCAAGTCCGTCAATCTATTGCGGCCCACGACGGACCTGTTG
Source organism: Mycobacterium sp. E1747 (assembly GCF_001667775.1). Taxonomy (GTDB): domain Bacteria; phylum Actinomycetota; class Actinomycetes; order Mycobacteriales; family Mycobacteriaceae; genus Mycobacterium. The sequence goes on from NZ_LZJI01000163.1 coordinate 43,080, forward strand.
TTGAAATACAACCCCGAGTACACATGCCTGATATTGGGCGCCAAGTGGTATTTGGACGAAGGGGGTGGCTATGACATCCTCGGCGGCAACGGGCGCTCGTCGATCTTGGACATCGGATTCTTGCTCGGCGACGACCCTTACCGCTACCCCGACAACCTGCCGGTTGTCGGCGCCAAGGGCGGCCCGGGCGGCAAACCGGGTTGTGGGTCGCTACCCGACGTGTCGAAGAACTACCCGGTACGTCAACTAATCACCAACACCGGCTGGGGTACCGGTGTGGATGTCCGGCCTAACCCGGGCATCGGCTTCCCCGGTTGGGCCGACTACCTGCCGGTGACCCGCGGGACGCCAAAGCCGCCCAGCATCCGCTATCCGGGCGGGCCTGCGCCCGGGCCGATTCCGTATCCGGGCGCACCACCGTATGGGGCGCCGCAATATGCCGCGGATGGAACCCCTCTTTACCCGGGGCTGCCCCCGGCACCGGCTCCCGGCGCGCCGCGTGATCCTGGGCCCAGGCCCGGCACGGAACCGTTCGTTGTGACGGCGCCGGCGTCGATGCCTCCAACTCCGACGCCGCCGCTGCCCCAGGAAGCGGCCCCATCGCCATGACCGGCTACGAAGTCCAGACAAAAACGTGGGGGAGGCCATGAAAACTTCTGTGGCAGGCGCCATTTGGCGCTCCGCCATCTTCGTCGCCGTCTGCTTGGTGGGCATGTTCGGCCTCATCGCGGTGTTCGCGCAGCTGCGGTTCGAGTCGACGCAAGATTACAGAGCCGTATTCAGCAACGTCAGCGGCCTGGAAAACGGCAATTTTGTCCGCATCGCCGGTGTCGAGGTGGGCAAGGTCCAACGCATTTCCATCCAACGCGACGCCACCGCCCTCGTAGAATTCAGCGCCGACGATTCGGTGGTGCTCACCGAGGGCAGCCGGGTGGCGGTTCGCTACGACAACCTGATCGGCGGGCGCTATCTAGCGTTAGAAGAAGGAGCTGGGGGGACGCGCAAGCTGCGGCCCGGGGAAACCATCCCGATGGACCGCACTGCGCCCGCGCTGGACCTCGATGCGCTCATCGGCGGATTTCGTCCCCTGTTCCGGGCCTTAGATCCTGACCAAGTCAATGCGCTCTCGGGCCAATTGATCGGAGCCTTTCAAGGACAGGGCGCAACGATCGGATCGTTTCTGACACAGACCGCAGCCTTGACCAATACGCTGGCCGACCGCGATCAACTGATCGGGCAGGTGATCGTCAACCTCAACAGCGTGCTGGGGTCGCTGGGCGACCGCAGTAGCAAGTTCGGCAAAGCGGTGGATTCGCTGGCCCAGTTGGTCAAGGAGCTGGCAGCCCGCAAGACCGACATCGCAAACAGTCTGGCATATAGCAATGCCGCCACCGGGTCGATCGCCGATCTGCTGCAACAGGCGCGTCCGCCGTTCCAGCAAACAGTTCAGCAGGCTGACCGCACGGCGGGCATCGTTGTCGCCGATCACGATTACATGGACAACCTGCTCAAAACGCTGCCCGACGCCTATCGAGCCTTAGCCCGCCAAGGCCTCTACGGCGACTTCTTCAGTTACTACGCCTGCTCCTTACTTTTCAAGGTCAACGGCAAAGGGGGCCAGCCGGTGTATATCAAGGTGGCCGATCAGTCCTCGGGGAGATGTACGCCCAAATGAAATCTTTCGCCGAACGCAACAACCTCATCATCGGGGCCATCGGGATGGTGGTGATCGCCGTGTCGGTGTTGGTCGCACTCCAGTACGACAAGCTGCCGTTCATCAACCAGACCAGGAACTATTCGGCCTATTTCGCCGAAGCGGGTGGCCTAAGAACCGACGCCGCCGTTCAGGTTGCGGGACTCCGGGTTGGGCAGGTCAAGTCGATCGGTCTGGACGGGTCCCGGGTGCTGGTGAAATTTACCATTGACAAACACATCGCAGTGGGTGATCGCAGCGAGGCGGCGATCAAGACCAAGAGCGTGCTGGGCGCAAAGATTCTCGAAGTCACACCGCGGGGGGAGGGCCGCCAGAGCGGCCCTATCCCGCTCACTCGCACGGCCTCGGCCTACCAGCTTCCCGACGCCCTGGGTGAGCTGACCACGACCATCAGCGGCTTGAACACCGACCAGCTGTCGCAGTCGCTAAGAACGCTCGCGCAAACGTTTTCTGACACCCCGCCAGAGGTCAAGGTGGCCGTGGAAGGGGTGGCGCGGTTTTCCCAGACCCTCGACGAACGCGACGAGCAGTTGCGCCATTTGCTGGCCAACGCCAATAAGGCGGCAGGGGTGCTCGCCCAGCGCAGCGACCAAGTCGTGGGGTTGATCGCCGATAGCAATGTTCTGTTGATCCAACTGAAAGGCCAAAGCGCTGCCCTCGAGCACCTCTTCCGCAATATTTCCTCGGTCAGCGAGCAGCTGAAGGGATTCATCGCCGAAAACCGGGCGACGATGAAACCCGCGTTCGACAAGCTCAACGGGGTGTTGGCGATCGTCGACAACCGCAAGGCGGAGCTGCAGAAATCGATCAAGTTGCTCAATGCCTACGCCCTGTCGCTGGGGGAGGCGCTCTCGGCGGGGCCATTTTTCAAGAGCTACATCTCGAACATATTGCCGGGCCAGTACCTGCAGCCGTTCGTCGACGCCGCGTTCTCTGACTTGGGCCTTGACCCGAACACTTTGTTGCCGTCGGAGCGGGTCGACCCGCCGACCGGGCAACCCGCGACCCCACCGCTGCCGGTGCCATTCCCGCGCACCGGACAGGAGGGTGCCCCTCGCCTGACCCTGCCTGACGCCATCACGGGTAACCCCGGCGACCGTCCTTGCCTGCTGCCTGGCCCGGGCTGCTATCCCTATCGCCAACCGCCGCCGGCTCCTCCACCAGGCGGGCCGCCCCCTGGGCCTCCCGCGAGCGTGGCACCGGCACCAACACCGACGCGCGTGTACGTGCCAGCGCCCAACGAAATCGCGCCCCCTGACGCGCCCGATGCCGGGGGCCGGCCATGACGCTGCGCAACGCAAGGATTGGTCTGGGCGTGGTGCTCGCGCTCGTACTGGTGGCGGGCGCCGTCACGCTCGTCCGATCGGTCGGTGGGATTGGGCGCACCCACGTGATCGGATACTTCGACAACAGCAAAGGTCTCTTCGTCGGTGACGAGGTGCGCGTGCTGGGCGTGCCGGTCGGCAAGATCGACAGGATCGAACCGCAACCCACCCGGGTCAAGATCTCTTTCTGGTACGACTCCACCTACCGAGTTCCCGCCGACGCCAAGGCCGTGATCCTGTCACCTTCCCTGGTCACCGCCCGGGCGATTCAACTCACCCCCGCCTACACCGGTGGGCCGGCAATGCAGAACGATGCCGTCATACCGCAGCAGCGGACGGCAGTTCCAGTGGAGTTTGACGACATCCGCCAACAGCTGCAGAAGCTGACCGAAATGCTGCAGCCTACCCAGCCAGGCGGTGTCAGCACGCTGGGTTCATGGATCAACAGCGCCGCCGACAACCTACGGGGCCAGGGCACGAACATCCGCGACACCATGCTCAAGCTGTCCCAAGCAGTCTCGGCGCTCGGGGATCACAGCCAAGACATTTTCGGCACGGTCAAGAGCCTCTCCATTCTGGTATCGGCGCTGCAGCAAAGTACCGACCTGATGGTGCAGCTCAACCAAAACTTGGCCACCGTGACCGGGCTCCTCGCCGACGATCCAACCAAGATCAACGACGCGCTTCGGGACGTGCATGCCGTCATCGACGACGTCCGAAACTTCATCGCCGACAACAAGGAAACGTTGGGGACCACCTCGGACAAGCTGGCCTCGCTGAGCACCGCCCTAAACGAAAGCATCGATGACATCAAGCAATCGCTGCATGTTGCGCCGACAGCCTTTTCGAATCTGGTCAATGCTTATCACCCCGCTCAGGGGTCACTCGTGGGCGCGTTGACGCTCAACACCTTCGCTAATCCGATCACGTTCATCTGCGGGGCGATTCAGGCGGCGTCCAGGCTCAACGCGCAGCAGTCGTCAAAGTTATGCGTTCAATACCTGGCGCCCATCCTCAAGAACCGGCAGTACAACTTTTTGCCGATTGGCGAAAACCTATTCGTGGGCCCGCAGGCCCGGCCCAACGAGGTGACCTACAGCGAAGATTGGCTGCGCCCAGATTACGTTCCACCGGCGCCGCCCGGTGTGCCTATGGCGGAGAGCCCCGCCCCCCCGCCCGCCGAGGCGGTGCCCACCAATCCGGCCGACGGGTTGCGGGGGATCATGGTGCCGCAAGGAGGATCCTGATGCGGTCGCGGTGGTCTAAGTTGGCCGCAGTCGTGCCGATCGCATTCGCGGCCGTCGTACTGGCCGGCTGCGGGTGGCGGGGCCTGAACTCGATGACGTTGCCGGGCACGCAGGGCCGTGGGCCCGGCGCCTACACGATTCAGGCGCAGCTGCCCGACGTCAATAATTTGCAAAAGAACTCACGGGTGCGGGTCGGTGATGTCTCCGTCGGTACAGTGACGATGATCGCCCGCCAGGGCTGGCATGCGTTGGTGACGATGCGGCTCAATGGCGACGTGAACTTGCCCGCCAATGCGACAGCCAAACTGGGCCAGACCAGTCTGCTGGGTTCGTTGCATGTCGAGTTGGCCCCGCCGACGGGCGTTGCCCCTCAGGGCAGGCTGCACGAGGGCTCGCTGATCCCGTTGTCATCCGGCAGTGCCTATCCGAACACCGAACAAACACTCGCCGCGCTCTCGTTGCTACTCAATGGCGGTGGCATCGGCCAGATTCAAGACATCACGAAGGCGTTCAGCACCGCCTTCTCCGGGCGCGAACAAGACTTGCGGAGCCTGATCACCCAACTCGACAAGTTCATCGCCTACCTCAACGCACAAAAAGACGACATCATCGCCGCCACAGACAGTTTCAACAAGCTGATGGGCCAGTTCGCCGACCAGCGGTCGGTATTGGACAAGGCATTGCAGACGATTCCTGATGCCCTGTCGGTGCTCAAAGACGAGCGCGTTCAGCTAGCGGACACCCTCACGCGGCTGGGCGGGTTCAGCGCACTGGCCGCCGATTCGGTCAACAAGACCAAAGAGTCCCTTATCGCGGAGCTCAAAGATACGGCGCCAGTTTTGGAGTCACTGGCCAACGCCGGGCCTGCGCTGACCCGTTCGCTGAGCAATCTGGTCACCTTTCCATGGCCGGAAGAAACCGTTCAAAAATGGTTCCGTGGCGACTATGCCAACTCCGTGGTGATCTTCGACCTGACGTTGAGCCGGTTGGACGCGGCCTTCTTCACCGGAACCCGATGGGCGGGCAACCTGACCGAACTTGAGATGCAGTGGGGCCGCACCATCGGTCAGCTCCCCAGCCCGTATACGAAGGGCAACCCGCTGGTCGTGCCCTACCACCTGGATCAGGGGCCATAACATGAGATTGAACAGGCTCATCCGCATCCAACTGACCGTCTTCGTCGTCGTGTCGCTGGTGGCGGCCTCGATCATGATCTTCGGATACCTGAAGGCTCCCGCACTGCTATTCGGTATCGGGCGATACACGGTGACGATGCAACTGCCCCGGGCCGCCGGACTCTACCAACGCGCCAATGTCACCTATCGGGGAACCGAGGTGGGGCGGGTGACCGATGTTCGCCTGACCGACACTGACGTGGCGGCGGTGCTATCGCTCAAGTCGGGTATCAACATCCCCGCCGATGTCGAAGCCCAAGTGCACAGTCAAGCAGCGATCGGCGAACAGTACGTCGAGCTGGTGCCGCGCAGTGACCGCGGCCCAGCCCTGAGGAACGGCGACGTCATCCCGTTGGATCACACCACCGTCCCGCCGGACATCAGCACGCTGCTCGACGCCACCCACCTTGGCTTGCAGGCGATCCCGCACGACGACCTAAAGACTGTCATCGACGAGTCCTATCTGGCGGTCGGCGGGCTCGGGCCCGAACTGTCCCGCCTGGTGAGGGGCTCCACCGCGCTGGCGATCGATGCTCGCGCCCATCAGGACGAGCTGACCTCCCTGATCGATCAATCCAAGCCGGTGCTGGACTCGCAAGCCGACAGCGCAGACGCCATCCGCGGCTGGGCCGCGCACCTGGCGACTATCACCCGGGGGTTCCAGGGTCAGGACGCCGCACTCGCCGGAATCCTGCGCAAAGGTCCGGCGGCGGCCGACGAGGCGCGCTCGCTGATCGAGCGCCTGCAACCCACCCTGCCCATCGTGTTGGCCAACCTGGTCTCTGTCGGCCAGGTGGCGCTGACCTATCAGCCGAACCTCGAGCAGCTCCTGGTGCTGACCCCCGAGATGGTGGCCGAACTCAACGCGGTAGAAATCCCTAACCTGAACACCAAGAACAAGGGCGCCTATCTCGCTTTCGACCTCAACGTGAACCTCCCGCCGCCGTGCCTGACCGGATATCTGCCGCCCCAGCAGCAGCGCACTCAGGTCAACGAGGATTACCCGGATCGGCCCGCTGGCGACCTGTATTGTCGGGTGCCGCAGGATTCGCCCATTGACGTGCGCGGTGCGCGCAACCTGCCGTGTGAGACGCGGCCAGGCAAGCGTGCCCCGACTGTCAAGATGTGCGAAAGCGATGAAAACTATGTGCCGCTCAACGACGGTTTCAACTGGAAAGGCGATCCCAACGCGACGCTAAGCGGACAGGACATCCCACAACTAGCGCCCGGTTCTGTGCCAGCGCCGGCGTCGCCGGCTACCGGGGCGGCTCCACCGCCGATCGCCGCGGCCGAGTACGACCCGGCCACCGGCACCTATTACGGACCGGATGGGCACGCCTACACCCAATCAGACCTCGCCCAGCAAGCGCCGAAACACAAGACGTGGCAAAGCATGCTGATCCCCCCGACCGGCTGAGTTGAACCGTTCAGCCGACGCCGATCGAGTTCCGCATTGTGGAACGACACCTCGGCAATACCGGAGGTCCGGATCATGATGAGACTTCCACAGGTAGGGAGGCTTCAGCTTGGTGAAATTGAAGTCGTGCGAGGCGCACCCTGCCGTCTTCCCCAACACGAGATCTGGGCGGTTGGCAGTTGCTGCGGTATCCAGGCCGACCATGAGCCTCTTAGGGCGGCTGGATCGACGGTCTAAACCGGCTGCCGTGGATAGCACCAGGCATCCTGGCAGACATAGATCCGCCGATCCGCACCCGCAACCGACGAGCAGTCAACCGGGCCCTCGCGGCGCTGCCGGGGTCAATGGACTCAAGAATCCAGCCAACGCCAACGCGCTTGGTTCCCTTTCGCAGAACAATCGCGATCCCCACCGATGGGAACTCGCAAGAGACTTAGAACTAGGCGAACATCTGCTGGGGCACTTCCCCTTTCGAATAGACGCGCACAGTGCCGGAGGATCCTGACGCGGACACTCAGCGGCGAACCTAACGTCGGCTCCCGTAATACGTTGCGAGGCAACAACTATCTGCCCGATCATGTACAACCGGGTTGAGAGGAGTGATCATACGGCGGACTAAGGCCGAAGGCATTGGTGTGCAAGTGAATTCGGAGTGAAGCGGTGCCAGCGGCATCGACTCCGAGAATTCCGGATCTTTCGCACATGAGCCCGTTAATCGGCTCTGAGGTTTCAGCAGCGATTTGAACACATTCGTTACATAATTAACCTCGGCCGCCGTCTGTTGGCTTGTAATATTTGAGAACCAAGGCCGCTCGAATTTGTATTCGACAAGAACGGGGTGACGTAATGGCTCTGACGGTAGCCTCTAGGCCTTCGGCTCCAGGTGCGGCGAAAACCAGGGCCAACCGGACGTCTCTCGATAAGGCGATCGATATCCTCAACGCTTTCGACGGTCCTGGCGTTAGCCGGTCGCTGACACAAATTGTCGAGGCCACCGGACTACCCAAGGCCACCGCCCACCGACTGCTAGCCACTCTCGTAACCCGCAGCTTGGTCGCGCGCCGAGACGGCCGATATGTTCTCGGGACGCGGATGTTCACACTTGGCAACCAAGTACCGTTCTGTCGACCACGCCAGCTCCGCGAGACCGCCAAGCCGATTCTGCACGCGGTGCACACTAACGTCCGTCAGTGCCTCCACCTGGCGATTCTCGAAGACGACCAGGTTCTGTTCGTGGAAAAGCTGGCGCTGCCGAAGCAATCGTTGCCGACTGCCATTGGCGCGAAGCTACCAGCGCATCAAACGGCGTTGGGCAAGGCATTGCTCGCCTACTCGGGTTCGGTAGCAGTCGAGAACTATCTCAGCAGGCGATTGGCTGCGGCGACGTCATGCACCGTGACCGATCCGGACCGGATGTGGCGCGAATTGGTCGACGCAAGGGCCCACGGCTTCGCCACCGAGCGTAACGAGAGCATGATCGGGTTATCCTGTGTCGCAGCACCAATATTCGGCCCGGGAACCCAGCACCCTATCGCGGCAGTGAGTGTGAGCATTCTCGGCGGCCAGATGTCGCCCTTGGACTACGTGACGACGGCGCAAAGCACGGCGCGCAGTATCTCCTCGGCGTTGCGCAGCGCGGTGCGCAGCGGCCACTTGACCCGGCCTGGGTTGCCAATGGCGCGAGCTGACGCTGATTCTGGACTGCAAGAGCTAGACGCTCCCTAACCGCGCTCGACCGCCAGAACGCTGTCATCGATTTCCAGGTCGTAGGTACGCAGTGCGTCGCATGCCGGGGGCCCGACATTCTTGCCCGTGGCAAGTTCAAACATCGATCCGTGCCATCCACACACGAGGACACCATCGTCGAGTTCGCCGTCCTCGGAAAGAGATGCCGGACGGTGAGTACAGGTGTCATCGATAGCGTGCAACTCGCCTCCAACGTTGAAGACCGCGATCCGCCTGCCGTCTGCCTCGTAGACGCAAGACTGCCCTTCGGCGGGAAGCGCTGTAGCGTCTCCTAACACCGCCTGCCACCGCCCGGCGTCAGCGGCCGTCATGTCGTCAGATCCCAATAGGCTGCCCATAGACCCGTCAAGGCTCGATAGATAGGTTGATATTCGAGAGCTTGAGGGGTGGCGCCGTCTGGCAGGGCACCGAGAAGCGTTATACCCTGCAAGAATTCAGAATCGCCGTTGGCGACGAGTTCGTCGGCACTGTGTGCGGCGACCCGGTCGAAGTCCGCCACCCGAATGGCGTCGAGCAGGTCGTAGTCGAAGTCGGTGCAAATCGAGCCCATTACGTGGGGACCCTGATAGCCCGCCATCGCAAACTGCGCCACCGTGAAGTGCGACAGGCCACCAGATGAGCACAGCACTACTCGCTTCCCCTCACCGGCCCGGGCCAGAGCGCTTCGCAGAGCCCGCCCGAATTCGAGGTACCGGCGTGGCGGAGGAAGCGGCGGAGTAGCGGCGTTGACGAAGACCGGCAGAATCGGTGTCCTGGCATCGGGAACGAAGTGATGGGCGACCTGGGTGAATGCATGTGCAACCAGCGCCTCGCCATGTGACCGGCCGTTTGCGCTGGAGTTGTTGGGACACTTGCTCGATGACGGTTTTGACGTCGCGCAAGTGTGGAA
>NZ_LZJI01000164.1 GCF_001667775.1 Mycobacterium sp. E1747
GCTACGGCCCGCCGCCCAGCTACGGCGCGCCGCCGCCCCCGCCCGGGTACGGTGGCTACCCGCAGCCCGGCTACGGGGCGCCTGCCGCCCCGGGGTTCAGCGTCGGTGAGGCCGCCAGCTGGGCCTGGAACACCTTCACCAAGAACGCGCTGGTGCTGATCGTGCCCGCGCTGGTGTACGGTTTGCTGTTCGGCGTGGCCACCGGGGTGAACATCGCGGGCCAGAACATGTCGCCGAACACGGCGGCCACCGACGACTACGGCTTCTACTTCACCACGAACCTCACCGGCGCTGGGTTGGTTGTCTTCATCATCGGCACCCTGCTGACCTATCTGGTCACGGCGTTCGCCCAAGCCGGCTTCCTGTCGGGCTGCCTGGACATCGCCGACGGGCGCCCCGTGACCATCGGCTCGTTCTTTCGGCCCCGCAACCTGGGGATGGCGTTTCTGGCCGCGCTGCTCATCGGTGTGCTCACCTCGATCGGCTACTCCTTCTGCCTGGTTCCGGGCCTGGTGCTCAGCCTCTTCGTGCAGTTCACCATCCTGTTCGTCGTCGATCGCTCGGAGTCGGCCATCAAGGGCTTCACGTCCAGCTTCTCGCTGGTGGGTTCGAATTTCGCCAATTCGCTGCTGGTGTGGCTGGTGGTGATGGCCCTGGTCGTTGCCGGCGCGCTGGCGTGTGGCGTCGGTCTGCTGGTGACGGCGCCGCTCGACGCGCTGATCCTGACCTATGCCTACCGGAAGCTGACCGGGGGCCAGGTTGTCCCGGTGCCGCAGTCCGGCTACCAACCCGGTTCGCCGCAGGTCTGATCGCACAGCAAGCGCCCCCAAGTTACGGCCCTGTTAGCCGCGGCTGCGGTGCGCTGCGCCCCTGTGGCGCGTGTGATGCAATCACCTTGTTATGAGCATCAAAGTCGCGCTGGAGCATCGCACCAGCTACACCTTTGACCGGTCGGTTCGGGTATTCCCGCACGTCGTTCGACTGCGCCCGGCGCCCCATTGCCGCACGCCCCTCGAGGCCTATTCGTTGCGCATCGAGCCGGAAGAGCACTTCATCAACTGGCAGCAGGATGCGGTGGGCAATTTCCTTGCGCGCCTTGTCTTTCCGAATCCCATGCGCCGGCTGACCATCACGGTGGGGCTCATCGCCGACCTCAAGGTGATCAACCCGTTCGACTTCTTCATCGAGGACTGGGCCGAGACCTGGACCCCCTCCGATGGGCGGGCCGGGCTGACCTACCCCAAGGAACTGGCCGACGACCTGGAGCCCTACCTGCGCCCCGTCGACGAAGCGGGCGAGGGGTCGGGGCCGGGCGAGCTCACGCGGGCCTGGGTGGAGAACTTTGCGGTGGGCGAGGGCACGCGCACCATCGACCTGCTGGTCGCGCTCAACCGCGCGGTCAACGCCGACGTCGCCTACAGCCTGCGGATGGAACCCGGCGTCCAGACACCGGATCACACGCTGCGCACCGGGGTGGGCTCGTGCCGCGACTCCGCGTGGCTGCTGGTGTCGATCCTGCGCCGGCTCGGGCTGGCCGCGCGCTTCGTGTCGGGGTATCTGGTGCAGCTGGCCTCCGACGTGGAGGCGCTCGACGGGCCGTCGGGCCCGGCCGCCGACTTCACCGACCTGCACGCCTGGACCGAGGTCTACATCCCCGGTGCGGGCTGGATCGGGCTCGACCCGACGTCGGGGCTTTTTGCCGGCGAGGGCCATATCCCATTGGCCGCCACACCGCACCCGGCCTCGGCGGCGCCCATCAGCGGTGGCACCGAGCCCTGCGAGTCGGTGCTGGAGTTCTCCAACACCGTCACCCGCATCCACGAGGACCCCCGCGTCACGCTGCCCTACACCGACGAGGCGTGGCAGACCATCTGCGAGGTCGGCCAGCGCGTCGACGAACGGCTGGCCGCCGGCGACGTGCGGCTGACGATCGGCGGCGAGCCGACGTTCGTCTCGGTGGACAATCAAGTCGCCAAGGAATGGACCACCGCCGCCGACGGGCCGCACAAGCGGCAACGCGCCTCCGACCTGGCCGCCCGCCTCAAGGAGGTGTGGGCACCGAACGGGCTGATCCAACGCGGGCAGGGTCGGTGGTATCCGGGCGAACCGTTGCCGCGCTGGCAGATCGCGCTCTACTGGCGCAACGACGGGCGACCGCTGTGGACCAACGGCGCGCTGCTGGCCGACCCGTGGGGAGACCGGCCCGAACCCGTCGATGGCGAGGCCGCCTACCAGGTGCTCGCCGGCCTCGCCGACGGCCTGGGCCTGCCGCTTTCGCAGGTGCGTCCTGTCTACGAGGACCCGCTGCACCGGCTGGCGGCCAAGGTGCGGCAACCCGAGGGTGACCCGGTGGACCCGGCCGATGACCTCGACCAGGACACCCCCGCCAGCCGGGCGGCGCTGCTGGCCCGCCTCGATGAATCCGTAACGGCCCCAGCGGCTTTCGTGCTTCCGCTGCACCGCCGCGACGACGGCGTGGGTTGGGCCAGCGCCGACTGGCGGCTGCGCCGCGGCCGGATCGTGTTGTTGCACGGCGATTCTCCGGCGGGTCTGCGCCTGCCCCTGGATTCGATCAGCTGGCGGCCGCCGCGCCCGTCGTTCGACGCCGACCCCCAGAACGCCGGCGTCACGCTGATGACGGATCCGGATCAAGCGGTGGTGGACGTCTCCGACACCGCGCCGCCCACCGCAATGGTTGCCGAGGTGCGCGACGGGCTGCTCTACCTCTTCATGCCGCCCACCGAGGCGCTGGACCACTTCGTCGACCTCATCGCCCGCGTCGAGGCCGCCGCGGCCAAGGCCGACTGCCCGGTCGTGATCGAGGGCTACGATCCCCCGCCGGACCCGCGGCTGAGATCGACGACGATTACCCCGGATCCCGGCGTCATCGAGGTCAACGTCGCGCCCACCGGCAGCTTCGCCGAGCAGTGCCAGCAGCTCGAAACCCTCTACGAGCAAGCGCGATTGGCCAGATTGTCCACCGAGTCCTTCGACGTCGACGGTACCCACGGCGGCACGGGCGGAGGCAATCACATCACGCTCGGCGGCGCCACCCCCGCGGACTCACCGCTGCTGCGGCGCCCGGATCTGTTGGTGTCCCTGCTGACGTACTGGCAGCGACATCCGTCGCTGTCGTATCTGTTCGCCGGCCGGTTCGTCGGCACCACCTCCCAAGCACCCCGCGTCGACGAGGGCCGCGCCGAGGCGCTCTACGAGCTCGAGATCGCGTTCGCCGAAATCACCCGGCTCTCGGGGCCTTTCGGGGGCAACGCCCCCCGGCCATGGGTGATCGACCGCGCGTTACGCCATCTCTTGACCGACATCACCGGCAACACCCACCGCGCCGAATTCTGCATCGACAAGCTCTACAGCCCCGACAGCGCCCGCGGCCGGCTCGGCCTGCTGGAGTTGCGCGGGTTCGAGATGCCGCCGCATCTGCGCATGGCGATGGTGCAATCACTGTTGGTGCGCTCGCTGGTGGCGTGGTTCTGGGACGAGCCGCTGCGCGCCCCGCTGATCCGGCACGGCGCGAACCTGCACGGGCGATACCTGCTGCCGCACTTTCTGATTCACGATATCGCCGATGTCGCCGCCGACCTGCGCGCGCACGGCATCGCCTTCGAGACCAGCTGGCTGGACCCGTTCACCGAGTTCCGCTTCCCGCGCATCGGCACCGCGGTGTTCGACGGCGTGGAGATCGAGTTGCGCGGGGCGATCGAACCGTGGAACACCCTCGGCGAGGAGGCCACCGCCAGCGGCACCGCCCGCTACGTCGACTCGTCGGTCGAGCGCATCCAGATCCGCATCATCGGCGCCGACCGCCACCGCTACGTGGTGACCGTCAACGGCTATCCGGTGCCCCTGCTGGCCACCGACAACCCCGACATCCACGTGGGCGGGGTGCGGTTCAAGGCGTGGCAGCCGCCGAGCGCGCTGCACCCGACGATCAGCACCGACGTCCCGCTGCAGTTCGAGTTGATCGACCTGACGACCGGCACGTCGCGCGGCGGCTGCACCTACCACGTCGCGCATCCGGGCGGACGGGCCTACGACGAACCGCCTGTCAACGCCGTCGAGGCCGAGGCACGCCGCGCCCGCCGCTTCGAGGCCACCGGCTTCACCCCCGGCAAGCTCGACTTGTCCGACATCCGGGAAAAGCAGGCGCGCATCTCCACCGACATCGGCGCGCCGGGCATCCTCGACCTGCGTCGCGTGCGTACCGTTCAGCAGTAATGGCGTTTGTGGACATGACATTCGGCACCGGCGCAGCTCCGGCGGCTGCTGGCGGGCGCCACGAGGACCGCTACGACGACCGCTACGATGCCGACCGCCTGCTGGCCGGATATCGCGCCGCACGCGCCCAGGAGGCGCTCTTCGATTTGCGGCACGGCCCGGCCGCCGGTTACGACGAATTCGTCGACCAGGACGGCAACGTCCGACCGGCCTGGGCGGAGCTGGCCGACACGATCGCCGAACGCGGCCGGGTGGGGCTGGACCGGCTGCGCTCGGTGGTGCGCAGCCTGATCGACAGCGACGGCATCACCTACACCGACGTCGAACCCGGCGGGCACGGCCTCGAGCCCCGGCCGTGGATCCTCGACACGCTGCCTATCGTGCTGTCCGCCGCGGAATGGGAGCTGCTGGAGGCCGGGCTGGTGCAGCGGTCCCGGCTGCTCGACGCCGTGCTCGCCGACCTGTACGGCTCCCGCACCCTGCTCACCGAGGGCGTGCTGCCGCCGGAGCTGCTGTTCGCCCATCCCGGCTACGTGCGCGCCGCCAACGGCATCGAAATCCCAGGCCACCACCAGCTTTTCCTGCACGCCTGCGACGTCAGCCGGCTCCCGGACGGAGCCTTTCAGGTCAACGCCGACTGGACGCAGGCGCCGTCGGGCGCCGGCTACGCGCTGGCCGACCGGCGCGTCGTCGCGCACTCGGTTCCCGACCTCTACGAGCGGATCGCGCCGCGGCCAACGACCCCGTTCGCCCAGGCCCTGCGACTGGCGCTGATCGACGCCGCGCCCGACGTGGCCCAGGATCCCGTGGTGGTGGTCCTCAGCCCGGGTATCTTCTCCGAAACCGCCTTCGATCAGGCGTATCTGGCCACGCTGCTGGGTTTCCCCTTGGTGGAGAGCGCGGACTTGGTGGTGCGCGACGGCAAATTGTGGATGCGCTCGCTGGGTACCTTGAAACGGGTCGACGTCGTCCTGCGTCGCGTGGACGCCGATTACGCCGACCCCCTGGATCTGCGCGCCGACTCCCGGCTCGGCGTGGCCGGACTGGTGGAGGCGTGCCACCGCGGGACGGTGACCGTAGTCAACACCTTCGGCAGCGGCATCCTGGAAAACCCTGGGCTGTTGCGGTTTCTGCCGCAGCTGTCCGAGCGCCTGCTGTCCGAGACGCCGCTGCTGCACACCGCGCCGGTCTACTGGGGTGGCATCCCGGGCGAGCGGTCGCACCTGCTGGCGAATCTGTCGTCGCTTCTGGTGAAGTCCACGGTCGGTGGGAAAACCCTTGTCGGGCCTACTCTTTCGTCATACCAGCTGACGCAATTGGCCGGACGGATCGAAAAGATGCCATGGCAATGGATCGGCCAGGAGCTGCCGCAGTTCTCGTCGTCACCCACCGACCACGCCGGGATGTTGTCGTCGGCCGGCGTCGGCATGCGGTTGTTCAACGTCGCCCAGCGCAGCGGGTACGCACCCATGGTCGGCGGCGTCGGCTACGTACTGGCCCCGGGACCGGCCGCGTACACGCTGGAAAGCGTTGCGGCCAAGGATGTCTGGGTACGCCCGACCGAGCGCGCGCGAGCCGAGGCGGTGAGTCTGCCATCCCCTCCGCCGCCGGCAAAGACCGCGGCCGGCACCTGGGGCGTCAGCTCGCCGCGGGTGCTGTCCGACCTGTTCTGGATCGGGCGCTATGGCGAGCGCGCGGAGAACATGGCGCGGCTGCTACTGGTGGCCCGCGACAGGTTCCACGTCTACCGGCATCAGCAGCACACTGAGGAGAGCGCCTGTGTCCCGGTGCTGATGGCCGCGCTGGGCCTGATCACCGGAGCCGACACCAGCGCCGACGGCCGGGCCGACGAAAGCGCCAGCGACGCAGCCGAAATGATCGCTGTGGCGCCGTCGACGCTGTGGTCGTTGACCGTGGACCCCGATCACCCCGGATCCCTGGTGCAGTCAGTGGAGGGCTTGGCGCTGGCCGCCCGGGCGGTGCGCGACCAGATGTCAAACGACACCTGGATGGTGCTGGCCGGAGTGGAACGCGCGCTGGCACAGCGGCGCGAGCCGCCCGACTCGCTCGCCGAGGCCGACGCGGTGCTCGCGTCGGCTCAGATGCAGACGCTGGCCGGGATGCTGACCCTGGCGGGTGTGGCCGGCGAGTCGATGGTGCGCGACGCGGGCTGGTCGATGATGGACATCGGCAAGCGCATCGAACGCGGCCTCTGGCTGACCGCACTGCTGCGGGCGACGCTGACCGCCGTCCGCAGCGTCACCGCCGAGCAGACGATCATCGAGGCGACGCTGGTGGCGTGCGAATCCTCGGTGATCTACCGGCGCCGCACCGTCGGCAAGGCGAGCGTCGCCGCCGTGGCCGAGTTGATGCTGTTCGACGCGCAGAACCCGCGGTCGTTGCTGTATCAGATCGAGCGGCTGCGGGCCAACCTGAAGGACCTGCCGGGGGCGTCGGGGTCGTCGCGCCCGGAGCGGTTGGTGGAGGAGATCGGCACCCTGCTGCGCCGCTCGCATCCCGCCGAGCTGGAAGAGGTCAGCGAGGACGGGTTGCGCACGGAGTTGGCCGAGCTGCTCGATTCGGTGCACGCAGAGCTACGCGAGCTCGCCGAGGTCATCACGACCACGCAGCTCGCGCTGCCGGCCGTACAGCCGCTGTGGGGACCCGACGTCCGCCGGACGATGCCGGCCTAAGCCCGAGAGAGCACACGCGGCCAAGACGCTTGTTACGTCAAACGGGTTCGTCGTCATCGGTGTCGCGGAGGAATCGTTCGGGGTGATGGAAGTTGTTGGTACGAGGCTGGCCGCGGTCGAGGTGGGGCGGGGGGATCCATTCGGTTTCGCCGCGGACGTTGGTGCGGGTGGTCCAGCCGGTTTCGGCGAGCCGGTTGTCGGGCCCGCAGGCCAAGGTGAGGTCGTCGATGTCGGTGCGGCCGGTGGTTTGCCAGCCGCGCACGTGGTGGACTTGGCTGTGGTAGGCCGGCGCATCGCACCCCGGTCGCGTGCACCCGCGGTCCTTGGCATACAACATGATTCGCTGCGCCGGGGAAGCCAGTCGCTTGGTGTGATACAGCGCCAGCGACCTGCCCTTGTCGAAGATCGCCAAATAGTGGTGGGCGTGGCCGGCCCAACGGATCACATCCGACATCGGCACCAGCGTGCCGCCGGCAGTCAGAGCCTTACCTGCAGCGGCCTCCAAATCCTGCAACGTGGTCGTCACCACGATCGACACCGGCAGCCCGTTGTGCTGGCCCAGATCGCCGCAGGCCAACAGGCCGCGCAGCCCGGCGAGGAAGGCGTCATGGTTGCGCTGGGCCTGGCTGCGGGTATCGCGGCGCACCGCATCCTCATCGGGGGCCGCGTCGACCACCGGGGTCTCGTCGTCGGGATTGCACACCCCCGGGGCGGCCAGCTTGGCCAGCATGGCCTCGACCGCCGCCCGCAACTCCGGGGTGACCAGACCGCTCAGCCGCGACATCCCGTCACCGTCCTGGGCGCCCAGGGTAATTGCGCGCTTGCGGGCCCGCTCAGCATCGCTGAAGTCGCCGTCGGGGTGCAGCCAATCCAGCAGCCGCCTTGCGTAGGTGGCTAACTCATCGGGGCGATATCCGGTGGCCTTACCGGCCAGGTCGGCCTCGGCGGCCTGCCGCGTCAACACATCCACCCCGACCGGCAGCTGAGCAAAAAAGCCGCGAATCACCTTGACGTGCCCATCACCGATCAACCCCGCGCGCTGACCGGCCGCGGTCGCACATAACAGCGGCGCCAACGGCTCACCGGTCAACGCCCAGCGCGGCCCAAGCTCGGCGGCCTCGGCGATGCGCCGGCCGGCCTCGGCCTTGGTGATCCGCAACCCCTCAGCCAACCCCACCCGCAACGAGCCGCCCAACTCTTCGGCACTGGCCTGCGCCGACAACTGGTTGATCAACGCGTGCTGCGGGGTGCGCAACATGCGGGCCACGCGTTCCACCCGCTCCAAGGCGCGCAGCCGCTCCGGGGTGGTCAGCACGTCAAAAGACAACTCACACAAGCGCTCAGCGTCGTCGTCGAGCGCGTCGATGACCTCGACGATCTCCTCACGACCACTGACACCCATGCCCCAAACCCTAGAAACACCCACCGACAGAAAACCCCACATTGTGACCACTGAAACCACAGTGACACAAGGGATTTCCAAAGGCCCGCTGTTTCGAGCGGGCGGCAGATCACACGCTCGATCTCGCCGATTCCAGCGGGGCGCCGTGGAAGCGGTGGGGATCGGGCAGCCGGCGACGCCGCCGCATATGCACCAGCGCCAGGACGGAGAGCACGGCGGCGTAGATGCACCACAGCGACGCGAACGCCTGTAGGTAGAGCACCGCGACCAGGACAAGCCCCACCAGGTTTGCCACACCGAACACCACTATGGAGCGATAGCCCGACATCAGCGCCGGGCGATGACGGCCACGATGTAGAGCACCGCCCACAAATAGCTGTCGCGGGAGCCGGTTTGGTATTCGAGCGCGTGCGGGCACCTCGTCACCCCGACCGGCTTGGTAAGGACGACGACCGCGAGGTAGGCCGACACCACCGCGCCGAGCACCGCGAACGGCGCCACCCGCAGCCGGGCGCCGCGCGGTTCGAGCATCAGGATCGCCAACGGGACCAGTAGAGGGAGCAACGGCAGCGCGATGAAGACATACGCGTGCAACGCAAAGTTTGCCGTCCCGGCGGAAACATGGCGATTGGGCCACACGGCCGCCTCGAGGAACTGGTGCACCGCGAACACCGTCGGCAACAATGCAAAAGGCAGTTCGCGCCAGTGCTTCACCTCAGGCAGGGTCGCCACCGCGACCGGCACCAGCGCGGTGCCCACCACCAGATCCGCCGTCATCGAAAAGCACATCGCCGCAGTGTGCCCGTTCGGGACGAAGCCAATCAGCCGGCGATGGCGGCCGGTCCCCTCACTTCGGAGGTCACCTCGTCGATCACGGTGTGGATGAACTTCATCTTCTTGAGTACCGCGACCGGCAGCACGAACGGATAGAGGTCGTCGTGGCCCATCGACCGGTTCACCATGTTCAGCGACCACGACAGCGGCAACCACATGTCGATGATCGTCTGAAAAGCGCTGGGGCCCAACGCCGGCCGGTCGAACGTCGCAGAGGCCGACGCGAAGCCGCACCACGCCGAGGTGTCCAAGGTGTCGCGGATGTGCAGGTAATGGGCGAACGTTTCGGCCCAGTCCTCGGCGGGATGCATGGTGGCATACGACGAGACGAAATTTTCCTGCCAATCCTCGGGTGGCCCCTGGCTGTAGTGGCGATCCAAAGCCTCCTGGTAGTCCGCGTCGGGGTCGCCGAACAACTCGTTGAACCGCGCCAGGTAGTCGCTGGACGGGGCGATCAGCCGGTAGAAGTAGTAGTGCCCGATCTCATGCCGGAAGTGCCCCAGCAGCGTGCGGTACGGCTCCTCCATCTCCACCCGCAACTGCTCGCGGTGCACGTCGTCGCCCTCGGCCAGATCCAGGGTGATGACGCCGTTGTCGTGCCCGGTCATCACCTTCTCGTGCGCGCTGGACAGCAGGTGAAACGCCAACCCCTGCTCGGGATCTTCTTCGCGCCCGACGATCGGGAGCTTGAGCTCGTGCAGCTCGACGATCAGCCGCCGCTTGGCCGCCTCGGCCCGGGCGAACTCGGCCAGGCCGGCGGTGTCGGCGTCGTTGGGCCGCACGGTGGTCAGTGCGCAGGACGTGCACAGCAGCCGGGGATTGTTGACGGGCACCAGCCAATTGCATTCCGCCAGTCGGAGATTAGCGCACAACTGATACTCGGCGGCGGCCACGAAACCAGCGTGCTCGCCGGCGTTCTCCTCGGTGATCACCATCAGGGCCATCTGCTCGAGCGAAAAACCCAGCGCGCTACCGCAGTTCAGGCATGTGGAGTTCTCGAACGCCAGGCGTTGGCCGCAGTTGGGGCAGTTGAAGTCACGCATGCAGCGCATCCCCCTCGAACGGCACCACGTCCACGGCGACGTCGATCACGCTGTGTTCCGAATCGGTGTAGATGATCCCGCGCAGCGGCGGCACGTCCGCATAGTCACGGCCCCGCCCCACGATGATGTAGCGCTCGTCGACCAGCTGGTCGTTGGTGGGATCCAAACCCAGCCATTCGAACTGGCCGGGCTCCTGGGGTGTCCACACTCCCGCCCAGGCGTGGGTGGCGTCTATCCCGATCATTCGATCCTTTCCCGGTGGCGGGTCGGTGGCCAGATACCCGGACACGTAGCTGGCCGCAAGACCATTGGCGCGCAAGCAGGCGATCGCCAGCCTCGCAAAGTCTTGACATACCCCTTCCCGGGCCGCCAGAACCGCATTGACACCAGTGGAAATCGTCGTCGACCCCGAGCGGTAGGTGAAGTCGGCGAAAATCCGCGACGCGAGGTCGCGCAGCACCTCGACCAGCGGACGCCGCGGCGCGAAACTGGGCGCTGCGTAGTCGCGAATCTCGTCGGTGATCTCGGGCGGATTCAGGTCCAGGGTGAACTCCGCGGCGAGCGCGCCCCTGCCGCCCGTCGGGCGGGAGTCCTCCCACGGTTGCACCGCCGGCCCGCTGGTATAGCGACCCGGGGCGGGCGGATAGACGTCGACGATGGAGTCGCTGGTGACCGTCAGGGCGTGGTGCGGCTCGGTGACGTGGAAGTACGAGCTGATGTTGCCGTAGACGTCGACGCTGGTGGAGACGTCGGCGGGGGCCGGGTCGATGGTCAGCCGGTGCGCGACGCAACGCTGCCGCGCCGAGTCGCGCGGGGTGAGGAAGCCGCGGCCGTAGGAGCCGGTCACGACGTCGGAGTACCGGTACTGGGTGCGGTGGGTGACTCGATGGCGGCGGGCGGTTCCGGCGTCAGCTTCAGGCACAAGGCTGATCACATCACACGCGGGCCGGTTACGCGCCGTCCGCGCCGCGAAGCCGTTTGCCAATAGGGCGGCGCGCGCGCCAAACCGGGAGCACAATCGAGATGTGGCCACGTGGTATGACGTCGCCCGCATCGTCGGTGAGCTGGCACTCACCTCGGAGCCGTCGCCGCACGACTGGCGGGTCGGCAAGAAGTTGCTGGCGTGGGAGCGGCCGCTGCGTCCCTCCGAGCGCGAAGCGCTGGCAGCTGGCGGTATGGAACCGCCGGGCGGCGACATCCTCGGCGTGCGGGTGTCCGACGAAGGGGTCAAGTTCGGGTTGATCGCCGACGAGCCGGAGGTCTATTTCACGACACCGCATTTCGACGGCTACCCGGCGGTGCTGGTCAAACTGGACGCGATCTCGGTCCGTGACCTCGAGGAGCTGATCACCGAGGCGTGGCTAACGCAGGCCCCGAGGAAGTTGGTCCAGGAGTTCCTGGCCGACTCGCGCTGAACCGCGTCACCCGTGTCGTAGGTCGATGACCCGCTGCAGGTCGTCGACGCACGCGCCGACGATGTCGGCGAGGATCAACTGCGTTTTCTCGTGGGCGGCCGACTGCAATTCCGAAGCGTGGTGACGCGCCGACGCGATGTACGCGCACGCGCCGGCCGGATCGGGATCGGCGAGGGCGGTCGCGGCCGCGAGGACCACCAATACGGTGTGCACGGTCTGCGGAGGCGCGTGGCGACAGCCGTCCGCGGCAGGGGCGACGGCGCGGGCCAGTTGCAGCACCGAGACGGCCAGCATGGCCACGTGCACGGCTTGGCGATCGGCGGCGTGGACGGTGTCGCGCATTCCCCAGCGGCGCGGCGCGATCCGCACCACTTGGCGGGCGGTGGTGCGCGCCTCGAGCAGTCCGCTGAGCTGTTCGTGCACCCGGTCGACCGCCGTCAGCGGCCAGTCGGGTCGCGGCGCTTTGCGTCCGACGGCGACGTCCGCGGCACCCGACAAGACGTCGTGCAGCACGCCCAGCACGCCGACGCGCGCGTTACGCAGCACCCTCAGCGGGTCGGCGGGGAACAGTAGGACGGCGAACACGATGGCCACGCCACCGCCGATCAGCGCGTCGAAGATGCGCTCCCAGCCTAGGCCGCTGTGAAACAGCGCCAACACCAGGACGGCCGACACCACGGTCTGGTTGGCGAACATCATCCCGTGCCCGATGAAGCCACCCCCGATGAACACCGCGGCCGCCAGTGCGACCAACGCGGCGACCGCGATGGGGACCGCGCCGGGGCCGAGTAGGGCCTGCACCACCGAGCCCAGTCCGATTCCGACAGTGACCCCGACCATCATCTGGATGGCACGTTGCGCGCGCAGCACGTTGCTCGTCGACAGCGACACCGCGGCCGCGATTGGCGCGAAGAACGGCTGCGGATGCGCTAGGGCATCGTGGGCGAGATACCACGACAGGCCTGCGGCCACGGCGGTCTGTACCAGGTTGAACCACACCAGACGCAGCCGCGAGAGGCCCGCACGCGCGGGGACCAGAAGAAAAGATGGCCCGGCCCGCCGCGCTGCGCCCACGGGCCTAGGTGCGCTGCAGCTCGAACAGCGGAATGACCCGACTGGTCTTGGACTGGTACTCGGCGAAGCCGGGCGCGGCGCCGGTGATCGTGTCGATGCGGAAGCAGGCCAGCTGCGAGACCCCGGGCTGTCCCGACTTCGCCGCGGTCGTGGTGAGCAGCAGGTCCGCGTTCTCGAACTGGCCGCTCACCGTGCCGCCGTCGGAACGAAACTCGTCGATGGTCGCCGGCGCATCGGTCATGCCGGGTCAACCTTTTCCGGTTTAGCGTCTATTCCGGATTCCTTGCGCTGCTGCGCGGTGATCGGCGCGGGCGCATCGGTGAGCGGGTCGACGCCGCCGCCGGTCTTCGGGAAGGCGATCACCTCGCGGATCGAGTCGACACGGGACAGCAGAGCGTTGATCCGGTCCCAGCCGAACGCGATCCCGCCGTGCGGCGGCGCGCCAAAGGTGAACGCCTCCAGCAGGAATCCGAACTTCTCCTCGGCCTCGGCCTGGTCCAGGCCCATCACGGCGAACACGCGCTCCTGGATATCGCGGCGGTGGATACGTATCGAGCCCCCACCGATCTCGTTGCCGTTGCAGACGATGTCGTAGGCATCGGCCAGCACATTCCCGGGGTCGGTGTCGACGGCTTCGGCATACTCGGCCTTCGGCGAGGTGAACGCGTGGTGCACCGCGGTCCAGGCGCCGGAGCCGACGGCCACGTCCCCGGCGGCGGTCGCGTCGTCGGCGGGCTCGAACAGCGGCGGGTCCACCACCCAGACGAACGCCCACGCATCGGGATCGATCATGTCGAGCCGGCTGGCGATCTCCCCGCGGGCGGCGCCCAGCAGGGCGCGCGACGGCTTGGGCAGGCCGGCGGAGAAGAAGATGCAGTCCCCCGGCTTGGCACCGACGTGCGCGGCCAGACCGTCTCGCTCGGCGTCGGTCAGGTTCTTGGCCACCGGGCCGCCCAGCGTCCCGTCATCGCCGACGAGCACGTAGGCCAGCCCGCGGTGGCCGCGCTGCTTGGCCCAGTCCTGCCAGCCGTCCAGCGTCCGCCGCGGCTGCGACGCGCCGCCCGGCATCACCACCGCACCCACGTACGGCGCCTGGAAGACGCGAAATGTGGTGTCTTTGAAGAACGCTGTGCATTCGACGAGCTCCAGCCCGAACCGCATGTCCGGCTTGTCGGAGCCGAACCGGCGCATCGCGTCGGCATAGCTGATGCGCGGGATGGGCGTCGGGATCTGGTATCCGATCAACGCCCACAGCGCGGTCAGGATCTCCTCGGAGATCGCGATGATGTCCTCGGCGTCGACGAAGCTCATCTCCATGTCGAGCTGGGTGAACTCGGGCTGCCGGTCGGCGCGGAAATCCTCGTCCCGGTAGCAGCGGGCGATCTGGTAGTAGCGCTCCATCCCGGCGACCATCAGCAACTGTTTGAACAGCTGCGGGCTCTGGGGCAGGGCGTAGAACGAGCCGGGGTGCAGCCGGGCCGGCACCAGAAAGTCGCGCGCGCCTTCGGGCGTCGACCGGGTGATCGTCGGCGTCTCGACCTCGACGAAGTCGAGGCCCGCCAGCACCGCGCGCGCCGCGGCGTTCACCTTGGAGCGCAGGCGAAGCGCCGCCGCCGGGCCGTCGCGGCGCAGGTCGAGGTAGCGGTACTTGAGCCGCAGCTCCTCGCCGGCGGGCTCGTCGAGCTGGAACGGCAGCGGCGCGCTCTCGCCTAGGACGGTCAGGGTGGCGACGTTGACCTCGATGTCACCGGTGGCGATTTCGGGGTTGGCGTTGCCCTCGGGGCGGATCTCGACGACACCGGTGACTGCGACGCAGAACTCGGCGCGCAACCGGTGCGCCTGCGCGAGCACGTCAGCGTTGCGGAACACCACCTGCGCGACTCCCGAGGCGTCACGTAGGTCGATGAAGATGACGCCGCCGTGGTCGCGGCGGCGCGCCACCCACCCCGCGAGCGTCACCTGCTGTCCGGCGTCGCCGCTTCTCAGCGACCCGGCGGCGTGGCTGCGCAGCACAAAACACTCCCTTTCCCGCGGTTGGAACGAGTGCCCAGTCTAGAGGGAGGTAATTTCGGTCCTATCGTCACAGACCTTGTTTCGAAGATCGCACTCGTCGGTCCCGGCGCCGTCGGCACAACGATCGCCGCGCTGCTACACCGGGCCGGGCATCCGGTTCTGGTGTGCGGTCGCACCCCGCGCGAAAGCATCGAATTGCGCCCGGACGGCGCGGATCCGATCGTGGTACCCGGCCCCGTTCACACCGATCCCAGCGACGTCACCGGTCCGGTCGATGTCGTGCTGCTGGCGGTCAAGGCCACCCAGAACGACGCGGCCTCGGGCTGGCTGACCCGGCTGTGCGACCCGCACACGATCGTCGTGGTGTTGCAGAACGGCGTGGAGCAGGTCGAGCAGGTCAAGCCGCACTGTCCGTCGTCGCCCGTGGTGCCCGGCATCGTGTGGTACTCCGCGGAGACCCAGCCCGACGGCTGGGTGCGGCTGCGTACCGAGCCGACGCTGGTGCTGCCCAGCGGGCCCACGGCGCAGACGATCGCCGAGCTGCTGCGCGGGGCGGGGTGCCGGGTGGACTGCGACCCCGACTTCATCACCGCCGCGTGGCGCAAGCTGCTCACCAATGCGCTGGCCGGCTTCATGGCGCTGTCCGGGCGGCGATCTGGCATGTTCCGCCGCGACGACGTCACCGAACTGTCGCGGCGCTACGTCGCCGAATGCCTCGCGGTCGCGCGGGCCGAGGGCGCCAAGCTGCCCGACACCATCGTCGACGAGCTGGCCGGCATGTTCCGGCACGCCCCGGAGGACATGGGCACCTCGATTCTGGCCGACCGGGAGAATCACCGGCGGATGGAATGGGACATCCGCAACGGGGTGATCATTCGCAAGGGCCGCGCGCACAACCTGGCGACGCCGATCAGCGACGTCCTTGTGCCGTTGCTGGCCGCGGCGAGCGACGGCCCCGGCTAGATTAATTCCATGTTCCCCTGCGACCGCGTCGACCTGAGCTTCGTCGACAGCGCGCCGTTCGTGTTCCGCAACAGCGTCGACCTCGCCATCACCCCCGAGCAGCTGTTCGAGGTCCTCGCCGACGCGGAGTCCTGGCCGCGCTGGGCGAGCGTGATCACCAAGGTGACCTGGACCAGCCCCGAACCCCGCGGCGTCGGCACCACCCGCGTCGTCGAGATGCGCGGCGGCCTCGTCGGCAACGAGGAATTCCTCGCCTGGGAACCGTTCAGCCACATGGCTTTTCGGTTCAACGAATGCTCGACGCAGGCCGTCGCGGCGTTCGCCGAGGACTACCGGGTCGAGACCATTCCCGGTGGTTGCCGGCTGACGTGGACCATGGCGCAGAAGCCCGCCGGCCCGGCGCGGCTGGCGATGTACGTGGTGGGGCCGCTGCTGAACCTGGGGCTTCGCCGATTCCTGCGCAACCTGCGCAACTACACGGATATGCGGTTCGCCGAGACCGGGCAGCGTTAGGAGCGGGCGATGAGCTTCAACGAGGGTATGCAGATCGACACCAGCACCGCGTCGTCGTCCGGCGGCGGCATGGGGATGGCCATCGGGGGCGGCGGCCTCGGGCTGCTCATCCTGATCGGCGCGTTGCTGCTGGGCGTCGATCCGGGCCGCGTGCTCAACCAGCAGGGAAACACCAGCGGCTACTCGGCGCCCGGATTCGACCTGAGCCAGTGCAAGACCGGGGCCGACGCCAACAAGTACGTGCAGTGCCGGGTGGTCGCCACCGGCAACTCCGTGGACGCCGTGTGGAAACAGCTGATGCAGGGCTACACCCGGCCACACGTGCGGCTGTTCACCGGCTCGGTGGACACCGGCTGCGGGCCGGCCACCACCGCGGTGGGGCCGTTCTATTGCCCCGTTGACCAGACGGCCTACTTCGACACCGCCTTCTTCCAGGAGCTGGTCGACAAATTCGGTTCCAGCGGTGGGCCGTTCGCGCAGGAGTACGTGGTCGCCCACGAATACGGCCACCACGTCCAGCAGTTGCAGGGCATCCTGGGCCGCTCGCAGCAGGGGGCGAAGGGCGCCGGCGGCAACGGCGTGCGCACGGAGTTGCAGGCGGACTGCTACGCCGGGATCTGGGCCCATTACGCGTCGACCGTCAAGCAGGAGAGCACCGGGGTGCCCTACCTGCAGCCACTGAGCGACCAGGACATCTCCGACGCCTTGTCGGCCGCGGCGTCTGTGGGCGATGACCGCATTCAGAAGGAAGCGACCGGGCGGGTCAACCCCGAGTCGTGGACGCACGGCTCGTCGGAGCAGCGGCAGCACTGGTTCACCGTCGGCTACCAGACCGGTGACCCGAAGAAGTGCGACACCTTCGCCGCACCCAGCTTGGGCTAGCTCTCCAGCAATTGCTTCAGTTCGGCGCGCCCGTCAGCGTCGAGCGGCAGCAGCGGCGCGCGCGGATCCCCCACCGGGAAGTCGAGCAATTCCAGACCGGCCTTGACCGTGGTGGCCAAGCCGCCCGCCACGATGAACTGCAGCAGCGGCTTGAGGTCGTCGTAGCAGGCCTGCGCCTTGTCGAGGTCGCCCGCGCGCACCGCCTCGTACAGGTCGATGCACGGCCGGGCCCGCAAACATGGTGCGGCCGTGCACCATCCGGCGGCGCCGGCTTTGAGGGCATCAAGCACCAGCGGGTTGCTGCCGTTGTAGAACGGCAGCCGGCCGCCGGACAGCTCGTCGATGCGCCGCATTCGGGTCAGGTCGCCGGTGGACTCCTTGACCATGGTGACGTGCTCGATGGTCTCGAACATGCGGACCAGCAGCTCGGGGGGCATGTCGACGCCGCTGGTGGCCGGGTTGTTGTAGGCCATGATCGGGATGGAGATGGCGTCGCTGATGCTGCGGTAGTGCTGCACGATCTCCCGTTCGGACAGCTTCCAGTACGACACCGGCAGGATCATCACCGCGTCGGCGCCGGCCCGCTGCGCGTATTGGGCACGCCGAATGGTCTTGGCCGTGGTCACATCCGACACACCCACGACAACCGGCACCCGGCCGGCGACCGTGGCGATCGTGGTGTCGACCACGGTGTCGAACTCGGGCTCGTCCAGATAGGCCAGTTCGCCCGTGCTGCCCAACGGCGCGACCGCGTGGACGCCGGCGGAAACGAGCCGATCGACCAGCGCGGCCAGCCGTTCGGTCGCGATCCCTTCTCCGGCGAACGGAGTCACCGGGTAGGCGATGATGCCGTGAATGTCGGGCACGGGCGAATCTCCTCGAATCTCGTTGAGCGGGACCTTAATTGGTGAGCGCGTCCGGATGCCGAGCCAGGGCCCGGCGGGCGTAGTAGGCGAAGTTGGCGCGGCTGCGCTGCGGCGACAACGTCCAGTCGTGCGCCTCGCGGGCGAGTGTGTCGGGCAGCTCCTTGACGGTGCCGGCGGCCATGGCGGCCAGCTGCAGCTTGGCGGCGCGCTCGATCAGGACCGCCAACGAACACGCCTCCTCGATGCTGGCGCCGGCCACCACCTGGCCGTGGTGCGCCAGCAACGCCGCCTTCTTGTCGCCCAGGGCGGCGGTGATGATCTCCCCCTCCTCGTTGCCGACCGGCACACCCGGCCATTCGGCGAGGAAGGCGCAGTCGTCGTAGAGCGGCGTGGTGTCCATGTGGGAGACGATCAGGGGCACCTCGAGCATCGACAGCGCCGCCACGTGGAACGGGTGGGTGTGTACGATGCATTGCACGTCGGGCCGGGCGCGGTAGATCCAGCTATGAAATCGGTTGGCGGGGTTGGGGATTCCGTCACCGTCGAGGACATTGAGATCCTCGTCCACTAGCAGCAGGTTGGCGTCGGTGATCTCGTCGAACCCGAGGCCCAGCGGCTGGGTGTAGTAGGTGCCGACCACCTCCGCCCGGGCGGTGATCTGGCCCGCCAGCCCCGAGTCATGCCCGGCATCGAACAACGCGCGACAGGTCAACGCCAGCTTCTGCCGCGTGGTCAGCTCCGGATCCACGACGTTGGCCCTGAGCTGTTCGGCGGCGCGCCGCATCAAGTCGGTTTTGGAGTCGGCGAACGTCCCGGCCATATGACACAATGTAACAGGATAGGAAACCTTGTGTCATCGGAGGGCGTCGCAAGTGACAGCACTGCTCCGCGCGGTCCGCACCCAACGCGGCCTGACCCTCGAGGCGCTCGCCGCCCAGACGGGGCTGACCAAGAGCTACCTGTCCAAGATCGAACGCAAGCAGAGCACCCCGTCGATCGCGGTGGCCCTCAAAGTGGCCAAGGCCCTCGACGTCGACGTCGGACGGTTATTCTCCGACGAAGCGGCACAGGAGAAGATCGCCGTCGACCGGGCGCCCGACACCGCCGACGGCGACCGCTACCGGGCACTGGCGTCGTCCCTGCTGGGAAAGTCGATGTCGCCGTTCGTGGTTCGTCCCACCGCAGCACCCGCCGACGATCCCCGCCCCGAACATGGGGGCCAGGAATTCCTTTTCGTGCACGACGGCAGCGTCGAACTCCGCTACGGCGACCAGACACTCACGCTCGGGGCCGGTGACAGCGCCTATTTCGACGCTTCGGTCAGCCACACGCTCCGCGCCGTCGGCAACCAGCCGGCCGAGGTCGTCGTCGTCGCCCACGAACCCGGCGCCCGGCCCCGGCGGTGACGCCGTCATGCACGCGTCGCATGGGTGACCTAGACTTCTAGCCCGCCGCACGACGCGAAAGGCTCGCATGTCGGACACGACGCAGGAGCGCACCGACAGCGCGGGGATATCGGTCTGGACGCCGTTGCGTAATCAGGTTTTCCGCGCCCTGTTCGTCGCGCAGTTCGTCTCCAACGTCGGCACCTGGATGCAAAGCGTGGCGGCGCAGTGGGTCTTGGTGGAAGGCCACAGCAGCGCCACCGTCGTTGCACTGGTCCAGACCGCGAGCCTCGGCCCCACGCTCGTGCTGGCGCTGTTCGCCGGCGCGCTCGCCGACGTGTTCGAACAGCGGCGGTTGCTGATGGTCCTGCAGTCGTATGCGGTGGTGGTCGCGCTCGCGCTGGCGGGGCTCACCTACTTCGGGCGGCTCACCCCGACGGCACTGCTGCTGTTCACCCTGGCGATCGGCGTGGCGTCGGCGATCACGGCGCCGGCCTGGCAGGCGATCCAACCCGAGGTCGTCCCCCGCGACCAGATCACGTCCGCCGCAACGCTGGCCAGCGTCTCGGTCAACGTCGCCCGGGTGGTCGGACCCGCCATCGGCGGCATCGTCCTAGCGGTGGCCGGCCCGGCCGCGGTCTTCGCGATCAACGCGATCTCGTTCGTCGGCATCATCTTCGCGCTGGCGACGTGGCGGCGACCGAAGCAGATCGCGCCCATCGAACGCGAACACCTCGGTCAGGCGATCCTGACCGGATTGGGCTATGTGGTCAACGGGCCGATCTTCCGCCGGATCCTGCTGCGCGCGGCCCTGTTCGTCTTCCCCGGCTCGGCCCTGCTGGCGCTGCTGCCCCTGACGGCCGCCGACACCTGGCACCTTGGCGCCGCCGGCTACGGTGTGGCGTTGGGCGCCATCGGTGTTGGCGCGGTGCTCGCCGTCGCGGTTCCGGCACCGTTGCGCCAGAAGGTGCCGCCCAACACGCTGCTGGGCGGGTGCGCGGGCGTGTATGGCGCCGCCACGCTGGCGGTGGTCTTCCTGCCGTTCGCCGCGGCAGCGCCATTCCTGGCGTTGTCGGGGATGACCTGGCTGATCACGTTGACGACGTTGAACGCCGCGGCGCAACTGCATCTGCCGCGCTGGGTCCGCGCCCGCGGATTGGCGATGTACCTGCTGGTCTTCACGGGCTCACAGGCGGTCGGGTCGTATCTCTGGGGCGTCATCGCTACGCGCGAAGGGGTCGGCGTGGCGCTGACGGTGGCGGCGGTCCTGCTGGGCGTCACCGCGCTGAGCGTCGTCCCCCTCGGGCTGCGGCCGGAAACCGGAAAGCTGAGCCGCGACATCTCGCGCGCCTGGCCGATGCCCATGGTCGTGTTTGAGCCGTGCCCCAACGACGGACCGGTGCTGGTGACGGTGCGCTATCGCGTCGCGACCGACACCCTCCAAGACTTCGTGGAGGCCATGAGCGCCGTGCGGCGCTCACGGCTGCGCACGGGCGGCCACAGCTGGGGGCTCTATCACAGCCTGGAACATCCCGATACGGTGCTCGAACGGTTCACGGTGCCGTCGTGGACGGAATTCGAACGCCAGCACACAGAACGCTGGCTGGAGTCCGACCACGACGGCGTCACCAAGGCGGTCGGATACACCCTCGACCACACCCGGCGGCACGAGTACTACCTCGCGCTGCGGGTGCACCGCTAAGCGGCCTACCGGTTCACCAGGGTCGCGTCGAGCAGGTCACTCCGGTGGTGGCGCTCTGCGTCACCACGACCTGACCGTCGACGGCGATCTGGCACTGGATCTGCGGCGCGTTCGACGAATCGCAGTCCGGCCAGTGACAACCGCCGCTCGCGTTCACGAAAGCCCACTGATTCGGGTTGTTCAACGTCGCGTTGTAAACCAGCGGCTGCCCCGCGGCGAACGCCGTCTGCACGCTGTTGAGGAACTGCGACGAGTTCGCGTTGAAGGCGGCCTGGCTGGGCGGGTCGGCGTTCATGTATCGGATGTTGCCGGTGAGGTTGCCGGTGGCGGTGACGGTGTAGGTCACCTGGTGGCCAGCCGGGTCCGCGGACGAGGTCGCGGGCGTGAGGGCCACCGCTGTGGCGGCCGCAAACGTCGCCACCGCGACCCCTGTGGTCACTATTCGCACGTTCGTCATATCGAGAACGCTACCCACTTCGTTACTTCGCTACGCGCACTCAGGGGTCCCCACTATGCATCTGCGCCCGCCGGCGGATTGCTCGAGCCGCACAGCCGCTAGCGCGCCCGTTCCGCGGACGTTCACCCCGCTCGGGTATGAAGCAGGGGTGGCCGACGATCCCGCACCGCCCCGCGGGGGCGGTGCCGCCCCCGGCATCAGCCGACGCAGGTTGTTGACCACCAGCGCGGTCTCGGCCGCCCTCGGGGCGGGCGTCGGGGGCGGCGCCGCCGTGGTGTGGTCTCACCGCGGCGCGCCCGCCTTCGTCCACCAGCCGAGCCGCACCGGCGCCCCACCGGTGACCGGGTTGCACCTGCAATTCGGCCGGCAGGCCGGCTCGGAGGTGGTGGTCTCCTGGCACACTGTCGACACGATCCGCAACCCCCGCGTCATGTACGGCACGCCGGCGTCGGGCCTCGGCCGGACCGTCGCGGCCGAAACCCGCACCTACCGCGATGCCAAGTCCAACACCGAAGTCCGCGTGAACCACGCGCGCCTGACCGGCCTGTCCCCCGACACCGACTACGTATACGCCGCCGTGCACGACGGCGCCGAGCCGGAGATGGGCACCATCCGGACCGCGCCGATCGGCCGAAAGCCATTCCGGTTCACCAGCTTCGGAGATCAGTCCACGCCGACGCTGGTGAGGATGCCCGACGGCAGCTACGGAACGGACAACATCGGCTCGCCCGCGTCTGCCGACACCACGCTCGCGGTTGAGCGGATGGCGCCCCTGTTCAACCTGATCAACGGCGACCTGTGCTACGCCAACCTCGCGCAGGACCGGATCCGGACTTGGTCGGCGTGGTTCGAGAACAACACCCGCTCGGCGCGCTACCGGCCATGGATGCCGGCGGCGGGCAACCACGAAAACGAATTGGGCAACGGTCCAATCGGTTACAGCGCCTATCAAGCCTACTTCTCGGTGCCCGACTCGGGCTCGAGCCCCGAGACGCGGGGGCTCTGGTATTCGTTTACCGCCGGCTCGGTGCGGGTGGTCAGCCTGAACAACGACGACGTGGCGTTCCAGGACGGTGGCAATTTCTACGTGCACGGATATTCGGGCGGCGAACAAAAGCGTTGGCTGGCAGCCGAACTCGCCGACGCGCGGCGCAACCCGGACGTCGACTGGATCGTCGTGTGCATGCACCAGACCGCGATCTCGAGCGCCGACAAGCCCGCCAACGGCGCCGATTTGGGGATCCGCGAGCAGTGGATTCCGCTGTTCGACCAGTACCAGGTAGACCTGGTGGTGTGCGGTCACGAACACCACTACGAGCGCTCGCACCCCTTGCGCGGCACGCTGCAGACCGACACCCGCACGCCCATACCCGCCGACACCCGCGGCGACGTCATCGACGCCACCAAGGGGACGGTGCACCTCGTCATCGGCGGCGGCGGCACGTCCGCGCCCACCAACGCGTTCTTCTTCCCCGAGCCGCGCTGTCGCGTGCTGACCGGCGTCGGCGCGTTCGATCCGGGGATCGGGCGCAAGCCGCCGATCTATGTCGTGGAGGACGCGCCGTGGTCCGCCTTCAGGGACCGGGACAATCCCTACGGCTTCGCGGCCTTCGACGTGGACCCGGGCCAGCCGGGCGGCACCACCTCGATCAGGGCCACGCACTACGCGCTGAGCGGGCCGTTCGGCGCGGTCACCGAGGTGGACCGGTTCACGCTGACCAAGCCGCGCCGCGACAGACCGGCCTAGCTCAAAATAGCGTCGCCTGAAGGGGTTCCGGCTCAGACTCTGTCGCCGCGACGGGCAGCCGGAAGGATCGAAGCTCGCCGCCCAGCCGATATTTCGCGATCAGCGGCGCAGCCCGCGCCCGCAGCATCTCGCGATAACCCGGGGGCAGATACGCTCCGCGCCGATAGAGCTCGCGGTAGCGGCCCACCAGCTCGGGATGCGAGCGGGCCAGCCAGGCCATGAACCAGCCACGGGTCGAGCCGCGCAGGTGCAAGCCGAAGACCGTGACACCGGTGGCTCCGGCCGCCGCGATCTGGCCGAGCAGCCCATCGAGATGCTCTGTCGAGTCGGTCAGGTGCGGCAGCACGGGCGCCACCATCACGTGACAGTCCAGGCCGGCCTCGCGGATCGCGGCGATCAGGCCCAGGCGCGCCTGCGGAGTCGGTGTGCCCGGCTCGACGTCGCGATGCAGGTCCGGGTCACCGACTGCCAGCGAGACCGCGACCGACAGCGGAATGTGTTGCGCCGCGTGGACGATCAACGGCAGGTCGCGCCGCAGCAGCGTGCCCTTCGTGAGGATCGACAGCGGTGTGCCGGATTCGGCGAGGGCGCCGATGATGCCGGGCATCAGCGCGTAGCGCCCCTCGGCCCGCTGATACGGGTCGGTGTTGGTGCCCAGCGCGACGGTCTCGCGCCGCCACGACGGCCGGTGCAGCTCGCGGCGCAGCACCTCGACGACGTTGGTCTTGACGATGACCTGGCTGTCAAAGTCGCTGCCGCAGTTGAGGTCCAGGTATTCGTGCGTGGGCCGGGCGAAGCAGTAGCGGCACGCGTGCGAGCAGCCACGGTAGCCGTTGACGGTGTACCGGAACGGCAACGCGGAGGCGTCCGGCACCTTGTTGAGCGCGGACTTGCACAGCACCTCGTGAAAGGTGATGCCCTCGAACTGCGGGGCGCGCACGCTGCGGACGAGGCCGAGCCGCTGCAACCCCGGCAAGGCCCCGTCCTCCACGGGCGCCCCGTTGACGGCGACCGCCTGGCCCGCCCAGCGCATGACCCTATTCGAACATCAGTTCGACAGGGAGTCAAGCCCCTTCGGGTCGAGTCAGATGTGGCCGGGCATCTCGATCGGCGACGCGGGGTCCTCACCACCGAACGCGAAGTTTACGCTGGCGTGCAGCCGCGGCTGCCCTGACCGGTCCGTCTCCCGCCACGCCGCGCGTGCCCGATCGGCGAATGACGCCTGACTGTCGTAGTCGCGCAGGGCCATCGCGACGCACGCTCCGCGCGGACCCGCGACCGGCGACCAGGAACCGCTCGGCGCGCCGCCGCCGGGTCGTAGAGTGAGCCACGATCGTGTCGTACCCACGGCGGCTGCGAGGACATGATGACCGAACGCATCGAGGTTCAGCGCACGATTGCGGCCCCGCCGGCGGACATATTCGCGCTGCTGTGCGACCCGCAGGGCCACGTCGCGATCGACTCGTCCGGAATGCTGCAGGACGCGGAAGGCGCCCCGGTAAAGGGCGTCGGCGACCAATTCGTCGTCCATATGGACCGCGAGGCGTTGAACGACTTTCCGCAATTCGGCAAGTACGACGTCACCGTCGACATCACGGAATTCGACCGGGATCGCCTGATCGCGTGGACGGTTCTCGGCCAGATTCAACCGCCCATCGGCCACGTTTACGGCTATCAACTCCAGCCGACCGACGACGGCTCAGCCACCGTGGTCACCTCGTTCTACGACTGGTCGAACATCGACCCGAAGTGGCGCGAAGCCGGGATTTTCCCGATCCTGTCCGAAGGCGCATTGCGGGCCACGCTGGGAATTCTCGATCGCACGCTCCGGCGCGGATATCCGTGGGGCTAACCCCGATTCCCGCCTCAGCGCATAAACCTGGCCGCGGTTTTGTCTCGCATTCGGGCGGGTATCAAGTCAGGGCCCTCACGAAAGGACCTGCAATGTTGCATTCGGTGATTCTGGCGAGTTCGGACCCTGTCGCGGCGGGCTTTATCCTGCGCGGCATCAAGGGAATTTTCGTCGCCATCGGCAGCGTGATCGCCGCAATTGTGTGCGGATTAATCGCCATGATGAAGGGGCGCAACCCACTGGGGTGGGGAATTCTCGGGCTGTTCTTCTCGATCCTCACCCTGATCGTCGTCATCGTCATTCCCAGCAAGAAATAACCCGACGAAGGCTACCGCCCGAGTCGCGAAAGAACCTCGGCGACAACCGAACCGGCGGGCACTGAAACCTGCTCGCCCGTCGTGAGATCCTTCACCCCGACCGTGCCCGCGTCGATGTCGCGGTCGCCGAGCACCAACGCGACGCGGGCGCCTGAGCGGTCGGCAGCGCGCATCGCACCCTTGAGGCCCCGGTCGCCGTAGGCCATGTCGACCCGGGCGCCGGCGGCGCGCAGCTGCGCGGCCAGCACCGCCAGCTTGAGCTTGGCCTGCTCGCTGAGCGCGACCCCGAACACGTCGCAGCGGGCCGCCGCCCCCACGCTCTTGCCCTCGGCGCGCAGCGCCAACAGGGTGCGGTCGACGCCGAGCCCGAACCCGATCCCGGACAGGTCCTGGCCGCCGAGCTCGCGCATCAGGCCGTCGTAGCGGCCGCCGCCGCCGATGCCCGATTGCGCGCCCAGGCCGTCGTGCACGAACTCGAACGTGGTCTTGGTGTAGTAGTCCAGCCCGCGCACCATGCGCGGGTTGATGACGTACGGCACGGCGAGCGCGTCCAGGTGGGCCAGCACGGTGTCGAAGTGCTGCTTGGCGACATCGGACAGGTGGTCGAGCAACACCGGCGCAGCGGCCGTCATGGCCCGCACCGCGGGGCGCTTGTCGTCGAGCACCCGCAGCGGGTTGATCTCGGCGCGCCTGCGGGTCTCGGCGTCAAGGTCAAGCCCAAACAGGAACTCCTGCAAGAGTTCCCGATACTGCGGGCGGCAGCTGTCGTCCCCCAGGGACGTGATCTCCAGGCGGAATCCGTCGAGCCCCAGCGACCGGAAGCCGGCGTCGGCGACCGCGATCACCTCGGCGTCCAGCGCCGGGTCGTCCACACCGATAGCCTCCACGCCCACCTGTTGCAGCTGCCGGTAGCGGCCGGCCTGCGGGCGCTCGTAGCGAAAAAACGGCCCTGCGTAACAGAGTTTGACGGGCAACGCGCCCCGGTCCAGCCCGTGCTCGATCACCGCGCGCACCACCCCGGCGGTGCCTTCGGGCCGCAACGTCACCGAGCGGTCGCCGCGGTCGGCGAACGTGTACATCTCCTTGGACACCACGTCGGTGGATTCGCCGACCCCGCGGGCGAAAAGCGCGGTGTCTTCGAAGATGGGCAGCTCGATGTCGCCGTAGCCGGCCCGGCGGGCGGCGCCCAGCAACCCGTCGCGGACCGCCACGAACTGCGCCGAGTCGGGCGGCAGGTAGTCGGGCACGCCCTTGGGAGCGGAGAACTCGGTCACGCGCTCAGGCCTTCGATGAACGGGTTGAACCGCCGTTCGGCGCCGATGGTGGTGGCGTTGCCGTGCCCGGGCAGGACCACGGTGTCGTCGTCGAGCACCAGCAGCTTGGTCGCGATCGAGGTCAGCAGGTCACGGCCGCTGCCGCCGTGCAGGTCGGTGCGCCCCACCGAGCGTTCGAACAGGGTGTCGCCGGTCAACACATAGTCTTTGTCGTCCTTGTCGGACGAGACCCGGAAGACCACCGACCCCCGCGTGTGCCCCGGGGTGTGGTCGACGTTGACGGTCACGCTGCCCAGGTCGAGCAAGGCGGCGTCGCGGTCCAGCTCCACGACCTGCTTGGGTTCGCGGAAGAAGGCGCCCGCCACCAGCTGCGCCACCCGCGGGCCCAGGCCGTAGATCGGGTCTTTCAGCATGAACCTGTCCTCGGGATGGATGAAGGTCGGGCAGCCGTAGGTGTCGGACACCTTCTGCGCGGACCACATGTGGTCGATGTGCCCGTGGGTGAGCAACACCGCGGCCGGGGTCAGCCGGTTCTCGTCGAGGATGCGCCGCAACGGGCCCATCACCCGTTGCCCCGGATCCACGATGACGGCGTCCGTTCCCGGCCGCTGCGCCAGCACGTAGCAGTTGCACTGCAACATGCCGGCGGGAAATCCGGTGATCAACACGGTTCCCAGTTTCCCACGGGCCCCACTTGACACCGGTCGCGGCGCCCACATTAGCCTGAGCTGGCCAGTGACGCGTTTTGCGGGCCCCCGACCTACCGACCATGGAGGCATACGGCCGTGCCGACCAACGAACAGCGACGTGCCAACGCCAAGCGCAAGCTCGAACGCCAGCTGGAGCGCCGCGCGAAGCAAGCCAAAGTGCGCCGGGTCGTGGTGATCGCCGCCGGCTCGCTGGTGGCCGTCGCCGTGGTCGTCGCGGTGGCGCTCGCTGTGATCAACACCAAGCACGAGCACACGGGCAACAGCGCCGCGAGTTCCACCACCGCGGCCCCCAGCAGCTCCCCGGAGACCACCACCCCCGCCGGGCCGACGCCGCCCGCTCCGCCGTTGCCGGCGTTCAAGCCGTCGGCCGACCTCGGCGCCAACTGCCAGTACCCGGCGTCACCGGAACCGGCCGCCAAGCAGGTCAAGCCGCCGCGCACCGGCAAGGTGCCGACCGACCCGGCCCAGGTGAGCGCCAGCATGGTGACCAACCAGGGCCGTATCGGACTCATGCTGGCTAACAACGAATCCCCTTGCACGGTAAACAGTTTCGCGAGTCTGATCGGTCAGAAATACTTCGACAACACCAAGTGCCACCGGCTGACCACGTCGGCGGACCTGGGCGTCCTGCAATGCGGTGACCCCAAGGGCGACGGCACCGGCGGTCCGGGCTACCAGTTCGCCAACGAGTACCCGACCGACCAGTACCCGCCGAACGACCCGAAGGCGCAGCAGCCCGTCCTCTACCCGCGCGGCACCCTGGCGATGGCCAACGCGGGCCCCGGCACCAACGGCAGCCAGTTCTTCATGGTCTACAAGGACTCCCAGCTGCCGCCCCAGTACACCGTCTTCGGCACCATCCAGCCCGACGGGCTGGCGACGCTGGACAAGATCGCCAAAGCCGGTGTGGCGGGCGGCACTGAGGATGGCGCCCCGGCCTCCGAGGTCACCATCACCTCGTTGTTGCTCGACTAAAGCCAAGCAGCGCAACGCAGCCGCCGATTGGTGAGAATCGCGCGACCCTCGGGCGGTCCACCGCTTAAGGTCGTGGCGTGGGGTCAGAATCTTTCGGGCATTACCAATTGCTGGACGTCCTGGGGCGCGGCGGCATGGGCGAGGTCTACCGCGCCTACGACGCCGCCACCGACCGGGTCGTCGCGCTCAAGGTCCTGCCGCCGAACATGGCGGAGGATCAGGAATTTCAGCAACGATTCCGCCGCGAGGCGCGCATCGCGGCGAGCCTGAACGACCCGCACGTGGTGCCCATCCACAGTTACGGGGAGATCGACGGCCGGCTCTATGTCGACATGCGACTGATCGAGGGCCGCG
>NZ_LZJI01000165.1 GCF_001667775.1 Mycobacterium sp. E1747
CGACGAGCTGACCCGGCCCAATCCCGACGACCCGACCGGGCGCAGCACGATGCGCCGCATCCCCGACGTGCTCGACGTGTGGTTCGACTCGGGTTCCATGCCGTACGCCCAGGTGCACTACCCGTTCGAGAATCGGGACTGGTTCGACGGCCACTATCCCGGCGACTTCATCGTCGAGTACATCGGGCAGACCCGCGGCTGGTTCTACACGCTGCACGTGCTGGCCACCGCGCTGTTCGACCGGCCGTCCTTCAAAACCTGTGTCGCGCATGGGATTGTGCTGGGATCCGACGGCCAGAAGATGAGCAAGTCGCTGCGCAACTACCCGGACGTGTCCGAGGTGTTCGACCGCGACGGCTCCGACGCCATGCGGTGGTTCCTGATGGCGTCGCCGATCCTGCGCGGCGGCAACCTCATCGTCACCGAGCAGGGGATCCGCGAGGGCGTGCGGCAGGTCCTGCTGCCGCTGTGGAACGCCTACAGCTTCCTGGCCCTCTATGCGCCCAAAGTCGGCACCTGGCGCACCGATTCGCGGCAGGTGCTGGACCGTTACATCCTGGCCAAGCTCGCCGAGCTGCGCGACAACGTGACCCGCGAAATGGACACCTGCGACATCTCCCGGGCCTGCGAGCACCTGCGTCAGTTCACCGAGGCGTTGACCAATTGGTATGTGCGACGGTCGCGTTCGCGATTCTGGGAGGAGGACGCCGACGCGATCGACACCCTGCACACCGTGCTCGAGGTGACGGCCAGGCTGGCCGCGCCGCTGCTCCCGTCGGCCACCGAGATGATCTGGCGCGGCCTCAGCGCGGGGCGCTCGGTGCATCTCACCGATTGGCCGGACGCCGAAGCGCTGCCCGCCGACGCGGACCTGGTCGCCGCGATGGATCAGGTCCGCGAGGTGTGCTCGGCCGCGTCGTCCCTGCGCAAGGCCAAGAAGCTGCGGGTGCGCCTGCCGTTACCGAAATTGACTGTGGCGGTGGATAATCCGCGTCGGCTGGAGCCGTTCGTCGATCTGATCGCCGACGAGCTCAACGTCAAGCGCGTCGAGCTGACCGACGCCATCGACACCTACGGCTCCTTCGAACTCACGGTCAACGCCCGCGTGGCCGGGCCGCGGCTCGGCAAGGACGTGCAGGCCGCCATCAAGGCGGTCAAGGCGGGGGAGGGCGTCGTCAACCCCGACGGCACCCTGCGGGCGGGACCGGCGGTGTTGTTGCCCGAGGAGTACAGCTCCAGGTTGGTCGCCGCCGACCCGGAGTTCACCGCGGCGCTGCCCGACGGGGCCGGGCTGGTGGTGCTGGACGGCACCGTGACACCGGAGCTGGAGGCCGAGGGCTGGGCCAAGGACCGCATCCGCGAGCTGCAGGAGCTGCGCAAGTCCACCGGTCTTGACGTGTCCGACCGGATCTCTGTCGTGATGTCGGTGCCCGCCGAGCGGGCCGACTGGGCGCGCACGCATGCCGAACTGATTGCGAGGGAGATACTCGCGACCAGTTTCCAGTTCGCCGAGCCAGCACCGGACGCCGTCGACATCGGTGACGGCGTCCGCGTGGTGATCACTAAAGCCTGACCGCGAAAG
Organism: Mycobacterium sp. E1747; assembly: GCF_001667775.1. Taxonomy (GTDB): domain Bacteria; phylum Actinomycetota; class Actinomycetes; order Mycobacteriales; family Mycobacteriaceae; genus Mycobacterium. The sequence continues at coordinate 1,583 of NZ_LZJI01000165.1, forward strand.
TGCAACTACCGACACGTTTTCCGAGTGGGGGCGTCGGTGGCCGCACCCTCGCGGGAAGAAGTTTCCGAAAATGTGTCCGCGCCACCGGGCCTGGCCGCTCCTACCTGTGACGCGGCCCAACAAGGGGCCGCGACCACGTGAAGGAACGCGCCATGAGCATCATCGAAGACTTCCGGAAGACCCCCGCCGTCCCGTACGAGGACCTCACCGTCGCCGAGGCGTGGGCGTCGAGCCCGCTTGGCGACCCCGCGCTCGAGGACGGTTCGCTGTCGCGGTCGGTCACGCCTGAATCCCCGGCCACGACCGTGACCGCGAAACCGCGCCAAAGGGGAACGAACGTCTTGGTGGCCGGGGCGCTGGTCGCGGCGCTCGGAGCGGTCGCCGGGCTCGGCCTGGTGCTCATCGAGAGGTCGGGCGCCAAGGAGCCGAGGCCCACCGTCGTGGTTCCGAATTCCAGCGTTGGTTCGGTGACGCCCCAGGCCCCCAGCGCGGTCGAGCCACCGCCCGTGGCGCCGGCCCCGGCGACGGCACCCGACGCCGGGCACGTCTCGCCCGGCCCCATGAGTGGTGGGGACGCGCCCGTCGTGATCGTGCCCGCGCCGCCAGCGCCAGCGCCGGCGGCGCCCGCCCCCGCTTATCCCGGCACGCCGCCACCCCCTCCGCACGTGACCGTCAACGCCCCGCCGGTGATCGTGCCCGTCCCCGTTCCGGTGTGGGTGCCGCCCAAGCAAGGTGGTAGCCAGCAAGGTGGCGGTCAGCAGGGCGGCGGCCAGCCCGCGCCGAGCGGCCACGGGCCGATCCAGTGCTACGCCTGCCACCCGCCGCAGCCGGTCCACCCGCAACCGATCCACCCGCAGCCCCTGCATCCCTGAGACAACCCCCACCGAGATCTCGGTGCGTTGGTGCCGAGAGGCTCCCTATCCATCGACGCTGGACCAATAGCATTTCGAAGTGTGGAGTCCCGTTGGGTGCTGCACCTGGACATGGATGCGTTCTTCGCCTCGGTCGAACAACTCACCCGGCCGACGCTGCGGGGGCGGCCGGTGCTGGTCGGCGGCCTGGGCGGTCGGGGCGTTGTGGCCGGGGCCAGCTACGAGGCCAGGGTGTTCGGCGCCCGCTCGGCGATGCCGATGCACCAGGCCCGCCGCCTGATCGGGGTGACCGCGGTGGTGTTGCCGCCGCGTGGCGTCGTGTACGGGGTCGCCAGCCGGCGCGTCTTCGACACCGTGCGCGCCGTGGTGCCGGTGGTCGAGCAGCTGTCCTTCGACGAGGGCTTCGGTGAACCGCCCGGCCTCGCGGGCGCGTCCGCCGAGGAGGTCGAGGCGTTCTGCGAAGGCCTGCGGCGACGGGTCCGCGAGGAGACGGGCCTGATCGCATCGGTGGGTGCGGGCTCGGGCAAGCAGATCGCCAAGATCGCGTCCGGGCTGGCGAAACCCGACGGCATCAGGGTGGTCCGGCGCGCCGAAGAGCGGTCGCTGCTCGCCGGTTTGCCGGTGCGGCGGCTGTGGGGCATCGGTCCGGTCGCCGAGGAGAAGCTCAACCGGCTCGGCATCGAGACGATCGGCCAGCTGGCCGAGCTGACGGACGCCGAGGCGGCCAACATCCTGGGCGCGACGATCGGCCCGGCGCTGCACCGGCTGGCCCGCGGCATCGACGACCGCCCGGTGGCCGAGCGCGCCGAGGCCAAGCAGATCAGCTCCGAGTCCACCTTCGCGATCGACCTGACCAGCCTGGAGCAGCTGCGTGAGGCGATCGAGCCGATCGCCGAGCATGCGCATCAGCGCCTGCTGCGCGATGGCCGCGGCGCCCGCACCGTCACGGTCAAGCTGAAGAAGTCCGACATGAGCACCCTGACCCGCTCGGCGACGCTGCCGTACGCGACGACGGAGGCCGGCGCGCTGGTCGCCGTCGCCCGGCGGCTGCTGCTCGACCCCCGCGAGATCGGGCCGATTCGCTTACTAGGCGTGGGGTTTTCGGGATTGAGCGACGTGCGGCAGGAGTCGCTGTTCCCGGATCTGGACCTGGCGGGGGACGATCACCCGGCCGAAACCGTGGCGACCGCCGCGGAGGCGATGTTCGCCGCCGCGCCCGAGGAAGGCTGGCGGGTCGGCGACGACGTCACGCATCCCGAGCTCGGGCACGGCTGGGTGCAGGGCGCGGGCCACGGCGTGGTCACCGCGCGGTTCGAGACCCGCAGCTCCGGCCCGGGCCCGGCCCGCACGTTCCCCGCGGACACCGCCGAGCTGACCAGGGCCAACCCGGTCGATTCGCTGGACTGGCCGGACTACCTGGGCGCGTTGCAGGCCGTGGAAGCGAATGCGCCGTCAGCCCCAACGGGCGATGACGTCGGCGACCGGTAGCTGCGCGGCCAGCGCGGCCATCAGGAGTACCCGGGCCTGCGGCGGTCGCAGTCGGGGCACCATCACCGCGCCCGCCGCCGCCATCTGCTCCCCGGGTCCGTAGCTCGCACCGACCCGCCCGCCGGGGACGCGGGTGGACACCGCGACGGCGACGCCGGCACGGCAGTGTCGGGTCACCGCGTCCACCACCGCGTCGCCGGCGTTGCCCGAACCCAGCGCCTCGAGCACCACGCCCTTGGCCCCGGCCGCCACGCAGGCGTCCAAAGCCACCCCGTCGCTGCCCAAATAGGCGGCGACGATGTCCACCCGCGGCGCGGCGGCCGCGGTCAGGTCGCCGAGCTGGGGCCGAGTTTTGGTGCCGGCCAGCGCGACACCGCCATTCACCGTGCCGATCAGCTCACCGGCGAACCCGGTCAGGTCGTTGGTCGCCACCTTGGTCAGCCCCAGCGGCTGCAACACCCGGCCGGCGAAGCACACCAGCACGCCGAGGCCCCGCGCGGCCGGGCTGCCCGCCACCGCGAGGGCCGCGCGCAGGTTGGCCGGGCCGTCGGCGTCGGGGGCGTCGGCACTGCGCATCGCTCCGGTCAGCACCACGGGAACGTCGCCCGCGTGGGTGAGGTCGAGCCACAACGCGCTCTCCTCCATGGTGTCGGTGCCGTGGGTGACAACCACACCGTCGGCGCCGCCGGCGATCGCCGCCCGCACGGCGCCGCGGATCCGGTCCCAATCGGCCGGCACCAGCTGCGAGCTGTCCAACGCCAGCACGTCGGCAACGTCGACGTCGAGGCCCGCGGCCAGCTCGGCCGCGCCATACGCGGGCCGGTGCACGCCGTCCGGGCCGGTGCCGGTCGATATCGTGCCTCCGGTGGCGATGACAGTGAGCCGACCCATGGTGAAATCATCGCGCACGCCAAGCGCGAACAACGGCCAGCCCAGCGCCGGCATTGGGGGATGATGTGAGAGTGCCCGAGGAACCAACGACCGAGCCAGCGACCTCAACCGACCAAGCCGGAGACACCGCGCCCGCCGAGCCGCGGCGGGCACCGAGGCGGCTGCGCCTGCTGATGTCGGTGGCGGGGATCGTCTTGGCCCTGGACATCGTCACCAAGGTGCTGGCCGTCAAGCTGCTGCCGCCCGGACAGCCGGTGCCCATCATCGGCGACACGGTGACCTGGACGCTGGTCCGCAACTCCGGCGCCGCCTTCTCGATGGCGACCGGCTACACCTGGGTGCTGACCCTGATCGCGACCGGCGTGGTGGCCGGCATCTTCTGGATGGGCCGGCGGCTGGTGTCGCCCTGGTGGGCGGTCGGGCTGGGGATGATCCTCGGCGGCGCCATGGGCAACCTGGTCGACCGCTTCTTCCGCGCTCCGGGGCCGCTGCGCGGCCACGTCGTGGACTTCTTGTCGATCGGGTGGTGGCCGGTGTTCAACGTCGCCGATCCCTCGGTGGTGGGCGGCGCCATCCTCCTGGTGGTGCTGTCGGTCTTCGGCTACGACTTCGACACGGTCGGCAGGCGGAAGGCCGACCAGCGCCGATGACGCACCGTTCCATGCCCGTTCCCGAAGGGCTGGCTGGCATGCGCGTGGACGCGGGGCTGGCGCGCCTGCTGGGCCTGTCCCGCAGCGCCGCCGCGGCCCTGGCCGAAGACGGCGGGGTCGAACTGGACGGCGTGCAGGCGGGCAAGTCCGACCGGCTGACCGGCGGCGCCTGGTTGGAGGTCCGGCTGCCGGAAGCCCCGCCGCCGGTGCAGAACACGCCCGTCGAGATCGAGGGCATGACGATCCTGTATTCCGACGATGACATCGTCGCGGTCGACAAGCCCGCGGCGGTGGCCGCGCACGCGTCGGTCGGCTGGACCGGGCCGACGGTGCTCGGCGGCCTGGCCGCGGCCGGTTACCGGATCACCACGTCCGGCGTGCCCGAGCGGCAGGGCATCGTGCATCGCCTCGACGTCGGTACCTCCGGGGTGATGGTGGTGGCGCTCTCCGAGCGCGCCTACACCGTGCTGAAGCGCGCGTTCAAACAGCGCACCGTGGACAAGCGCTATCACGCGCTGGTGCAGGGACATCCGGACCCCTCCAGCGGGACGATCGACGCACCGATCGGACGGCACCGCGGCGGCGAATGGAAGTTCGCGGTCACCACGAACGGACGGCACAGCCTGACCCATTACGACACCATCGAGGCCTTTCACGCCGCCAGCCTGCTCGACGTTCACCTGGAAACCGGTCGCACGCACCAGATCCGGGTGCACTTCTCCGCCCTGCACCACCCGTGCTGCGGTGACCTCGTCTACGGTGCCGATCCGAAACTCGCGAAAAGGCTTGGGCTGGAACGGCAATGGCTGCACGCCCGGTCGCTGTCGTTCGCCCACCCCGCGGACGGCAGGCGGATGGAGATCGCCAGCCCCTACCCGGCCGATCTGCAGCACGCGCTCGACGTGCTGCGCGCCGAGGGCTGATCAGTCTGATGGTCGCGACCCGTCCCCCAAGCTTCGCTGGGGGTGCCCCCAGCGCCCGGCTTCGCCGCGCTTGCGATCACTCAGCCGGCTTGCGCGCCTCGACGAGCAGCCGCGTTGAGTACGCGACGAAGGGACCGTCGGCCTCGATGCGCTCGTGCAGTTCCCGCAGCCGATCCCGGTAGGCGCCGACCGTGAAGTCCGGCACCGTCCACACCACCTTGCGCAGGAAGTAGATGACGGCGCCGACGTCGAAGAACTCGGCCCGCATCCGCTCCATCCGGATGTCGACGACCTCCATCCCGGCGGCCTCGGCGCCGGCGCGCTGCACGTCGGGGTGGAGTTCGGCCCACTTCTCCGGTTGCGGCCCGATGAAGTACTCGACCAGTTCGGCCATCGTCGCGGGCCCGATCTGCTGAGCGAAGTAGGTGCCGCCCGGCCGCAGCACCCGGGCGATCTCGGGCCATCGCACCGCGACGGGATGGCGGCTGGTCACCAGGTCGAACGCCGCGTCGGCGAACGGCAGCCGCGGCCCGTCCCCGGTCACCACGACCACCACGCCGCGGGGATGCAGTCGTTGGGTGGCCAGCGCCGCGTTGGGCGGCCACGATTCCGTCGCGGCCATCGCGGGTGGAAACCGCTCCGCACCCGCGAGCACCTCGCCGCCGCCGGTGTCGATGTCGCACGCGGCCGACACGTTCGCCAGCCGCCGGCTCATCTGCCGCTGATAACCCCACGACGGGCGTTCCTCGGTGGCGCGCCCGTCCAGCCAGGAGAAGTCCCAGCCGTCGACCGGGGCGGCGTCGGCCTCGGCCACGAGGTCGTCGAATGTGCGAGCCATGCCGTGCATGCTAGGCACGAATCACGGTGCGTGGCAGACGAATTTGGCGCCGTCCAGGTCGAGCTTGACCTCGCCCTGGTGTTCCCAGTATTCAAAGCCCTGGCGGCCGTACCTGGCGCCGCTGCCGGACGGTTCCTGGAACAGGATCTGCGGGTTGCCCTTCCAGTTGAGCACCGCCGCGGGCGGGTCGAACTCGTTGTAGAACTGCGCGGTCAACGGTCCGGCGTCCGCGGGGCACTGGTAGGTGACCACGGGCGGGCTCAGGGTTCCGGGGTCGGCGATAGCCAACTGGTCCAGCCGAGTCTGATACGCCTCGACCAGGCACGTGCGCATCTCGGGGTTGTCAGTACAGCCGTCGCGACCGGTCGCCCAGTTCTGCTGCTCGGTGCTCAGCGCGGCTTGGTCCGCGCCCGGCCGGGCGAGTGCCTCCTGGTATGCGGCCTGGACCCGGTGGTCGAGGTCGGTCAGGCGCGGATCTGCGCAGACCTGCTGCTGGGCCGCGTTGGCCGGGGTGGCGCAGTCGAGCGGTGCGGCGGTCGGTGACGTGGTGGCGGCCGGCGGCGGGTTCGTTTTCGCGCCGCAGGCGCTCAGCACCAGGGCCGCAACGATGACGGCGAGCAGTCGCATAGGTGCTGACTACCGCCTGCCGGGCGCACAATCGGCGCGACACGCCGCGGTGCTCCCGACGGAACCGTCAGACCGGGGCCGTGTTGGGCTCGCCCGTCGCGATCTCGGGAGCCAGCGGCGCGATCGCGCCAATGATCTCGGTGACCGTTTGGGCCGGCACCCCGGCCGCGGCCAGCGCATCCGACAGGTGCCCGGCCACCAGGTTGAAGTGGTACATCGTGATCCCACGCCCCTGGTGCACCTGCTTCATCGGCGCGCCGGTGTAGGGCTCGGGCCCCCCGAGCGCGGCGGCGAAGAACTCGACCTGCTTGCCTTTGAGGCGGTTCATGTTGGTCCCGGTGAAAAAGCCCGCGAGTTGGTCATCGGCAAGCACACGAACGTAGAAGTCTTCGACCACGACTTCGAGCGCCTCGTGCCCGCCGATCCGGTCGTAGATGCTGACCGGCTGCGGCTTGCGGAAGCGTGCCAGAATTTTCATAAGTGCGATTGGAACATTTCGGCGTTGCCCACCAGTTAGTTCGCAATCACGCATGGATGTCTTTGCGTAACAACCGGATTGCTCACTGCTGACGGCTGCCGCCGCCGAGGCGTGAGATGTGCGGCACGGTTTACATGGTGGAAATCTGCATCGAGCGGGGGCGCTGATGTCCTACGTTGGCTTTATGACTCACGTCACAACATTCACACAGCCCCGCAAGGCGGTCGTGGTCAACGGGCAGGCCAGTTGCGGTCGGGGGGCCGACATCATCAGGAGCGAAAGCCAATGAATCTCGGTGACATCACCAACTTGGTCGAAAAGCCGCTCGCGAACTTGGTGGAGAAGCCGCTCGCGGCGGTGTCGCACATCGTCAACACCCCCAACTCCGCGGGCCGCTACCGGCCGTTCTATCTGCGGAATCTGCTCGACGCGGTGCAGGGGCGCACGCTCGACGAGGCGGTCAACGGCAAGACCGTGCTGATCACCGGGGGATCGTCGGGTATCGGGGAGGCGGCCGCGAAGCGGATTGCGGAAGCCGGCGGCGCGGTGGTGCTGGTGGCGCGCACCCGGGAGAACCTCGAGAAGGTGGCCTCTGACATCGAAGCGGCCCGCGGCGGGACCGCCCATGTCTACCCGTGCGACCTGTCCGACATGGACGCGATCGCCGCGATGGCCGACCAGGTGCTCAGCGACCTGGGCGGCGTCGACATCCTGATCAACAACGCGGGGCGGTCCATCCGTCGCTCGCTCGAGCTGTCCTACGACCGAATCCACGACTATCAGCGGACCATGCAGCTGAACTACCTGGGCGCGGTCCAGCTCATCCTCAAATTCATCCCCGGGATGCGCGAGCGCGGCTTCGGACACATCATCAACATCTCCTCGGTCGGGGTGCAGACCCGGGCGCCGCGCTTCGGTGCGTACATCGCCAGCAAGTCCGCGCTGGACAGCTTGTGTGATTCCCTGCAGGCCGAAACGGTCAACGACGGCGTGAAGTTCACCACCGTGCACATGGCGCTGGTGCGCACTCCGATGATCAGCCCTACGACGCTCTACGACAAGTTTCCCGCGCTGACGCCGGATCAGGCGGCCGGGGTGATCGCGGACGCAATCGTGCACCGGCCGCGGCGAGCCAGCTCGCCGTTCGGGCAATTCGCCGCCGTCGCCGACGCGGTGAACCCGGCGGTGATGGACCGGGTGCGCAACCGCGCGTTCGCCATGTTCGGCGACTCACACGCCGCCAAGGGTGACGAATCATCAAGCGAGTCACCGCAATTCGACAAACGCAGCGAGACGTTTGTGCGGGCCACGCGCGGGATACATTGGTGAGATCATGAGCCTTCCGAAACCCGACATTGCGACCACCGTCGTCATCACCGGCGCCTCGTCCGGCATCGGCGCCGAACTGGCCCGCGGGCTGGCCCGTCGCGACTTCCCGCTGCTGCTGGTCGCGCGGCGCCGGGAGCGCCTCGACGAGCTCGCCAACGAGGTGGGTCAGGAATACGCGGTGGCGGTCGAGGTGCTGCCGCTGGACCTCGGCGATCCCAATGGCCGCGCCAAGCTGGCCGACCGGCTGCGCGCCGAGCCCATCGCCGGGCTGTGCAACAGCGCCGGGTTCGGCACCAGCGGCGTCTTCCACGAGCTGCCCCTCGAGCGGGAAAGCGAGGAGGTCACCCTCAACGCGCTGGCCTTGATGGAACTCACCCACGCGGTCCTGCCCGGCATGGTCGAGCGCGGAGCCGGCGCGGTGATGAACATCGCGTCGATCGCCGGTTTCCAGCCGGTGCCCTACATGGCGGTTTATTCGGCCACCAAGGCCTTCGTGCAGACGTTCTCCGAAGCCATTCACGAGGAACTGCACGGGACCGGGGTGTCGGTGACCTGCCTGTGCCCCGGACCGGTGCCGACCGAGTGGGCGGAGATCGCCAACGCCGAGCGGTTCAGCATCCCGATCGCGCAGGTCTCGCCCCGCGACGTCGCCGAGGCGGCCATCGGCGGGATGCTGGCGGGCCGGCGCTCAATGCCACGCTGGCGTGCCCCCAGCTCGCAAGGGGGAGGTGCCCCCAGCTCGGCGAAACTAGCGGTTGGGCCCGCCGCGGAAGCGACTGCCGATCCGGATCCCGGGCAGCAGCAGGCTGCGCGGGACGAACCGGCCGCCGGTGCTGACGACCTTGGGCACGACGCCGGGCACCACGGAGCGCCGGCCCGCCAGCATCCCGCCGATGGCCGCCTCGGCGACGTCGCGGGGCGAGACCTGCGCGATCGGGATGCT
>NZ_LZJI01000166.1 GCF_001667775.1 Mycobacterium sp. E1747
CTAGGAGTCCGCTGAATAAGGGTGGTTTGGGGCGGGGCGCCTCGAGCCGTCTTGCGGCGGTGTGAAGTCAGGCCCGAAGGTCGACAGAAGAGGTCGCCCCGCCGTTTCGAGCGTGGCACTGGATGGGCCTGCGGGCAAGACCCTTGGTGAGGGCGGTTGCTATGCCAGGGCCCAGGTGGCGCCGGTGTGGGTGAGGCCAAGGGTGATCAGGCGGCGCAGGTTGAGTGCAGCAGCGCGGTGGTGCAGCCAGTGATCGTTTTTGATGATGCCGCGGTAGCGGACCTTGCGGTTGCCTCGGGTCAGCCAGGCGATCGAGCGTTCCACCATCGGGCGGTGCTGGCGGTATTCGGCTTGCCAATCGGGATTGCGGGCGGTGCTGCGAGCAGCACGTAGCAACGGTTCATGCTCGGTGAGAGTGAGGCAACGTCCCCGTTTGGCGGTCGTGCACTGTGCCGTTAAAGGACAACTACGACAGTACTTTTCGAACTTCACACCCCCGCTGGGTGCGATCCCTACGGTGTGGTTTGCCGGGCATGTCACGGTGCGAGCATCGGAGTTGATGCTGAAGTCATCACTGGTGAAACCGCCGGGCACCGGGGCGCGTAGCGGGATCGGTTTAATGACCGCGGTATGCCCGCCAGCCGCGAGCGCGGCCCGCGTCGCGCCGGTGCCGTAAGCCGAATCGCCCAGCACCCGCACCGGTGTGCTCTCGTCGTCGAGCAGGGCCAGCCCAACGACGGCTTCGTGGTTGTCGGCGCCGCTGGCCTTGGTCAACGCGCAGTCGGTGATGATCCCGGTATCGGGCTCGATCGCGATGTGGGCTTTGAAGCCATCCTGGCGGCGGTGCACCGTCTTATGGGCGTGGCGGGCCTCGGGATCCACCGTGGAGATCACCCGGTCGGCGGTCACGTTCTGGGCAATCTGCCAGTGCCCGTCGGTGCCATCCGAACCCTCGACGGGCTCGACATCCTGGCCGGCGACCAGCGCCAATAACGCCACCGCCTCGGCCGCACGCGGGCCCAGTTCGGCCTCGGGCAGATACCCGAGCACCCGGTGCGCGTCGCCGACCAGCCCATCCACCAACGCCTCGCGGGCCGCCTTATCGTTCCAGGCGATCGCTGGTTTACCTGGATCGTCATAGTCGTGGGCGCTGCACTGCGTCTCGATCACCTCAGCGGCGGCGGGGACCTCCCGGCGCACCCGCCGGATCGCCGCGATCAGCTGGGTCACGGTGTCCTGGGTGGCCACCGCATCCTCGAGAACGGTGGAATCCAACGCCCGCCGGGTCTTGCCCGCCAGCGCGCCGGTCGCGGCGACGACAGCCTTGACCGCCTCAAAAATTCGGTCCGGGTGATCCGAGACCGCCAACCGGCGCCGCCAATAAGTCAACGTCGTCGAATGGAACGCCGCGGTGGTAACCGGCAATCCACACGCAGCCTTCCAGCGCAGATCAAACGTCACCGCATCGACAGTCTCGTTATCCGACAGACCGTGCAGGGCCTGCAAGGTGATCACGCTCGCCATCACCTCAGCAGGCACACTGGGCCGACCCCGCCGGGAAGGGAACAGATCAGCGAACATCTCCTCAGGAAACAACTCACTGCGATGAGCCGCCAGAAACGCAAACATGCTGTCGGACTTCAAAAGATGACCCGCAACCGACTCCGCATCCAACAATTCACGCTGATCATCCGCTCGACCCTGCACCCACCAATCATCCCTAAAGCAGCAGAACAAACGACCCCCGCCACGCGGGATTAATTCAGCAGTCTCCTAG
>NZ_LZJI01000167.1 GCF_001667775.1 Mycobacterium sp. E1747
TGGTCTCTCGGCGAAGACGCCAGCCGGACACTGATCAAGCACGCGCTCGAGGCCGGGATCAACTTCTTCGACACCGCCAACGGATACTCGCTGGGCAGCAGCGAGGAGATCCTCGGTCGCGCCCTCAAAGACTTCGCCGACCGCGACGAAGTCGTCATCTGCACCAAGGTGTGCTCCCCGATGCGCCCAGGCCCCAACGGACACGGACTGTCCCGAAAGGCAATCCTGACCGAGATCGACCACAGCCTGCGCCGGCTGGGCACCGACTACGTCGACATCTACATGGTTCACCGCCTCGACATCCACACCCCGATCGAAGAGACCCTCGAAGCACTACATGACGTGGTGAAGGCTGGTAAAGCCCGCTACCTCGGGGCGTCTTCGATGCGTGCCTTCGAATTCGCCAAAGCCCTTCACTTACAACGCCAATATGGTTGGTCCGCCTTCATCACCATGCAAGACCAGTACAACTTGCTCGCCCGTGAGGAAGAACGCGAGATGCTGCCG
>NZ_LZJI01000168.1 GCF_001667775.1 Mycobacterium sp. E1747
TCCTTGGCCTTGTCCGGCCTGAAGCGGGTGCCCTGCGAGAGCACCTCCATGAACGCCTTCTGGATGCCGAACATCCGGACGGTGCGGGTCACCCCGCCCCCGCCCGGCAGCAGGCCGAGCGTAACTTCCGGCAGCCCGACAACCAGGCCCTTGACGTCGGCGGCGATGCGATGGTGACAGGCAAGCGCGATCTCCAGGCCGCCGCCCAGCGCGGCGCCGTTGATGGCGGCCACGACCGGCTTGCCGAGGGTCTCCAGGGCACGCAGGTCGCGCTTGACCGCCTCCACGGTGTCGAACGCTTCACCGGCGTCCTCGGGGCCGAGCTTGATCATGCCCTTCAGGTCGCCGCCGGCGAAGAAGGTCTTCTTCGCGCTGGCGATGACCACGCCCGTGATCGAATCCTTCTCCGCAACAAGGCGTTCGACCGCATTGTGCATCGACTCCGCGTAGTGCTCGTTCATCACGTTGGCCGACCCGGTGGGATCGTCCATCGTCAACGTCACGATGCCGTCGGCGTCCTTGTCCCAGTGAATCGTGTTCTCTGGCATGGTCTTAAACCCTCTCGATAATGGTGGCGACGCCCATGCCGCCGCCGATGCACAGCGTGATCAGGGCGCGACGGGCGTTGCGGCGCTCGAGCTCGTCGACCATGGTGCCGGTGATCATGGCGCCCGTGGCGCCGAGCGGGTGGCCCATCGCGATGGCGCCCCCGTTGACGTTGAGAATCTCGTCGGGAATGTTCAGTTCTTTCTGGAACTTCAGCACCACCGACGCGAACGCCTCGTTCAGCTCGAACAGGTCGATGTCATCGACCGTCAGGCCTGCGCGATCCAGCACCTTGCGCGTCGCCGGGGTCGGGCCGGTCAGCATGATGGTCGCATCAGCGCCGCTGGTGGCGGTGGCGACGATGCGTGCCTTCGGCGTCAGACCCTGCGACTTGCCGGCCGCCTCGGAGCCGATGAGCAGCAGCGCCGCGCCGTCGACGATGCCGGAGCTGTTGCCGCCGGTGTGGACGTGGTTGATCTTCTCGACCCAGTGGTACTTCTGCAGCGCCACGTCGTCGAACCCGCCCATCTCGCCGATGCCCTCGAAGGCCGGCTTCAGCTTGGCCAGCCCCTCCATCGTGGTCTCGGGACGCATGTGCTCGTCGTGGTCGAGGATCATCAAACCGTTCTGGTCGCGCACCGGCACGACGGACTTCGCGAAGTAACCGCCCGACCAGGCCGCGGCCGCGCGCTCCTGGCTTCGCAATGCGTAGGCGTCGACGTCCTCGCGGCTGAAGCCCTCCATGGTGGCGATGAGGTCGGCGCCGATCCCCTGCGGGGCGATGTAGTTGTCGTAGGTGAAGGCGATGTCGGTGAACATCGCGCCGCCGTCCGAGCCCATGGGCACGCGGCTCATCGACTCGACACCGCCGGCCAGCACCAGGTCATCCCAGCCGGAGCGCACCTTCTGCGCGGCGGTGTTGACGGCCTCCAGCCCCGAGGCGCAGAACCGGTTGAGCTGCACGCCGCCGACGGTGTCGGGCAGGCCGGCGGCCAGCACCGCGGTGCGGGCGATGTCGGCGCCCTGGTCCCCGACCGGTGAGACGCAACCGAGGACGACGTCGCTGATCAGGTTCTCGTCGAGGTCAGGAAAACGGCGGCGCAGCTCCTCGATCAGGCCGACGACCAGGCTCAGCGGCCTGACCTCGGTCAGCGAGCCGTTTCGTTGCTTGCCCCGCGGTGTGCGGATGGCCTCGTAAATGAAGGCTTCTTCGGACATGTCGAGTTCCTCTTCGCAAGTGGGTTTCGGATCCGTAATAAAGATAGGTCCAGATACCGCACCCTAACAAAGTGCCCGGCCAACCTGTTGGTTGGGCCGATCGCCGCTGGTCAACCCTGCCGAGCTGAGAAACCCCCGCACGCGAGCGTCACGCCAGGGCGGCTGCCGCAGGCGGGTGTCACACTGGCGTGACGCTCGAGCCTGACGGCACCCTAAGCTCGACCAGCATGACGGTGTCGCGACTGCGTCCATACGCGACCACGGTGTTCGCCGAAATGTCGGCGCTGGCTGCCCGGGTCGGTGCGGTCAACCTGGGCCAGGGCTTCCCCGACGAGGACGGGCCCGCGGCCATGTTGAAGGCCGCTCAAGATGCCATCGCCGAGGGCAACAACCAGTACCCGCCGGGCATCGGCGTGGAATCGCTACGGCACGCCATCGCCGCCCAGCGGCGGCGGCACTTCGGCGTCGAGTACGACCCCGACACCGAGGTGCTGGTGACCGTCGGGGCGACTGAGGCCATCGCGTCCGCGGTACTGGGCCTGATCGAGCCCGGCTCGGAAGTGCTGCTCGTCGAGCCGTTCTACGACTCCTATTCGCCGGTACTGGCGATGGCCGGCGCGCACCGGGTGGCCGTCCCCCTGGTCCCCCACGGCGGCGGCTTCGCCCTGGACGCCGACGCGCTGCGCCGGGCCGTGACGCCGCGCACCCGCGCGCTGATCGTCAACTCGCCGCACAACCCGACCGGCACGGTGCTCAGCGCCGCCGAGCTCACCGCCATCGCGGAGGTCGCGGTCGCCGCCGACCTCTTGGTGATCACCGACGAGGTGTACGAACACCTGGTGTTCGACCACCACCGGCACCTGCCACTGGCCGGCTTCGACGGCATGGCCGAGCGAACGGTCACCATCTCCAGTGCGGCCAAGATGTTCAACTGCACCGGCTGGAAGATCGGATGGGCTTGCGGCCCAGCGCAACTCATCGCCGGGGTGCGGGCGGCAAAACAATACCTGAGCTACGTCGGCGGGGCGCCGTTCCAGCCGGCGGTCGCTCTCGCGCTCGACACCGAGGACGCGTGGGTCGCCGCGCTGCGCGGTTCGTTGCAGGCCCGCCGCGACCGGCTGGCCACCGGGCTGTCCGACATCGGCTTCGAGGTGCACGACAGCGCGGGCACGTACTTCCTGTGCGCCGACCCGCGACCCCTGGGCTACGACGACAGCGCCGCGTTCTGCGCGGCGCTTCCGGAGAAGGCGGGGGTGGCCGCGATTCCGCTATCGCCGTTCTGCGACCCGGCCGCCGCGCACGCATCGGCCCAAGCCAAAGTGTGGAATCACTTGGTGCGCTTTACCTTCTGCAAACGCGAGGACACCCTCGACGAGGCGATCAGGCGGCTGACCGTCCTGCGGTGACGGGCCGGCTACCCGGCTCGGCCGTAGCCGTCGGTCACCCGCTTTCGCAGGCCCTCCAGCGCGGCGTGCAGGATTTTCTTCCGCGCCCGGTTGACCCAGAACTCGGGCAGCGGCGCCCACGGTTCGACCGTGATGGTGAAGCGGACCCGCGTCTTGTCGTCGCTCACGCGGCTCAGGTTGTACTCGCCGTGCTGACCGCGTTGCTGGGCGGTCTTGGCGGCGTCCCACACCATCCAGTCGGGACCCCAGTGGTATTCGAGCAATTCCGTGTCGTGAATGCCCGTGACCGCGATGGTGACCTTCACGTGGTGGGGCCGCCCGTCGGGATATTTGTCGACGACCTCCACCCGCTTGTGCACCGACGACCATGACGGCACGGCGTCCATGTCGGCCAGCGCCTCGAGGATCACCTCCGGAGGCGCGTCGATCACAATTTCCGACGATGCTTGAACGGCCACTGCTAACAAGTTAGCCCGCTGCGGCGGTCCCAAAGGCGAAAATGCGAGCCGCCGACTATTCCGCCTCGGCCGCACCGCTGACGCGCTTTACCAATTCGCACAATCCCTTTACCGCCGAGTCGAGGACGCTTTCGCTGGCCCGACGGACGATGAAGGCGGGCATCGGTCTACCGGGTTCGACGGTCACGTCGAAGCGCACCCGCGTCTTGTCGGCGCCCTCGGGGGTGAGGTTGTACTCGACGTGCTGACCGTGCTGCTGGGATGTCCCTTTGGCGTCGTAGACGACCCAGTCGGGGCCCCAGTGATATTCCAAAATCTCTTTGTCAACGAGCCCCAGAATCTTGATGGTGGTTTTGACGTGGTGGGGACGACCGTCGGGATAACGGTCGATCACTTCGATGTTCTTGTGCAGCGGCGACCACGACGACAGGACGCCCACATCTGTCAGCGCCTCCATGACCACTTCGGGCGGCGCGTCGACGACAAACTCGCGTGATGCTTTTACGGCCACTGAGCTCAACCTAACAACGTCGGCCCGCCTGCGGACCGATTCGGCGTAAAATGCACGCTACCAGTCGATTTCGGCCAGGGGCGTGGTGGCCGCCGGCGGCCGCCCCACCGGTGCCGCCGGGGTGCGCGAGAAGCGGGGGCCGGGCGCGGCCTGATCGACGCCGTCGGCGGTGATCACCGTGGACCGTGCCCTCAGGTGGTCGTCGGTCGCGGCTTCACTCCACGTCAGTACCGGGGTGACGCACGCATCGGTGCCGGCGAAGGTGGCCGTCCACTCGTCACGGGTCCGGCTGGCGAAGCGTTTCGCGAAGGCGTCGTACATCCGCGGGTAGGACCCGACGTCGAGCTGGCCGGGAACCTCGTCGGCGGACAGGCCGAGCCCGGTCAGCAACGCCGCGAAGAACTGCGGCTCGATGGCGCCGACGGCCAGGTATTTGCCGTCTGCGGTCTCGTAGCAGCGATAGAAGGGGGCGCCCCCGTCGAGCAGAAACGACTCGCGCCGGTCTCGCAGCGCCCCAGTCGACTTCATCGTCCACATCATCTGGGCGAGCAGGCTGACACCGTCCACCATCGCCGCGTCGATGACCTGCCCCTGCCCCGAACGTTCGCGTTCGTAGAGCGCAACGGCGATGCCGAGCAGCACCAGCATCGAGCCGCCGCCGAAGTCGGCGACCAGGTTCAGCGGCGGCATCGGGGGCCGGTCGGCGTAGCCCAGCGCGGAGAGCGCGCCGGTCTGCGACAGGTAGTTGATGTCGTGGCCCGCTGTCCGGGCCAGCGGCCCATCCTGCCCCCAGCCGGTGATCCGCGCGAAGATCAGCCGCGGATTCACCGCCGCGCACTCGTCGGGACCGATACCGAGTCGCTCACAGGTTCCCGGGCGGAAACAGTCAAGCAGGACGTCGGCTCTGGCGGCCAGTTCGAGCAGAGCCGCGGGCTGCGCCTTGACGTCGAGGTCGACGATCCGTTTGCCCCGATGCAGCAGATCGCGGTCCTCGGGCGGCATCGTGAGGCCGCCCCCCTGGTGGCGACCTGGGGGCACCTCCCGCTTGCGGGGGACTTCGCCCGGCTTCGCCGCGCTTGCGATCGCCACGCCGGGCCGCCGCACCCGCACCACGTCGGCGCCGAGGTCGGCCAGCATCATGCCCGCGTGCGGACCCGGACCGATCCCGCCGAGCTCGATCACCTTCACCCCGGCCAGAGGCCCGGCGCCGCCCACCGCGATTACTTGCCCTTCTTCACTTTCAGCACCCGCTCGCGCAGAGCCTTGGTCGCGGAATCGATCGTCCCCTTCACGGCCCGTTTCAGGACGAAGCCGGGCAGCGGCACATTCGGGTCCGCCAGAAGCTCGAACTTGACCAGGGTCGCGTCCCCCTGCGGTATCAGGGTGTACTTGCCGTCCTGCGCCTTCTGCTGAGAGGAGCTCACCAGCTTCCAGCTCACCGCGTCGGTCGCCCAGGTGTAAGCCACCACCTGTTCGTCGGTGATCCCGGCGACCTTCACCTTCATCTTCACTTGGCCGGGCCGCCCGTCGTCCCCGGTCGACAGGATCTCCGCACTTTGATGGGGTTCGGACCACTCGGGCATCGCCTCGAAATCGGCGATGACATCCAAGATCTCCTCCGGACTGGCTTCGATGACGATGTCGCGGGATTCTTTGAGTGCCATGGCCCGCACGATACTGAAACGGTGTGCCCGCCGGAATGAATTCGACCGAGGTACCGTCGTCCTTGTGCCTGACAACCAGCCCGTCTACACCGTCGGTGACTACCTGTTGGACCGCCTCGCCGAATTCGGCGTCACCGAGATCTTCGGCGTTCCCGGTGACTACAACCTGGAGTTCCTCGACCACATCGTCGCCCACCCGACCATCCGCTGGGTGGGCAACGCCAACGAGCTGAACGCCGGCTACGCCGCCGACGGGTACGGCCGACTTCGCGGAATGTCAGCGGTCGTAACGACTTTCGGCGTGGGCGAACTGTCGGCGGCCAACGCGATCGCGGGCAGCTATGCCGAGCAGGTGCCTGTCGTGCACATAGTCGGCGGCCCGTCCAAAGACGCGCAGGGCACTCGGCGCGCGCTGCACCACTCGCTCGGCGACGGCGACTTCGAACACTTCTTCCGCGTCAGTCGCGAGATCACTTGTGCCCAGGCCAACCTGATGCCCGCCACCGCCCGCCGCGAGATCGACCGGGTGCTGTCCGAGGTGCGCGAGCAGAAGCGGCCCGGATACATCCTGCTGTCCACCGACGTGGCCCGCTTCCCCACCGAACCGCCCGGGGACCCACTGCCCCGCTACACCGGCGGCACCAGCCCGCGCGCGCTGTCGATGTTCGTCGAGGCCGCCTCCGAACTCATCGGCGACCACCAGCTGACGGTGCTGGCCGACTTGCTGGTGCACCGGTTGCAGGTGGTCAAAGAACTCGAGGCGTTGCTGGCGGCCGACGTGGTGCCCTACGCGACGCTGATGTGGGGTAAGAGCCTGCTCGACGAAAGCTCACCCCACTACTTGGGGATCTACGCCGGGTCGGCCAGCGCCCCGGCGGTGCGCACCGCGATCGAAGAGGCGCCGGTGTTGGTGACGGCGGGCGTGGTCTTCACCGACATGGTCAGCGGCTTCTTCAGCCAGCGGATCGCCCCGGCGCGCACCGTTGACGTCGGGCAGTACCAAAGCACCGTGGCCGGCGAAATCTTCGCCCCGCTGGAGATGGGCGCCGCGCTGGAAGCGCTGGCCACCATCCTGACCCGGCGGGCGATCACGTCTCCACCCGTGGCGGCGCCGCCCGCCGAGTCCCTGCCGGCGCCTCCGCCGCGCGATCAACCGCTGACGCAAGAGATGCTGTGGGACCGACTCTGCGTGGCCCTCACCCCGGGCAACGTGGTCCTCGCCGACCAGGGCACCTCGTTCTACGGCATGGCCGACCACCGCCTGCCCCAGGGTGTGACGTTCATCGGCCAACCGCTATGGGGCTCAATCGGATACACGTTACCCGCGGCGCTGGGGGCCGGGGTGGCACATCCGGACCGGCGGACGGTCTTGCTGATCGGTGACGGCGCCGCGCAGTTGACCGTCCAGGAGCTCGGCAACTTCTCCCGGGAAGGGCTGTCCCCGGTCATCGTGGTGGTCAACAACGATGGCTACACCGTCGAACGGGCGATCCACGGGGAAACGGCGCCCTACAACGACATCGTGAACTGGAAGTGGACCGAAATCCCCGACGCCCTGGGGGTTGCCGATCACCTGGCGTTCCGGGTGCAGACCTATGGTGAGCTCGACGACGCCCTGACCGCCGCAGCACAGCACCGGGACAGCATGGTGCTCGTCGAGGTGGTGCTGCCGCGACTCGACATCCCGCCCCTGCTGGTCGAACTCGTCCAGCCGATGTCGCCGGACGGCAGCGTTCGCCGCTAGGTGCGCCGCATCAAGAATCGGTCCGGGCGCCGTTCTGGCGCGACGATCGCAGTATCGCCTGGACGGTCCGCCGACACCGGCCGCAGTCGGCGCCGGCCCCACAGGCCCGGGCGACATCCTTCGTCGTGCACGCCCCGGCTTCCACCGCCTCGGTCACCATTTGGCTGGTGACACCGTTGCACAGGCAGACGAACATCCGGCGGGCCGCTCAGTCCGCCTCGATGCGCATCATGTTGGAGAATCGACCGACGAAAACCGGCGGGTAGGGCCCGACCCCGGCGCCGCTTATCCACTCGGCCGCCACGTCGGGGTGCTCGATCCACCGCCGCGCGCTCTCTTCGTCGGGCAGCTCCGACATGATGAGCGCCTCGTGCTCATCGTCGAAGGCCTGAAAGATCCAGGTCTTGCGGACGCCGGCCGCGACGAATCTGTCCATCGCCGAACCTACTTCGGCGGTCAGCGTCGCGACATCATGCACGGCGGCGATGGCGGCGACCACGACGCCGGGCGCCTCCGGAGTCGCCGGCGGCTCCGGGATGAACCTGTCCACGATCTCGCCGGCGAAGACGGCGGGAATGTCGTCGACACCGGCCGCATCGAACCATTCGAAGATGACCCGCGAGCGCAGCAGCTCCACGATCGGCTCGCGGCTGTGGACGCCGATCATCACCAACACGCGGCCGTAGTCATGTGTCGACGTGTAGAGCAGGACGTGGTGGGCGCCGATATCGGCCAGGGCGGCCTTCCTGCGCTCGAGCAGCGGCCATACCCGGCTGGGATCGGGGACACGATAGTCCGACGCGATCACCATCGAATGAATGTCGCCGTCACTCAACGGAATTGATCCTTCATCACTTTCCCGGTCGCATTGAGCGGCAGCTCGTCGAGAAACGCGATGGATCTCGGCGCTTTGAAACCAGCCATCCGCTCCCGGCACCATACCAACAGGTCATGCTCAGACACCTTAGTTTTCACCACCACAAAGGCCTTACCGACCTGGCCCAGCCGATCATCGGGAACCCGTCACTCCTGCCCGCAACGTCGACAGTGTGGACTTGTCGTGGACCGCCAGCAGCGAGTGGTAGAGGGTCGGCGGACCGGGCAACATCGTGATGCGTTCACGCTCGATGAGGTCCACAACCGTATCGACGTCGAAAACCGGGACCGGCAGCATCGTCGCGCCGCGCAGGCAGGACGCGATCACTCCCAGGCGTCAGGTGGCTCGGCGTTAAACCGTGACGAGCCGACCGAGGTTGCCGCCCATGATCTTTGCCTGGTCGTCGACGGACAGGTGCGACAGCGCGTTGACGTAGAAGGTCGGCTCCGCCAGCCCTTCGGGGTGCGGCCAGTCCGAGCCGTACAAGACCTGATCCACACCGACGAGGTTGACCAGATCGTCGATGCCGTCCTCGAAGAACGGGCTCACATGGATGCGGCTTTTGACCATCTCGACGGGGTCGCTCGGGAACGCCTCGGGGGCCTTGCGGAACACCTCGGCCAGGCCGTCGAGCAGCGGGGTCATCCACTTCGAACCGGCCTCGACGATCGCGACCTTCAGCTTGGGGTGGCGGTAAAGCGCGCCGTGTATCACCCATGAGCCCACCGCGTCCTGGATCGGCCGCCACTCGTTGAGGATGCCCATCGCGTTGGTTTGGAACGGCAGCATTTCCTGTTCGGCGCCGTCCCACTCGGAGGTGTACCGGGAGTAGCCGCTGTCGCTGGAGTGCATGCCGACCAGCACGTCGTGCTCGACGACCCGCTCCCAGAACGGGTCGAACTCGGGTAGCGCGAACGACCGGGGGCCGCGGAAGCCGGGGACTGGAGCCGGGCGTACGAGAATGCAGCGGGCACCGCGCTTGACCGCCCATTCCAGCTCCTCGATCGCCTTCTCGACGATGGGCAGGGTGATGACAGGGGTGGTGAAGATGCGGTTCTGGTAGTTGAAACCCCAGACGTCATCGAGCCACTCATTCAGCGCGTGGACCAGGACGTGGATGGCGACCGGGTCGTCACGCAACCGCTCCTCGAGCAGACTGGCCAGCGTCGGAAACATCAGGGTGCGGTCCAGACCCAACTCGTTCATCTTTTCCAGCCGCGGACCGGGCTCGAAGAAAGCCGGGATCGCGCGCATCGGCTCACCGAACAGCTCGCGCTTGCTCTTGCCGTCGGGGTTGCCGTATTTGAAGTACTCCTCCCAGGCGCCCGGCCGGGCGACGACCTCGAAGGTCGGGTTGGGAATGTAGTTGCTGATGTGGCCGCGGATCGCGATCTTGGTGCGCCCGTTGATCTGCACGTACTGGACGTAATCCCGGTACGCCTTGGGCAGGTACTTGGTCAGCGCCTCCGGCGGCTCGTAGAGGTGATTGTCCGCGTCGAAGATCGGAAACGGGACGTCTTCACGATGCGACAACTGGCCCATGGAATCCTCCTTCTTGATTTACGAGAATATTATTCTCGACGGGCGTCGAATCGCAATGTCGCCGCCGATTGCGGTTCTAAGCGGTCAGCACGTCACGACGATTTTGAAGGTCGCGGCGGCCGGCTCCCCGGGTTTTTCGGTCTTGTAGCCGTTGGCGGTGCCCGTGAGGGTGAACCTGTCGCCGGTCACGCTCAGGTCGGCGTTGCCGCCGTCGCCGCGGGAGTACATCCCGCTGAACCCGCCGAGGTTTTGGATGCGCACGGACTCGGCAGTCGCGGGTTGCGCGTTTTCGTCGATGACGACATTGGCTCCGGCGAAATTGCCGCCGATATCGATCGTCCGGGTCCACTGCAACTGACCGCACTTGACGATGTGGAAGGTCCGACCGTGACCGTCGACCGTCACCGACGCCGTGCTGGAGATCTGGGACGGTGGTCGCGACGCGCATCCGGCGAGTACTGCAACGGCCAACGCCGCCGCGACCGCGGCCGCGCTTCGATCCAGCACCGAGTACCCCTGTCTTCGTTGACGATAGCCCTTCGGCCTGCGACGACGATGTTATTCTCGCACCGAGAGAATGCCCATATCGTGCATTCTCATCTGAGGAGCGAATAACGCATGGTGGACCTGGAGATCGACGACGGGTTGGCGGTGCTGACCATCGATCGCCCGCAGGCGCGCAATGCCATCGCGCTGGACACCATGCAGCAGCTGGAGAAGGCGCTCGACGCGGCGGCGGGTGCGAAAGCCTTGGTGATCAAGGGCGCGGGTGATCGGGCCTTCGTATCCGGCGGCGACCTCAAGGAGCTACGCGCGCTGCGGACGGAAGAGGACGCCGCGGCGATGGCCAAGCGGATGCGCGCGATATGCGACCAATTGGCCAGCTTCCCGGCGCCGGTGATCGCCGCGCTGAACGGCCACGCCTTCGGCGGCGGCGCCGAGGTCGCGGTCGCCGCCGACATCAGGTTGGCCGCCGACGACATCAAGATCGCCTTCAATCAGGTCGAGCTGGAGATCATGCCGGCCTGGGGCGGCGCCGAGCGGCTGGCCGCGCTCGTCGGAAAGAGCAGGGCGCTGCTGCTGGCCGGTACCGGAACTGCCCTCACGGCGGCCGAGGCAGAACGAGTCGGCCTGGTCGACCGGGTGTTGCCCCGCGCGGAGTTCGATGCAGGATGGCAATCGGTCGCGAGGTCGCTGGCCCGGCACTCGGCGACCGAGATAAAGCGGGTGATCAGCGGGGTTTCGGCCGACGAGGCGATAGCGTCCTTTGCGCGGCTGTGGGTTGCCGATGCACACTGGCGGGCCGCGGAGCGAGTCATGAACCGCTCCCCGAGTGCGGGACGGGCAGCCGGAGGACCGAGATGACGGTCAGACGGGTGGGCGTGGGAGCCGCGACCCTGTCTGCGCTGCTGGTCGGTGTGGCCGGTTCGGTCGTCAGCGCCGGCCACGCCGTGGCCGACCCGGCGATGCATCACGTGACGTACACGGTCAGCGCGCAGAATCCGATCTACACCGACATCTACTACCTGGACCATCAGCCGGAGAAATTCGCCGACTACAGCCACAACCCCTACTCGTTCACACCACACGTCGATGTCGATCTCGGCCCGGGCAAAGCGTGGAGCTTCGACCTGGACATGTCGAACCCCGATGACTACGCGATGGTCGTGGCGAGCACGGGAACCGAACCCGGCACGCCGGGCCTTCACTGTGATCTGGCGGTGGACGGAGCCGTCGTCGTATCCAAGGACGGCCCCAAAGGCGTGCTCTGCTCGCTGCGCAACTGGTGAACCACCCAGGTTCGCGGAATCCCTTCGATGGGTTGCGGCTCGCCTTCTAGGCGACGCAGGGATTTCTCAACCAACTCCACGGTCTCGGCGTGACCGCCGGACATCCCGATCGCCTGCTCGAGTACCAGCATCCGCGACAAGCTGGTCATCAGCACCGTCCAGACCACCGCCGGCACGTCCTCGTTCTCCGCGCCGTAGCGCTGCAACGCGGCGGCCACCGCTGTGCGCTGCTCTTCCCGAAAACGCTCTGCGTAGTACGCGATTTCGGCCCGCATGTCCTTGCGATGGTTGGCCAACGCCACGAATTCCATCGAAATCCGGGTGAACGCCGGGTCGGTGCCGAACCGCCAGAGCGCCCACAAGGGCTGCGGCGACTGCAGCAGCTGGGCCTGGGCCTGCAGCCCTTCGTCGGCGCGGCGGCGGAAGACCTCCAGGAACAGCTCCTCCATGGTGCGGAAGTAGTAGTGCACCAATTGCGGTTTGAGCCCCGCCTTGTTCGCGAGACGGCGCGATGTCACGGCGGCATAGCCCTCTTCGAGCATCAGCTGCTCGGCCGCGTCGAGCAACAGGCCGCGATTCTTCGCGTCCGGTGCCCCGATCCGGCGGGCCGCAGAAGCAGATGTCATGCCGTCACTCCATGCTCTCGAGACTGCGGTGTCGACCTAGTCAGATCGTAGCCAGGTCCTCGCACTGCCTCGGCGTTGCGACCTTGACCTTGACATTACCGTCATGCTAAGCAGATGCTCAGCACAGTTTCGGTTTCTAAACCGCGCGGCGCCGCAGCCTGCCGCCGAACACAGCCGGTAATCCAAGCCCAGGAGACGAAATCCGATGAGCGACTACGACTCGATCGACTTCTTCACCGACCCGTCTCTGGTACCCGATCCGCACCCCTACTTCGACTACCTGCGCAGTCAGAACCCGGTGCTGCGGCTGCCGCACTATGGCGTCATCGCGGTCACGGGCTACGACGAAGCCTGCGAGATCTACAAGGATCCCGTCACGTTCTCCAACATCGTCGCGCTGGGCGGCCCGTTCCCGCCGCTGCCGTTCACGCCCGAAGGCGATGACATCAGCGCCCAGATCGATGCGCACCGCGGCTCCTTCCCGATGAACGAACACATGGTCACCATGGATCCGCCGGACCACACCAAGGCCCGCTCCGTGCTGGCCAAGCTGCTGACCCCGAGCAGGCTGAAACGCAACGAGGAGTTCATGTGGCGCCTCGCCGACCGTCAGCTCGACGAATTCCTGCAAAACGGCGAGTGCGAGTTCATCGCCGAGTACTCAAAGCCCTTCGCCACCTTGGTCATCGCCGACCTACTCGGCGTCCCGGAATCCGACCACAAGGAATTCCGCAAGGTGCTGGGCGCGGACCGCCCCCAGGGTCAAGTGGGTGCCCTGGACCACGACTGGGTGGGCATCAACCCGCTGGAGTGGCTCGACGACAAGTTCTGCAGCTACATCGAGGACCGGCGGCGCGAGCCACGCAACGATGTGCTGACGTCGCTCGCATCGGCGAAGTATCCGGACGGGTCGACGCCCCCGGTGATCGAGGTGGTCCGCTCGGCGACGTTGCTCTTCGCCGCCGGCCAGGAGACCACCGCCAAGCTGCTCAGCGCCGCCCTGCAGGTCTTGGGCGACCGGCCGGGCATCCAGCAGGAGCTGCGCGAGGACCGCAGCCTGATCCCTGGGTTCATCGAGGAATCGCTGCGGATGGACACCCCCGTCAAGAGCGACTCACGGCTGGCCCGCAAGGCCACCACCATCGGCGGCGTCGACATCCCCGCCGGCACCGTGGTGATGGTCCTGCCGGGCGCCGCGAACCGCGACCCGCGTCGGTTCGAGAACCCGCACGAATTCGACTTGCACCGCAAGAACGTTCGCGAGCACATCGCGTTCGCTCGCGGCGTCCACTCCTGCCCGGGCGGTCCGCTCGCCCGCGTCGAGGGACGCGTCTCGATCGAGCGGATCCTGGACCGGGTACCGCACATCGAGATCGACGAAGCCCATCACGGGCCCGCCGCCGAGCGTCGCTACACTTACGAGCCGACATACATCCTGCGCGGCCTGAGCGAACTCCACCTCACGTTCACCACCGCGGACGCGGTCGCGGTCGCGGGCTGAATCAAAGGTTCAACGAAGTAGCAGCTGAGCGGACATACCGCGCCACCGACCAGGAGCTGAACAGCAAGATCAGGGGCGTTGAACAGCCCGACCCGCAGGTCGAGTCGCGACTGCGCATGCAAGTACAGGTCGGGGTTGCGGGCGCGGTAGAACAGGTAGAAGCCGAAATAGCCTGTGAAGAACAGTGTTTCGAACAGAACGAACGTCCACATGTCCGGCTGTCCCGGCACGGATCTGTCCCGGTGCTTCTCAGCCGCGTCGGTCATCACGCGGCCACCTTTTCCCGATTGAGTTCCGGGAGCGGTCCGGCGCCGAAGTTCTCGCGCTGGATCATCCGGAACAGCATGACAATGAAAGTGACGTGGTAGCAACCGAATACGACCATGTCCAGCCGCCACGCGATTTGACCGTTCCAGGCCGGCACGCCGCGCCGGCCGGCTGACCGGAAATGCTGCTTCTACGTGTCGGCGCGGACCCAGGTAGCGACGCCGTCATGGGCGATACAAACCAGAAAGAGGCCGTCTGGAGCCTGCGCGACGTAGTTCTCGTAATTCTGGCACGCGGCGCCCTCGTCCTTGACCCCCGCCATAGGTGGTGACCGGAACCATCGCGGCTGGTATCTCCTCGGCGAGCCGCAGAACATCAAGCGCCCAGGCTCCGAGGCGAACGAGACGTAACCGTCGGCAACACCGAAGGCGTAGTAGGTGGTGTTGTCGCACGGGGCGCCCAAGACCTGATGCGGCATGATGCCCGGGGTGCAGGCGGGGTAGTCGCATACGGTGGGCCCGGCCGAGGATGGCGCCGCCAGCAGACCGGCGCCTAGCAACGCGGCCGCCATCGCCACGATGAATCGCACCCAATTACTTTGCCACACCTGAAAAGAAAATTCTCCTGGTTGGAGAGGGTCACGCCAGGCGGACAGCCGCCGGTGCCGGGCTTTCTCGGCCCACTCCGCTTTACGCTATGGGGGGTAGGCATTTTCGCACGTGAAAGCCACGATTTCGGGTCCCTGACGGCCCGTTCGGGCCGGGCCGTGGTGATAAGCTCATTCTCCGTGCACGATCCGGCTGGAGTTGATCCCGACGATGGGGTCCCCGCCGGCGCCACAGCGCCCGTCCCGCAAGTGGACGATGACGAAGTTGCCAAAGCCGAAGCGCGCGCCGCGGCGGCCCAGGCACGCCTGAAAAGGCTGCGCGAAGCGGCCGAAGCCGGGCACCCTGATGAGGGCGCGGTACAACACGAGGATGCCGACCACACCGCAAAGTGGCCCCGACGACGGCTACGGATGCCGCGGCGGCCCAGGCGACCGCGCTGGCTCCGACGCCCAGGACCAAAGGCAATCGTCGCCGGCGTCGGCGCCGTGCTCGCTTGCGCTTCCCTTGCAGCGAGCATCTACATCGTGTGGCAGCACCGCAACGTCGTGCACAACCAACAGCTCGCGGCGGAGTTCGCTGTGGCAGCGCGGCAACGGGTTACGGCGCTCATGTCGATCGACGCCAACCATGCCAGGGACGACTATCAGCGCATCATCGACGACTGCACTGGGGACTTCAAGAGCCAGATGGCATCGATGTCAGCCCTGATGGTTAAGCAGACCGAGGAATCGAAGGTCAGCAGTAAAGCCACCGTCGAAGCCGTCGCGGTCGAGTCGTTGGGCGACGATTCAGCGGTGGTGCTCGTCGCGGCAAGATCCGATGTCACCAATGCTGACAACACCCATCGGCCGCCCGTCGTGTGGCGCATCAGCGTTGGCCTAACGCGAGATGGCGGTCGGATCAAAATCTCGAAAGCCGAATTCCTGCAATGAATGTCGACCATGGCACGTCACTGGACGGCATTGAGACCACACCAACCGACGAGACGAAGTCGCCGCCGGGTTCTCCCGCGTCGGCTCGCGACAGCACCACGATCAAGCGTTCGATCAGTCGGTGTTTGGTGCGGTGGCGTTCGACAGTCGGAACGGTGCTGGTGGTCGGCGCGATGATCGTCGCTGCCAGTTTGTACTTTCATCTGTACCGACCGGATCAGCAGGTCGGCGACGTGGCTGCGCACCGGGCGGTCCAGGCGGCATCAGACGGAACCGTGGCCGTCCTGTCGTATGCACCCGACAACCTGGACCGCGATTTCGGCAAGGCGAAGTCGTACCTCACCGGCGATTTTCTGGCCTACTACACCAAGTTCACCGAGCAGATCGCGGTAGTGGCGCAGCAGAAGCACGTCACGGAGACGGCCCAGGTGGTTCGGGCCGCAGTCTCGGAGTTACACCCGGATTCAGCCGTCGTGCTTGTGTTCATAAACCAGACCGCCACCAGTAAGGAAAAGCCAGAACCGCAGACGACCGCCAGCAGCGCGCGGGTGACGTTGAGGAAGGTCAAGGGTTCCTGGCTGATCTCGCAATTGGACCCGCTGTTGTGACGGCATGCCATTGTTGGTTCATCGGCATTCTGCGGGAGTCGAAACGGTGTTAACCTCATTTCACGAATAGCCGCACGCAATGTCGAAAACGGTATAACCGTGTCGGTTAATTGAAGCCGGTCGAGGAGCGCCTGATGCGTTCAGTTCGAACATGGACCACCTCAATGCTGGTCGCTGCCATAGCATTCGGCGGTTTGGGCACGGCAGCCGTCGCGCGAGCCACGACCAAGGAGGAAGTAGCCGTCAACGGGACGTTCCGCGTCACGTCCATCGGCGATTACGCCCAGCGAAATGATCAGTACTTCGGCGAGCCCACGGTCGTTCAGACATGGACGATCAACTCGTCCTGCATCACGTTTCAGGAATGCCACGGCACAGTGACCAGCGACCAGGGTTGGAGCGCACCCGTGTACATGAATGACGGGGAAATGTGGAAGATCAAACGCGAAGTAGCGGACTGGGAGCGGTGCGAGGACGGCACCTCGTTCACCGGACAGCAGACCTTCTATTTCTATCCGGTGAACCAATACGGGGGATATCAACTGGGGTCGTCGACCTACGCCGGAAAGGACAAGACGGTCGGCCCGTCTGGTGCCTGCGGCCAAAGCCAGTGGCTTGATATCACGATGCCGATGCGCCTGGACAAGTTGAGCTGACCGGCCGTTGCATTCGTAGCCTTGACCGCCCCACTCCAGCGCGGCGGCCTCAGGTGGGAAACATGTCCTGCCACGTCTTGGGCGCTTTCGGGGCAACGAGATTCGACTGCTGGTACAGCTTCCCGTCGGGGCCGATATAGCGACCTGTGCGCGGGTCGTACCGGGCGATGGTGACGGCCGGCACCTGCTTCCCCGACCCACCCCCGAATGAGCTTGGCGCGGCCTGCGGCCCTCCGCCGCCGGTCGCGTCGGGCGGTGCGGCCTGGGGAGCCGCCGGCGCGGCTGGTGGCGGCGGAAGTTCGCCGGCGGCAGGGACATCGAGTGGCGCGATGGGCGGAAGGTCGGCAGACATTCTCGACATGGGCGCCAGCGGAGGTGGCCCCGACGAAGGGACGGGCGGTACCGCCGCCCCGGCCGTACCCGGTGGTGGATTTTCTCCCCGCGGGCCCGCCGGTGTGCCACGCGGCACCGCCCCCGGCGGCAGCGGCGTTCCCTCCAAGGGCGCGAATATCCTGTCGTTGGAAGTGGTCCGGTCGTCGGGCGGGACACCCTGGGCGAGCAGGTTGGGGTCCAACGGGTAGGGGCCGAGGACATGCTGGCGCATAGCCAGCGGCATGAACGGCTTGTCGCTGTTGCAGATTTCAACGGTGGGCGCCCGCTTGCCCGGGTGACCCATGCACGGATAGTTGCGGGCACCGCGAACCGCAAGCGGCGAATCTTGCGGGAGTTTGCAATACAGCCCGTCCGGGGTGTCGATGTCGGTGAGGTCGTCCGGCGATCGCCAGGTGTTCGGCGGCATGAACCCGACCGTGCAAATCGGCGGATCGTCGATCGTGAGTGCGAAGTCGCCCTTGGCCAAACCGTCGGGATCGTTTCCGGGCGAAGCGGCCTGCTCGATCGCGACCGCCGAGGGCAGCAACACGAGCAACTGCTCCAGCGAGGGGTGGTAGGTGACGCCGATCTGCCCGATGGTGGTCAGGTTGGCCAACAACACCGGCAGCGTCGGTTTGATCTGTTCGAGAAGCCGGGACGCTTCGTTGGCAGCCTCAGGGCCTTGTTGCAAGATGGTACGAAAATGGGGATCGTTGTCCACCAGCACATTCGAGATGCCGGCGAGGCTACGCGCCCACGTCCTGATCGAATCGGTGGTCTGCGCCTGGGTATCCAGTAGCGGCCCGGTGTCTTCGGTCAGGGCCCGGGTGCGATCGACGACTCCGTTGGCGTCACGGGACAACGTCTGCGAAGAATCGAAAAGCGACCCCAGGTCGTAGCCCGTACCGTTGAAACCCTGGAAGGACTCGTCGAGCAACTGACCCAATTTGGTCTTGGGGATGCTCTGAACGAGGGCGTTAACCTGATCGAGCATCGGCCCGACCGGCTGCGGAATCGTGGTATCGCGCACCGCGATCACCGAGCCGTCGTGTAGGTACGGCGGCGAATCGGTCTTGGGCCGCAAGTCGACGTATTGCTCACCCACCGCGGACACGCTGAGCACCGCCGCCGTCAGGTCCGCCGGGACCTTCGGTGAAGTGCTAAGTGACAGCGTCGCTTTCGCGCCCGTGGGCGTCAGGCCCACGGCAATGACCTTGCCGAGCTGAACCCCGCGGTACGTCACGTTCGAGAACCGGTACAGGCCGCCGGCCGCCGGCAGCTCGAGCGTCACCGTCATCCGACCGATGCCCAGCAGCGTCGGCGCTTGGATGTAGAAGAGGACCATCGCGATCACGCCTACGGTCCCTGCGATCGCGAAGACCGCCAACTGGATTCGAACGAAGCGCGTCAGCATCTATCCACCCGCTCCCGTCCCGGGCGCCTCCGCGGGCGGCGCCGGTTGACCAGCTTCGGGCGCCGGTGCTGCACCAGGCGGCGGACCGGGCAGCGGAACCGAGCCAGGCGGCGGACCCGGCAACGGAGGAAGGCTGGCCGGGTCGACCCACGGCGGCCGCAGAGGCGTGTGCAGCGGGTCGCGGGTGTAGTTCAAGTAATACGGCTCACCAGGTGCGGGCGGCTCCGGCTGGTTCAGCTGTCCCCAGTGGGTGCCCAACATCAGTCCCCGCTTGAGCCGTGGGATCGACATGTCCAAATCGACGTGCAAGTTGAAGTAGTCGCCTCGGACCGCTCGGTCGACGAAGTTCTGGGTGAACGGGAAGACGAATCCGGCGGCGATGGCCGTGCCTAACTCCGGTCCGACGTCGGCCAGCGCCCGGATCGTCGGCTCCAGATTCTTGAGATTCTTGACCAGGTCGGCCTCGGAATCGTTGACCAACCGGGTGGCGGTGTTGCTGAAGACCCGGAGTTTGTCCAGGGCGGCGGTGAGCCGCGGCCGCTCCTTGACCAATACATCGAGCGCCGGTGGAATCTTCTGCAACGCCTGGCTGAGAACATCGCGTTGGTCGGCGAACGTCTCGGCGAGCCGGTTCAGCGCGTGGATCGAGTCGATGATGTTGTCCCGCTGGTCGTCCAGCGTTCCCACGAACGTGTCGAGGCGAGTGAGCAGATCACGCACGGCGCCCTCGCGACCGGACAGCGCGGCCGAGAAATTGTGGATGATTTCCCCGATCTGTCCGAGCCCGCCGCCGTTGACGACCGCCGCCAACGACGACAACGTCTGCTCGGTCGACGGGTAGGCCGATGACCTGCTCAACGGGATGGTGGCGCCCGGCTGCAACCGTCCACTTCCCTGTTGGCCGGGCGGAGTATTGAGCTCCACATGCATCGACCCCAGCAAGCTGGTCTGGCCGACGGTGGCAACCACGTTGGCCGGCACGACGACATCGCGCTTGACCGAGATCTCGACGTCGGCGTGCCAGCCTTGCACCCTCATCGTGCCGACACTGCCGACCACGACGTCGTCGACCATCACCGGTGAATTCGACTCCATCGTCCCGACATTGGGAAGTTCGACGTGGTAGATGTTGGCCCCGGGCCCGCGTCCGACCGCGCCTGGCAGCGGTAGTGAATTCAGGCCGTGGAACGCGCACCCCGTGGCCGTCACCACCACGCAACACCCGACGGCGAGAACCCGCCGCGCTGCCGCTCGGGCGATCATCGTTGTGGTCCGTCGACCGGCAGCAGCATGTCTGACGTGCTCTGCGCTGGGGGCGGTGGTGGCATCGGCGTGGACGGCGGGGGCGGCAGGGGCATCGCTGCGCCCGGTATGCGCTCGGGTGGCACCGCTCCAGGGGGACCAACCGGGTCACCGGGCAAGCCCGTATACGCCGACACCGCTGGCGGGATCTCGGGTGGTCCAGGCTTCGGGCCCTCGCCGCCGGGCGCCAGGCGCGGTTCGCTGTAGAGGATCTTGGAAGGGTCCACCGACTTCTGGAGGAAGATGTTGATCGGAATCGGCAGGTTGTTGAAGTTGAGCAACCGCAACCCGGGGCCGATGAACAGGCTGCACAACTTGCCCGATTCGACCGCGGTGACGTTTCCGATCGCGCCGATCTGCGTGCAGCCGGGGAAGGCCAACAGAAGCTGGCCGCCGAACGTGGGATTCGCGAAGTTCATGATCCCGAACCCGCCCACAATGGTCCCGGTGTCGGCGTTGTAGTCGTTGAAGAAGTTGCCGAGCGCGTTCGGCGAGGCGTGCAAAATATTCTCCAGAGCCATGTGCTTGTCGACCAAAACCTGAGTGACATCGGCCAGCCGGGCGATCTGCTCGCTGGTCTGGTTTCGTGTCCCGGCGATGAAGCGCTGCACTTCGCCCACCGCCGTGGACAGATCCGTCAGTGCCGCGTCCAAGTCGGACTTGCTGTCATTGACCACGCTGGTGAGCGTCGCCAACCGGCCGTTGAACTGGACGATCTGGACGTTGCTGTCGCGCAGCGCGCCAACGAAGGTCTGCAAGTTCTTGATGATGTCGACGATGTTGCCGCTGCCGTTGGCGAGGATCCGGCCCACCCCCGAGAGCTGGCCCAGTGTCTGGCGCAGCTTGTCGCCGTTACCGTCGAGCGCATTGGCGGCGCTGTCGATGAACCGGCCCACCGACGTTCCCGATACCCCGCTCTTTGGCCCTAAATCCGTTGCCAGCCGCATCAATTGGGTCTTGACCTCGTCCCACTCGACCGGCACCACGGTCCGATCGACCGGGACGTGCCCATTCCGGCGGACGCCAAAGCGATTATCGTCGCCTCGAATCTGGTTTCCGCTCGCTACGTGCAACTCTCGCCGGCGTATCGAGACAGTGGGCCGCTCATGCGCGATGGGGCGGTTATACCGGTCGATCGGACCGTGGTGCCGGTCGAGTGGGACGAGGTCAAGACCCAATTGATGCGGCTGGCAACGGATTTG
>NZ_LZJI01000169.1 GCF_001667775.1 Mycobacterium sp. E1747
CAGGTCCGCTCGAGGCCACTTCCCCACCGGTGGCCGCTGCCCGAGCCCGCCGTCGACGCACCAAGCCACCGCAATGACGAGGGGCTGCTCAGGCTATGACTCGGGTGGACCGTTCGCTCGCGGATGCCGCGCCCATGGGTTAGCCTGAGCCGTCCCTGGAGCCGACACGGCAGGACTCAATGCCACCGCAAGACAGCGCCGCCGCGCGGATCGCCCGCGAGGAGTCGGGCTATCACAAGGGCCTGAAAAACCGCCAGATACAGATGATCGGTCTGGGCGGTGCCATCGGAACCGGCCTCTTCCTCGGCGCCGGCGGACGGCTCGCGTCGGCGGGACCGGGGTTGTTCCTGGTGTACGGGATCTGCGGCGTCTTCGTCTTCTTGATCCTGCGCGCCCTCGGCGAGCTGGTGCTCTACCGCCCGTCCTCGGGATCCTTCGTGTCGTATGCCCGTGAATTCTTCGGTGAGAAGACCGCTTTCGCCGCGGGCTGGTTGTACTTCGTCAACTGGGCGATGACCGGCATCGTGGACACCACCGCGATCGCACACTACTGCCATTACTGGAAGACGTTCCAGGCCGTCCCGCAGTGGACGCTGGCGCTGATCGCGCTGGTCGCCGTGCTGGCGATGAACCTGATCTCGGTCAGGCTGTTCGGCGAGCTGGAATTCTGGGCCTCGCTGATCAAGGTCCTCGCGCTGGTGACGTTCCTCGTCGTCGGCACGGTCTTCGTGGTCGGCCGCTTCAGGGTCGACGGTCATGACCCGGGTGTGGCGCTCTGGGACACCCACGGCGGGCTCCTGCCGGCCGGCTTGCTGCCCCTGGTGCTGGTCACCTCGGGCGTGGTCTTCGCCTATGCCGCGGTCGAACTCGTCGGTATCGCGGCCGGCGAGACCGCGAATCCGCACAAGATCATGCCGCGGGCCATCAACTCCGTGGTCTTTCGCATCGCCATCTTCTACGTCGGGTCGACGGTCCTGCTGGCGCTGCTGCTGCCGCACACCGCCTACCGCGACCACGTCAGCCCGTTCGTCACCTTCTTCTCCAAGGTCGGCTTCGGCGGGGCCGGCAGCGTGATGAACCTCGTCGTACTCACCGCCGCGCTCTCCAGTCTGAATGCCGGGCTGTACTCCACGGGCCGCATCCTGCGGTCCATGGCGATCAACGGCAGCGGACCGAAATTCACCGCGCCCATGACGAAGAACGGCGTGCCGTACGGCGGGATCCTGCTCACTGCGGTGGTCGGCCTGTTAGGCATCGTGCTCAACGCCGTCAAACCGAGCCAGGCGTTCGAAATCGTGCTCCACATCGCCGCCGTGGGCGTCGTGGTCGCCTGGGGGACGATCGTGGCGAGCCAGCTGCGGTTCTACCGGCTGTCCCGCGCCGGAGCGGTGCAACGGCCGCAGTTCCGGATGCCGCTGGCGCCCTACAGCGGCTACCTCACGCTGGCCTTCCTGGCCGGCGTCCTCGTCCTGATGTTGTTGGACCAGGTGCAGGGCCCATGGTTGCTCGGCGCCATGGCCCTGGGCATCCCCGGGCTGATCGGCGGCTGGTATCTCGTCCGCCATCGCGTGCACGCCGCCGCCCAAGAGGCCGCGCTGCCCGCGGCCGACCCGCCCGCGGCGGCCTAGGGCTCGTCGATGTCCTGACCGCCGGCCAGATCCGCGCAGTCGACGATCTCGACGTCGTTGCAGGCCTGCAGGAAAGCGCCGGCGCCCCGGTCGCCGGAGATGCTCGACAGCACCTCGGGCCCCCACCACGTTCCAGTGCACGTGTTTGAGCGTCAGGTGAAGATCGTTGTAGGTGCTCAGTTGCTTTTGCAGCAGTTCGGTCAGCCGCACTCCCTGTTTGTCGGTGAGCCCCGGGATGGTGAACTGTGTCATCGATTTCCTCCGTTTCGCAGCCCTGGTCGCCGTCCAGCTCGACGACCGGGATCTCGTGTCACGCTGCGCGATCGGGCTGTTGGGCATGGGTGCCACGGTCCGGCGGGTTGAAGATCGGCGCCACCATGGCCACCCGCGCGATAACCGAGGCCCTGGGGGCGAGCAATGCGTGAAACCCCAATCATGCTGTCCGTCAACGGAACTCCGGTTACGGCCGCGGTCGAACCGCGGATGACGCTGGCGCCGCCCCGGACGGCACGCTGTCGCCCGTACAGTCGGCGCTGCGCGAGTGCCACGGGTTGCAATGCGGCTTCTGCACGCCGGGTTTCGTGACGGCGCTGACGGCGCTGCTGCGCGACAACCCCG
Source organism: Mycobacterium sp. E1747 (assembly GCF_001667775.1). Taxonomy (GTDB): domain Bacteria; phylum Actinomycetota; class Actinomycetes; order Mycobacteriales; family Mycobacteriaceae; genus Mycobacterium. The sequence continues at coordinate 2,247 of NZ_LZJI01000169.1, forward strand.
ATCCCAGCGACCACGAGATCCGGGAGGGGCTGTCCGGCAACTTCTGCCGGTGCACCGGCTACCAGGGCATCGTCGCCGCCGGTCGGGCCGCCGAGACCCAGTCGGTTACGCGGCGATAAAGGTTCACCATCGGCGTGGCATCGACAGCTGCGCGGTTGCACGGGATTTCGTTTCCGCGCGCGTAATCTGATGTCCCAATATCGCTGATAATCGGGAGTGGCGCGTGCGGTTTTCGCAAAGGGCACGGTGGAGTCTTGCCGGTGGGTCCCTGTTGATTGCGCCCGTGTTGGTCAGTCCGACACTGATCGACGCCTGTTCCAGCACCGTCGCGGGCCGGCCGGTCGCCGCGCCGGGGGCCGGCCCGGTCGAGCCCACCTTCCCGACACCCAGGCCCTCGGCAGCGCCGCCGGCGCCCACCGCCAGTCCGGCCCCCGGCCTCCCCACAACGCCGGCCAACCCGACCGCACCGGCCGGCGCCATCCCGTTGCCGCCGGACCAGAACGGCTACGTGTTCATCGAGACCAAGTCGGGCACCACCCGCTGCCAAATCAACAAGGACACGGTCGGCTGCGAGGCGCCGTTCACCAACTCCCCGCTGCAGGACGGCGAGCACGCCAACGGCGTCAGCGTGGACTCCGCCGGCAAGGTGCAGTGGGTGTTGGGCAACCTGGGAGCCATCCCGACCGTGCAGATCGACTACAAGACCTACAACGCCGCCGGCTGGACGATCAACGCCACCGCCGACGGCACCCGCTTCACCAACGACCACACCGGCCACGGCATGTTCGTCAGCCTCGACAAGGTCAACACGTTCTAACCGGCCGACGTGCGGCCCGGCCGGCTCAGCCATCCCGTGCCCCACGGTCGGCAACGCCCGCCCCACCCGACCAGCCTGCGCTCGACAAGGATGGGTGCGGTGATCCTCGCCGTCGACCTGGGTAAGACGTTGTGCCGGGCATCCCTAGGCCGCCATAGGGCTCAGGGGCCGGGCGCGCCCGGCCTGGCGGCGCCCGGCGGTGTGCGGGCCGCCGAGGCGGCGATCCTGACCGTGACGCGTGAATTCGGCGCGGCCGACGAGGTGATCGTGGGCGCCCCCGGCGCGTTGGCGGCGCCCGACGCCGCGCGGGCACTGGCAGATGCGCTGCTGGTCACCGCCACGCGCGCAGCGCGTGGCGGTGACCAGTGACGCGGTGATCGCGCATGCCGGCGCGCTGGGCGGGGAGCCGGGCGTCGTGCTGATCGCGGGCACGGGCGTCGTGGCGCTCGCGATCGACGCGAACGGCGCGCTGCGGACTGCCGATGGCTGGGGCCCCTGGCTGGGCGACGAGGGCGGCGGGGCGTGGATCGGCGCCGCCGGGCTGCGCGCGGCCCTGCGCGCGCACGACGGCCGGGGGCCGTCCACCACGCTGCTCGACGCCGCCCGCGCCCGCTTCGGCGCGCCGCGGACCTGGCCGGCGCGGCTCACCGGCGCCGCCGCGCTCGCATCCTTCGCACCCGACGTCCTCGCGGCGCGGGGCGACGCCGCCGCGCTGGCGATCGTCGGCGCGGCGGCCGAGGCGCTCGCCGCGACCGCTCGCGCGGCCGGGGATGGCCCGGTCGCGATGGTCGGCGGCCTGGCCGGGTTCACCGCGCTGCGTGACCAGCTCGACCTCGTGCCGGCCGCCGGCGACGCTCTCGACGGGGCGCTGCGCCTGGGGGCGATCCACGAGCCGCACGTGGTCCGCGCGCAGGCGGCACCCAAAACCCTTGCCGTGCAAGGCCTTGACGCCCTTGCCACGGAAGCCGCGCGTCCGGGCCTGCACGACCTCGACGCCCGGCCGATCGCCGACATCGTGGAGCTGCTCGTCGCCGCCGAAGGCGAGGCGCATGGCGCCATAAAGGCGGCGGTCCCGCGGATCGCCGCGGCGGCCGAGGCGATCGCCGGTCGACTCGACCGCGGCGGCCGGCTGATCTACGCCGGCGCCGGGACGCCTGGACGGCTCGGCGTGCTCGATGCGGCCGAGTGCGCGCCCACGTTCGGCACCGACCTGGTGCGCGGTGTGATCGCCGGCGGCCCGGTGGCGCTGACCGAGGCGATCGAGGGCGCGGAAGACGCGTTCGACCCCGCCGATCTCGACGACCTGACCGCCGCCGACGCCCTCGTCGGCATCACCGCCTCGGGCCGCACGCCGTACGTGCTCGGGGCGCTCCAGCATGCGCGCGCGGCCGGTGCGCTGACGGTGGCGATCGTCAACAACCCCAGCAGCAAGGCATCGGCAGACGTGATGATCGAACTGTTGACCGGGCCCGAGGTATTGGCCGGCTCGACGCGGCTGACCGCAGGAACGGCTCAGAAGGTCACGCTTAACGCGCTCTCGACGAGCGTGATGATCGCGCTCGGCAAGGTCTACGGACCGCGGATGGTCGACGTGCGGCCGACCAACGCGAAGCTGCGCCGCCGCGCGGTGCGGATCGTCCGCGACGCGGCCGGCGTGGACGAGGAAACCGCGGCCGCCGCGCTCGCCGCCGCGGGGGGTCACGCCAAGACGGCGATCGTCGCGCTGCTCGCGGGCGTCGATGCGGCCGAGGCTGCCAGGCGGCTCGACCGGGCACGGGGACGCGTGCGCGACGCGCTCGGCGGCAACTGAGGCGCCGCGGCCCGAGGGCTCAGGGCATTGGCAGCCGGCATCAGTACCATCGGTGCCGTGGCACGCAACGGCCCACCCGACGACTTCCACGAACAGGCGACCCGCCATGCCGACTACGGCATCGCTGAGCAGCCCACCACCGGCGAACCCCCGGTGAACCCGGCCGACGGGTTGGGGCAGCCCGAAGCGTTCGGTGACCTGGAGACCGAACCCACCCCCTGGTACCGCAAGCCGCCGCTGCTCATCGCCTGGCTGGTATTCGTCGTCATCCTGATCGGGCTGATCGTCTACGGCATCACCGAATTGCTCAGCGGCGGACCGGGGACCAGCCCGACCCCGAGCACCAGCAGCACGACGACCACCACCACGACCACCACGACCCCGCCGACGACCACCACGACGTCCCCGAGCACCAGCACCGCGGTCGGGCCGCCGGCACAGCAGCCCACGGGGCAGCCCACGCATCAGCCCAGCCAGCAGGAGCCGACGCATCGGCATCACCTGCCGCAGGTGCCGTCGGTGATCACGATTCCGGGTGTGCCCACCGTGATCACGGTCCCGCCAGGCCTGCGCTGACCCCGCCGGCCGCTAGGGTGAGGACCACCGGGCGATCGGAAGGGGGATGCGGGGCATGAGCGAGTCGCTCGGGCTGTCGATTGGGGCGGCCAACCTGGTGGCGGCCCGCGCGGGCAGCGCCCCGGTGGTCCGCAGCGCCGTATTGACCCTCTTCGAGCACCGGCCGACCGAAGTTGGCCTGCCCGAAGAAAACCCGAACCTGACCGAAAACGGGATGGTGCTGCGCGGATTCGTCGAGCGCGTGGGCGACCGGACCCCCGTCGTTGCCGCCGACGGGACGAAGTACCTCGGCGAGGTGCTGACGGTCGAGGCGATCGAGGCCATGGCCCGCACCGTGGGCTACGGGACACCGATCACCATCGCCGTGCCCGCGTATTGGTCCGACGCACAGTTCACCGCGCTGCGTGAGGAGTTCTTCGCCCAGCCGGACCTCGCCCGCGGCGGGGTGGCCCCGGTTCTGGTGTCCGACGCCACCGCCGCGCTCGCCGCGCTGCGCGGCCGACCGGGGTTCCCGACCACCGGCGTCGTCGCCCTGTGCGACTTCGGCGCCAGCGGCACCAGCATCAGCCTGATGGACGCCGGGTCCAACTTCGCCCGCATCGGCCCGTCGGTACGCTATGCCGATTTCTCCGGCGACGGAATCGATCAGCTGGTGCTGGGCCGCCTGCGGGCCTCGGACGACACGATGGCCGACCTGGGCAGCACCGTGCGGATCGGGTCGCAGAGCCGGCTGCTCGGCGAGTGCCGGCGCGCCAAGGAGCAATTGTCCACCGCCGCCACCGCCTCGGTCGCGGGTGGGCAACTGACGCGCACCGAGCTGGAGCAGCTGATCTCCGAACCGTTGGACCGATTCCTGAATGCCCTTGAGGAAGCCATGCGCCGCAACGGGATTCCGAAATTGGCCGCCGTCGCGACCGCTGGCGGCGGCGCGGGCATCCCGCTGCTCACCGCGCGGCTGTCGGGACGCTTTTCAGTGCCGGTGCACACCGCGCCGCAGCCCGCGTTCAGCGCGGCCATCGGCGCGGCGGCGCTCGGCGATCAACAGGCGTCGGCGGGCGTCCCGACCGCCGCGGGCGCCGTCGTGGAAACGCCGACCGAGATGGTGAGCACCGGCGGGATCGACATGACCCAAGCCGCCTGGGCCGCTCAGGCCACCGACGTGGACGGCGCCCTGGCCTGGTCCCAGGACGCCGACGGCGCGGACGAACCGGTGCCCTACACCGGGCGGGACGCCACCGGCGAATACGCCGGTGCGGCAAGAACTTTCGACGATGAGACCGACAACCGCGGCCCCACCCCGGCCGGCGGACTGCCCTGGTACAAGCGCACGGCGCTGGTCTTGACCGTCGCGGGAGCCGCGGCGGCGGTGCTGGTGGCCGTTTTGTTGGCGATCAACCTGGGGCTCACGAAGTCCAGCCCGCCCAAACCCACGGCGCCGAGCCAGCCGGCGCCGCCGCAAACGTCGCAAACCGTGACCATCACCGGACCGGACAGCAGCACCACCGTGACGGTCCTCCCCCCGCCTCCGCCACCGCCGTCGTCGTCGTCTGAACCGCCGCCGGCCACCACGACGACCGAGTCGCCGACCCCGACCACCACGACGGCAGCCCCGACCACCACCACCACCACCGCCGCACCGACCACCACGTCGCAGGCGCCCACGACATCGCAGGCGCCCACCAGCAGCGCGCCTCCGACGACGACCCGCTTGCGGCCACTACTGCCGCCCTTCCTGCCCCAGCCCCGGCCCTGACGCGGTGGCGCGGGTCACGGCGACGAAGGTCACACCGTCACCGGCGCGCTAACGAAGCAGGCCACGGCACGGATGAGCTGCCAAGTTAGGGCAGCCTTTCTCGCGGCGGAAGCTGCGGAGATGTAACTATGAGCAGGGCTGAGCAGGCAAACAAATCGCAGGCTGAATCAACAATGCATTGGGGAGACCTTCAGTGACGACGCAGATGCTCATCAGACTCATAGTGGGCATGGGCATGACGCTGGTCGTGGCCGCACTCGCTGCCAAGCGGGTCCTCTGGCTCTTCAGGCTGATCACGTCCGGGAAGCCCGCGCCGGGGCACACCGACGAACCCGGCAAGCGAATCTGGGCGGAGGTCTCCGAGGTCTTCGGGCAGCGCCGGCTGCTCAAATGGTCGGTTCCCGGCCTGGCCCACTTCTTCACCATGTGGGGCTTCTTCATCCTGCTCACCGTCTACATCGAGGCCTACGGCTTCCTGTTCCAGGAGAACTTCCACATCCCGATCATCGGGCGCTGGGACGCGCTGGGCTTTCTGCAGGACTTCTTCGCCACCGGCGTCTTCCTGGGCATCACCACCTTCGCGATCATCCGGTGGCGGACCGAGCCGAAGGAATACGGGCGCTCGTCCCGGTTCTACGGCTCCCACACCGGCGGCGCCTGGCTGGTGCTGTTCATGATCTTCAACGTCATCTGGACCTACGTGTTGGTCCGCGGGTCCGCGGTCAACAACGGCACTCTGCCCTACGGCAAGGGCGCCTTTTTGTCCCAGCTGTTCGGCGCCATTCTGCGTCCGCTCGGGCAGCCCGCCAACGAGATCATCGAGACGACGGCCCTGCTGCTGCACATCGCGGTGATGCTGGCGTTCCTGATCATCGTGCTGCACTCCAAGCACATGCACATCTTCACGGCGCCGATCAACGTCATCTTCAAGCGGCTGCCCAACGGGCTCGGCCCGCTGCTGCCACTCGAACACGACGGCAAGCCGATCGACTTCGAAAACCCGCCCGACGACGCAGAATTCGGCCGCGGCAAGATCGAGGACTTCAGCTGGAAGGCCATGCTGGACTTTGCCACCTGTACCGAGTGCGGCCGCTGCCAGTCGCAGTGCCCCGCCTGGAACACCGGCAAGCCGCTCTCGCCCAAGCTCGTCATCATGGACCTGCGCGACCACTGGATGGCGAAGGCACCATACATCTTGGGCGACAAGGAATCTCCGCTCCAAAGCACGCCGGAAGGCGGAGTGGGCGAGAAGCTGTCCGGAGAGAAGCACGCCGAGGTCCACCACGTTCCCGAGTCGGGCTTCGGCCGCGTGACGGGATCCGGGCCCGAGCAGGCCACCCGCCCGCTGGTCGGCACCGAGGAGCAGGGCGGCGTCATCGACCCCGACGTGCTGTGGTCTTGCGTGACCTGCGGCGCCTGCGTCGAGCAGTGCCCGGTGGACATCGAGCACATCGATCACATCGTCGACATGCGCCGCTACCAGGTGATGATGGAGTCCGAATTCCCGTCCGAGCTGTCGGTCCTGTTCAAGAACCTGGAGACCAAGGCCAACCCGTGGGGCCAGAACGCCGCCGACCGGACCAACTGGATCGACGAGGTCGACTTCGACGTGCCGGTCTACGGCGAGGACGTCGACAGCTTCGACGGCTACGAGTACCTGTTCTGGGTGGGCTGCGCCGGCGCTTACGACGACAAGGCCAAGAAGACCACCAAGGCCGTCGCCGAATTGCTGGCGATCGCCGGGGTGAAGTACCTGGTGCTGGGCACCGGCGAGACGTGCAACGGCGACTCCGCGCGCCGCTCGGGCAACGAGTTCCTCTTCCAGCAGCTGGCCGCCCAGGCCGTCGAGACGCTGGACGGCGTGTTCGAGGGCGTAGAGACCGTCGACCGCAAGATCGTCGTCACCTGCCCGCACTGCTTCAACACCCTGGGCCGCGAATACCGGCAGCTGGGCGCGAACTACTCCGTGCTGCACCACACCCAGCTGCTGAACCGGCTGATCCGCGACAACAAGCTGGTGCCGGTCAGCCCCGTGTCCCAGGACATCACCTACCACGACCCGTGCTACCTGGGTCGGCACAACAAGGTGTACGAGGCGCCGCGCGAGCTGATCGGGGCGGCGGGCGCGACCCTGACCGAGATGCCGCGGCACGCCGAGCGCAGCTTCTGCTGCGGCGCAGGCGGCGCGCGGATGTGGATGGAAGAGCACATCGGCAAGCGGATCAACCACGAGCGCGTCGACGAGGCCCTGGCCACCGGGGCGTCCACCATCGCGACCGGCTGTCCGTTCTGCCGGGTGATGGTCACCGACGGCGTCAACGACCGCTCCGAGGAGGCCGGCCGGACCGGGGTCGAGGTGCTCGACGTCGCCCAGGTGCTGCTCGGCTCCCTCGAATACGACAAGGCGACGCTGCCGGAGAAGGGCACCGCCGCAAAGGAAGCCGAGAAGCGGGCGGCACAGGCGCCCAAGGCCACCGCGACGGTCGAGGCGCCGGCCGAGGAGACCGAGGAGGCGCCCGCCGAGGCGGCCCCGACATCCGAGGCCGCGGCTGCGCCCGCCGCGCCCGTCAAGGGTCTCGGCATCGCCGGCGGGGCGAAGAAGCCCGGCAAGAAGGCGGCCGAACCCGCCGGGGACGGCAAGGCCGAGGCGTCGGCCCCCGCCGCGCCCGCCGTGCCCGCCAAGGGGCTGGGCATCGCCGGCGGGGCCAAGAAGCCGGGTGCCAAGAAGGCCGCGCCCGCGCAGGCCGAGGCCAAGGCGGAGGCCCCTGCGGAGTCCTCGTCGGCCGCCCCGGCCAAGGGGTTGGGCATCGCCGCCGGCGCCAAGCGTCCCGGCGCGAAGAAGACCGCACCGGCGGCCGGGGCACCCAAAGCGGAGGCACCCAAGGCGGAGGCACCCAAGGCCGAAGCACCAAAGGCCGAGGCTCAGCCCGCCGCGGCCGCCCCGGAGGCCGACGACAAGGCGCCCGCGGCGCCGGTCAAGGGCCTGGGCATCGCCGCCGGTGCCAAGCGGCCGGGCGCCAAGAAGCCCGCGGCGCCAAAGGCCGAGGCCGCGCCGAAGGCCGAGGCCGAGCCCGCGCCCAAAGCGGAACCGGCAAAGGAGATGGACGGCGAGCAAGAGTCGCCCGCGCAGCCGGTGAAGGGCCTGGGCATCGCCCGCGGGGCCCGGCCGCCGGGCAAGCGCTGATCCCCGACCTGTCCCGGCCGTACGGACGCCACCGGGTAAGCGCTGATCACGGTTTGACCCGTGACAGCAAATTTCGGTGGACAGTGGTGGCACCATTAAGTACGTGACCACTCACCAGCTGCCCCTGCACGCCTCCGGCCATCACCGGCAGCGGGTCTTCGCGCAGTCGTCCAAGCTTCAGGACGTCCTGTACGAGATCCGCGGGCCGGTGCACCAGCAGGCCGCGCGGCTAGAGGCCGAAGGGCACCGCATCCTCAAGCTCAACATCGGCAACCCGGCGCCGTTCGGCTTCGAGGCCCCCGACGTGATCATGCGGGACATGATCCAGGCACTGCCGTACGCGCAGGGCTACTCCGACTCGCAGGGCATTCTGCCCGCGCGCCGGGCGGTGGTCACCCGCTACGAGCTGGTCGAGGGCTTCCCCCGGTTCGACGTCGACGACGTCTACCTGGGCAACGGGGTCTCCGAGCTGATCACCATGACGCTGCAGGCCCTGCTGGACAACGGCGACGAGGTGTTGATCCCGTCGCCGGACTACCCGCTGTGGACGGCATCGACCTCCCTGGCCGGTGGCACGCCCGTGCACTACCTGTGCGACGAGACGCAGGCTTGGCAGCCCGACATCGCCGACCTGGAGTCCAAGATCAGCGAACGCACCAAGGCGCTGGTCATCATCAACCCCAACAACCCGACCGGCGCCGTGTACAGCCGCGAGGTCCTCACCCAGATGGTGGAGCTGGCGCGCAAGCACCAGCTGCTGCTGCTCGCCGACGAGATCTACGACAAGATCCTCTACGACGACGCCACGCACATCAACGTGGCCTCGCTGGCGCACGACATGCTGTGCCTCACCTTCAACGGCCTGTCCAAGGCCTACCGGGTCGCCGGCTACCGCGCCGGCTGGCTGGCGATCACCGGGCCCAAGGACTACGCCGAGAGCTTCATCGAGGGCATCAACCTGCTGGCCAACATGCGGCTGTGCCCCAATGTGCCCGCCCAGCACGGGATTCAGGTGGCCCTCGGCGGCCACCAGAGCATCGAAGACCTGGTGCTGCCCGGCGGGCGGCTGCTAGAGCAGCGCGACGTTGCGTGGGAGAAACTCAACGAGATCCCCGGGGTGTCGTGCGTCAAGCCCGAGGGCGCGCTGTACGCCTTCCCGCGGCTCGACCCCGAGGTGTACGACATCACCGACGACGAACAACTCGTCCTCGACCTGCTGCTGCAGGAGAAGATCCTGGTCACCCAGGGCACCGGATTCAACTGGCCGGCACCGGATCATCTGCGCATCGTGACGCTGCCGTGGTCCCGCGATCTGGCCGCCGCGATCGAGCGGCTGGGCAACTTCCTGGCCAGCTATCGCCAGTAAGCAAGTTCGCAGCCGGCGCCTCTACGGTGGACCGGGTGACGCACTCGCACTCGCATGGCCCGCCCAGTCCGGTCCCGGTTGAATCGCTGCCCGCCCGGATCGTCGTCGGGCTGTTGGTGGCGATCGGGGTGGCGGTGCTCGGCGGCGCGATCGCACTGTGGCCCAGCCGGCAGCACGTCGACATCCCGATGCCGTTCCAGAACGCGGCCGGCGGCGCGGTG
>NZ_LZJI01000170.1 GCF_001667775.1 Mycobacterium sp. E1747
GGTGCATGGGGGTGGCCTTCTCCATGGGCGCACGCAGCTCCTCGTTGGACGCGACCACGTCGAGCGCGGAGGTGAGGATCGATCCCGGTGCGATCGCGTTGACCCGGATGCGCGGGCACAGGTCTAGCGCGGTCAGCCGGGTGTAGTGGGACAGCGCGGCCTTCGCGGTGCCGTAGGCGGCGAAGCCCCGGCCGGCCAGCCGGCCCATGGTTGAGGTGATGTTGATGATGCTGCCCTCACCGGAGTGCTCGAGCATCAGGGGCACCGCCGCGACGGTCAGCGCGTGGGCGGTGGCGACATTGAAGGTGAACGCGTCCTTGAGGTCCTTGGTCGAGGTGGTCAGCAGTGTGTTCGGCATGGTTCCGCCGACGTTGTTGACGACGATGTCTAGTTTCCCGAAGGCCTCGACCGCCTGGCCGGCCAGCTCCGCGGTCGCCTCGGGATGGGCGAGGTCGGCGGCGACGATGTGCGCCCGTCGACCCGCGGCTCGGACCTGCTCGGCGACGCCTTCTAGTTGCGATTCCGTACGCGAGGCGATGAGGACATCGGCGCCCGCCTCGGCGAAAGCCAAGGCGATCGCTGCCCCGAGCCCGCGGCCGGCACCGGTGATGACGGCGACTTTGTCGTCGAGACGAAATCTGTCAAGGATCATTGCGGCCTCTCTTCGCCCAAGGTGTCAGCCGACACGGTAGCAAGCCATGCCGCATCGGATGCGGCATTTCTGGAACAGGTTCTACTTTTACATATGGGCCGGACGCCGCATCGCCCCGTGCCGGGGTGGACTCGGCGCCTCTCTCGTCCACTGCGAGAACATTCGCCCGGCATTAGCCTTAGTGCTGACCGTTTGGTCGGTGCGCACGGCTATCGAATGGTGGCGATCATGTTCGAACTTGTCCGTCGGGGATCATATTGGGGCTGAACCGGTTTGGCGCTGCGCTGAGCGTCGCGGCCGTCCTGACGCTGTCCGGCTGTGGGAGTAATGACAACGCGGCGGGTGGACGTCCCGCGACGGGCACGTCGGCCGCCAAGGTGAGCTGTGGCGGGGCCAAGTCGCTGAAGGCGAGCGGATCGACCGCCCAGGGCAACGCGATGACTCGCTTCATCAAGGCGTTCGAGCAAGCCTGCCCGGGCTGGACGCTGAACTACACGCCCAACGGCTCGGGCGCGGGAATCGGTGAATTCACGGGCAGCCAAACCGATTTCGCGGGGTCAGATTCACCCCTGGCACCCATCGAATACTTCGCGGCGCGTCAGCGTTGCGGTTCGCCGGCGTGGAATTTGCCGGTGGTGTTCGGGCCGATCGCGATCAGCTACAACGTCAAGGGCGTGACGTCGCTGAACCTGGATGGTCCGACGGCCGCCAAGATATTCAAGGGCGAGGTCACCGCGTGGAGCGATCCGGCCATTGCGGCGTTGAACCCGGGCGTGCCTCTACCCGCCGAGCCGATTCGGGTGATCTTCCGTAACGACCAGTCCGGCACCACGGACAATTTTCAGAAATACCTGGATTCCGCGGCCAACGGCGCCTGGGACAAGGGCATCGGAAAGACATTCAACGGCGGCGTCGGCGAGGGCGTCAGGGGCAACGACGGAACGTCGGCGGCGGTCAAGGCCACCGAGGGGTCGATCACCTACAACGAGTGGTCGTTCGCCCAGGCGCAGAAGCTCAACATGGCCAGGATCATCACGTCGGCCGGCCCGGACGCCGTGGCGATCAGCGCCGATTCGGTGGGCAAGACGATCGCGGGGGCCGACTTCACCGAGGACGGCAACGACCTGGTCGTTGACACCTTCTCCTTCTACAAACCGGCCCAGCCCGGTTCCTACCCCATCGTGCTCGCGACTTACGAGATCGTCTGTTCGAAGTATCCGGATCCCCAGGTCGCCGCGGCCGTCAAGGCTTTCCTGCACAGCACCGTCGGCGCGGGGCAGGACGGCCTGGCGGACAACGGATACATCCCGGTTCCCGAGTCGTTCAAACCCCGGTTGTCGGCGGCGATCGACGCCATTTCGTGAGCCCTCCCGCTTCCGGCGTGCGGGCCGCCCCCAAGCCGTTTGGCCAGCGACAATCGGCCGACAGCAATTTGCCCAACGTTAACCTTCTTGCTGTTAGCTTCCTTGCTGCGAGAGACGGCTCATCGCCGGGTAGCGGCCAGGAGAACGCCGCCAATCATGTTTCATCCGTACCGTTAGGAAGTGACTTGAAACTCAACCGATTCGGTGCCGCGCTGAGCGTTCTGACGGCTGCCGCGCTGGCGTTGTCGGGGTGCGGAAGCGACAACAACGCCAACGGCGGGAGCAGCGGGACGAGCGGCTCGGCGTCGGGCAAGGTCAGCTGCGGCGGTAAGAAGACGCTGAAGGCCAGCGGATCGACCGCCCAGGCCAACGCGATGACCCGCTTCGTCAACGCCTTCGAACAGGCCTGCCCGGGCCAGACGTTGAACTACACGGCCAATGGGTCGGGCGCGGGAATCAGTGAATTCAACGGCAACCAAACCGATTTCGGGGGCTCGGACTCGCCGCTAGCGGCGAAGGAATATGCCGCGGCGCAGCAGCGCTGCGGCTCGCCGGCATGGAACCTGCCGGTGGTGTTCGGCCCGATCGCCATCACCTACAACGTCAAGGGTTTGAGTTCGCTGAGCCTGGACGGACCCGCGGCGGCGAAGATCTTCAACGGCGCCATCACGACGTGGAACGACCCGGCAATCGCGGCGCTGAACCCCGGTGTCACGTTGCCCGCCGAGCCGATCCATGTGGTGTTCCGCAACGACGAATCCGGCACCACGGACAACTTCCAGAAGTACCTTGACGCCGCCTCGAACGGCGCGTGGGGCAAGGGGGCCGGCAAGACGTTCAAGGGCGGTGTCGGCGAGGGCGCCAAGGGCAACGACGGAACGTCGGCGGCCATCAAGGCCACCGAGGGGTCGATCACCTACAACGAGTGGTCGTTCGCCGAGGCGCAGAAACTGGACATGGCCAAGGTCGTCACGTCGGCCGGCCCGGACGCGGTGGCGATCAGCGCCGACTCGGTCGGCAAGACCATCTCCGGCGCCAAGATCAACGGGCAGGGCAACGACCTGGTGCTGGACACGCTCTCCTTCTACAAGCCGACCCAGCCCGGGTCATACCCGATCGTGCTGGCGACATACGAGATCGTTTGCTCGAAGTATCCCGACTCCCAGGTCGGCTCGGCGGTCAAGGCTTTCCTGCAAAGTACGATCGGTGCGGGGCAGAGTGGCCTGGCCGACAATGGGTACATTCCCATTCCGGATTCGTTCAAGTCGAGACTGTCGGCTTCGATCAACGCCATCACGTGATTTGAGGTGGTCGTGACCCGAGGAGCGGTAGCCAGCCCGTCGACCACGGAAAAACCTGCGCTCACGGCGCTGGGCGCACCCTCAGGTCGACGGGGTGACCGGCTGTTCAAGTTGGCGACCGCCGCCGCCGGTTCGACGATCGTGGCCGCGATCCTGCTGATCGCGGTGTTCTTGCTGATCCGTGCCGTTCCGTCGTTGCGGGCCAACCACGCGAACTTCTTCACCAGTGCCCAGTTCAGTACCACCGATCCGGGCAGGCTCGCGTTCGGCATCCGTGACCTGTTGATGGTCACGGTGCTCAGCTCGATCACCGCGCTGGTGCTCGCGGTGCCGATTGCGGTGGGTATCGCGGTGTTCCTCACCCAATATGCCCCCAAGCGACTGGCTCGCCCGTTCGGGGCCGTCGTTGACCTGCTGGCCGCGGTGCCCTCGATCATCTTCGGGTTGTGGGGCATCTTCGTGCTGGCGCCCAAGATCGAGCCCGTCGCCGCGTTCCTCAATCGCCACCTGGGCTGGTTCTTCCTGTTCAAGCAGGGCAACGTGTCGCTCGCCGGTGGCGGCACCATCTTCACCGCGGGCATCGTGCTTTCGGCGATGATTCTGCCGATCATCACGTCGGTCTCGCGGGAGGTATTCCGCCAGACCCCGCACATCCAGATGGAGGCCGCGCAGGCGCTGGGGGCCACCAAGTGGGAGGTGGTGCGGATGACCGTGCTGCCGTTCGGTCGCAGCGGTGTCATCGCGGCATCCATGTTGGGGTTGGGCCGGGCGCTCGGCGAGACGGTGGCGGTGCTGATCATCCTGCGTTCGGCCGCACGCCCCGGAACTTGGTCGCTGTTCGACGGCGGCTACACGTTCGCCTCGAAAATTGCCTCGGCGGCAGCCGAATTCAGTGAACCGTTACCCACCGGGGCCTACATCGCCGCGGGATTCGCGCTGTTCGTCTTGACATTCGTCGTCAACGCACTGGCTCGCGCCGTCGCCGGTGGGAAGGTCAACGGATGACGGTCAACGTTTTCGACCGGCCGGTCAAAGCGCAGGCCTTCCGGCCCGTCAGCATCCGCCGGCGGCTCACCAACGACGCGGCGACGGTCTTCTTCGTCGCCTCGTTCCTCATCGCCCTGGTGCCGCTGGCTTGGGTCCTGTCGGTCGTGATAGCCCGGGGCTGGTATGCGGTCACCCGGACGGGTTGGTGGACCCATTCGCTGCACGGCATCCTGCCGGAGCAGTTCGCCGGCGGGATCTATCACGCGTTGTACGGAACCGTGGTGCAGGCCGGGGTGGCCGCGCTGCTGTCCGTGCCGCTGGGGCTGATGACCGCAGTCTTCCTGGTGGAATACGGGTCCGGCCGGTTGGTACGGCTGACAACCTTCATGGTGGACGTGCTCGCCGGCGTGCCCTCGATCGTGGCTGCGCTGTTCATCTTCAGCCTCTGGATCGCCACGCTGGGATTCCAGCAGAGCTCCTTCGCGGTTTCGCTGGCGCTGGTTTTGTTGATGCTGCCGGTGGTGGTGCGGTCCGCCGAGGAGATGCTCAGGCTGGTGCCCGACGACCTGCGGGAGGCGAGCTACGCGCTCGGTGTTCCCAAGTGGAAGACCATCATGCGGATCGTCTTCCCGATCGCCATGCCCGGCATCGTCTCCGGCGTCTTGTTGTCGGTCGCGCGGGTCATCGGGGAAACCGCCCCGGTGCTGGTGCTGGTGGGCTACAGCCGCTCGATCAACCTCGACGTTTTCCACGGCAACATGGCGTCGCTGCCGTTGCTGATCTACACCGAACTCACCAACCCCGAACACGCGGGGTTCCTGCGCATCTGGGGTGCGGCGCTGAGCCTGATCATCATGGTCGCCGTGATCAACCTGATCGCGGCGGCGACCCGGTTCCTGGCGACGCGCCGGCGCTGAGCACGCGCCTGGTCCGGGTCAGGACTTCGACGCGGCCTTCTTGGCAGGTGCCTTCTTCGCCGTCGTCTTCTTTGCGGTGGTCTTCTTGGCGGCCGTTTTCTTGGCCGGTGCCTTCTTGGCCGGGGCCTTGCCATCGCCCGAACGAGCCTTCACGCTGGCCTCCAGCTTGGCCAGCAGGTCGGAGACATCCTCGGTCTCGTCGAGCTCCTTCGGCTGCTCCTCGGTGGTAAACGCCTCACCGCCTTCGAGTTTCGCGTCGATCAGCTCCTGCAGCTGCTCCTGATAGGTGTCGTGATAGCGGTCCGGGTTGAAGTCTTCGGCCATCGACTCCACCACCTGACCGGCCATTTTCAGTTCCGCGGGCTTGATTTCGACCTCCTTGTCGAGCACCGGGAAGTCCGGGTCGCGGATCTCGTCGGGCCACAACAGGGTGTGCACCATCATCACGTCGCGCTTGCCGAAGTCTTTGACGCGCAACGCCGCCAGCCGCGTCTTGTTGCGCAACGTGAAGTGGACGATCGCCATCCGGTCGGTCTCGGCGAGCGTCTTCGCCAGCAGCACATACGATTTCGATGACTTGGAGTCCGGCTCCAGGAAATAGCTCCGGTCGAACAGCATGGGGTCGACCTCTTGGGCGGGAACGAACTCCAGTACCTCGATTTCGCGGCTGCGTTCTTCGGGCAGGGTGGAGATGTCGTCGTCGGTGATGATGACCATCTGTCCGTCGTCGGATTCGAACGCCCGGGCGATGTCACGGTATTCGACGACCTCGCCGTCCACTTCGCACACGCGTTGGTATCGGATGCGGCCGTTGTCCTTGGCGTGCACCTGATGGAACTTGATGTCGTGGTCCTGGGTGGCGCTGTACACCTTGACCGGGACGTTGACCAGCCCGAATGCGATCGAGCCCTTCCAGATGGAGCGCATGTAAGTCAGTATGCCCATACTGTTCGCCGGCTAACAGGACGCGGGGCCGTTGCGCCCAGCTCGTGACCGCATTGAAGCCGGCCGGGAGGTTACCGCCGGTTTGCCTGGGCCCCCAGCTCCGCGCGGTCGGGGAGCTGCGCCCCGGCGCGGCCCACGGTCGCCGCAGACGACAGAGTCGCCGTGTCGAGCGCTCCGGTCAGGGCGTCGATCGAGATGCTGCGCAGGGCGGCCCGCCGGTCGGCGCCCAGCACATCCATGCCCCACAGCGCGTCGAGCAGGCCGACCATGAACGCGTCGCCGGCGCCGACGGTGTCCACCACGTGGACCGGTCTGGCGGCCACGCGTGCCTCGCCGGCCGAGCACAGCGCAACCGCACCACGGGCACCCATCGTCACCACGACGATCGCCGGTCCCGACGCCAACCATGTCCGAGCCGTCTGTTCCGGCTCGCGCCCGGGGTCGATCCAGCGCAGGTCCTCGTCGCTGACCTTGACGATGTCGCTGCGCTCGATCAGGTGCTCGATACGTGCGCGGCCCGAATCGCGGTCGGCGATCAGCGACGGCCGCACGTTGGGATCGAAGGTGACCGTGGCCGAGAGGCGGTACCTCTCGACCAACGCCGCGACCGCCAGGCAGCCCGGTTCGCGTATCGCGGCGATGGACCCGGTGTGCACCAACACCGGAGGTGGTACCTCGGGTGTGCCGGAAAGCCGCCACTGAAGGTCAAACGTGTAGGTGGCGGAACCATCCTCGGTCAGGGTCGCTGCCGCGGTCGGTGTCCGGGTGGCCGTAATGCTGCCCGGCACAAGCTGTACGCCCGCGCTTTTCACGTATTCGGCGATACGCCGGCCATGTGGGTCGTCGGCAATGTGGGTCAAAAAGTCGACGGGCCGGCCCAGCCGGCTGAGTCCGACGGCGACGTTGAGCGGACTGCCACCCACATGCTCGTTGCCATCGACGATGTCGATCAGCGATTCACCGATCACCAGCCCGCGGGTCATCGCACCAAAGCCTCCAGCGTTGCCCGAGCTCCCTTGTGGTGCAACGAGTCCAGCGCCCAGCGATACGCCTCGACAAACCGTGGTTGGTGGGCCAGATCGCAGAACACGGCGGTCACCTCGATAAACACGGTGGGATTCTGGTGTTGCGATCGGGCGATCGGAATGAGCGAATCCGCGAGTTGGTCCACCACTTCGTACGGTTTACCCCATTCATCGGTGCCCTCGGCGTAGCGCGCCCAGCTGGCCACCGCCGCGGCCGCCAGCTGAACCGGCCCGTCGTTGGCCAGGTTGTCGCAGATGACGGGAAACAGCCATTTCGGGATGCGGTCCGATGAGTAGGCACAGATGCGCGCGACGGTGTCGCGCACGGCTGGGTTGGCGAACCGCTCGACCAGCGTGCGGCCGTACTCGTGCAGGTCTATTCCCGGCACTGGCGGCAGGGTGGGGATCGCCTCCGTGTCGAAGTACGAGAGCAGGAATGCGGCGAACAGTGGATCGCGCGCCGCCTCGTGGACGAACCGGAAGCCACATAGATGGGCGAAGTAGGCCAGGCACTGATGCCCCGCGTTGAGCAGCCGCAGCTTCATCAATTCGTACGGGCGCACGTCGTCGACCATCAGCACACCCGCCTGCTCGAGTGGGGGCCTGCCGTCGGCGAAGTCGTCTTCGATCACCCAGGCGGTGAAGGGTTCGGCCACCACCGGCCACCTGTCGTCGACACCGAAGTCGCGCCGCACTTCCGCGGCCATCTCCAAAGTCGTTGCCGGAGTGATGCGATCGACCATCGAACTGGGGAAGCGGGCGTTGCTCGCCACCCACTCGGCCAACGCGGGATCCCTGCGTTCGGCACCGGCGAGCACGGTGCGCTTGGCGACCTCGCCGTTGTTCTCGATGTTGTCGCAGGAAACGATTGTCGGCGCGGGAATTCCGCGATCACGCCGCCTGGCGAGGGCCTCGGTGATCAACGCGAACGCCGGCCCATCCGGATCGCGGTACCCGCCCTCGGTGATGGTCAGCGAAATGATCCGGGTGGAGGCCGCAGCGAGCACCTCTAACGCTGATTCCGGATCGTCCGGGGCGTAGCGGTAGTCCACGATCGACCCGATTACTTGGGCGTCGCGGCTGCCGTTGGGATTCTCCAAGATCAGCGTATACAGCCCGTCCTGACCGTTGAGGACGTCGCGCATGGTCCAGTCGGTGGGCAGCGCCCCGACGCCGCAGATGCCCCAGTCGCGTGCCAGACCCTGCTGCAGCAGCAGATTGATGTACGCCGCCTGATGCGCCCGGTGGAAATGCCCGGCGCCGATATGCGCGATACCGACGGTCACGCTGCCGCGGTCATAGTTCGGCGCGTCGATCGGCAGTTCGGAAAGCGTCGCATTGTTCAGCTTGATCGCGCTAGCCACCATTGGCCAACTCCTCACCGGGCCACGGTCCCGAATGTTACTGGGCTCGCAGCACCTCTCGTATGACGGCCGCGGGCCGAAGCCCGGCGGCTTGGGCCGGCCGATGCCCTACGCGAGCGGGGAACCTGCGGTCGTCACCGCCGACGACAGCAGGACATCGGCGAGCGCACGCCACGAATCGGTTATCGCGACTGCACCGGCATCGATCAAATCCGCTCGGCGGCAATCCCGTTCGTCGGGCGGCACAAACATCAGATTGCCAACGGTGGCGTAGCCTGCGGCGACCGCGGAGCTCACCCCGGCAACCGAGTCTTCGATGGCCAGGCCTTGTTCTGCCGCGACGCCCATCACCTGACCGGAATGCAGATACACCGCCGGGTCGGGTTTGCTTGTGGGCACAGCAAGCGAATCCTCCGCGCTGAAGGTCACCGCCTCCGATATCAGCGAGTCGATGCCGGTAGCGGCGAAACAGGCGCGCAGGCGCTTGGTGGCGCTGGAGCTCACGGCCGCGAGCGCGTAGCGCGGCGCCAGGTCGCGCAGCGGTTCGAGTACCCGCGGGTCGGGGGTCAGCGTGACGGCGAGATGCGCGGTGACCCGTTCGCGCTCCTCGAGTACCCACTGCTCGAGTTCGTCGGCCGACAACGCGGCGCCCTTCGCCACGTCGTCGGCGGAGGCAACCACCGCTGCGGGAAGGCTGTGCGCCAACGTCGCATCGAGCGGCAGTCGGCATTGGGTCGCCAGGTCGAGCGCCATGGCGCGGAAGTTCTTTCCAACGGCCCGCTTACGCAACTCCTCCGAGTCGAGTGGAGCGGTCACGCCGAACCTGGCCAGGAAACGATTCATCACCTGGGTCGACGCTTCGAACGCCGGCCGTTCCGAAGCGAACAGGTTGTCGTCGGCGTCGCAAAGCAAGGTCGTGATCGGCGCCGGGTCGAAAGTGCGCACAAAGGCCAGGCCGTCTTTCATCGTGTCACCAACTCTCGCTCGTCGTTGCGCATCGCGTCACGCAGCGTGGGCAATACACCGCGGGTGTCGATATCGGCGATCATGTCGCCGAGGCGACGCGCGAAACCGGGAACGGCGCGGAGCTCGGCGAACATGGCATGCCGCAGCAGGGGATCAGGGTTATTGCCGGCCATGTTGGCCAACCTAGCCACCGGGATCGCCTGCGAGTCCTCGAGGCGGAGTCGGCGGCCCTGGAGGTCGTGGCCGCGCATATACCGAGCCCATCCGGCAACGGCCAATGTCAGCAGCGTGTGCGGTCTGCCCTGCGCGATCGCCTCCTGCAGGGACGGCAGCACAAAGGAGTTGATTTTGGTGGTGCCCCGCCGGGCGAGCCGCGACAATTGGTCACTCATGCGGGGATTGCTGAGCCGATCGAGCAAGGTGGCGCGGTACGCCGGGGTGTTCATCCCGGGAACCGCGGGCAGCAATGGCTGAATCTCCTCACGCAGCAGGGTCTCGACGTAGTCGAATAGGACACGGTCCCGCATCGCTTCGTCGGTGCGTTGGTAACCGGCCAGTGTCGCCAAGCACGCGAGCGCGATATGGGTTCCGTTGAGCAGACGCGTCTTGATCAGCTTGTGTTCGCTGACATCGGCAACGAATTCGGCGCCGACCTCCTCCAGCGGCGGGCGCCCATTGCTGAACGAATCCTCGATCACCCATTGGCGATACGGTTCGGTCACGACCGGACACTTGTCGGCCACGCCGAAGGTCTGCTCGACGAACGTGCGCTCCGAATTCGAGGTTTGCGGGGTGATGCGGTCGACCATCGTCGACGGGAACGCGACGTGCCTTTCGATCCAGCGAGCCAGCGCCGCATCTTTGCACGCAGCGAACGAGACCAGCGCGGTTCTCGCCGGCCGGGTATCGCCGGGAATGTTGTCGCAGCAGAGCACGGTGAACGGCGCGAGCCCTGAGCGGCGGCGCCGGTCGAGGGCCTCGGCCAGATACCCCCATGCGGTGGCATAGCCATCGGACGCGACCAGGTCGGCCCGCACGTCGGGGTGGTTGACGTCGAACTCGTCGGTGACCGGATCCAGGAAGTATCCGTTGTCGGTGATCGTCAGGCTGACGATGCGGGTTTGCGGATCTGCCAGGGCGGCGCGGACCGCCGCGCCATCATTCGGAGCGAAATGCACGGAGCCGATCGAGCCGACGACGCGGGCGGTCTGGCCGTCATGGCCGCGCTGTACCACGGTGTATAGCCCGTCCTGTGCCGACAGCAAGTCTTTGGCCTCCGGGGAGTGCAGATTGACACCGGTGACGCCCCACCGATGTGAAATCCCCGAGCGGGCAAGGTCATCGAAGTAAACGGCCTGATGGGCGCGGTGGAAGTTGCCTGCACCGATGTGCACGACGCTGCGCTGCAGGGCCGATCTCTCGTAGGTGGGTACCGCGATTCGCTGGGAGTGCAGTCCGAGGGTGGCATTGCTGAGGGGGACGCCGCCTTCTGGACGTCTGGACATTATGCGCATCGCTATCCCTTGCCCGCGCGGCCCGCGAGACTAACGCCTTCGTGACTGATGTCACAGAAATTTACGTTTGAGACATAATCCGTGGTGGTAACAATGATCACTCTTCGGGCGCGTAGGTTGACAACATGGCACCGCGGGTGAAACTCACCAATGCCGACAAGGTGCTCTACCCCGCCACCGGCACCACCAAGCGGGATGTCTTCGACTACTACACCCGCATCGCCGAGGTGATGATCCCGCATATCGCCGGACGCCCGGCCACCCGCAAGCGCTGGCCGAATGGCGTTGAGGAGTCATCGTTTTTCGAAAAGCAGCTGGCCTCCTCGGCGCCGGAATGGTTGCCCCGCGCCAGCGTCACGCACCGTTCCGGGACCACGACTTATCCGATCGTCGACAGCCTCGACGGTTTGGCGTGGATCGCGCAACAGGCCGCGCTGGAGGTGCACGTGCCCCAATGGAGGTTCGTTGCCGAATGGACCCGAAGCAAGGCCGAGGCGCTCAAGCCCGGCCCGGCGACCCGGCTGGTGTTCGACCTCGACCCTGGCGACGGTGTGACCATGGCCCAGCTGGCCGAGGTGGCCCACGCCGTTCGCGACCTCATCGACGGGATCGGGCTGACCCTGTTCCCGCTCACCAGTGGCAGCAAGGGCCTGCACCTCTACGCGCCGCTGGCGGAGCCGGTGAGCAGCAGGGGCGCGACGGTGTTGGCGAAACGCGTTGCCCAGCAACTGGAAAAGTCGATGCCAAAACTGGTCACGTCGACCATGACGCGAAGCCTGCGAGCGGGCAAGGTGTTCCTCGACTGGAGCCAGAACAACGGCGCAAAGACCACGATCGCCCCGTATTCGTTGCGCGGACGCGAACACCCGACGGTCGCGGCCCCGCGCACGTGGGAGGAGATCGACGATCCCGCGTCGCTGCGTCAGTTGCGCTACGACGAGGTGCTGGGCCGGGTGGCGCGCGACGGGGATCTGCTGGCGGCACTGGACAACGACGTCGCCGTCCCCGACCGGTTGACGAAGTACCGCAGCATGCGGGACGCGTCGAAAACCCCTGAGCCGGTCCCGCGCGCGAAACCCCAAACCGGCCACGGCAATTCGTTCGTCATCCAGGAGCACCACGCCCGCAGGCTGCACTACGACTTCCGGCTGGAGAAAGACGGCGTGCTGGTGTCGTGGGCGGTGCCGAAAAACCTCCCCGAGTCCACATCCGTGAACCACCTGGCAGTACACACCGAGGACCACCCGTTGGAATACGCCACGTTCGAGGGCAACATTCCCAAAGGGGAGTACGGCGCCGGGAAGGTGATCATCTGGGACGCCGGAACCTACGAGGCGGAGAAGTTTCGCGATGACGAGGTGATCGTCAATCTGCACGGCACTAAGGTTTCCGGCCGCTACGCGCTGATCCACACCAAGGGTGACCAGTGGCTGGCGCACCGCATGAAAGATCAGAAGACCTTCGACTTCGACGGGCTCGCGCCCATGCTCGCCACCCACGGCTCGATCGGGGCGTGCAAGGCGAGCCAGTGGGCGTTCGAAGGCAAATGGGACGGCTACCGGCTGCTCGTCGAGATCGACCACGGCAGCCTGCGGGTGCGCTCCCGCCGCGGCCGGGAAGTCACCAACGAATACCCCCAATTGCGGTCGCTGGCAGACGATCTCGCCGAGCATCACGTGGTGCTCGACGGGGAGGCCGTCGTCCTGGACGCATCCGGCGCGCCCAGCTTTCACGCGATGCAGAACCGAGGCCGCGGCAGCCTCGTGCAGTTTTGGGCGTTCGACCTGCTCTACCTCGACGGCCGCTCGCTGCTGCGGGCGCGCTACCAAGACCGCCGAAAGTTGTTGGAAACGTTGGCCAGTGGTAGCGAGCTCATCGTGCCCGAGTTGCTGCCCGGCAACGGGAAGCAGGCGCTGGAGCACTCCGGCAGGCACGGCTGGGAGGGCGTTGTCGCCAAGAAGCGTGACTCCACCTATCAACCGGGCCGACGCTCGGTGTCGTGGATCAAGGACAAGCATTGGAACACCCAGGAAGTCGTCATCGGTGGGTGGAAGGCCGGCGAGGGCGGACGCAGCAGCGGCATCGGCTCCCTACTGATGGGCATCCCGACCGACGGCGGCCTGCACTTCGCGGGGCGGGTCGGTACCGGATTCACCGAACGTGACCTGGCGAGCCTGAAGAAGACCCTGGCACCCCTGCACACCGACCGGTCGCCCTTCAGCCCACCGCTTCCTCGCAGCGAGGCCAAGGGTGTGACGTTCGTCGAGCCGGTGCTGGTGGGGGAGGTGCGCTACAGCGAATGGACGCCGGATGATCGCCTGCGCCAATCGAGTTGGCGTGGGCTGCGGCCGGATAAGGAACCGAATGAGGTGGTGCGCGAATGAAATGGGTGACCTACCTTGATGCCGACGGCGAACGCACCGGGGTGCTCTCGGGTGATGCGATCTGCCCGATGCCCGCGGGCGTAACGCTGCTGGACCTGATCGGCCGCGGCGCCGATAGCCTGCGCGCGGCCGGGGAGCAAGCGCTGCGCGCCGCGAAGACCGTGCCGCTGGGTGCGGTGCGGCTGCTGGCGCCGATCCCGCGGCCGCCGTCCATCCGCGACTCGCTGTGCTTTCTGGATCACATGCGCAACTGCCAGGCCGCGCTGGGCGCCGGCCGCACGCTCGCCGACACCTGGTATCGCATACCGGCGTTCTATTTCGCCTGCCCGGCAACGGTTTTAGGGCCCTACGACGATGCTCCCACCGCTCCCGGAACCGCCTGGCAGGACTTCGAATTGGAGATCGCCGCCGTCATCGGAACCGGTGGGCGCGACCTGACCGTAGACCAAGCCGAACGGGCCATCATCGGCTACACCATTTTCAACGACTGGTCTGCGCGCGATCTGCAGCAGATGGAAAGCCAACTCGGGATCGGCCAGGGCAAAGGCAAGGACAGCGGTGTCACGCTGGGCCCGTATCTGGTGACGCCCGACGAGCTCGAGCCGTACCGGCGCGCCGGCCGACTGGACCTGCGGGTGACCGCATTGGTCAACGACGCCGTGATCGGTTCGGGCTCGACCGCCCAAATGGATTGGAGCTTCGGCGAAGTCATCTCCTACGCCTCACGCGGCGTGACCCTGGCCCCCGGTGACATCATCGGCTCCGGCACCGTCCCGACGTGCACGCTCGTCGAGCACCTCAACCCGGCGGCCCTGGACTCGTTTCCCGGCTGGCTGCACGACGGCGACATCGTCACACTCCAGGTCCAAGGGCTCGGGGAGACGCGGCAAACCGTGCGCGACAGCCCCGCACCGCACCCCTTGGCGGCCCGGCCCAATCCGGACGCCGCGCCTCCGGCGCCGCGGGTGAACCGGGCGCCGGCCAAAGTGCCCTACACCCGCGGCCTGCACGAGGTGGCCGATCGGGTGTGGGCCTGGACGCTGCCAGACGGGGGCTACGGATGGAGCAACGCCGGACTGGTCGCCGGCGACGGCGCGTCGCTGCTCGTGGACACCCTCTTCGACCTGGCACTGACCCGTGAAATGCTCGCGGCGATGCGGGATATCACCTCGTCGGCGCCCATCACCGACGCGCTGATCACCCACTCCAACGGAGACCACACCCACGGCAACCAACTGCTCGACGCCTCGGTGCGGATCATCGCCGCGCGGGGGACCGCCGAGGAGATCGCGCACGGCATGGCGCCCGAGATGCTGGCGATGGCGCAGACCGCGAACCTCGGCCCGGTCGCTACCCCCTACACGCGAGACCGGTTCGGACACTTCGACTTCAGCGGGATCACGGTGCGCAACGCCGACCAGACGTTCGACCGCGAGCTGACCATCGAGGTGGGTGGGCGGCGCATCGACTTGTTGAATCTGGGCCCCGCCCACACCGCTGCGGATTCGGTGGCATACGTGCCCGATGCGGGCGTCCTCTTCGGTGGCGACCTGCTGTTCATCGGCTGCACCCCGATCGTGTGGGCCGGCCCGATCGACAACTGGATCGCCGCGTGCGACACGATGATCGCGCTCGACGCGCCGACGGTCGTGCCCGGGCACGGCCCCGTCAGCGATCCCGACGGAATCCGCGCGGTGCGGGGGTATCTCGCGCATGTCTGTGAGCAATCCGAGGCCGCTTACCGCAGGGGGCTGTCGTGGTCGGAGGCGGCCGATACGATCGATCTCGGTGAGTATGCGACCTGGCTGGATGCGGAGCGGGTCGTCGTCAACGTCTATCAGCGGTACCGCGAACTGGACCCCCAGACCCCGCAGCTGGAGGTCATGGCCCTACTGGTGATGCAGGCCGAGTGGCTGGCCAAGAGGGGCGCCCAGTGCGGGCCCTAGGTACGGTTTTCGGCCCACAACCGTCCGTAGGCCCCACACTCGGTGGCCTCGCACGCGCTAAAGCCGCACGGCCCGAACGAATTTGATCGTGGTGGCCGGAACTTGTTGCGCCGCTTGCCCCAACTCCGGCAGGCCGGCCGCGGAGAACAGGTCGGTGAGCCGCGATACCGCGGTTTCCCACCCGTTCTCGTGCAGCAGCGCGGCGACGTCGGTGTGTGCGCCGGGGTAGGTCAGGCCGGTGAGATCCATCTCGAGTCCCCACCGTCGCCAGCCCTCGGTCATCAGCCGGGCTTGCTC
Organism: Mycobacterium sp. E1747; assembly: GCF_001667775.1. GTDB lineage: Bacteria > Actinomycetota > Actinomycetes > Mycobacteriales > Mycobacteriaceae > Mycobacterium. Next base: position 15,663 of record NZ_LZJI01000170.1, read on the forward strand.
CTGGTCCTGCGGCGAACTGCCCGTCACCGTCCCGAAGTCGGCGGCGAACCGGCTGCCCTCGGCGGACAGCGGGATGATCGAGTCCAGCAGCCGAACCTCGGCCTCCGGCGGAAGCCACCCGATCAGGACACCCTCCGCGAGCCACGCCGTGGGGTGGGCCGGATCGAAGCCCTCCTCCTGCAGCGCCGCCGGCCAATCCTCCCGCAGATCGATGCCCACGGTCCGAAGCTGGGCGGTGGGGGCCGCCCCGATCTCGGCCATCGTCGCCATCTTGAACGCGATCACTTCGGGCTGGTCGATCTCGTACACCGTCGTCCCGATCGGCCAGCGCAACCGATAGGCGCGGGAATCCAGCCCCGACGCCACGATCACCACCTGCAGCAGGCCGGCCTGGCCGGCCGCGGCGAAATAGTCGTCGAAATACCGGGCACGGGCGGCGAAGGTGTCGACCATCCGGAGAAACCCGACGTCCCGTTCGAGGTCGCCGGCGTCGAGTTCGCCGCTGGCCAGCTTGGTGAACACGTCCAATCCCACGGCACGCACCAGCGGTTCGGCGAAGTCGTCCGTGACCACCGGTTGCGGTTGCCTGCTCGCGGCGGCCCGCGCGGCGGCGACCATGGTGGCTGTCGCTCCCACGCTGTTGGCCAGGTCCCAGCTGTCACCTTCGGTTCGTGCCATGCTCTCTCCTTCGACGTGCCGGCCCAACCACGGTATGCCCCTGCCGGTGAACACCGTCGTCGCCACCGTTGCGCGCATGCCCGCAGTCAACGGTGTGGCGGTCGGCGAAGGGCTGGCATTCACGCTGGTGCCCGATGTCCGGGTCGCCTGGGAACACGCCGGGTTCGGGTCTGTGAGGGCGCCCGATGGCGGCGGCCCGCTTCGCCCGGCGTGAACGCCGTGCTCGCGATCGCCGTCTACACCTTCGCGATGACGTTCTCCGCGAACATCTCGAGGTTGCGGATCTTGTTTTCCAGCGGCTCGGTGTCGTTGCCTTTGATGTAGGGGATGCGGAAGCCGACGATGGCGTCGGTGACGCCCTTGTCCTCGAGGCGTTTGATCCCGTCGACGGTGTAGGCGTCGGCCGAGATGACGTGAATCTGGAACGGTCCCGTCTTGCCCGCCTCTTCGCGATACCGCTTGAGCTTGGCGATGAGCCCGTCGAGTTCCGCCGGGTCGCCGCCCCCATGCATCCAGCCATCCAGGCGGGCCGCGCGGCGCAGCGCCCCGTCGGCGTGCCCGCCGATCAGGATTGGGATCGGTTGGGTGGGAGCCGGCGCCATCTTCGTCTTCGGGATGTCATAGAACTCGCCGTGGAACTCGAAGTAGTCGCCGGTGGTGAGTCCCTGGATGATCTCGATGCATTCGTCCATGCGCTTGCCGCGCTTGGCGAAGGGGACGCCCAGCAGTTCGTAGTCCTCCGGCCACGGGCTGGTGCCGACGCCGAATCCCACCCGGTTGTTAGTCAGCGCGGCCAACGAACCGATCTGCTTGGCCACCAACGCCGGCGGCCGGATCGGCAGCTTGAGCACGAAGAAGTTGAAGTGCAGCTTCGTCGTCACCGCGCCCAAAGCGGCTGTCAGCACGAAAGTTTCGATGAACTCCTTGCCGTCGAGGAACTCGCGATCACCGTCGGGGGTGTACGGGTACTTCGAATCTGACTCGAAGGGGTAGGCAATGCTGTCGGCGATCGTCATCGCGTGGTACCCGGCTGCCTCGGCAGCCTGAGCCAGCGGAATGTAGTACTTGTGGTCGGTCATCGCCTCCGCGTAGGTGAACCGCACGTCATCCGCCTTCCTGGAAACCGGTCGTCACACGAGATTAGAACGTGTTCTAGTTCTACCCGTGGCCGGGTTCCCAGCACAATAAGGCGTCAGAGCTGGTTCTCGGGGCCGATGACCGCCCACACCGTCTTGCCGCTCGCGGTGGGCGTGCTGCCCCACGCGCGTGACAGCGCGTCGACGATCGCCAGACCGGAGACGTCGATGCCGGTTGTCGGCGACGGCAGCCGCACGGCCGGGGCGTGGCTGGTGTCGGACACCGCGATGGTCGCCGTCGCGCCGTGGCTCTCGAGCCGCATGATGGGAACGCTCGGGGTGTGCTCGAGGACGTTCTCGACGAACACGTTGACCACCACCAAGGCGACGGGAATCAGCGTGGATTGCGACCAGGTGGTCAGCCACTCGCGGACCAGGCGGCGCGATTCGCGCAGGCTGGTCAGGTCGGCGGGCAGCTGAGCGTCGGCACGACGCACGGCACGCCGGCTCTGCTGGCTGAGCGCCTTCAGCGCCGCCTTTTCGGTCGAGTACGCCGGCACGAAGTAGGTGACGCCGCTGCGGGAAATCGCCTCGCGCGTTCCGCGCTGGGCGCAGACCAACACGATCGGAACGTTCGGATTGCTGCGGACCTGCCAGTGCGCGCCGATGAAAGTGGACCACGCCAACTCGGCGAGCACCTTGAGCGCGGAGATGTTGACGATGACGGCGGCCGGCTCATCGAGTGTGGCCTGCAGGATGTGGTCTCGGAGCGTCGCGGAGTTGCTGGCGTCGAGGACACCGTCCACGGTTAGAACGGTCGCGGATTCTTCCGTCCGCGCCGCGACGGCCAGCGAGCTGGGGGACTCAGCTATCGAGCTCACCACCGCAACCCCTTTCCCTGCGGGGGCCTCTGGTGTCGAGGCGCCCGGACCTCCGCCTGGGTCGGGTCGTCCGGTTCCATCACTGCTCCTCGAATCGCACCCGGGCCAACTGCTTGAGTATCCGCCCTCGGCGGCAAAAGTCTAATCCGGGCCGAGCGGCCTGGCCGCCTCCGGAAAGCGCAGCCCACGGGCGTCGATTCGAGAGCGCGCGGCAGGCAGCGCGGTGTGAGTGAGGCGCGTGCCCGTCCCCACCCGTTCGAGGCTCCCGCCTCTACCGCGCCGAACACATTGTTCGTTTCTGCTGCGCAGCACGCGCATTCCCCCGGACTACCACCTTGCGCGTTCCCCCAAACGCCATGACGACACCGAAAAACCGCGGTCGAGCAGGAAAGGTGGGCGGGTCAGCCCGAGGCGTACGGCGGGGCGCCGACCCCGGCGACCGAATGTGTGCCCCACGGCGTTCGTTCCACGATGCGGGCGGTCGCGCTGCGCCGGCCCACGGTCAACGTCACGCTCCGAGCTAGCCCGAGCGCCTCGTCGGGCAGCGGCCGCGACGGCGACGCGAAGACCGTCCCCTGCCAGTGGTAGCGGCCGTCGATCGGGTCGAGGTGTCCGGTGAGCCGGACCCGCACCGGATGGCGGGCGCCGGCGATCTCGAGCGTCGCGGTGCCGTCAAAGGTGTCGTCGCGCTCCGGTGCGTTGGCCGACAGGTCGAAGGCGGAGGCCACCGGCGGGGCCTGGCCGGGTGTCAGCTGCGCGCGCTCGTTGAAAACCTGCAGGCTGCTGGCGCGCACTTCGATGCGGCTGCTGGCCGTGCGCTTCATCAGGAGCAAACACTCGGCGATGTACCGCGCCTGCGCGCCGGTGTCGGGCCCGATGATGAAGAAGTAGTTGGGGAAGCCGCGAGCCGCCACACCGCAGAACGGCTCCATGCCGTCGTGCCAGGCCTGCCGAATGGTCAGCCCGCCGGCGCCGACGAGCGTTGCATCGGCCAGCTCCTGTGGTATCGAGAATCCGGTGCCGTAGACGATGGCGTCGACGCAGTGCTCGACACCGTCATAGGTGCGGATGCCCGACGCCGTCACCGCTGCGATCGGCGAGCCCGCCAGCTTGATCGACGGGCGATGGGCGGCGGCCGGTCGGAGTGGGTGCCGCAACCGGCGTTTGACGCGCGTGGAAAACAGCGGCACCTCGGTCACCACCCGGCGCGGCGAGTGGGCGAAGACGGTGACCGACGCCGCGACCCGGGTCAGCCTGCCGATGTGGTGCCCGGCGCTGGCGTCCGTGCCGACGAGCGCGATGCGCTTGCCGGACGGATCGAACTCGGGGGCCCAGGCGGCCGCGTGAAACCAGGGGCCGGGAAAGTCGTCGCGGCCCGCGATGTCGGGCAGCCAGGGAACGAACGGCGGCTCGGCGGTGATGACGGCCCGCGCCCGCACGACCTCGCCGCCGGCCGTCGTCAACAGCCAGGTGTCCGTCCCGTCGTCGAACGCCGATTGCACCTGCGCGACGGGCTCGTCGAGGATGACGAAATCGGTGACGCCCGCGGCCGCCAACGCGGAAGGAGCGCCGTGCGCGGCCAGAACGGCCACGGGGTGCCCGGAGTCGGCGAGGCCGCGCGGCCGCGTCACAGAAACCTGCTGCGTTTCCAGCCGCGGCGTGCAATCGGGCCCAGCAGACCGACCTCGGTCAGGAAGGCCGCCAGTGGGGCGAATCCGGCCACCTGTATCTCGCGGCGGTGCCCGCTGGTGCGCGCGATGTGTCGCGCCCGCACCGGGTCCAGACCCGTGCGGGCGTACGGGATGGGGTTGCTGAACAGGTAGTTGAAGAAGTAGCCGCCCAGCCCGTTGATGTTGGCCATGAACCAGCGGTTGATCCGGGGCATTTCGGCTACGCGTTTACGGGCGCCGTCGCGGGCGAATTGGATGTGGCGCGCCTCCTCGGTGACGTGAATCCGCATGAGGCGCTGGATGATTGGTTGCAGCTCCGGGTCGTCCATCATCTGCCGCTGCAGCGAATCGAAGATCTCTTCACCGATCAACGCGGCCACCCACAACATCGAGCCCCGCTGAAACGCCAGCGGAAGCGCGTTGATGATCATCCGGTGAAACAGTCTTGGCCGCACCGGCTTTGCGCCGATGCGCTCGATGGCCTTGCCGAACATGACCATGTGACGGGTCTCGTCGCCCAGCTCGGTCAGCTTGTAGTGGGTGGACTTGCTCGTGGGGTCTTCGTGCAGGATCGTGCGCAGCAACGATTGGTTGAGCATGTTCTCAAACCAGATCCCGGCCGACAGCGTGTTGACTAGCTCCTGGCGTGAGAGTTCGATCTGTTGCTCGCGGGTCATTTCGTCCCACATCGGGGTGCCGTACAGCGACACCAGGCGCGGCGGCAGGTAGAACTTGTCCGGATCCAGCGGGGCGTCCCAGTCGATGTCGACGACGGGCTCGTAGGACTTCTTGACCGAGCCCCTGAGCAGGCGCTCCGAGAACTCTTCACGACTCGGCCCGCCTGGCTTCACCGCAGTTGTCATGCGCTGGCGTCCCTTCATTGGGTGCTTCAGACGGTACCCATGGTACTGGGTACTTTGGGTCCCGACTAGGCCCTCTGGGTTTCGATTCGGCAATCTATTGCAAGCGACAAGGAGGGTTTCTTGGGCCGGCATATCCACGTCATCGGCATCGGCGCCGGCGACCCCGACTATGTGACGGTTCAGGCGATCGAGGCACTCAACCAGACCCAGGTGTTCTTCGCGATGGACAAGGGCGAGGTGAAAAGCGACCTGGTGGCGCTGCGACGAGAGATCTGCTCCCGGTTCATCCGCGAGCGCGGCTACCGCTTCGTCGAGCTACCAGACCCCAAACGGTCCGCCGGCTCCAACTATCGCCAGGCCGTCTCGGACTGGCACGCCGCACGGGCGCGGATCTGGGCGGATGCGATCGCCGCCGAGCTGGGAGCCGATGGCGTCGGCGCATTCCTGGCCTGGGGTGACCCGTCGCTGTACGACAGCACGCTGCGCATCCTGGAGGCGGTGGCCACCGAACTCCAGTTCTCTTTCGACGTGATTCCGGGCATCACCGCGGTGCAGGCCCTGACCGCCCGGCACCGCATCCCGCTCAACGAGGTCGGGGAACCGGTGCTGATCACCACCGGTCGGCAGCTGCGCACGCACGGGTTGACCGGCTCGGCGGTCGTCATGCTCGACGCCGAATGCTCATTCCAGAGGTGCCTTCCCGAAACCCGCATCTGGTGGGGCGCCTACCTGGGCACCGCCGACGAGCTGCTGGTGGCCGGCACCGTCGGCGAGGTCGGCGGCCGCATCGCTGCCCTGCGGGCCGAGGCCCGCGCTCGTCATGGCTGGATCATGGACACCTATTTGCTCAGACCGGCAGACTGAAGGGCGTGCCCGAACTGCCCGAGGTCGAAGCCCTGGCCGACCATCTGCGCCGCCATGCCGTCGGCTTGACGATCGGTCGCGTCGACGTCGGCGCGCTGTCCGTGCTCAAGACGTTCGACCCGCCGCTCAGCGCGCTGCACGGCCGGCCCGTGACCGGGGCCCACCGCTGGGGTAAATACCTCGGGCTGCAGGCGGGCGAGCTGTCCTTGATCACTCACCTGTCGCGCGCGGGATGGTTGCGCTGGTCGGACAAGCTGGCCGCGGCGCCGCTGCGCCCCGGCAAGGGCCCAATCGCCCTGCGCGTGCACCTGGGCACGCCCGGCGAGGCGCCCGGCTTCGACCTCACCGAGGCCGGCACCCAGAAGCGGCTTGCCGTCTGGCTCGTCGTGGACCCGCGAACCGTGCCGGGCATCGCCGCCCTGGGACCCGATGCGCTGGAGCTCACCGTCGACGATCTCGCGGGCCTGCTGGCCGGGAACACGGGTCGGATCAAGACGGTCATCACCGACCAGAAGGTGATCGCCGGCATCGGCAACGCCTACAGCGACGAAATCCTGCACGTCGCCAAGATCTCCCCGTTCGCCACCGCGGGCAAGCTGACCGACGAGCAGCTCACCACCCTGCACGACGCGATGGGGTCGGTCTTGCGCGACGCGGTGAGCCGGTCCGTGGGCCAGGGTGCGGCCACGCTCAAGGGCGAGAAGCGCTCCGGGCTGCGGGTGCATGCACGCACCGGCCTGCCCTGCCCGGTGTGCGGGGACGCCGTGCGCGAAGTCTCCTTCGCGGACAAGTCATTTCAATACTGTCCGACCTGCCAGACCGGCGGCAAGGTGCTGGCCGACCGGCGGATGTCGCGGCTTCTCAAGTAGGCGACGAGCGCGACGTTTCGTGCCGAAAACCCCCTTCCGGGTCCGATAACCCGACGCTCGACGGGCACTGGATATGCTGCCCGGATGACTCGTCAGAAGATCCTCATCACGGGTGCCAGCTCCGGCTTGGGCGCAGGCATGGCGCGGGCGTTCGCCGCCAAGGGCCGCGACCTGGCGCTGTGCGCACGCCGTACCGAACGACTCGACGAGCTGAAAGCAGAACTCTCCCAACAGTATCCGGGCATCAAGATCGCGGTGGCGGCGCTGGACGTCAACGACCACGAGCAGGTGCCGAAAGTCTTCGGCGAACTCAGCGACGAGCTCGGCGGCGTCGACCGCGTCATCGTCAACGCCGGAATCGGCAAGGGTGCGAAACTCGGCTCGGGCAAGCTATGGGCCAACAAGGCGACCCTCGAGACCAATCTTGTTGCCGCGCTGGTGCAGATCGAGGCCGCGCTGGCGATGTTCAACAACACCGGTTCGGGCCATCTCGTGCTCATCTCCTCGGTGCTGGCCAATAAGGGCGTGCCGGGCGTCAAGGCCGCCTACGCCGCGAGCAAGGCCGGGTTGAGCTCGCTGGGGGAATCCCTGCGGGCCGAATACGCCAGGGGCCCCATCAAGGTTTCGGTTATCGAGCCCGGCTACATCGAATCGGAGATGACGGCCAAGACGGACACCACAAGGTTGATGGTGGACAACGAGACTGGCGTCAACGCGCTCGTCGCCGCCATGGAACGCGAACCTGGCCGGGCGGCGGTGCCGTGGTGGCCGTGGGCGCCGCTGGCGCAGGTGATGCGGGTGCTGCCGCCCCCACTCACCAAGTGGTTCGCTTGAGTCAGTGCTCAACTGGCGTGTAATGCGCCGCGTTGCTGGTGTATTCGGGCTTGCAGGTCGCCAACCGTAGCTTGAGAAGCCCGATCACGTAGGCGTCGGTGATGTCCGGAAGCACGGGGATGCGGCTGGCGTGGCTGACCGCGGTGAAACGTACGGCGACTGGGCTCCGACGTCATGCTTCGCCGGGGCTGAGGCTGTCAGCTGGTGCGCCCGCGCTCGGTCCGGTAGCGGCGCACCAGCGCGTCGGTCGAGCTGTCGGACTGCGGCGCCGGCGAGCCGTCGGACGTGATCACCGGGAGCAGCGCCTTGGCCTGCGTCTTGCCCAGCTCCACGCCCCACTGGTCGAACGAGTCGATGCCCCAGATGACGCCCTCGGTGAAGACCTGATGCTCGTAGAGCGCGATCAGTTGGCCCAGTACCGACGGCGTGAGCCGGTCGGCCAGGATCGACGTCGACGGTCGGTTGCCGGGCATCACCTTGTGCGGCACGATGTCGGCCGGGGTGCCCTCGGCGGCGATCTCCTCGGCGGTCTTGCCGAACGCCAGCACCTGGGTCTGGGCGAAGAAGTTGCTCATCAGCAAGTCGTGCATGCTGCCGGTGCCCTCGACCGTGGGCAGGTCGTCGAGGGGCTGGCTGAAGCCGATGAAGTCGGCCGGCACCAACCGGGTGCCCTGATGAAGCAACTGGTAGAAGGCGTGTTGGCCGTTGGTTCCCGGCTCGCCCCAAAAGATTTCGCCGGTGTCTGTGGTGACCGGGGTGCCGTCGGCGCGGGTCGACTTGCCGTTCGACTCCATGGTCAGCTGTTGCAGATAGGCGGCAAAGCGGGACAGATCGTTGGAATAGGGCAGTACCGCGCGCGACTGGGCGCCCATGAAGTTGGCGTACCACAGCCCGATCAGCCCCAGTAGCGCCGGCGCGTTGGACTCCAGCGGGGTGGTCTTGAAATGCCGGTCCACGATGTGGAACCCGGACAAGAAATCGGCGAAGGCCTCCTTGCCGATGGCGGCCATCACCGAGAGGCCGATCGCCGAATCGACCGAGTACCGCCCGCCGACCCAATCCCAGAAACCGAACATGTTGTCGGTGTTGATGCCGAAGTCGTCGACCAGGCGCTTGTTGGTGGAGACCGCCACGAAATGCTTGGACACCGCGGCGTCTCCGAGCGCGTCGGTCAGCCAGCGGCGCGCGGCGGTCGCATTGGTGAGGGTCTCCAGCGTCGAGAACGTTTTCGATGCGACGATGAAAAGCGTTGTGGCAGGGTCCAAGTCGGCCAGCGTGGCGATGAGATCGGCCGGGTCGACGTTGGAGACGAAGCGGGCCGAAATCCCGGCGTCGGCGTAATGGCGCAGTGCCTGATACACCATCACCGGACCCAGATCCGACCCGCCGATGCCGATGTTGACCACGGTGCTGATTCTTTTTCCGGTGGCCCCGGTCCATTCACCGCTGCGTAACCGGTCGGTGAAGTCGCCCATCCGGTCCAGCACGGCGTGCACGTCCTCGACGACGTTGTGGCCGTCGACGATCAGCTCGGCGTCGCGGGGTAGGCGCAGCGCGGTGTGCAAGACCGCCCGGTCCTCCGAGACGTTGATGTGCGCGCCGGCGAACATCTGGTCGCGACGCTCCTCGAGGTTAGCCGTGCGCGCGAGATCGATGAGCAGTCGCAGCGTTTCTCGGGTGATGCGGTGTTTGCTGTAGTCGATGTAGAGGTCGCCGACCGAGACGGTGAGTTCGCGGCCGCGGTCGGGATCCTCGTCGAAGAACCGGCGCAGATGCGTCGCGCCGATTTGTTCGTGATGCCTGCGCAGGGCGTCCCACGCTGGAGTGGCGGTGATGTCGGGGAGGCTTTGCGCGGAGGTCATACTTCGACCCTAGTGACGGTCGCAAGCGCGGCGTAGCCGGGCGCGGCGGGCCGTCACCGTCGGGCTAGTGACGGTCGCAAGCGCGGCGTAGCCGGGCGCGGCGGGCCGTCACCGTGTCGCTAGTGACGGTCGCAAGCGCGGCGTAGCCGGGCGCGGCGGGCCGTCACCGTGTCGCTAAAGCGGGTGCGCGGCGACCCGGCCCGGCGTGACTGGCGGCCTCAGTGGCCGAGCCGGCCCCTGCCCAATCGCAGCAACAGGATCGCGAGGTCCTTGCCGTCGGGACCGAGTTCGCTGTAGCGCTCGATGACCTTCATCTCGCGGCTGTGCACGAGCCGCGTGCCGCCGGATGCCATCCGGACCTTGCCGATCGCCTGAGACACCTCGGTGCGCCGCTTCACCGCGGCCAGGATCTCGGCGTCCAACCGGTCGATCTCGTGGCGCAAGTCGTCGATGTTCAACTCTTCGGTGTCGGCCGTCTGTGGGGGTTCCACCGTCTCAACCTTCATCTCTGCTAACTCCGCGTTCTCGGGATGTGGGGGTTGTGGTCTCATCCGGTTTCGGGCCTCACAAAAGAGATGAGCCCCGGTCTGCGGAAGCGGACCACGGGGCTCTGACCAAAGCAGCTAGACCACGGGGACCGCGAACCGGTACCCGTAGAAAAATCGGCGGCAGTTCGGGGTGGTGGACTGCCGATGGCACTGCGCGTTGAGCACCAAACGAGTGTGCCACTAAAATCCGCTCCCGCGCAAAAACGTCGGGGTGAACTGGCCATTACGCGTCAGGGGGCCGGCGGCACTCGGTCGAGCCGACGCCCGGCGCCCACGGTTGCTCAGCGGTGTGGGTTGCATTAACGCCGGAGGAAATTGTGCGGCGCAGGTGGATTCTGCGGCATTGACTTGACGCAAATCCCCGCTCGATTATCACCGGCTCTTGGACGTGGGTGTAATTATTTCCATTTCAATATGAGATCGCGTATTGGATTGCGAAATACCGTTTATGTCGGGGTGCATTTGGCTTCCTCAGGGCCGCCGGGGCACTAGCCTGGTCTGACGCCTGGACGCGTTGCGTCGGTGGGCGGCGGTAAGTTTGGACCAACATGAGTGTGTATGTAACCGATGCCAATCTGGCCTCCGAGGCGGATCAGCTGCTCGAGGGCCTCAACCCGCAACAGCGCCAGGCGGTGGTGCACGAGGGTTCGCCGCTGCTGATCGTGGCGGGGGCCGGCTCGGGCAAGACCGCGGTCTTGACGCGTCGTATCGCCTACCTGATCGCGGCGCGCGGTGTCGGGGTGGGCCAGATCCTGGCCATCACGTTCACCAACAAGGCAGCGGCCGAGATGCGCGAACGCGTGGTGCGGCTGGTGGGCAACCGGGCCCGCGCCATGTGGGTGTCCACCTTCCACTCGACGTGCGTGCGCATCCTGCGCAACCAGGCGTCCTTGATCGACGGCCTCAACTCCAACTTCTCGATCTACGACGCCGACGACTCCCGCCGCCTGCTGCAGATGATCGGGCGCGACATGGGGCTCGACATCAAGCGCTACTCGCCACGGCTGCTGGCCAACGCCATCTCCAGTCTGAAGAACGAGCTCATCGACCCCGCCGCGGCGGTGGCGAAACTGGCGGACGACTCGGACGACCTGACGCGCACCGTGGCGTCCGTTTACGGCGAATACCAGCGGCGGCTGCGCGCGGCCAACGCGCTGGACTTCGACGACCTGATCGGCGAGACCGTCGCGGTGCTGCGGGCCTTCCCGCAGATCGCCCAGCATTACCGCCGGCGGTTCCGTCATGTCCTGGTCGACGAGTATCAGGACACCAACCACGCCCAGTACGTGTTGGTGCGGGAATTGGTCGGCCACGACGCGACGGGGTCGCCCGACGACGTGCCGCCGGCGGAATTGTGCGTTGTGGGCGATGCCGACCAGTCGATCTATGCGTTCCGCGGCGCCACCATCCGCAACATCGAGGACTTCGAGCGCGACTATCCCGACGCGATAACCATTCTGCTGGAACAGAATTACCGCTCCACGCAGAACATCCTGTCGGCGGCCAACTCGGTAATCGCCCGCAACTCCGGGCGCCGGGACAAACGGCTGTGGACCGACGCCGGCGCCGGCGAATTGATCGTCGGCTACGTCGCCGACAACGAGCACGACGAGGCCAGGTTCGTGGCCGAGGAAATCGACGCCCTCGCCGACCGCGGCGAGATCACCTACAAAGACGTGGCCGTGTTCTATCGCACCAACAACTCGTCGCGGTCGTTCGAAGAGGTGTTCATCCGCGCAGGCATTCCCTACAAAGTTGTTGGGGGAGTGCGGTTCTACGAGCGCAAAGAGATCCGCGACATCGTCGCTTATCTGCGGGTGCTGGACAACCCGGGTGATGCGGTCAGCATGCGGCGCATCCTCAACACCCCGCGCCGGGGCATCGGTGATCGCGCCGAGGCCTGCGTGGCGGTCTACGCCGAGAACACCGGCGCGAGTTTCAACGACGCGTTGGTGGCCGCCGCCGAAGGCAAAGTGCCGATGCTCAATTCGCGCGCGGAGAAGGCGATCGCGGGCTTCGTCGAACTGCTCGACGAGCTCAGGGGCCGACTCGACGAGGATCTGGGCGATCTGGTCGAGTCCGTCCTCGAACGTACCGGCTACCGCCGAGAGCTGGAATCGTCCACCGATCCGCAGGATCTGGCCCGGTTGGACAACCTGAACGAACTCGTCAGCGTGGCACACGAATTCAGCACCGACCGGGCCAACGCCGCCGCGCTGGACGAGTCGTTGCAGGCCCCAGACGACGAGGACGTGCCAGACACCGGTGTCCTGGCGGAGTTTCTGGAACGGGTCTCCCTGGTTTCCGACAGCGACGAAATCCCCGACGACGGCGCCGGCATGGTCACCCTGATGACGTTGCACACCGCCAAGGGGCTGGAGTTCCCGGTAGTGTTCGTCACTGGCTGGGAGGACGGCATGTTCCCGCACATGCGGGCGCTGGACGACCCGACCGAGCTCTCCGAGGAGCGGCGGCTGGCCTACGTCGGGATCACCCGCGCGCGTCAGCGCCTGTATCTGAGCCGGGCCATCATCCGGTCATCCTGGGGGCAGCCGATGCTGAACCCGGAATCGCGCTTCCTGCGCGAGATTCCGCAGGAACTGATCGAGTGGCGGCGCACCGCGCCGGCGCCATCGTTTAGCGCGCCGGTGAGCGGCGCCGGCCGGTTCGGTACGCCGCGCGCAGCCCCGACCCGCTCGGCCGCGGCCAAGCGGCCGCTGCTTGTGCTCGAGCCCGGCGATCGGGTGACGCACGACAAGTACGGTCTCGGGCGCGTCGAGGAAGTCTCCGGCGTCGGCGAATCGGCCATGTCGCTCATCGACTTCGGCAGCGCGGGGCGGGTCAAGCTCATGCACAATCACGCGCCGATCAGCAAGCTGTAGTGGCGGCCTAGCCCCGCCCGACTCCCGACCATGCGGTGAATCGGGAATTTGATATCGCGGGTGATATCAGATTCCGAAGCCGCCTGTTGGTCCGGCCGGGCCCGGTTAGCGGTCAGGCCTCCAGCCAGCGTTTGGTGCGCGGGTGCGTGGCCAGCACGACGCTGGCGATCGGCAGCAGCGGCAGCAGGTGCACGATCCACGCGACTCGGGCGCCGGCGATGAACACCCCCAGGTACGTCAGCACGGCGACCACGGCGCCGACCACGATGAGGTAGCGCCCGGACGGCCGGTTCTGCAGCAGCATGATCACGCCCGAAATCGTGGTCACGGCGAACACCAGGGCCAGAAACGCGACCGCGATGCAGAAGAGCCGGTCGGACCGCCACCAGCCGGCGACCAGATCGGTCGCCACCACTGATGTGGCCCATCCGCTGATGATGCTGACGGCGCAGGCCGCGACGGCCGTCCGGCCACTCGGCGCATCGGCCGCACCGGGAGTTCCTCGCAGCCCCGCGCGAGCCGCGCCCTGGTAGGGCGGCGGCTGTGTGGGAAGGTGGGTAGTCGGGGTTTCCGGCGCTATGGGGACAGGTCCGGTGGGTGCCCGGCGGATGATCCGGGTCTTCGAGTCCGACGGGGACGCGGATTCGGGCGGTTGCGGACCGGGTGGTGGTTGGTTAGGCGCGGTCACCTCAACCAGCGTAGTTACCGACCATAAGACCCCGCTGAGCCAACCACGGGACGGGATCGATTCGTTCGGTACCACCCTGGAGCACCTCGAAGTGCAGGTGCGGGCCGGTGGAGTTACCCCGATTGCCCATGGTGGCGATCTGGTCGCCGGCCATCACGCGCTGGCCGACGCTGACCAGCGTGGTGTTGATGTGGCCGTAGAGCGTGACCGTGCCGTCGGCATGGCGCAGTTTGACCAGCATGCCGTAGCCGGCGGCGGGGCCCGAGTCGATGACGACGCCGTCGGACACCGCGTAGATCGGCGTCCCGATCGCGTTGGCCAAATCGATGCCGGCGTGCAGCACCCCCCAGCGGTAACCGAAGTTGGAGGTGAAGATGCCCTTCGTCGGCATCACATAGAGCGGCTGCTGCAGCCGCGCCTCACGCTGAGCGCGGTCGTTGGCGAACGCTACGCCCTTGGCGAGTTCCTGGTTGTGCACCGCGGCCGTGGCCGCCGGCTGGAGCGCGATGACCTGGGCGCCGCGAATGGTGTTGTTGGCCGAGCCGCCGGTGAGCGCCGACGCGTTCGCGGTCAGCACGGCCTCGGTCTTCGGTGTATCGGCGTGGCTGGTCGCGGTGTGCGCCGCCGCGGCGGCCGCGCCGGCGGCCATTGCGGAAATCAGCAGGCGACCCCTGGTCGCGCTCGTCGGCTGCTTGCGATGCGCTCCGCCGTGCCGGGCGACGGCGACGACGTCGGTGGTGTGCACCCGACGCGGGCGGGGCTCGGCGGGTCCGATGACCACCCGCGGCTGCACTTCGATCACGGGAGCGGCGAGCCACAGCGGCGTCGGGTCGTCGGCCTCGTTCAGGTCGTCGAGCTCCGGGGCCAGCAGCACCTGCGCTTCGTTGTCGAAGGTGGAGTCGTTGCTGTAGTCCAGGTCGCCCAGATCGCCGACCTCGTCGCGCCAATCCAGGTCATCGAAATCGAAACCGTCGAGCGGGAGGATCTCGGTGACTTCGTTGCGATGGGGCTCGATGCCCCGGGCGCCCGCCGCGCGGCCAACCCTCACCACACCTGCTGTTTCAGCAGTAGAAGAAGCCAAACGGTGCTGGGACAAGCTGGAATGTCCTCGTATCGTGACCATAACGTTATCTGGACCCTGAGACGGTATCCGCTAACTCGCGGGACTGGCAACCGCGTGGAGCAATCCCGTGGAAATTGTGATTTGGGTCACGAACCGGGTATGCCGCTAGGCCGTGAGCTGTGCCACATCGTCGGACGCGCCGGAAAGGGGCGGTTTGCCAGTGGATACAGTTCGTCCGTGCGAGTTGCCGATCGCGGCACCGCCGATCAAGAGGCCTAGCAGTTGAGTCGAGCGAAGACAGAGAGTCCATGGACCTTTTCGAGTATCAAGCCAAAGAATTGTTCGTCAAGCACAACGTACCTACCACGCCGGGGCGAGTGACCGACACCGCCGAGGGCGCAAGGGAAATCGCGAGCGAGGTCGGCGCCCCAGTGATGGTCAAGGCGCAGGTGAAGGTCGGCGGCCGGGGCAAGGCGGGCGGCGTCAAGTACGCGGCCACCCCCGATGACGCCTACGAACACGCCAAGAACATCCTCGGCCTCGACATCAAGGGGCACGTCGTCAAGAAGCTGCTGGTCGCCGAGGCCAGCGACATCGCCGAGGAGTACTACATCTCCTTCCTGCTCGACCGGGCCAACCGCACCTACCTCGCCATGTGCTCCGTCGAGGGTGGCATGGAAATCGAGGAGGTCGCCGCCACCAAGCCCGAGCGGCTGGCCAAGGTGCCGGTGAACGCCGTCAAGGGCGTCGACCTGGCGACCGCGCGGTCCATCGCCGAGAAAGGCCACCTGCCGGCCGAGGTGCTCGACGCCGCCGCGGTGACCATCAACAAGCTGTGGGAGCTCTTCGTCGCCGAGGACGCCACCCTGGTCGAGGTCAACCCGCTTGTGCGCACCCCCGACGACCGGATCCTGGCCCTCGACGGCAAGGTCACCCTGGACGCCAACGCGGACTTCCGTCAGCCCGGCCACGCCGAGTTCGAGGACCGCGACGCCACCGACCCGCTGGAGCTCAAGGCCAAGGAGCACGACCTGAACTACGTCAAGCTCGACGGCGCGGTCGGCATCATCGGCAACGGCGCAGGCCTGGTCATGTCCACCCTCGACGTCGTCGCCTACGCCGGCGAAAAGCACGGCGGGGTCAAGCCGGCCAACTTCCTCGACATCGGGGGTGGCGCGTCGGCCGAGGTGATGGCCGCCGGCCTGGACGTCATCCTGAACGACAAGCAGGTCAAGAGCGTGTTCGTCAACGTGTTCGGCGGCATCACCTCCTGCGACGCCGTCGCCAACGGGATCGTGACCGCGCTCAACATGCTGGGCGACGAGGCCAACAAGCCGCTCGTGGTGCGGCTGGACGGCAACAACGTCGACGAAGGCCGGCGCATCCTGGCCCAGGCCAACCACCCGCTGGTAATCCAGGCCGACACGATGGACGCCGGAGCCGACAAAGCCGCCGAGCTGGCGAACAAGTAAGGGAGCCAACAATGTCGATCTTCCTGAACAAGGATTCCAAGGTCATCGTCCAGGGCATCACCGGCGGCGAGGGCACCAAGCACACCGCGCTAATGCTGAAGGCGGGCACCCAGGTGGTGGGTGGGGTTAACGCCCGCAAGGCCGGCACCACCGTCTCGCACGTCGACCCCGTCGGCAAGGATGTCGAGCTGCCGGTGTTCGCGACGGTCGAGGAAGCGATGAAGGAGACCGGCGCCGACGTGTCCGTCGTCTTCGTGCCGCCGAAATTCGCCAAGGACGCGATCATCGAGGCCATCGACGCGGAGATTCCGCTGCTGGTCGTCATCACCGAGGGAATTCCGGTGCAGGACACCGCTTATGCGTGGGCCTACAACATCGACAAAGGGCAGAAGACCCGCATCATCGGTCCGAACTGTCCGGGTATCATCACGCCGGGCGAGGCGCTGGCGGGTATCACGCCGGCCAACATCACCGGCCCGGGGCCGGTCGGTCTGGTGTCCAAGTCGGGCACGCTGACCTACCAAATGATGTACGAGCTGCGTGATTTCGGGTTCACCACCTCCATCGGCATCGGCGGCGACCCAGTGATCGGTACGACGCACATCGATGCCATCGAGGCGTTCGAGAAGGACCCCGACACCAAGGTCATCGTGATGATCGGTGAGATCGGCGGTGACGCCGAGGAGCGCGCGGCCGACTACATCAAGGCCAACGTCTCCAAGCCGGTCGTCGGCTACGTCGCGGGATTCACTGCGCCGGAGGGCAAGACGATGGGCCACGCCGGTGCCATCGTGTCGGGCTCCTCGGGCACCGCGGCCGCCAAGAAGGAGGCCCTGGAGGCGGCCGGCGTCAAGGTGGGCAAGACCCCGTCGGAGACGGCGGCCCTGGCGCGGGAGATCCTGCAAAGCCTGTAGCCCCCGGTGGCGATCGCGAGCGCGGCGTGGCCGGGCGAAGCGGGTCGCCACCACCGAAGCGGGCCACCCCGATTAGGTGTTGAGCGGGCGCTGCGGTAGATAGTGGATCTATGAATCTCGACCCGAACACTCCGGTCGTCGTCGGCGTGGGGCAGGCCGCCGAGCGCATCGACGACCCGAACTACCGCGGGATGTCGCCCGTGGAGTTGGCCGCCGCGGCGGCCCGGGCCGCTGTCGACGACTGTGGAGCCGAGGAGGCCGGTGCGGCCATCGACACGGTGGCCGGTGTCCGGCAGTTCGAGATCTCGGGCACGATCAACGCCCCGCTGGGCCGGTCCAACAACTACCCGCGATCGGTGGCCAACCGCCTCGCCGCCTCACCTGCGCGCGCGATCCTCGAGATCGTCGGCGGCCAGGGCCCTCAGCACCTGATCAGCGAGCTGGCCGGTGAGATCGCGGCGGGCCGCTCGCAGGTCGCGATGGTGTTCGGTTCGGATGCGACGTCGACGCTGCGCTACTTCGCGAAAGCCGAAGCCAGGCCCGACTTCACCGAGACGGTCGACGGTGATTTGGAGGACCGCGGGCAGGGCATCGAAAAGCTGGTCTCGCGCTACACCGTCATCCACGGGCTAACCAGCGCGCCGATCCAGTACGCGCTGCTGGAGAACGCCCGGCGGGCCGGCACCGGGCTGGGGCCGGCGGAGTATCGCCGCCGGATGGGTGAGCTGTTCGCGCCGTTCACCAAGATCGCAGCCAGCAATCCGTTCGCCGCCGCGCCGGTGGAGCGCACGGTCGACGAACTGGTCACCGTCACAGACCGCAACCGGATGATCGCGGAGCCGTACCCGCGGCTGATGGTCGCCCGCGA
Organism: Mycobacterium sp. E1747; assembly: GCF_001667775.1. Lineage (GTDB taxonomy): Bacteria > Actinomycetota > Actinomycetes > Mycobacteriales > Mycobacteriaceae > Mycobacterium. Next base: position 33,695 of record NZ_LZJI01000170.1, read on the forward strand.
CCAGGTGAACCAGGGCGCGGCCGCGCTACTGATGTCGGTCGACGCGGCGCGCCGGCTAGGGGTGCCCGAAGAGAACTGGGTGTATCTGCACGGCCACGCAGACCTCGAGGAACAAGCGCTGCTGCAGCGTCCCGATCTCGGGCACGCGCCATCGCATGTCCTGGCCGTGCGGGACGCGCTGGCGATGGCCGGCATCGGCATCGACGACGTCGCCACGCTCGATCTGTATAGCTGCTTCCCGGTGCCGGTGTTCAACATCTGCGACGGCATGGGGATCGCGCCTGACGATCCGCGCGGCCTGACCCTGACCGGCGGGCTGCCGTTCTTCGGCGGGGCGGGAAACAACTATTCGATGCACGCCGTCGCGGAGACCATCGCGCAAATGCGAAGAATGCCAGGAGAATTCGGCCTCGTCGGTGCCAACGGCGGGATCCTGAGCAAATACTCCGTCGGCGTCTACTCCACCAGCCCGGCGGAATGGCAGGCCGACCGCAGCGCGCACGCGCAGAAGCAGGTCGCCGACTGGCCGACCGAGAAGGTGACCGAGCAGGCCGACGGCGTCGGCACCGTCGAGACCTACACGGTGCGACGCGACGACGGGCGTCCGACCGGGATCATCATCGGGAGGCTGGACGACGGCAGCCGGTTCCTGTCCACCACCGAAGACGACGAATTGATCGCGCTGCTGATCGAGGGCGATCCGCTGGGGCGGCGGGTGCGGGTGCGCTCCTTCGACCACGGCAACCGCTGCACGCTGGCCTGAAGCTTGAGTGGCGAGCAGACGCAAACTCGCATTGGTTCGCGCCGACGGATGCGATTTTGCGTCTGCTCGCGCGTCAGACCAGGGCAGCCAGTTTGCCCGCCAGCCGCTCGACGTAGGCGGCGACCTCGTCCTCGGACTTGTCCGGCAGGCCGAACAGCACCTCGGTCACGCCCAGCTCGGCCCACTTGGCGAGCTTCTCCGGGATCGGCTTGAAGTCCAGCGCCACGATCTGCGGGGCGCCGTCGCGGCCGGCGGCCGCCCAGGTGTCCTGCAGCAATTTGACCGGTTCGTCGATGTCGAAGTCGCGCGGGGTGGTGATCCAGCCGTCGGCGCTACGGGCGATCCACTTGAAGTTCTTCTCGGTTCCGGCCGCGCCCACCAGCACGGGAATGTGCGGCTGCACCGGCTTGGGCCACGCCCAGCTGGGCCCGAACTTCACGAACTCGCCGTCGTACGAGGCTTCCTCCTTCGTCCACAGCTCGCGCATGGCTTCGATGTATTCGCGCAGCATGGTGCGGCGCCGCGCGGGCGGCACGCCGTGGTCGGCGAGCTCGTCGGTGTTCCAGCCGAAGCCGACGCCGAGGCTGACCCGTCCGCCGGACAAATGGTCGAGGGTGGCAATGCTTTTCGCCAACGTGATCGGGTCGTGTTCGACGGGCAGGGCGACCGCCGTGGAGAGTCGCACCCGCGACGTGACGGCGCACGCTGCACCCAGGCTTACCCATGGGTCTAGCGTCCGCATGTAGCGGTCGTCGGGCAGCGAGGCGTCACCCGTCGTCGGGTGCGCCGCCTCACGCTTGATCGGGATGTGCGTGTGTTCTGGCACGTAAAAGGTCGTGAAGCCGTGTTCGTCGGCAAGCTTCGCGGCCTTCACCGGAGAGATGCCGCGGTCGCTGGTAAAAAGCACAAGCCCGTAATCCATGGGGAGAATTAGAACGTGTTCTACCTCCGCTGAGCAAGCTGCCGCCGCGTCTGCCGTCCCGGGTGAGGCCCACGGCACGGATCGCGGTCCAAGCCGGTGGCCACGGCACGGGCGTTCCGAAGTGCGCTAGCGTGGTTGGTCGATCGCGTCGCAACGCAACCGCCGGGCACGGCGTTTATGGAACGGCGCGCCCGCAAGCACAGCGTCGCGACCCAACCGCGGCGCCCGCAAAGGCACTTCACAGGCAAAGCAACAGGAGGAGCCAATGACCTACTCGCCCGGTAGCCCCGGATACCAACCCTCGCCACAGGGCGGCTCCTACGCAGGCGCCACTCCGTCGTTCACCAAGGACGACGACGGCGCCACCAAGCTCCCGCTCTACCTGAGCATCGCGGTGGTCGTGCTCGGCCTGGCCGTGTACCTGCTGAACTTCGGGCCGACGTTCACCATCGGCGCCGACCTCGGCACGGGCGTCGGCGGACGCGCCGGCGATGCCGGCACCGCGGTCATCGTCGCGCTCCTGGCCGCACTGTTGGCAGGCCTGAGCCTGGTCCCCAAGGCCAAGAACTACGCCGGCATCGTCGCGGTCATCGCGGTCCTCGGGGCGTTGCTGGCCATCACCGAGACCATCAACCTGCCCACCGGCGTCTCGATCGGCTGGGCGATGTGGCCCCTCGTGGCTTGCGCCGTGCTCCAGGCGATCGCCGCCGTCGTCGCCGTCCTGTTGGAGGCGGGCGTGATCACAGCCCCGGCGCCGCGGCCCAAGTACGACCCCTACGCCCAGTACGGCCAGTATGGGCAGTACGGCCAATACGGCCAGCAGCCCTACTACGGTCAGCCCGGCCAGCAGCAGTCGCCCCAGCACCCGGGATACGGATCGCAGTACGGCGGCTACCCCAGCCAGGCCCCGACCCAAAGCGCCGTCCCGACCGGCGGTTTCGGCGCGCAGCCCGCACCGCAATCGGGGCCCCAACAGTCCGCGCAGCAGGGGCCGTCCACGCCACCCACCGGCTTCCCCAGCTTCAGCCCGCCGCCGGCGACCGGTTCGGGCTCCGAGGGTTCGGCCCCCAATTACCAGGGCGGGGCCCAGCAGTCCTACGGCCAGGAGCAGCAGCCGCCCTCGTCGCCATCTGGTCCAGCGCCGGCCTAACCGTGCGCCTGCGCGCCTAAGTCGGGACGTGCGCCGAGAGTGACACGGGTGGAAAACAGCCGGCCAGCGGGCGCTCGCCAAGCGC
>NZ_LZJI01000171.1 GCF_001667775.1 Mycobacterium sp. E1747
GCTTTACCAACATTTGGTTGGCGGCAACGAATCGGCCAATGAAGCTGAACGCGGGCTCCATGGACTGCAGCGCCGCGGAGAGGTTCTGCAGCACGGGAATGCCGATAGGAGCTAGGTCGAGGAACATCTTCCCCAGCACGGGAAGCATCCTCATCAGCTCACCCAGCGCCTGGATACCGGTCTGCATCCACTCCTGCAGCTGCCCCGACTTCGCGGCCTGCTGAATGAAATTGTTGAACGCGTTCGCCCCGTTCGTGATCGCCTGCGCCAGCTGAGGCAGGAACCCCGACCCGACCTTCGTGATCGTCAGGAACGCGTTCGAGAACGGAACAATCGACTGCGCCCAAATCTGAAACGACGAACCGATATTGGAGACGATCTGCTGTATCGCCGCCATCGTCTCAGGCTTCGACAACCACGCCCCAATATCCTTGAACGCCGTGTTCATCGTCCGCCCGAGGCTGGTCATCAGCCTCTGCAACACCGGGAAATACTCCGTGGCCAGCCGCTGCACCTGTGGACCCAACCCGGCGAACAGGGAGTCCTGCACCGAGAACTTCAACGCATCCCACGCCGGCTTCAACCCCCGCAACGTGGTGATGAACGCCTGCGCCCCGGGGGAAATCTTCCCCATCGCCTGGGCGAACGCATCCAAACTCGACGACGTTTTCGTCTGCGCATCACCAAGGTTGCGCTGCGCATCCGCGACATCATCCTGCGCCCTCGCCAAACGCTGGTTCGCGGACACAACCTGATCAGCGCCCTCAACACCCTTCGCGTTAGCCTCAGCGGACTTCTGCTGCAGCTGCACATTCCGCTCATGCGCCTCAAGCACCCGCTGGTCGGCCTGCTCCACCCGCAGTTGTGCCTGCTGATACTCGATCGCGTCCCGGAACCGGCCAGTGGCCAGATCCCGGCGCGCAGCCTGGGCATCGAGAATGGCTTGCTTCTCGTCGATCACCCCGCCCCGGAGTTGGACATTCAGGTCCTCGAGCTGCTGGCGGGCATCCCGGCGCGCGTTGGCCACGTCCTTCTGCGCGTTAGCCTCATCCAACACCGCGTTCCGCAGCGACTTCTGCGCAGACGCAACAGCTTTGGACTTCTCCTCCTGATCCTTGGTAGCGGAGTCAGCGGCTTTACCTGCGGCTGTCCAAGCATCCTTAATGCCATCCAGGCCAGTTACCAAAGTGCCGATGACACCGATACCGCCGGCGAGACCAGCAGGGATGAGCCCGATGGCCCCCGACAGCGCCGCAGCCACACCAGCCCCCGCCGTGACAGCAGCGCCAATCAAAACTCCCTGCAGCGCCGTACCGACGGGACCCATAGCACTCGACAGCGACCCGCCAACCTGAGGCGCTGCTGAAGCACCACTCGTCGCTAGAGATTGCGACAGCTGGGTACCGGCCCCAGCGAATGCCGGTCCAAGCTGGGAGAAACTGCGCTCCGCAGACGACACCAGCGTGTCAGCATCCACCTCGATCGTGGCTTTGCGGTCCCGCGCCACCACATCGATCTGCGCGTTCGCCTTCGCCGTGTCCGCATCAACCTCAACGGTGGACTTCCGGGCCTTCGCCGCCGAATCAATCTCAGCCTTCGCCTTCGACGTGTCGGCATCCAGTTGTATTTTGGCGTCACCGAGCCCGCGCTGAATCTCCCGACCCCACCGACGCCCAGCCTCAGCCGCAGCAGGGTCGACCTCACGAAACGCCCGCGTGATCCCCGCCGCAATCTGCGATGTTTCCGGCATAACGGTGGCATATAACTCGGCGATAGCTGGCATATGTCACCTCCGTATGTCATACTCGTATTGCATGGCGGGTCGTGCCAAGGCGAGGCGCAGCTGGGCGAGTCGCGGCGCGGCGGGACAAGGCAAGGGATCTAACCCTCAAGGGTCAGTGGGTGTGGTTCGACTCCACACCGAGGGGCGTGTCTGGCCCGGGCATGTCAGAGCGGGGCAAGGCGCGGCGCGGCTAGGCGAGGGATCTACCACTACACAAGGAGACAAGATGATTGGTTTCACTATCACCCTGACCGGGACAGCGCCACTGTTGATGCACAACAGTCGACTGTCCAACCCTCTTGACCCTGCCACGAAGGCGCTCAAGAAGGTCACCGGTAAGCGAAACAAGACTGACGACGATCACGAGCAGATCGCGCGCCTTGAATTCGCCGGCGGTCTGTACATGGATCCCGATGTCGGCCCGTACATTCCCGGCGAGAACATCATGCGCTGCCTGGTCGACGGGGCGAAGCTGACCAAGATGGGCGTCAAGGTCACCCGCGGGGTGTTTGTATCCACTGATGTCAATCCGTTGTCTTACAACGGTCCTCGTGACGAACAGGCGCTGTGGGACAAGGGCTGGCGGCACATGGCGTCCGTCAAGGTGGGGACCAGCCGCACTATGCGCTGCCGTCCTTGGTTCCCGGAGTGGAAGGTTCAAGCCGAAGGGGTTCTTGACCCGTCCGTCCTTGAACTGGACGACCTGACCTCCATCGCCGACAACGCTGGCTCACTTATTGGTTTAGGCGATTGGCGACCGCGCTTTGGGCGTTTCACCGCAGTGGTCCAGCACGCTGTTCAGGCTGCCGCATGAGCCCCTTTGAACCCAAGGGTGAAACCGCCCGCTGGCGGATTCTGTATCGGCTTCTCTCACAAACAGAGGTCGACGACATTCTGACCTACGAGGACATGGCCTCTGCTCTCGAACTTGACCCTGAAGTCGACAGGCACACTATCCAGGTCGCTATGCGCCGTGCTGCGTCCGAGTTGGAGAAGGTGGAGAAGCACGCCGTGGAAGCGGTGAAGAACGTCGGCTATCGCGTCGTTGAGCCCGAAGAACACCTTCGACTCGCCAAGCAACAGCAACGACGATCATCCAAAGCGTTGGTCCGTGGCCACTCCAAAGTCACCAACGTGGACCTATCTGGCGTGGACCCAGAAGTTCGGCAGGCTTTCCAGGTCGTAGCATCAGCATTTGCCATGCAGATGGAATTCAACCGCCGCACAGACATCCGCCAGAAGAAGCTGGAAGATGCCCTGGAAAGCGTCCGTGAGCAGTCCACTCGGACTGATGAAGAGGTTTCGGAGCTGCGACGGAGACTGGAAAAGCTAGAGAAGGAAAGTTCCGACTAGCACCTGCGTGGCATGGCACCGCATGTCCGGTCGAGTCTAGCCATGGCCGGCCAAGGCAAGGGATCTACCTAATCGTCATACCCAGTTAGTCCAGCGAGTTCGATGTAATCGCCGATCGTCATTGCTGGCTTTTGGTCTGGCAGCGGATCACCTGGCCGCCACTCAGGTGGTGGCGGGTTACGAGGATCGCGTTCCGCTGCTTGGGATTTAGACCATACCAGCCAATTGACACCGTCGACTAGTTGGGTCAGTTTCCAGGTGTTACGGTCCCACCCCTGATGCTGGGAGTAGTACACCGCTGTTCCCGGTGCCGGGTAGACCACCATCTGGACAAACTGAACGAACGACAGCCTGTCTCCGATGTCCTCCCATGTCCAACCAGCGCGGGCCAGGTCGCCCCCAACGGGACCCCAATGTTCTTTGAGGATCCCGATGAGGGCAACTATTCCCCCAGCTCGATACCGGCGAACTCAGCCCACTGGCGGGCCATGGCGGCGTAGTCCTCTTCCTCAAGCTCGGCCTGCACCTCACGCGAGGTGTCAGAAGAGGCGAGTTTCAGGAAGTACCACAGGACTTTGATGCCGTCGCCCTGCTCATCCAGCAGGGCGAGTTTGCCTGGCTTCGGACGGCGGTTGGGTCCGAGTTTGGTCAAGCCGACGGTGGTTCCGTCCGAGGCTTTGAAGACGAACACCTCTTCCCCGGGATACTCTGCGGACCAGTCGAAGTCGGCGTCACCAGGCTTGGGTTTGTGCCCGTTCGTCGCCGCGGGCACCGACGCTTTGGCTGGCGCCCGCTTCTTCGCCTCGGTCATGCCGACAGCAGGCCGTCATCGGTGCGGATGTAGCAGTACGCCCCCGTGGTGTCGGGAAGGAACGACACCGTCACCCGGTGCGCCAAAACATCCGTGCGCGCCCACTTCATCGTGTCCTTCGACTCAATCCGGCCCAGCGGGTAGAACTGCATGACCCGCTTCCCACCCGGGGAGAAGGTGTCCACGAGGATGGTCTGCATGTCCAGGGTGTCGGAGGTGACCTTGATCGACAACTGGTTGCCGTGGGTCGACGTCGCTGCGGTGGCGGTCACGTTCGACGCCTTGTAGGCGAACTTCGCCACCTCAGGCTTCAAGAACTCAAGCATGGTGAACGTGGCCGTCTTGCCGTAGTTCTCCTGCGGCTTGGCGATCGTGTCACCACCCCAGTCATAGATGGCCTTCACGGAACGGTCTTCCTTGTCATCGAAGCCGTCCGAGCCGATGAAACCCAGGTGGTTCATCAGGGCGTCAATGGTGAACGCCGCATCCGGAACCGCCGCAGACAGCGGGCCGACGTAGATACCACCGACTGAGGGCAGGTCTTTGGGTGAGGGCAGAACGACGTTGTTGACGTTCCCGGTGAATGTTGGTGCAGCCACAGGATTTTCCTTCCAATGCAAAACCCCCGCCGGGCGGGGGTCGTTTCCTTGTCACAGCCGTCGTGTGAAGGCTGCCGAGGTTTAGGCGCGGCGCCGCCCGTCACGGTTCGCAGTTGTGAGCCCGAAGCTCAGACCACGAACCAGGCGGCGCCGCTTGTGAATTGCGCGTTGTTCCTGCCCGGGCAGACGCGCCCCTGCCTGTTACCCAGCCGCGTCGGAAGCGGGTGGTCTACGGGGTGATTACCGGATTCGTATTGACGACGGTTACCCAGGCAGTGATGACGTACCGCTCAAGGTCTGGGTAGTCGGGGTCCTTCTGGGAGGTGGGGCCACCGGCGTGCTCGACGTCTTGCACCAAACCAAAAGATGGCATTACCTGCCACAGTTCCCAAGCATCAAACGCGATCTGCTCTGCTCGAGCACCGTTGGGGTCGTAGTAGCGCAGCTGCAGCAGTTGTGAACTGGTGAACCGCAACGGCTTCACGGTGTTGAGCAGTTCACACGTCCAGAACCGGCGCCCGCTCGGAAGAGGGTCTGGGACTCGCTGTTCAAAGTTCGTCGGCCATCCCCTCGCGGGGCACTCGGCCAAGAAGTAGTTCCTAGTCAGCCGGTAGGCCGACGGAGTGCCAAGAATAGGAATGGTCATCGGTGCCGGCGCCCGTCAAGGTTGTGGATCTCGTTGCCCTGCTCATCGAATCCCGCATGCATCTGAGATTCGTTGGATCGGCGCGCCAACTCCCTCGGGATATCGTGATCGGGAGGCGGTGTTTCTTTGGGGCCACCGATCGGGATGCTCTTCAGGATCGTGTGGTTCACTGCTTCATGCGCCATCGCCCGCGGGGTGTTCGGGAAGATGTTCAACCTTGAGCGGGATCCATGGGTGATGTGGAAGTCGTAGCCGTCTTCCTGCGGCTGCTGCCGTGCGGCTTGCGCCGCCCGCAGATCGGCGTTGCAGCGTGCAATGGTTTCCTCACCCAACCGAGTCAGATATTCATCCACGCCGGGCGAGTTACGCAGGATGCGCCACTCCGGATTATTGGAGCCGAAGTCGATCGAAAAGTGCTCGCTGATCCGTCGTTTCGCCATCAGCCGGACACCTGTTCTAGAGTGATTGTCCCGCCCGGTCGATAGCCGAACGGCCCAGTCGTGTAGTCATTCACATCGGTCACGAACCACTCATCGTTTCCGGGAAGGGCTACCTTGTCGCGCGGTGAATACGGCGACGCGTCAGGAACCAACACCACTATCGACTGCACCACCCGCCGCGTGTAATCGGCTGATTCCGACAGTTGAGACGAGTCCGGATACCAGCCGAACACCTTGCGGTCCACCGGATCTGCGTAATTGTCCGCAGTCGGATAGCCCTCAGTGTCGGTGGATCCGGTGTACACCGAATGGGAGACGGTGAACTTTGTGTTCACAGTTCCCCGAAGTAGCTGTCATCGTCGTCATCGAACGCGACAGCCCCCACGGTCTCGAAGCCGTCTTGGGAGCCGAAGAACACCGCATGGGACCGCATCGGCTCCGCCGCGGCGGTGTCAATGCTGAAAGCCCCACCACTAGTGGGTTCAACGCAGATTTTCTGCAGCGCAGCGATTTCCGAAGGCCAGAACAACACCCGGCGGGGTGTTCGGGTGTCGAACGTCTGCGCATAGGGTCCGGCGGTCTGCGACGACATCGCGCCGCTTCCCGCGTCATTCCAGCGCAGAACCGCGCCGCGGAGAACGGCTTTCGCCGCTGCTATCTGCTGATCAGTGAGCGTGGTGGTATCACCTAGGCAGGGGGCGGCGAGGGTGGCCATCGCGACAGCGTCAGCCACCATCGCCGCCGCCTTCGCTGGGTCGATCGTCGCGAAGGGGGCCAAGTCATCGACCACAAGCAGATCAGTCACGCTTGACCTCCCTCCATTTTGGCCTACTCGATGAGCAGACCTTCGTAAGTCGCGAGAATCTCTCTCGCCCAAGCGACTTTGTCAACCACGCGCTGACCGCTCGGGTGCGAACTAGACCACAGTTCAAGGTTTTCCAACCGGTTGTCGGTCTTGTTTCCATTGATGTGGTGAACAGTCTCGGATTTAAGCAACTCCCTGCCGAGGTGGTCCTGCATCACTTTCCGATGCTCAGGGATATGGCCTGATGAGTCGGCGCCGGGATGCTTCTTGCCCACCCAGATCCGCACGTACCCGCTTTTGGTTATCTGCCGAACGGGATTCTCAAGGGACCATGCCCACTGACAATCACGAGAGCAAAAATTCCGCTCGTTGACCTGGCTGCGCCAGCGAACGACGGGCTTTGAGCAACGCGCGCACGGTATCTCCCGTCGCAAACCGCTGGGATGCCTGCGGCGGTTCGCGTTTGCCACCTGAAAGCCGTGGATGTCGGACTTTTGATAGCACTGCCGTGAGCAAAACAGATGCGCCTTCACCCGAGATGCGGCCCGGCTTACTTCTTTCCCACAGTGTTCACATGGGCCGGTTACGCGGCCCCCATAACGTCTCTTCGCCACACAACGAAGTGTATTACGAGGGCCGCGTTTCCGCTGCTAGAACGCTGCCGACCCTTTTGTCGCGATGCAGAACGCCGAAGGCGAGCCCATGACGAACCCGTAGTACGCCTCCACCAGCAGCAGCGTCAGGTTCTCCTGGAAGGCGCTGTGCCAGTTGGTGCCGTCGAAGTAGTTCGCCTCGGTGGACACCTTGAACGTGATGTCCATGCCGACGCCGTAGGCGGCCTGCGACCAGTCACCCGCGACCGCGCGGATGGTGGAGTCGACCGACCCGGAGGCGGTGGAGGCGATCGTGGCCTTCGGGTTGGTGCCGCCGGTCAGCGAGTTGCTGATGACCGTGAACGGCGCCGCCTCGG
>NZ_LZJI01000172.1 GCF_001667775.1 Mycobacterium sp. E1747
CAGCCCGACATATGCAATCCCTCCACGTTCGAGTTCCTGACACAGTGTGGCATAGGACGCCCGCCAGCTAACACATTCGCGGCCGCCCGCGGGCCCGTTAGATCGCCGTTTTAGCCGTTGAGCTGGCTGGCTATGAATCGCGTGAGCTTGTCGGCGCAACGTCGAGCGCCTGACGGTTGGCGGCCGCGCCGACCAGCGCGATGGCCATCAAACCGACCGACGCGGACAGCATCAGCACGACGCTGCGCTCGTAGAGCAGGCCGCCCGCCAGCGCGCCCGCCATGATGCCCACCTGGAAGGCCGTCACGTAGAGCCCCGACGCCCCGTCGGGGTCGTCGGCTCCGCTGCGCATCGCCGCGGACTGCATCATCGGCGACACGGCGGTGGCCATCGCGCCCCACAGCACGATCGCGGCCGTCCCGATCAGGGCCGCGGCCGCGGCGGGCCGGCCACCCAGCGCCAGCGCGGTCAGCACCACGAACGTCGCCGTCAATCCGGCCAGGCAACCGATGATCGCCCCCTTGGGCCTGCGGTCCAGCGGCCGCGCCACCAGGCCGACGGCTATCACTCCCGCGACGCCGTAAGCGGCCAGCACCCACGCCAGGTTCGGGCCGCGCACGCCGACGACTTCGCGGATGATCTCCACGATGTAGGTGTAGGAGACGAAGTGTCCGGTGACGCCGACCATCGTGATGATGCTGACGATGATCAGCCGACGGTTGCGGTGGTGGCGCGACCGGGGGCCCACGCACTTCAGCTGGTCCTCGGTGAGCATCATCTCCGGGAGCAGCATCCGGGCGGCCACCGTGACGATGACGGCCGCCACAGTCACGCACACCACCGCCAGGCGCCAGCCCCACATCAGGCTCAAGGCCGCCGTCAGCGGGCTCCCGACGACCAGCGCCAGGCTCGTCCCGACGTAGATGGACATCGTCGCGCGGCCGGCGTGACTCGGCGGCACCAGCCGCGTCGCGATCGGCGCGATGACCGACCACAGCAGGCCGTGCGTGATCGCGCACAGCACCCGGCCGGCGGCCAGCACCGCGAACGTCGGCGCCAACGCCGAGATCAACTGCGAGACGGTCAGGCAGGTCAGGCTCAGCACGAGGACCCGGCGGCGCGGCAAATGTGCGGTCCAGCGCACCAGCGGAATCGTGGTCAGCGCTGCCACCAGGGCGTACCACGACAGCAGGGTGCCGACCAGGACCAGGCTGACGTGCAGGTTGCGGGCGATGGCCGGTAGCGCCCCGACGGGCAGGATCTCGGCGGTGACGTAGGTGAATGCCGCGGCCGCCAGTACCACGAGCTGGCCCGCGACCCGTGGGGTCCACGTTCGGGCGGCGGCGTTGGGTTCGGTAGTCATGGCGTCGGTATCGGCCGGGCTACCCAGTTCCTGGGTTGTCGCGCCTAATGCGATCACACTGCCTTACCGTACGGACCGCAACGACGGCTCCCCCCTTATCGGGGCCGCAATCCGGGTATCAACTCGGTCACTGATCAGGAACGAACGA
>NZ_LZJI01000173.1 GCF_001667775.1 Mycobacterium sp. E1747
ACGCCCACCACTGGCCAGTAACACCAGCAATCAAGGAGTGACCATGGCCCCCAGAACCCACGACAAGCCCGAGGAAGCTCCTGCTGAGGCACCGGTGGAAGCTGCTTCCGCGGAGAAGGCCCCCGAGGTCGACGCCGGCAAGGAGAAGACCATCGTGACGAAGGTCTTCGCCGCCGAGGGCCCCGTTCCGAAAGCCTCGATTCTGCAGGCCGCGGTGCAGTCCGTGCGGGACGCGATCCCGGTGGTGTTCTCCCTGGAATCGGAGATCACCGGCGCCCGCAAAACCACGCGGGACAAGCAGCCCGGCACCGAGTTCGAGGTCACCATCACCTACACGCCGCGGGCCGTCGCGGGCAAGGAAGACCCCGTCGAGCTTGACCGCGTTATCCGCGGACTAGACGTTCCGCGGTCGTTCGACGGGATCGGCGGCCACGACGGGGACCCCGACTTCCTCGAGCGCCAGGCACCGGAGAAGTTCTGACGTTGGCCATGTCGGTTGCGCGGGTCTTGGATGCGCACACCGTAGTAGTCACGGGTGGCACCGACATCGGAGTAACAGCCGGTGAGGTGCTTCAAATCCGTGAAGACATCATCGATCCAGAGACCGGAGAGAAGATCGGCGTCTATCCGGATCTGAAGGTTCGGGTGACGGACGTTCATCCCAGGTTCTGCGTCGCGGAGACGTTCTGCCAACCCCAGGGACGCAATGACGTCACGATAACCATCAACATTGGTGACGCGGTGCAAAGGGAACGTTGTGGCTGAGTTGGAGTACTTCTTGCTCACGGCCACACTGACGGCCATCGTTGTTGATTACACCGACACTGGTGATACTCCGGATCAGCAGCGCATCAGCGGAACGATTGAATTCCGGCCGCGTATCCGCACCGGGAAGCTGCTCTGGTGCCCCACGTTGACTCCGCCGCAAGGGATTGCGCTGGCGCCGATCAAGGCCCGCTTCGACACGGACGGTGTACTCCGCACTATCCAGGACGCGCCGGTTAATGAGATCCAGCGTGTCACCGTCACCGGTGACCCGTTCACGTTGACCTACAACGGTCAAACCACCAGCAACATCCCGCAAGGCGCAACCGCCGCCACGGTGGAGACCACACTCGAGGCACTATCCACAGTTGGGGTGTCGAACGCGAACGTCACCGGCCCCGACGGCGGACCCTATGACGTCACCTTCAACGACGCCCTGGGCGATCAGGACGTGCCGCAGATGACCGCAACGAACGCCACGGTCACCACCACCCGCGCGGGCACACTCGCAGCTGGGGTGAAACTCACCGCCGGCACCGACGTGTTGGGTTTGGGCACATACGATCCCGCATCGAAGTCCGGCGGCCTGATCTACGACGTGATCTTCTCCAACGTGGTCTACAACAAGGGATTACAGGAGATACACCCGTTCGCCTTCGTCGCCGAACCCGACTGGGCAGGCACGACAGTGGATCTCGCGGAGGTCGAGAAGATCGACCCCGCACCAAACATCGGCTGATTCCGACACGCACACAAAAGCCCTTGCAACCAGGCTGTACTTGGGTACAGTTGGGCGCAGGGACGGGCCGGAGTTAGTCGGTTACCTGTTTACGTGATCCGGTTGACACTGCCATGCCCGTCCTCACAACTGAACAGTGGTGATGTGGGCCGGAGGACTTCGGTTACCTCTGACCGTGGGTTCAAATCCCACCATGCTCCGGCATGTGGCAGAGCGGCCTAATGCACACCTTCGGGTGGTCAGCCTTCCACCGGGTTTCGATGCACGCCCACATCTCCTCTGTCCAACTTAGGCGGAGGAGCGGGCCGGATTTCGGTCGGTTAACTTTTGGGGAAGCTAATCCCGGTCGAAGCTGACATGCCCGCTCCTCTACCCGGAGGAGCATCGTGGACGTTCTCAGCACCGTCTCAACCCGCCGTACCCCGCAGAGCGAGCAGTCCGACCCACGCCAGAAGCGCAACGCCGCAGGCGGATACACCTTCCTCGCCGATGTTGAGACCAGACTGCACCGGTTCCTCACCTTGGGAACCGAGGGCGGCACCTACTACACCTCAGCGAAGGACCTGACAGCAGACAACGCCCAAGTGGTCCGCTACTTCGTGGAGAACCGCCCCAACTATCTAGTGGCCACCATCGTCGGCGAGGGCTGCGCACATTGCCAGGGCGAAGATCGCCGGGTTTTGCTTCGGCGCCCTACCGCCTTCGGAGATGTCGACGATGGTGGCCACTAGATAGTTGGGGCGGTTCTCCACGAAGTAGCGGACCACTTGGGCGTTGTCTGCTGTCAGG
>NZ_LZJI01000174.1 GCF_001667775.1 Mycobacterium sp. E1747
GGTAGCCGGTGCCCGCGAAGCCGAGCGTTCCGGCGCCGTTCTCCGATGCGATCGCCGTAGGATCGCCGGCCGTGGCGATCGCACCGACCAGCGTCGCGCCCGCCCCGGCTCCCGCCTCGGCCCCCGTGTCTGCACCCGCTCCGACCGCGACGACGGTCGCCAGTTCCGCACCGCCCGCCCCGCCGCCGCCGCACGCCGCGGGCTTCGCGCCGCCCTACGTCATCGCCCCACCCGGCATCGGGTCCGGCTCGGGGATGAGCACCGGCGCCAGCTCCAGCGCCAAAAGAAAGGCGCCGGAACCGGATAGCGCGGCGGCCGCAGCGGCCGCGGCCGCACGCGGACAGGCCAGGGCGCGACGGCGCAGGCGCGCGACGCGGCACGACCACGGTGACGAGTTCGCGGACATCAACGTCGGCGTCGACCCGGATTGGGGCGCCCCGGCCGGCGATCCTACGGCGATCGCATCGGAGAACGGCGCCGGACCGGGCGGCGGGGCGGGCGCCGGCAGCGGCGCCGGTGCGACGGCCGGCGGGGGCATGCCGGCCAGGCCCGCGAGCCCGGCGAAGCCGGCGACAGCGCCGAAGGGGGCGGCCGCGAGCAGGACCGCGGGGGCCAGCAATTCCGGCTGGCTGGTGAAGATCTCGAGGATGTGCGTCGGCCAGTCGAACAGCATGAGTTGGACGATGTACTGGAACGCCAGCGCCGGATTGTGCACCAGGTAATAGCCGAACTGCTGGAAATCCTCGAGCAATTCCAGCGCCCGAACGACCCAGAAGAGCGGGTCTCCCGCATTGGTATAGGCGTCGTACGGCAAGCCGTTGACGGTGCCCTGTGCGGGGTTCCAGTTGATGCCGAGGTTCCTCAGGATGTTCGCGATGAAGTCGTCGAGCGGGTTGTCGATCGTGGGGTCGTGTATACCGCCCGAATCTTGCGTGCTGGCATCGGATTTCACTATCGTCGGCGCGGGGTCGGTTTGCGGCGTCGACTCCACCGCCGCGCTGGACACCGCTTGGTAGGTGGTCATGGTGGTGGCCGCCTGTACCCACATCCGCGCGTAATCGGCCTCGTTGACCGCGATCGGAACCGTATTGATGCCGAAGAAATTCGTCGCCACCAACGCTCCGTGGACGGCGTGGTTGGCAGCGAGTTCCGGCAGCGTGGGCATGGCGGCCAGCGCCGCGGTGTAGGCGACCGCGGCCGTCTCGTGTTGAGCGGCGGCCGCCGCACTGTGCGCACCGGCCTGACCCAGCCACGCCAGGTAGGGCGCGTGCGCGGCCACATACGATTCCGCGCTTGGCCCCTCCCACGAACCAGCCTGGGCCGCGGCCAGGACGCCGGTGAGTTGCGCTGCGGCCGAAGCATATTCGGTGCTCAGTTGGGACCATGCCGCCGCCGCCGCGAGCAGCGACGCCGGGCCGGGGCCGCTGCTGAGCAAGGCGGAGTGCACTTCCGGTGGCGAGGCCATCCAGATGGGCGCCGTCATAGGTACTCCTCGGGCTGGAGGTCTTACCAGGCAGAGGAGAGCTTAATGAAAATGATTTCCGTTATCAAGCCGGCGGCGGCGCCGCGAACGCGCTAGACCAACGGGCGCCCCGTCCTGATCCGGCGGTCGACGTCGGCCAGCAGGACATTGAACGGAAACCGCCGAATGAACCGCGGCAAGCACCGGTTCACCAGCGCGAGCGCCGCGATGAGCCGGTCGAAGCGCCGTTGCATGCCGGCGTCCCAGGGCAGCCGCATCTCGTCGCGGAACCGCTGCGGCAAGAAGCCCGTGGTGATCAGCAGAGCCAAGCTGTCGGAGGCGCGCTGCAGACGGCGCGGCAGCGTCAACCCCGGGATCCGGCTCGCGGCGATCGGATAGAGGTACTCCCGCACCGCGTCGTCGATGTGAACCTTGGCCAGCGACTCCTGCCAATACCGGTCGAACGCGGCGCGGTCCGGTGGCCACATCTCCGGCGGCACCTGCAACGTAGTGGCCAGCGCCATGCCCTCGCGGTAGTGGCGATCGGCGTTCTCGCCGTCCAGCTCGCCGACGAACATCCGGTAGATGTCTACCCCGCCCTTGTACAGGCAGGCCCCCACCCACAGCTGCAGGTCGGGATCGAAAGCGTGGTAGCGCACCGGACTTTCGGGGGTCGAGTAAACCTGCGCGTGGGCCCGGTTCACCGCCCGGCGGAAGGCGTCCTTCTGGGCATCGCTGCCGTTGGTCGCCACGGCCAGATACGTGAACGTCGTCCGCGCCCGCTTGATCGGATGCAGGTCGACCCGGCCGCTTTCGACGCGACTCTCCATGACGCCGTAGCCGACACCGGGGCGCGCCAACTGCATGACGACGTTCGCCGGGCCGGCCAACAGCGCGACACCCATCAATCCCTCGTCGATCCCCAGCGCCCGCCTGCGCCGGCCCCCCCGTGCGGGGGATCGCCGTGGGGCATCGGCGACGGGGCGCTCGACGTGCCGGACCGGCTGGTGAACAGCCTCGTGTATGGCCATGGTCAAACCCCTCACCCCGGCGCCGCCCGAAAATGTGCGAACGATCGTTTCCTGATATTGTCGCGGCCACGCCGTGGTGTCAAGATGGTTCGCATGAACGAGACCTCGGGCGCGCGGCCGTATCGCGGCGTCGAGGCGCCGCAGCGACTGGCCACGCGCCGCAATCGGCTGCTGGCCGCGGGCCTGGAGCTCCTCGGGGCGGAGCAGCAGATCATCTCCGCGGTCACGGTCCGCGGCGTGTGCCGCCAGGCCGGCCTGGCGGCACGGTATTTCTACGAAAGCTTCGCCGATAAGGACGAATTCGTGGCGGCCGTGTTCGACTCGGTGGTCGCCGAGCTCGCCGCCACCACCCAGGCCGCGGTGGCGGCGGTACCCGCGCACGAGCAGACGCGCGCGGGGATGGCCAACATCGTGCGCACCATCGCCGACGACGCCCGCCTCGGGCGCCTGCTGTTCAGCACGCAGCTGGCCGATCCGGTGATCGTGCGCAAGCGCGCCGAATCCAGTGCGCTGTTCGCAATGCTGTCCGGCCAGCACGTCGGAGACGTGCTGCGAGTGCCGGCGAACGACCGCATCAAGGCCGCGGCGCACTTCGTGGTCGGCGGTGTCGGGCAGACTATCAGCGCCTGGCTCGCCGGCGACGTTCGCCTCGAACCGGAGCAGCTCGTCGATCACCTGGCCGCCCTGCTCGACGAGCTCGCCGAGCCCAACCTCTACGGACTCACCGAGTCGCGCGCGGACTCCTGACGCGCGGTCTCACCCCGGGCAGGTGGTGCGCCACCTGCCCGGTGAGCGAGAAGTCGCTCAGGGCGCTCGAAATGTGTTGCTGCAGATGGGCTTCGGAATTGTGCCGGCTCAGCTCGTAAGCCAAGAACGAGACAAAGACTCGGCCGCACGCCCTGCCTCTCTTCCTTCGGTTGAGGCCCGGCGCAGCCCCCGGCAAGCCAAACCCGCACCGCCTCACGGCAATAGCGGAAGATCCCACAACCGCATCCCGGGATCCAGCAACCAAAATCGCTCCATGGTCAGTCGCATCAGCCGCAGCGCGCTGATGACCATGAAGGCCGCGAGTGGCAGCTCGATCAGCAGCCTGGTGGCCATCGACAGCCAGAGGTCGTTGGGGCCCGCGGTCATCAGGTCGAACCACGCGTCGCACACCAGGAGCACCCCGGTGGTGAACGCGGCCGGAATCAGCACCTGACGACGCAGGTAGCCGAGGAGCGCGGTCGCCACCATGAACGCCATCAACAACACGTCGAAGCCAACCCAGGTAAGGGGCCAGTTGTGCGCGACGTAGTTCTCCGGCAGCGTCGTGGACAGATATCCCAGCCACGGGATCATCACCGCCGAGCCACCGCTCATCAGGCTCAGTCGGATGCGTCGCACGCGGGCCAGGAAGAGCGGGTCGATGACGTCGCTCACGGGTTGTTCCAGCCGCGAGATGAGCTGCCGACGCTGCTCGGGAGTCAGGGCGGCGATCTGCGCGTCGGTCAGGATGCCGTCGGTCATCAGCGACCGGCGGCCACCGAAGGTCGGCGGTCCACCGCGGTGCGGGGTACGGCCTGCGCATCACTGGAATCGAATTCCTTGACCCAGCAAGCGAATTCGAGGGTAATGCCATCGGGGTCCTGGAAGTAGAACGACCGGACGTACACCCCGGCGTGCACAGTCGCGGACACCTGCATCGGGCTCTCGTCATGATTCAGCACCGGGCCGACCCGCACACCTTTGTCCTTGAGCCGCTGGCGGTAGGCGTCGAACTTCTCGGCCGGCACGTGGAATGCCAGGTGGTTCATGGTACTCACCGCGCTGGTGATGTCGCCGATGCCGGGGATGGCGCCCGGCGACGAGATCCCCGGCACCCGGTCGGGGGCGTTGGCGAACCAGAAGAATGCCACGCAGTCACCGTTGCCGGCGTCGAAGAAGAAGTGCTGGCCGGAGCCACCGGGCAGGTCGAGCGACTTGATCAACGGCATGCCGAGGATGTTGGTGTAGAAGTCCACGGTGCGGGCCATGTCCGAACACACCAGCGCGACGTGGTTGATTCCCCCGAGTTCAAATTCCGTGTTGGTGTTTCGCGGCTTGATCATCGCGCGACTCCCCTCGGTCCCCGGCTGGAATCCTGGCCAAGATGTGATTCTGAATCTAACATCAGCAGGAGTTTTCTTTCGAGATGTCGAATGCCAACAGGGCCGCAGAAATGACTCCTCACATCGGTGCCGCAGGGGTTGTCCGCGAGTTCGTCGGGCTACCGTCGCGCACCGCCGGACGCGCCGGGGCGGGTGGACATCCTTGCCAGGGGCTCTACCACCGCGGGGTGGGCCGCAAACCGAAGGTGGCGATGATCGCCACGCACTATCAGATCGACTTCTGCGAGCACTACCTCGCCGACTACATGGCCACCCGCGGCGTCGGCTTCCTCGGCTGGAACACCCGGTTCCGTGGCTTCGAAAGCAGCTTCCTGCTGGATCACGCGCTGGTCGACATCGGCGTCGGGGTGCGCTGGTTGCGCGAGGTACAGGGAGTGGAAACGGTTGTGCTGCTTGGCAACTCGGGTGGTGGGTCGCTGATGGCCGCATATCAGTCGCAAGCGGTGGAACCGAACGTGACCCCGCTGGACGGGATGCGGCCCGCGGCGGGCCTGACCGAGTTGCCCGCCGCGGACGGGTACGTGGCCGCCGCCGCCCATCCCGGCCGACCCGACGTTTTGACGGCCTGGATGGACGCCGCCGTCATCGACGAGAGCGATCCCGTGGCCACCGACGCCGACCTGGACCTGTTCAACGACCGCAACGGACCGCCGTATTCGACGGAGTTCCTCGACCGCTACCGGCGCGCGCAAACCGCGCGCAACCATGCCATCACCGACTGGGCCGAGACGGAGCTCAAACGCGTTCGCGCGGCGGGCTTTTCCGACCGCCCGTTCAGCGTCATGCGCACGTGGGCCGATCCGCGCATGGTGGACCCCGGTATCGAGCCGACGAAGCGTCAACCGAACTCGTGTTATGCCGGGCGCCCGGCGAAGGCGAACCGCTCCGCGCACGGCATCGCCGCGGCCTGCACCCTGCGCAGCTGGTTGGGCATGTGGAGCCTGCGGGTCGCGCAGACCCGTGCCGAGCCGCACCTGTCCCGAATCAGCTGCCCCGCGTTGGTGATCAACGCCGAGGCCGACACCGGCGTCTTTCCGTCCGACGCCCAACGGATTTACACCGCGCTCGCCAGCGCCGACAAGTCGCAGGCGTCGATCGACTCCGACCACTACTTCACCACTCCTGGCGCCCGCGGCGAGCAGGCCGACCTGATCACCAGGTGGATCACCAAGCGGTTTCGCTGACAGCCGCCACCCGGTGACCCCCATGGTCAACCAACCGACCGGTTGTTAGTTTGGAAGGTGCTTGGCCCAGACAGAACTCGAAAGCATGGGAAGGCGACCAATGCCGATCGCTATCACTCCTGAGCATCAAGACCTGGCCGATTCGGTGCGGTCGTTCGTCGCGCGCATCGCGCCATCCGAATCGTTGCACGCGGCGATGGAAACGCCCATCGACAATCCGCCGCCGTACTGGCGGGCCGCCGCCGAACAAGGCCTGCAGGGTCTGCACCTCGCCGAGTCCGTGGGCGGGCAGGGTTTCGGCATCCTCGAATTGGCCGTCGTGCTAGCGGAGTTCGGTTACGGCGCGGTGCCCGGGCCCTTTGTGCCGTCCGCGATCGCCAGTGCCCTGATCGCCGCCGACGACCCGAGCGCGAAGGTGCTCTCCGAATTGGCGTCGGGGGCCGCCATCGCCGCCTACGCGTTGGATTGCTGTGGGCTGACCGCCACGCGCCAGGGCGACACGCTGGTGCTGCGCGGCGAGGTCCGAGCGGTTCCCGCGGCGGCGCAGGCCTCCGTGCTGGTGCTGCCGGTCGCGATCGACAGCGGCGAAGAGTGGGTGGTGGTGCGCGCCGAGGAACTCGAGATCGAGCCCGTGCAAAGCGTTGACCCGCTGCGCCCCGTCGCCCACGTGCGGGCCAACGCCGTCGAGATCGGCGCCGACGCCGCATTGTGCAACCTGAGCATGGCCACGGCGCACGCGCTGATGACGACGCTGCTGTCCGCCGAGGCTATCGGGGTGGCGCGCTGGGCGACCGACACGGCGTCGCAGTACGCCAAGATCCGTGAGCAGTTTGGTAGGCCGATCGGCCAGTTCCAGGCCATCAAACACAAGTGCGCCGAGATGATCGCGGACACCGAGCGAGCCACCGCCGCGGTGTGGGACGCCGCCCGCGCCATCGACGAAGCGCGCGAAAACGGTTGGGACGTAACCGGTTCCCACGTCGAGTTCGCGGCGGCCGTCGCGGCGACGCTGGCGCCCGCCGCCGCGCAACGGTGCGCACAGGATTGCATCCAGGTGCACGGGGGGATCGGCTTCACCTGGGAGCACGACACAGGCGTGTATTACCGTCGCGCACTGATCCTGGCCGCCTCCTTCGGCCGCGGGTCGGCGTACCCGCAGAAGGTGGTGCACACCGCCACCAGCACCGGCCTGCGGGCGGTCGACATCGACCTCGACCCCGACACCGAGAAACTGCGCGAGCAGATCCGGGCCGAAGTGGGCGCGTTGAAGGCGATGGAGCGCGACAAGCGCAAGGTCGCCATCGCCGAGGGCGGCTGGGCGCTGCCCTATCTACCGAAACCGTGGGGCCGCGCCGCCGGTCCGGTCGAGCAGATCATCATCGCTCAGGAATTCACCACCGGCCGGGTCAAGCGCCCACAGCTGGGCATCGCGACCTGGATCATCCCCTCGATCGTCGCCTTCGGGACCGAGGAGCAAAAGCAACGGTTCCTGCCGCCGACCTTCCGCGACGAGATGATCTGGTGCCAGCTGTTCTCCGAGCCGGGCGCCGGCTCGGACCTGGCGGGGCTGAGCACAAAGGCGACCCGGACGGACGGCGGCTGGCGCATCACCGGCCAGAAGATCTGGACGACGGCGGCGCAACACTCCCAATGGGGAGCGCTGCTGGCGAGAACGGACCCCAGCGCGCCCAAGCACAACGGCATCACCTACTTCCTGCTGGACATGAACAGCGAGGGTGTCGAGGTGAAGCCGCTGCGCGAGCTCACCGGAAACGCGCTGTTCAACACCGTCTACATCGACGACGTGTTCGTACCCGACGAGTGCGTCCTCGGTGAGGTCAACCGAGGTTGGGAGGTCAGCCGCAATACCCTTACGGCGGAACGGGTTTCGATCGGTAGCAGCGAAGCGAACTTCCTGGCTACCCTGGCCCAGTTCGTCGAGTTCGTTCGTGACGGCCAGTTCGACCCGGTCGCCCAGCACCGCGCCGGTCAGTTGATCGCCGAGGGCCACGCCGCCAAGGTGCTCAATCTGCGCTCGACGCTGTTGACGCTGGCCGGCCGGGATGCCATGCCGTCGGCCGCCATCTCCAAGCTGTTGTCGATGCGCACCGGCCAGGGATACGCGGAGTTCGCGGTTTCGTCGTTCGGCACCGACGCCGCCATCGGCGACCCGGCCGAACTGCCCGGCAAATGGGGCGAGCACCTGCTGGCGAGCCGCGCTACCACCATCTACGGCGGCACCTCCGAGGTGCAGCTGAACATCATCGCCGAACGGCTACTCGGCCTTCCTCGCGATCCCTAACTGCTGCTAGGGCTTTCGCCACGGAGAGGGGCCATGCCGACCTGAGGGGTGGTCAGGCCGGCATGGTTTCCCCCCCATCCCGTGGGCCGGTCAACCTATAAGTGGATCGGCACGTCGAGGTTGACCGGTTGCCACGGAAGGGTGGTTCACCACCACCAGTTCCACCAGTGACCGGGGGCCCAGAATCCGCGGTTGCCCGAACCCCATCCGGGGTGGCCTCCCCCGCCCCATCCGTGGCCACCCCATCCATGACCGCCATGACCCCCGCCTGGACGGTCAGGGATGATGCCGGGCCCGCCGGGCGCACCGTGGGGGCCGGCGGTGGTGAAGCGGGTGTCGAAACCTGGTGCCGGGGCAGCCTGGGCCGCGGGGCTGCCGCCCAGCAGCAGCGCTGCGGCCACCGCCGATGCACCGACCGCGCCCACGGCGGCGCCGCGCAGCGAGCATAGGGAGATCGTCACGAGAGCTCCTTCCAGGATCTGATACCGACAAACAAAACGATAGCTAGATGTTTCCCGGCAAACAACGTCGGCACACGCAAAAAGTCCTGTGAATTACGTAACAATTGCCGTCACATTCCGTTGGCTTGGATGATTTGCTTACCTCAGTATTATTGCGGCTACTGATTCACTGACGTTTTATTTGCGCAGCTAGAACGCGATCTACTGACATACTGGTTTGCGATTATCCGCATCGGCTGAGTGGATGAAATGCGCATCATTCACGCCGCCACAGTGCGCGATAAATGCCGTGCCATGTCGCGAACTACGGCGCACTCAGCTATTTAGCCGGATTTGCTGGTATGACCACCGTAGCGGTGCCCACCATCGTCCACGGCCCGGCGTCGCGACTTGCGGGGTCGTCGGTGGAAGAATCAGTATTGACACACTCGAGCGCTGATTTACTGATTGGCCACTCATTCGGAGGACGGCAGCCACAGTGAACTTCAATCCCAGCCACATCGGACCCGGCGCGGGAACGTTTCGGCCCGGGTCATCGGCCACCCCGGCGGGGGACTCCGCGCCAACCGAGCGCCTCATGGGGCTTGGGGGGCAAGGCCCCCAACGGAGGGTCGGCCAGCCGGCGGCGAACCAGGCCGGGCGGGTTCAACGGACGCGCCGTACCGTCGACCTGCCGGCGGCCACCCACCGCGCGCTCGACATCTGGCAGCGGGAGGCGGCCGACCGCCTGGGCGTCGCCAGGGTGACGGGGCAGGAGGTCCTGACCGCGCTCATCGACCAGCTTCTGGTCGACCCCAAGCTCGCGGCGCAGATCACCCGGGCCATCAAAGACCGGCGCTGACCCGGGGGCCACCTCCGAGCGTGCACGCGGCGCGGAAAAACCACTCAGCGATCCGCACGTTCGGCCAGGCGCCGCGGAGAAATCAGTCGACCTCCATCTCACGCAGCTCGCGCTTGAGGATCTTGCCCGTAGGGTTGCGCGGCAGCTCATCGAGGAAGACCACCTCGCGCGGCACCTTGTAACGGGCCAGGTGATCGCGGACGTATCCCTTGATGGTGTCCTCGTCGACGTCGGAGCCGTCCTTCTTGACGACGAACGCGCGCAGCCGGTGGCCCCATTCCTTGTCCTCGACGCCGATCGCCGTCGCCTCGACCACCTCCGGGTGCCCGCTGATCAGGTCCTCGACCTCGGCGGGGAACACGTTCTCGCCACCGGAGACGATCATCTCGTCGTCGCGGCCGCTGACGTACAGCAGACCGTCCTCGTCGAAGTAACCGACGTCGCCGGACGACATCAGGCCGTCGATGATCTGCTTGTGCCCGCCCCCGGTATAGCCCTCGAACGGGAACGCGTTTCCGACGAAAATCCGGCCGACCTCGCCCTGCGGCCGCTCCTTGCCGTTGTCGTCGAGGATCTTGACCTTCACGCCCTTGACCACCGGGCCGACCGTCGCCGCGTTCTTCTCCAGGTCCTTCGGCCCAGCGATCGTCGCGAACGCGATCTCGGTCGATCCGTACATGTTGTAGATCACCGGGCCCAGGTCCTTGAGCGCTCGGCTGGCGAGCTCGGCGCCCAGCTGTGACCCGGAGATGAACACGATCTTCAGGCTGGACAGGTCAGGCTTGGAGTCCATCTTCTCGACGGCGTCGAGGATGCGCGACAGCATCACTGGCACGACGACCATCGCGGTCACCTTGTACTTCTCGATGTCCTCGAGCACCAGCGGCGGCTTGAACTTGCGCCGCAGGACAAGCGTCGATCCGAGGAACATCGCGATGGTGCCGTGCAGAAAACCCAGCGCATGGAACATCGGGGCGGGCAGCGAGGTCACCTCGTTGGCCTTGAACGGCACGTGCGACAGGATGCCCCCGATCGGCGCCAGCGTCGGTGGGCTGCTGCGGTTCGCGCCCTTCGGCGTCCCGGTGGTGCCGCTGGTCAGGATGATGATCGACGAGTGCTTGCTCGCCTTGGGGGCGGGTTCTTTGCTGCTGCGCTCGATCAGGTCGGCCAGCGTTTCGTCCTTGCTGCCCGACGGCTCGTCCGCGTCGGGGTTGGTGCCCAGCGCGCGCAGGAAGCCGATTTCCGGCTCGGCCTTGCTGACGGCCTTGGTGTACTCGTCGTCGTAGATGATCAGCTTGGCGCCCTCGCGCTCCGAGACCTCTTTGATTTGCGGGCCGGAGAATTCGCTGTTGAGCAGGATGACGCGGGCGCCGACCCGGGCGGCGCCGAAGTAGGCGATCAGGAACCAGCGGGTGTTGCGGGCGAGGATCGCGACGCCGTCACCGCCCTTCACACCCATCTCGATCAGGCCGTTAGCCACCGCGTGGGCTGCCTCGTCGAGCTGTTTGAAGGAAAACTCACCGTCCTCGTCGATGCACGCGGCCCGGTCGGGATGGCGTCTGGCATTCAGCGACGGGAGCATGCCGAACTCGCCCCACTTGTAGATGTCGTTGGCCATCGCGACGTAGTTCTGCGGCGGCTCCAACCTGAAGGCGCCCGCTTCGAAGACCTTGCGCACGTAGTGCAATTCGGCTGAACCGCGCTCCAGGTATTGCTGGACCTTGGCAACCGCCTGCCCGGGCAGGCCGATCAGATTAGGCATGAATCCACCCTATGTGACGTCCGTCGCATTCCGAGGGGTAAGTACCCATCGACTTACGATGATGAACATGAGCGGTCCGGCGTCACTGGAAGTGGCCGGCCGCCGGGTCGCGATCACCCATCCCGACAAGGTGGTCTTCGAGGCCCACGCCGGCAAGGGGCCGGTCACCAAGTTGGACCTGGTCCGCTACTACCTGTCCGTGGCCGACGGCGCGTCGCGCGGGGTGGCCGGCCGGCCAATGATCCTCAAGCGTTTCGTGAAGGGCATCGGGGAAGAGGCGGTGTTTCAGAAGCGGGCCCCGAAGAACCGGCCCGACTACGTCGACGTCGCCGAACTGCACTACGCGCGCGGCACGTCTGCCGCGGAGGCCGTCATCCACGACGCCGCCGGCCTGGTGTGGGCGATCAACCTGGGATGCGTCGACCTCAATCCGCACCCGGTGCGCGCCGACGACCTGGATCACCCCGACGAGTTGCGGGTCGACCTGGATCCGATGCCCGGGGTGTCCTGGCAGCGGATCGTCGAGGTGGCACTGGTGGCGCGCGAGGTGCTGGAGGATCACGGCCTGGTCGCCTGGCCGAAGACATCTGGGTCGCGCGGTTTTCACATCTACGCCCGGATCGCCCCGCGCTGGGAGTTCCGGCAGGTGCGGCTCGCCGCGCAGACCGTGGCCCGAGAGGTCGAGCGGCGGGTGCCCGACGCGGCGACCAGCCGCTGGTGGAAGGAGGAGCGCGAGGGGGTGTTCGTCGACTTCAACCAGAACGCCAAGGACCGCACGGTCGCGTCGGCGTATTCGGTTCGCGCGACACCGGACGCCCGGGTGTCGACGCCGCTGCTGTGGCAGGAAGTCGCCGGCTGCAAGCCCGAGGCGTTCACCATCGAGACCGTGCCCCGCCGACTCGCCGACATGGGCGATCCGTGGGAGGGAATGGACGACGCGGTCGGGGACCTGAGTCGGCTGCTGATGCTGGCCGAGGAGATGGGGCCGCCGGAGCGGGCGCCCAAAGGCTCGGGGACACGCACCGAAGGCGGGCGGGTCTCCTCCAAGCCGCTTATCGAGATCGCGCGCACCAAGACCAAGGACGAGGCGTTGGCCGCGCTAGACACCTGGCGCGGTCGCCACCCCGACGCGTCACGCCTGCTGCAGCCGGCCGACGTCCTCGTCGACGGCATGCGCGGGCCGAGTTCGATCTGGTACCGCATCCGGATCAACCTGCAGAACGTGCCCGCCGATCGGCGACCGCCGCAGGAGGAGCTGATCGCCGACTACAGCCCATGGGAGGGCTACGGCGGCAAGCAGAAGCCGTCGAGCTGAACCCGGCTACACCCCGACCCGCGCCAGCGCGTTGGAATCGTTGCCCTTGCGCAGGTAGCAGTACCAGGTGACCACCAGCAGGGCGAGGAAGAAGCCCACGTAGAACCGCAGCGCCGGCTCGATGCTGCCGAACTGCGACCTCGACCAGGCGTAGGCCAGCGGCACGACGAACCCGCCGAAGGCGCCCACCGCCGAGATGACGCCGAGCGCGCCCGCGGCCTGGCGGCGCATGTGCGCCATGGTGTCCGGGTCCCCGCCGGCCAGCTGGCCCTTGATCACGAAGATCCGCGAGATCATCCGGTATGTCGAGCCGTTGCCGATGCCGGTCGCGACGAACACGAACATGAAGCTGGCAAAGAATAGCGGCAGGTTCTTGACGTTCACCGACCACAGCGCCACCGAGGCGCCAGCCGCGAGCATGACGAAGCTGGCGGCGGTGATGCGCGCCCCACCGACCCGGTCGGCCAGCTTGCCGCCCAGGGGCCGGATGATCGAGCCGATGCCCGCGCCGATGAAAGCCCAGGTCAACGCGATATCGCCGCGGCCGAACACCGTCTTGAGCAGGGTCGGGAAGGCCGCCGAGTAGCCGATGAACGATCCGAACGTGCCGATGTAGAGCAGCGACATGACCCAGGTGTCGGGGTGCCGCAGCGACTGCCACACGGGCTTCACGTCTGCCTTCGCCTCCGACAGGTTGTTCATGAACAGAAACGCGCACCCGGCGGCCACCACGGCCAGCGGCACGTAGAACAGGCCGGCCCGCGACAGCGCCACGCCGCCCCCGGCGACGACGATGGGCGGGATGATTTTCTGCACCACCGCGACGCCGATGTTGCCTCCGGCCGCGTTCAGGCCCAGCGCCCAGCCCTTGTTCTTCTCCGGATAGAAGAAGGAGATGTTGGCCATCGACGAGGCGAAGTTGCCACCGCCGAAGCCGGCGGTCGCGGCGATCGCGACCAGGACGCCGAACGAGAGCCCGGGATGCCCGACCGCCCAGGCCAGCAGCCCGCACGGGATCAGCAGCAGCGCCGCCGAGATGGTGGTCCAGTTGCGCCCGCCGAAGATCGGGACCGCGAAGGTGTAGGGCAGGCGCAGAAGCGCGCCGACGCCACTGGGCACGGCGACCAGGCACAGCGCCTGGCTCGCGGTCAACGCCCAGCCGGACGCGGACGGGTGACCGTGGGGCCCCGCGGTCATCTGGACCACCACGATGCTCCACAACATCCACACGCTGAACCCGACGTGCTCGGCGAAGATCGAGAAGATCAGGTTGCGCCGGGCGATCGACTTGCCCGTCGTCTCCCAGAACTCGGGGTCCTCGGGCCGCCAGTCGTCGATCCAGTGGCTGCCCCGGTGCGGGCGCGTGGGCGCGGGCGCAAGGCCCGCAGCCGTCGGATCTGCAGAAGTCGTAGTCACGCCCCAACGTTATGGAAGCTCTGTTACCGGTCTGCGTGGGCGCAGTTACGGCGGAGCTACGTGGACCTCGCAACGGCGGTTCGCCGCCTGTCAGATCTTTTGGCCCCCCGTATGCGGGAGAATTGCCGCATGACGGCGACTGACCAGCCCCTGGGGCTGCGGGAACGCAAGAAGATCAAGACCCGCCATGCCCTGCGGCGCGAGGCGTTCCGCCTGTTCGAGGCGAACGGCTACGCCACCACCACGGTCGAGCAGATCGCCGAGGCCGCCGAGGTGTCCCCCAGCACGTTCTTCCGTTACTTCGGGTCCAAGGAGTCGCTGCTGCTGGCCGACGACCTCGATCCGCTGATACTGGCCGCGTTCGATGCCCAGCCGCCCGAACTTTCGCCGAGCCAGGCCATTCGGCGGGCCTACGCCACCACGATGGCCGGCCTGTCGGCCGAGCAACAGGAGTTCGAGAACACCCGCCAGCGGCTGATCTTCTCGATACCCGAGCTCAAAGCCGCCCTCTACGACGAGTACCACCGCACCGTGAATGTCATGGCGGAGGCGATTGGTCGCCGGATCGGCTGTCCCGCAACGAATTTCGAGGTCCGGGTGTTTGTGGGTGCGATGGTCGGCGCCATGATGGCGGCCTACGACAGCGCGCCGAAAACGGCCGACACCATTTATCGGGCGCTGGACTTCCTGGACGCCGGCATGCCGCTGGGCTGAGCGGGCAACCGCGCGGCGACGGGCGTCGCGGGCACCGGACGCGCTAATCTCACGCGATGCGACAGGGTTGGAATCGCCGGGGATTCTTGCAGCTCGCAGGGGCTACGACGGTCGCTGCGGTCGCCGGGGCTCCGGCCGCGTGCTCGTCAGGCAATCCGTCGTCGGACAACTCCGCCGGCAAATCGGTGACCATCAACCACCTCTTCGGTCAGACGGTCATCAAGGAACCGCCCAAGCGGGTGGTCAGCGCCGGCTACACCGAGCAGGACGACCTGCTCGCGGTCGGCGTGGTACCCATCGCCGTTGCCAACTGGTTCGGTGATCAGCCATTCGCGGTGTGGCCGTGGGCCCAGCCCAAGCTCGGTGGGGCGCAGCCGGTGGTGCTGAACCTCGACAACGGGATTCCTATCGACCAGATCGCCGGCCTCAAACCCGACCTGATCGTGGCCGCCAACGCCGGGGTGGACGCCGACACCTATCAGAAGCTGTCCGCGATCGCCCCGACCGTGCCGCAGTCGGACGGCGACGCCTTCTTCGAGCCGTGGAAGGAGCAGGCCACCGCGGTCGGCCGGGCGGTGTTCCAGGCCGACCAGATGAAGTCGCTGATCGACGCGGTCGACCAGAAGTTCACCGCCGTCGGCAAGGAACACCCGGCCTGGACGGGCAGGAAGGCGTTGCTGATGGAGGGCACGCGCTGGCAGGGCACCGTCGTCGCGACCATGGCCGGCTGGCGCACGGACTTCCTGAACCAGATGGGACTCGTGATCGCCGACAGCATCCGGTCTTTCGGTACGGATGACCGCGCCGTCATCCCGCGCGATCAGGTCAAGGCGGTGCTCGACTCCGCCGACGTCATCATCTGGACCACCGAGAGCCCTGACGACCAGAAGGCGTTGCTCGCCGACCCGGACGTGGCGGCCTCTCAGGCCACCGCGGAGAGCCGGCACATCTTCACCACCAAGGAGCAGGCCGGCGCGATCGCCTTCGCCTCGCCCTTGAGCTACCCGCTGGTCGCCGACCAGCTGCCGCCGCTGCTAAGCAAGATCCTTGGTTAGATCCCGGTCGGCCCCGCGGCGTTTGAGCGTTTGCTAAGGCAGCTCTGGCAGTGTTCGAAAATCCCTCGCTCGCCCCTCGCCCGGCCCGAGCCGGCGGGGTTACCGTCGAGTAATGAGCGTGACGGACCTGACGGACAACGTGTCCAAGGACCTGCCGACTGAATTGGTCGGCAACACGGTGCTGGACTTCGGCGACAGCGCACTGATGCTGCAATGCGGCAGCACCGCCGAGGTATTGGCGTGGGCGGCGCAGCTGCGCGCCGCGGCGTTGCCGGGTGTGGTCGACGTCGTCCCGGCCGCCCGGACTGTTCTGGTCAAGCTCGACGGACCCCGGTTGCAGGGCGTGATTCGCCAGCGACTGCACAAGATGCGGGTCACCGCCCAGGAGGCCGCCGAGCCCGATCGGCGTGCCGACGTGGTCATCGACGTCGTCTACGACGGCCCCGACCTCGCCGAGGTCGCCAGCCACACCGGGCTGACCGTCGCGCAGGTGATCGAGGCCCACACGGGCGGCCTTTGGCGCGTCGGATTCAGTGGGTTCGCACCGGGTTTCGCCTATCTGATCGACGGCGACGCCCGCCTGCGGGTGCCGCGTCGGTCGGAGCCCCGCACGTCGGTGCCCGCCGGTGCGGTCGGCCTGGCGGGCGAGTTCAGCGCGGTCTACCCGCGCCGGTCGCCGGGCGGCTGGCAACTGATCGGGCGCACCGACGCGGTCCTGTGGGACCTCGAACGGCCACAGCCGGCCCTGCTGACGCAGGGCATGTGGGTTCAGTTCCGGGCCCTCTGAGGTAAGGAGATCGCCGTGCCAACCCTGGAGATCCTTCGCACCGGACCGCTCGCCGTCGTCCAGGACCTGGGCCGGCCGGGACTGGCACACCTGGGAGTGAGCCGGTCCGGTGCCGCCGACCGGCGCGCACACCAGCTGGCCAACCGGCTGGTGGCCAACCCCGGTGACCGCGCCACCGTGGAGGTGACATTCGGAGGTTTCGCGGCGCGGGTACGCGGTGGCCCCGTCGACCTCGCGGTGACGGGCGCCGACGCCGACCCCACGGTCGACGGAATCAAGTTCGGCAGCAACAGCATTCAGCACGTTCGCGACGGCCAGGTGATCGCGCTCGACACGCCGCGCGCCGGGCTGCGGAGCTACCTGGCGGTGCGGGGCGGCATCGCCGTGCAGCCGGTGCTGGGATCACGCAGCTACGACGTGATGTCGGCGATCGGCCCGGCGCCCCTGCGGGCCGGAGATCGGCTTCCCGTCGGGCAGCACACCCCCGACTACCCCGAACTCGATCAGGCTCCGGTGGCCGCGATCCCCGGCGACGTGGTCGAGCTGGCGGTGGTGCCCGGGCCGCGCGACGGTTGGTTCGTCGACCCCGATGTCCTGGTGCACAACGATTGGGTCGCCTCCGACCGCAGCGACCGCGTGGGCATGCGATTGGTTGGTCGCCCCCTGCAGTACTGCTATCCGGACCGACAGCTGCCGAGCGAGGGCGCGACCCGCGGCGCAATTCAGGTGCCGCCCAACGGTTTACCGGTGATCCTGGGCCCCGACCACCCAGTGACCGGAGGTTACCCGGTAGTCGGCGTGGTGATCGACGAGGATGTCGACAAGATCGCCCAGGTCCGGCCCGGGCAGTCAGTGCGCCTGCACTGGTCCCGCCCGAGGGTACTGGTGGGCACCCAGGCGCCATCCGCCGGTGCAGGCTGGCCGCTTTTCTGACCGAAATGTATTCCAGTTCACACCAAGCCGCGCGCCGGGCCCGAATCACCGGTAATTGGCCGTAATTTCGCGGTTGGACGGCCTTCAGGTAGTTATCAGATAACTGGTAATCAACTAACAGGCGATTCCAGGTCGTTTGAGTTGACCCATTCCCGCCCCGAATGTGAGCATCGAAATACACGGCGGGGCATGCCTCTTCATTCGAGCGCCCAGATTTCTCCCCGCTGCGCGGGTGAGCGACGCGACACCTGGCGCGGGTACAGCCGGATGCGCCGGTGAGTGGTCCTGACAAGAAGGAGTGTTATGCACGCCAGGTTGCGCGCCACCAGGAGCGCCGGCCCGTCAACCCAACGCGCGCAATCGGATTCATCGTCGACGAAGGGTGCGGATCGGATGGCCCGCAATCACCGCATCGCGGACTGGAATCCGGAAGACGCGGTGGCCTGGGAGGCCGGCAACTCCAAGATCGCCCGCCGCAACCTGTTGTGCACCGTCGCGGGCGACCATGTCGCCTTCTCGATCTGGACGCTGTGGCCCGTCATGGCGCTGTTCATGCCGGAGCACGTCTACGGCTTCTCCGCGGGCGACAAGCTGCTGCTGGGCGCCGTCGCCACCGGAGTCGGCGGCCTGGCCCGGATCCCCTACACGCTGGGCATCGCCGCCTTCGGCGGCCGCAACTGGACCGCCTTCTCGGCGTTCGTGTTGCTGGTACCCACGGCCGGCACCATCGTGTTGTTGGCCAATCCCGGGCTGCCGCTGTGGCCGTTCGTGGTGTGCGCGGCGCTGACCGGGCTGGGCGGCGGCAACTACGCGGCCTCCCTGGCCAATGTCAACGCTTTCTACCCCCAACGGCTCAAAGGGTCGGCACTGGCCGTCAACGCCGGCGTCGGCAACCTCGGGGTCGCGGTAATCCAGCTCGTCGGGCTGTTGGTGCTCGCCACGGCGGGACACGAGGCGCCGTACTGGGTGTGCGCGGTGTACCTCGTGCTGCTGGCGGTGGTCGGCGTCGCGGCCGCGCTGCTCATGGACAACGTCGGCCACGGCACCGAGCTCAACACCATGCGCTCGATCCTTTTCGAGCGCGACACCTATGTGATCTCGCTGCTCTATATCTGCACCTTCGGTTCGTGGATCGGGTTTTCGTTCGCCTTCGGACAGGTGATGCAGGTCAACTTCCTGGCCAACGGCGAATCCGCCAAACACGCGGCGCTGCACGCCGCGCAGGTGGCCTTCATCGGGCCGCTGCTGGGCTCGCTGGCCCGGATCTACGGCGGCCGGCTGGCCGACCGAAAGGGTGGCAGCCGGGTCACGCTCGGAGTGCTCGCCGGCATGACGCTGGCCGCCGGATCGCTCGTCGTCATCAGCACATTCGACGATCACCACGCTGTGGCGCGCTCGACCAGCATGGTCGGCTACGTCGCCGGCTTCATGGTGCTGTTCGTCCTGTCCGGGATGGGCAACGGCTCAGTGTTCAAGCTGATCCCGACCGTCTACGAGGCGCGCAGCCGCGCGCTCGCGATGAGTGCGGCCGAGCGCCGGCATTGGGCGCGCGCCAAGGCGGGATCGCTGATCGGCGTCTGCTCGGCGGTTGGGGCGCTCGGCGGCGTGGGCATCAACCTCGCGCTGCGCCAGTCCTACCTGGCCACCGGGGAGGAGACGGCGGCGTACTGGGCCTTTCTCGTGTCGTACATCGTGGCGGCGATCATCACGTGGCTGGTGTACTCACACCGCCCGGCGCTGCCCGTCGACGCGGGCCGGGAAACGGCAGACGCGCTGGTCCGCGTGTGAGCGCAGCCTCATTGTGGGCAATGCGCAAGCAATTGCCAGGTAACGCAACGGAAATCTGGCAGGCATACACAGGAAATATGGCCCAGCCGGACTCCCCGCCGTTGACGGGTTACCGAATCGCGGTAACCTCGAGTCGGCGCTCCGAGGAGCTCTGCGCGCTGCTCAGCCGCCAGGGCGCCGAGGTGTGCAGCGCTCCCGCGATCAACATGATCGCGCTGCCGGACGACGACGAGCTGCACCGTAACACCGAGGCGTTGATCGCCGAGCCACCCGACATCTTGGTCGCGCACACCGGCATCGGATTTCGCGGCTGGTTGGCCGCGGCCGAGGGGTGGGGGCTGGTCGGCCCGCTGCTGACCGCCCTGTCGTCGGCCCGGATCGTCTCGCGCGGCCCGAAAGCGACCGGCGCGTTGCGCGCCGCCGGCCTGCACGAGGAGTGGTCACCGGATTCCGAATCCTCCCACGAAGTGCTGGAATACCTGCAAAAATCCGGGGTGGCCGGGGCGCGGGTAGCGGTCCAGCTGCACGGCGCCGCCGACGCGTGGGATCCCTTCCCAGAGTTTCTCGGGGGTCTGCGGCTGGCGGGCGCCAACGTGGTGCCCGTGCGGGTGTACCGGTGGAAGCCAACACCGTTGGGCGGCATGTTCGATCAGCTCGTGATGGGGATCGCAGGTCGGCAGTTCGACGCGGTCACCTTCACGTCGGCACCCGCGGCCGCGGCGGTGCTGGAGCGCAGCCGCGAGCTCGACGTCGAGAACCAACTGTTGGGGGCGTTGCGCAGCGATGTGCACGCGATGTGCGTCGGTCCCGTGACCTCCAAGCCGTTGATCCGAAAGGGCGTGCCGACGTCATCGCCTGAGCGAATGCGGTTGGGCGCCTTGGCTCGTCATGTCGCCGAGGAACTCCCGCTGCTGGGTTCATGCACCGTGCGGGCGGCCGGCCACACGGTGGACATCCGCGGCACCTGCGTGCTGGTGGACGGGTCGATCAAGGTCCTCTCGCCATCGGGCATGGGGATATTGCGCGCGCTGGCGAAACGCCCCGGCGACGTCGTCCCGCGCG
Organism: Mycobacterium sp. E1747; assembly: GCF_001667775.1. GTDB lineage: Bacteria > Actinomycetota > Actinomycetes > Mycobacteriales > Mycobacteriaceae > Mycobacterium. The sequence continues at coordinate 20,264 of NZ_LZJI01000174.1, forward strand.
CCGACCTGTTACGCGCGCTGCCGGGCAACAGCAACGACCCGCACGCCGTCGACACGGCGGTGCTGCGGCTGCGAACCGCCCTGGGCGACAAGAACATCATCGCGACGGTGGTCAAGCGCGGCTACCGGCTCGCGACCGAGCAACGGGCCAACTCCGCATGGCACTGATTCTGGTTGCGCACGGTACCCGCAGACCCGAGGGCGTGGCGATGGTCGAAGACCTTGCCACGCAGGCGAGTTCGTTGATCGGGCGGCCGGTGGAGGTCGCGTTCGTCGACGTGCTGGGGCCCACCCCCAGCGAGGTGCTGTCGCGGGCGCGGGTCACCGGTCGCCCCGCCATTGTGCTGCCGGCGTTCTTGTCCCGCGGCTATCACGTCCGCGCCGACCTGCCGGCGCACATCGAACTCAGCGGGCACCCGAACGCCGTTGTGACACCGGCCCTGGGCCCCAGCGGTCAGGTCGCCCGTATCGTCGGCGACCAATTGGTCAAATGCGGTTGGCGTCCAGGCGATTCGGTCATCCTTGCGGCGGCGGGCACATCGGACGCCCGGGCGCGCGCCGACCTGCACACCACCGCGACCCTGGTGTCGGCGCTGACCGGGTCACGCGTCAGCCTCGCGTTCGCGGCGACGGGAGATCCGCGGCTGCCCGAGGCGGTGGACGAGGCTCGGCGCCGGGCCCGCCACAGCGACGCGCGCGTCGTGGTGGCCTCCTACCTGCTGGCCGACGGCCTGTTCCAGGAAAGGCTGCACGCCTGCGGCGCCGACCTGGTCAGCCAGCCGTTGGGCACCCATCCCGGCCTCGCACGCCTGATCGCGCATCGATTCCGGCGGGCCATGCCACCGGTCCTCGCCCGCACCGTCCGCCACGCGTCGCGCCGACCCAGCGCGCCGCGCGTGGTTCACGACCTGGTCACCTGGCCGAATTCCGCCGCCTGAGCAAGGCCCGGCGGCGTCGGCCCAAGGGCGCGCCGACGACCGGGGACGCTTGATCTTTGCTCCGATACCGGCGATCCTGACACCATGCCCCCTCGCGAAGAGCCGTCGCGTGGGCTCCTTGACCCGGTCGCCAAGATGTTGCGGTTACCTTTCGGCACACCGGAATTCATCGACAAGATCGTCACCGGCGGGGTCAATCAGGTGGGCCGTCAGACCTTGCGCATGCTGATCACCACGTGGGACGCCGCGGGCGGAGGCCCCTTCGCCGCCAGCGCGATAGCGTCCACCGGGATGGCCAAGACCGCCGAGACCGTGCAAAGCATGTTCGTCGGTCCGGTCTTCGGACCACTGCTCAAACTGCTTGGGGCCGATAAGGCCGCCACGCGGGCGTCGCTGTGCGCCTCGCAGCTGGTGGGCCTGGGCATCATGCGCTACGGCATCCGCTCCGAGCCGCTGCATTCGATGTCGGTCGACGCGATAGTCGACGCGATCGGTCCGACGATGCAGCGCTACCTCGTCGGCGACATCACACGCTAGGCGGCGATCCGGCCGACCTGGACGAAACCGTCGGCGGTGACGCGAGCGGGGTACACCGGCACCGAGAAGTTCGGATCGTCCAGGCAGGTACCGTCTTCCAGCGAGAAGGCCTGCTTGAGGATCGGCGATTGCACCGCCACGCGCCCGCCGCGGTCCCCCACGATTCCGCGCGAAAGCACCGCCGCGCCGGAGAACGGGTCGACGTTGCCCACGGCATACACCTCACCGTCGTCGAGCCGGAACAACGCCGCCTGGGAGCCGTCATCGAGCAGCACGCCGACCCCACGGCCCGGGATCAGGCGGTCGTACTCGCAGGCCGTCGTCCACACCGCAACGTCGTTGAGAATTGTCATGATTGTTCTCCAGCTCCCGTACGGATCTTCGGCATCCCAATGGAGACAGGGATTTTGCGCCCCGCGTGCTCGGTGAATTCCACCGTCGAGTCGACGGCATCCGGGGCGTTGACGAACGAGACGAACCGCGACAGCTTGTCCGGGTCGTCGAGCACGCCCTTCCATTCACACTTGTAGTTCTGTACGTGCCGCTCCATTGCGGCCTCGAATTCTCCGGCCAGCCCCAGCGAGTCCTCGCACACGACCTCGCGCACGTGATCGAGTCCGCCCTCGAGCGAATCGACCCACGGCGCGGTGCGCTGCAGCCGGTCGGCGGTCCTGATGTAGTACATGACGAACCGGTCGACGTAGCGGACCAGCGTCTCGGTATCCAGGTCGCTGGCCAGCAGCTGGGCGTGCTTGGGCGTCATGCCGCCGTTGCCGCCGACGTAGAGGTTCCAGCCCTTTTCGGTGGCGATGACGCCGACGTCCTTGGACCGCGCTTCGGCGCACTCGCGTGCGCAACCCGAGACGCCCATCTTGATCTTGTGCGGTGCCCGCAGCCCGCGGTACCGCAGCTCCAGGTCGATGGCCAGCTGCACCGAATCCTGCTGGCCGTAGCGGCACCAGTCGGTCCCGACGCAGCTCTTCACCGTGCGCAGCGCCTTGCCGTAGGCGTGGCCGGATTCCATGCCACCGTCGACCAGCCGCCGCCAGATCTCCGGCAGCTGGTCCACCCGGGCGCCGAACATGTCGATCCGCTGGCCGCCGGTGATCTTGGTGTAGAGCCCGAAGTCCTGGGCGATCTGGCCGATCAGGATCAGGTGCTCGGGCTTGATGTCACCGCCGGGGACCCGCGGCACCACCGAGTAGCTGCCGTTCTTTTGGATGTTGGCCAGAAAGTGGTCGTTGGAGTCCTGCAGCGAGGCCTGCTCGCCCTCGAGGATGTGGTCCGAGCCGGTGGACGCCAGGATGGACGCGACCACGGGTTTGCAGATATCGCAACCCTTTCCGCGGCCGAAGCGCTCCAGCAGGCCGGAGAACGTGCGGATCTCGGTGGCCGAGATGATCTCGAAGAGTTCCGCCCGCGACTGGCTGAAGTGCTCGCACAGCGCCTTGGACTGTTCCACACCCTCGGCTTCCAGCAGCTGCTTGAGCAGCGGCACGCACGAGCCACACGACGTGCCGGCCGCGGTGCACGACTTGAGCGACGGCACGTCGGCGCAGCCGTCGGCGATGGCGCATTTCAGGTCGCCCTTGGTGACGTTGTTGCACGAGCAGATCTGCGCCGAATCCGGCAGCGCGCCGACTCCGAGCGCCGGCGCCTCGCCCGATACCGGCGCGATCAGCGCGAGCGGATCCCCCGGCAGCTCGCTGCCGACCATCGGCCGCAGCACCCCGTACGACGAGGCGTCACCGACGAGGACGCCGCCGAGCAGTGTCTTCGCGTCGTCGGACAACACCAGCTTGGCGTAGGTCCGCTTGACCGCGTCGTTGATGGTGACCTCGAGGCAGTTCTCGGTGACCCCCATCGCGTCGCCGAAGCTGGCGACGTCGACGCCGAGCAGCTTGAGCTTGGTCGACAGGTCGGCCTCGCCGAACTCCGCGGCACCGTCCAGCAGGCGGTCGGCCACCACCTCGGCGGAGGTGTAGCCGGGCCCCACCAGGCCGTAGCACCGGCCTTCGATCGCGGCGACCTCGCCGACCGCGTAGATGTCCGGATCGCTTGTGCGGCAGGCCAAGTCGGTGAGCACCCCACCGCGTTCGGCGAGCTCCAGCCCCGCCGCCCTGGCCAGCTCGTCACGCGGCCGGATGCCGGCCGCGAAGATGACCAGCCCGGCGTCGATGACCTCGCCGTCGGTCAGGCGCACCCGCACCGACGAGACCCCGTCCGTGTGATCGATCGCTTCGATCGACTCGGTTCCAGTGCCCACGTGCACCGCGATGCCGAGCTCACCGATCATCTTGGCCAGCAACGCGCCGCCGCCCTCGTCGATCTGCTGGGCCATCAACCGCGGCATCATCTCGACGACGTGCGTCTGCAACCCGAACTGCCGGAGCGCATTAGCGGCCTCCAGACCCAACAGGCCGCCGCCGATCACCACGCCCGCGGGGGCGCGACCGGCCTGGACCGTCCGCTGGGCGTCGGTCCGGATGGCGTCGAGGTCGTCCAGCGTGCGGTACACGTGGCACGCCGGCAGGTCGTGGCCCGGCACCGGCGGGACGAACGCATACGACCCGGTGGCCAACACCAGCGTGTCGTAGCCGTGCCGCTGCCCGTCGGCCGTCACCACCGCCTTCGCTTCCCGGTCGATCTCGGTAACCTGGGCGTTCAGTACCAATCGAACCTGTTCGTCACCCGCGTAGTCGTTGCCCGGCAGCGCCAGCAGCTTGCGGTCCCAGCTCTCGGTGTACGAGGTCAGCCCGACGCGGTCGTAGGCCGCGTCCGTCTCCTCGGCGAAAACCGTGATGCGCCACAATCCTTCGGTGTCGCGCGCGCGCAGCGCCTCGACCAGCCGGTGCCCCACCATGCCGTGCCCGACTACGACGATGTGACGGCCCGCACAGTGCGCGCGCGAAATCCCGTCTGCAGCCATGGCTTTGAGGTTAGCGGCCGGAAATTACCGCGATTTCGCCCAATGTGACGGTCCTATGACGAGGATCTCACAACTCACAGGGAGCCTTGTGAATATTCGTTCGCCCACGGCGAACGCCTAGGTGGAACTTTAGCGTGGTCGACTCATGTTTCTCTTTACAGCCGGCCGGAAGGGCGCCGGACACAGCAAATCCACAACAAAGCTCAAGGAAGCTTAAGGAGATCGCCATGAGTAACCTCGCATTGTGGTCGCGACCGGCCTGGGACACCGACCGGTGGTTGCGCGACTTCTTCGGTCCGGCCGCCGCGGCGGACTGGTATAAGCCCGGCACCAGCGGTTTTTCCCCCGCCGCCGAGATCGTCAAGGACGGTGACGACGCGGTCGTACGTGTTGAACTCCCCGGTGTCGACGTCGAAAAGGACGTCAATGTCGAGGTCGACCGCGGCCGACTCGTGATCCACGGCGAACGCCGCGACGAGCACGCCCAGGAGAAAGACGGGCGCACCCTGCGGGAGGTCCGGTACGGCTCCTTCCGCCGCTCGTTCCAGCTGCCGGCTCACGTCACCGGGGACGCCATCTCGGCCTCGTACGACGCCGGCGTGCTGACCGTGCGGGTGGCCGGCGCGTATGCCGGAAACCAGGCGCAGCGCATCGAGATCACCAAGTAGACGCTAGACCGCGATCCGGCGGGGCATCGGCCCCGCCGGATTCGCTTGCACCGCAGCGGATTCGGCCGGATCAGCCCCAGCGGGCCAGCAGTTCCTTGGCCCGGGCGGCCAACGCGGCCTGAAAGAACGGGCCGAAGCTGATTCGCGCCACACCCAGCGGCCCGAACGTCGTCGGGTCATCCTGGTCGGGCAGCGCGATCGCGTTGACCGGCAGCGGCAGCTCTGCGGCCAAGCGCCGCAACGTATCCGGATCATGACGACCGACCGGGTACAGCACGTCGGCGCCCGCGTCCGCCGCCTGGGTCAGTCGCGCCACGGCCCTGTCGACCCGGTCGGACGCGTCGCCGTCCTGGCGCAGGAACAGGTCGGTGCGGGCGTTGATCACGACGTGCACCCCGGCCGCGTCGGCGGCCGACCGCAGCGCCGCGACCAGTTCGGCGTGCTCGCCGGCGGACCGCAGCCGCTTGCCCTCGGAGTGCACGGTGTCTTCGACGTTCAGCCCCACCGCGCCGACGCTGAGCAATCCGTCGATCAGGCGCTCGGCGGTGAGTCCGTAACCGGATTCGATGTCGACCGAGACCGGGGCGTCGACGGCGGCGGTGATCTGAGCGACGCGCGCCAGCACGTCGTCGAACGACATGCCCTCCCCGTCCGGTTTGCCGATCGAGTCCGCCAGCGGGTGGCTGCCCACGGTCAGGGCGGCGAAACCCGCGTCGACGGCGAGGCGGGCCGACCACGCGTCCCACACCGTCGGCAGGACCACCGGGTCGCCGGGCCGATGCAGGGCGAGCAGCGCCGTGGCGCGCTCGGCGGGGGTTTGACCGCTCATGAGGTGTTTGCTCCTCGCTCGCCCGAAGTGTTTCGTCTGACATCGGGCTGTGCGGTGGATAGTATTCACAAAAGCGTACTGTGATCCGTAACACCGTCTGCCCAAGGAGATCCGTTGAGCACCACGACTGAACTCGCCGAACTTCACGACCTCATCGGCGGCCTGCGGCGGTGCGTCGGCTCGTTGAAGAGTCGCTACGGCGACAGCCCGGCGATGCGGCGGATCGTGATCGACGCCGACCGGATCCTGTCCGACGTCGAACTGCTCGACACCGACGTGTCCGAACTCGATTTGGCGCGCGCTACCGTGCAGCAGTCCGGCGAGAAGATCGTCATTCCCGACACCCAGTACGACAGCGACTTCTGGCGCGATGTCGACGACGAGGGTGTCGGGGGTCACAGCAGGTCCTGACAACCCCGAACAACCCAAGCCCCCCGGAACCGAGGGGGTGGTCTCTGTGTACCCTTCGACCAACAGCCCGTTCGAAGAGGAACACTAGATGAGCGCACCCACGGCGAACCGTCCTGCGTCAGGTGTCTTTTCACCCGCGCGCGCCCGCATCCCGCAACGCACCCTACGCACCGACCGGTGGTGGATGTCGCCGCTGCGAATCGACCTGGGCTTCGCCGCGTTCGTCATCTACGCGACCGTGCGCGCGTTTCAGCAGGATTACTTCTTCGTCCCCAAGTACCACTACCTCACGCCGTTCTACTCACCCTGCGTGAGCAAGGCCTGCGGCGAGGCCGGCGACTTCTGGCCTCAGATCCTGCCGGACGTGTGGTGGTTGCCGTACGCGGCGCTGACGCTGCCATTCCTGCTGCTGTTCCGGCTCACCTGCTATTACTACCGCGGCGCCTACTACCGCACGGTGTGGCAGTCGCCCAGCGCTTGCGCGGTGGCCGAACCGCGCGTCCACTACACGGGCGAGACCAGGTTCCCGCTGATCGTCCAGAACAGCCACCGGTACTTCTTCTACATCGCCGGCATCATCTCCGTGATCAACACCTACGACGCGATCATCGGTTTCCACTCCGACTCCGGCCCACACGGCTTCGGATTCGGCCTGGGCAACCTGATCATGGTCGGCAACGTCGTCATGCTGTGGGTCTACACGCTGTCGTGCCATTCCTGCCGGCACGTCACCGGTGGGCGGCTCAAGCACTTCTCCAAGCACCCTGTGCGGTATTGGATCTGGACCCAGGTCAGCAAGATCAATACCCGGCACAAGCTGTACGCCTGGGTCACGCTGGGCACCCTGATGCTCACCGACTTCTACATCGCGCTGGTGGCCAGCAACACCATCAGTGACCTGAGATTTGTTGGCTGAGAAGCCATTCGAACAACAATTCCGAACTTAGCTAGCGAGGGTTTTCATGGTTGAGGTCGAGCGGCATGCCTACGACGTAGTCGTCATCGGCGCCGGCGGCGCGGGGCTGCGCGCGGTCATCGAGGCGCGGGAACGCGGCCTCAAGGTCGCGGTGGTGTGCAAGTCGCTGTTCGGCAAGGCCCACACGGTCATGGCCGAGGGCGGCTGCGCGGCGTCGATGGGCAACACCAACCCCAAAGACAACTGGAAGACCCACTTCGGCGACACCATGCGCGGGGGGAAGTTCCTCAACAACTGGCGGATGGCCGAACTGCACGCCAAGGAGGCACCGGACCGCGTCTGGGAGCTGGAAACCTATGGGGCGCTGTTCGATCGCCTCAAAGACGGCAAGATCAGCCAGCGCAACTTCGGCGGGCACACCTACCCGCGGCTGGCGCACGTCGGTGACCGCACCGGCCTGGAGCTGATCCGCACCATGCAGCAGAAGATCGTCTCCCTGCAGCAGGAAGACTTCGCCGAACTCGGCGACTACGAGGCGCGCATCAAGGTCTTCGCCGAGTGCACCATCACCGAACTGATCAAGGACGGTGACGCGATCGCCGGCGCGTTCGGATACTGGCGCGAGACGGGCCAGTTCGTCCTGTTCGAGGCGCCCGCGGTGGTGCTGGCCACCGGCGGCATCGGCAAGTCGTTCAAAGTCACCTCGAACTCATGGGAGTACACCGGCGACGGGCACGCGCTGGCGCTGCGGGCGGGTGCATCGCTGATCAACATGGAGTTCGTCCAGTTCCACCCGACGGGCATGGTGTGGCCGCCCAGCGTCAAGGGGATCCTCGTCACCGAGGGTGTCCGCGGTGACGGCGGGGTGCTGAAGAACTCCGACAACAAGCGGTTCATGTTCGACTACATCCCGCCGGTGTTCAAGGGCCAGTACGCCGAGTCCGAACAAGAGGCCGACCAGTGGCTCAAGGACAACGACTCGGCCCGCCGTACCCCCGACCTGCTGCCCCGCGATGAGGTCGCGCGCGCGATCAACTCCGAGGTCAAGGCAGGCCGCGGCAGCCCGCACGGCGGCGTGTTCCTCGACATCGCGTCGCGGTTGACGCCCGAGGAGATCAAGCGGCGCCTGCCGTCGATGTACCACCAGTTCAAGGAGCTGGCGGGTGTCGACATCACCAAGGAGCCGATGGAAGTCGGGCCGACCTGCCATTACGTGATGGGCGGCGTCGAGGTGGACGCCGACACCGGCGCGGCCACCGTCCCAGGCCTGTTCGCCGCGGGCGAGTGCTCCGGCGGTATGCACGGCTCCAACCGGCTGGGCGGCAACTCGCTGTCGGACCTACTGGTCTTCGGCCGGCGCGCCGGGCTGGGTGCGGCCGACTACGTGCGGGCGCTGAGCAGCCGTCCGACGATCTCGGCCGAGGCCATCGAGACCGCGGCGCAGCGGGCGCTGTCCCCCTTCGAGACGCCGGCCAACGGCGCACCGGCGGAGAACCCCTACACGCTGCAGCTCGAGCTGCAGCAGTCGATGAACGACTTGGTGGGCATCATCCGCAAGGCGGACGAGGTTTCCGAGGCGCTGGCCCGGCTGGACAAGCTGCGCGAGCGGTTCAAGAACCTGCATGTGGAGGGCGGACGCCAGTACAACCCGGGCTGGAATCTGGCCATTGACCTGCGCAACATGCTGCTGGTCAGCGAGTGCGTCGCCAAGGCGGCGCTGGAACGCACCGAGAGCCGCGGCGGCCACACCCGCGACGACCATCCGTCGATGGACTCCGGATGGCGCAAGGTGCTGCTGGTGTGCCAGGCCGCCGGTGGCGACGAGGTGATCCCCGACATCAGCATCACGCGCAAGGACCAGGTGCCCATGCGACCCGATCTGCTGGAGCTCTTCGAGATCTCCGAGCTGGAGAAGTACTACACCGACGATGAGCTGGCCGAGCATCCAGGACGGAGAGGCTAATGACCTACAACGCGACGATGCGCGTGTGGCGCGGTGACGATGCCGATGGCGCGCTGCAGGACTTCACGGTGGAGGTCAACGAGGGCGAGGTGGTGCTCGACATCATCCATCGCCTGCAACAGACCCAGACGCCCGACCTCGCCGTGCGGTGGAACTGCAAGGCGGGCAAGTGCGGTTCCTGCTCGGCGGAGATCAACGGGGTGCCGCGGTTGCTCTGCATGACCCGGATGTCGACGTTCGCCGAGGACGAAGTGGTGACCGTGACGCCGCTGCGGACGTTCCCGGTGATCCGCGACCTGGTCACCGACGTCTCCTTCAACTACGAAAAGGCGCGCGAGATCCCCGCCTTCGCGCCACCGAAGGATCTGCAGCCGGGCGAGTACCGGATGGCGCAGGCCGACGTGCAGCGCTCGCAGGAGTTCCGTAAGTGCATCGAGTGCTTCCTGTGCCAGAACGTGTGTCACGTCGTCCGCGACCACGAGGAGAACAAGAAGGCGTTCGCCGGACCGCGGTTCCTGATGCGCATCGCCGAACTCGAGATGCACCCGTTGGACACGATGGACCGGCGCAACCAGGCGCAGGAGCAACACGGCCTGGGCTATTGCAACATCACCAAGTGCTGCACCGAGGTCTGCCCGGAAAACATCAAGATCACCGACAACGCGCTGATCCCGATGAAAGAGCGGGTCGCCGACCGCAAGTACGACCCGGTGGTGTGGCTGGGTAACAAGCTGTTCCGGCGCTGACCACGCGTTAGCCTGCCCGGCGCGCCGGGTATCCGCATAGAACCCAAACTCCGAAAGCAGCGTGGGAGATATGCGAGAAACCACCAGCGTCAACGACATTCGAACCGCGATCCGGGAGTTGTCGGTCCGCGCCGACCTGGCCCGTAAGGAGGGCCGCCCCGACGACGCCGCGGAGATCGAGCAGCGGATAGCCGGCTTCCGGGCCGAACTCGGCCGCCGTCCGTAGTCTCAGACGCCGAGGCGCCGAAACGTGCTGCGGTGGAACACGATCGGCGCGACATCGGCGTCGACGGTGACTTCGTTCACCCGGAGCACCACGATCGTGTGGTCCCCGGCCGGGATCAGCTGCTCGATCGCGCTCTCCAACCACAAGCTGGTGCCCTTGATGAACACCGCGCCGCTCTCCCGGGACTCCGTCTCCAGGCCGGCGAATCGGTCCCCGGTCTTGGCGGCCAGCGCTCGCGCGGCCTCGTCGTGGGCCTCGCCGAGCACGCTGATGCCGAGCATGGGCAGGTCTTTGAGCTTGGGCCACGTCGTCGACGTGTTCTGCACGCAGAACGACACGAGCGGCGGATCCAGGGAGACGGGGACGAAGGTGCTGGCCGCCAGGCCCTCCCGGGTGCCCTCGACTTCGGCGGCGATGGCCACCACCCCCGAGGGGAAGTGACCGAAGGCCTCGCGGAGTGTGGAAGGTGTCAGATGATTGTTCGAGTTCACCGGAATTCATTCACCCCTTGAGCCGAGAGCGCGATTCTCGTTCCCGACCTTACCTGCCGAATACCCGTGCGCCGAAGCCACGTCAGGGTGCGCGCGCAACCTGCTCTTCCAGGCGTTGCGGCCGTAGACGGAGAAGATCGGATCCGCGGCGTCGGTCACCCGGCCGGCGCGGGCCCGCAACTCGGGCGGCAGTGTCAGCACGGGGATCTGCGCGTCCAGCCGCGGGTTGAAGAAGTACGGCACCGAGATCCGGTCCGCCGCCTGCCCGGCCAGGGTCACCCGGTGTTCGGTGGCCCGCAGGTAGCCCCCCGTCGCCACCTCCAGCAGCTCGCCGATGTTGACGACGAAGGCGCCGTCGGTGGGCGGCACGTCGATCCACTCCTTTGTGTCGGGCCGGCGAACCTGCAGGCCGCGGCTGCCTGGCGCGGCCAGCAGCAGCGTGAGCACGCCGGAGTCCTTGTGCGGGCCGACGCCCTGCGGCGAGGCCGCGCTGCGCGGGTAGCGCACGATCTTGATCAGGGTGGCGGGCATCTCGGCGAAGGCGGGGTCGAACACGTCCGGCGAGCTGCCCAGGGATGCCGCCCAGTGCCGGAGCAGCGTGCGGGCCACCCCGGACAGCGCGTCATCCCAGTCAGCGATGATCCCGGGCAGCTCGGGCATCGCGGCCGGCCACTGGTTGGGTCCCTGCAACCACAGGTAGTCGGGCTTGCCGGCGCCCCCGACCGGGGCGCGTTCGGGCCCGATGTCGATCTGCTCGCGCCAGTCCACCCGGCCGCGGGTCAGCTCACCGCCCAGCCGGGTGTAGCCGCGGAAGTGCGGGCTGCGGACCATGGCGATCGCATCCTTGTCGGCATCGGGCAGCTCGAATAGCCTGCGCGCCGCCCCCAGCACCCTGCGGGACAGCTCGTCGGGCACGCCGTGGCCGGTCACATAGAAGAAGCCCACGTCGTGAGCCGCCTCACGTAACCCCCGCCGCAGTTCGGCAGCCGGCGTGCGCAGATCGACTACGGGCAGAGCGGTGATGCATCCCATAGTTTGAGATCCGTTTCGTTATCGCCGCAGCTCAGAGGCTCCACGGTCGCTTCCCAACCGGTTGGTTAATTAGGTAATGGAATCTAGCTCACATTGACTTGCGTTGAACTGTCCGAGAGCGATATTTTAGCGGTGTTACTGGTGGGTAACTTAGAAGTAGTACCCAACCACAAGTGGCATTCTCAACGAGGAGGAACCGTAGTGAGCCACTACAAGAGCAACGTCCGTGACCAGGTGTTCAACCTGTTCGAGGTCTTGGGCGTTGAGAAGGCTTTGGGCGCTGGCGACTACAGCGATCTGGATGTCGACACCGCGCGCGAAATGTTGTCAGAGATCAGCCGGCTGGCCGAGGGGCCCATCGCCGAGTCGTTCATCGAGGGTGACCGCAACCCGCCGGTCTTCGACCCGAAGACCCACTCGGTGGCGCTGCCGGAGTCCTTTAAGAAGTCGGTGCGCGCCGTCACCGAGGCCGGCTGGGACAAGGTCGGCATCGAAGAGGAACTCGGCGGCATGCCGATGCCCAAGGCGCTGCTGTGGGCCCTGCACGAGCACCTGCTCGGCGCCAACCCCGCCGTGTGGATGTACGGCGGCGGCGCCGGTTTCGCCAGCATCTTCTACAAGCTGGCCACCGAGGAGCAGAAGAAGTGGGCGATCATCGCCGCCGAGCGCGGCTGGGGCGCCACCATGGTGCTGACCGAGCCCGACGCCGGCTCGGACGTCGGCGCGGGCCGCACCAAGGCCGTCAAGCAGGACGACGGTTCGTGGCACATCGACGGCGTGAAGCGCTTCATCACCTCCGCTGACTCCGACGACCTGTTCGAGAACATCTTCCACCTGGTGCTGGCCCGCCCAGAGGGCGCCGGCCCGGGCACCAAGGGTCTGTCGCTGTTCTTCGTGCCGAAGTTCCTGTTCGACTTCGAGACGGGCGAGCTGGGCGAGCGCAACGGCGTGTTCGTGACCAACGTCGAGCACAAGATGGGCCTGAAGGTCTCGGCCACCTGTGAGCTCTCGTTCGGTCAGCACGACGTGCCCGCCAAGGGCTGGCTGGTCGGCGAGGTGCACAACGGCATCGCGCAGATGTTCGACGTGATCGAGCAGGCCCGCATGATGGTCGGCACCAAGGCCATCGCCACCCTGTCGACCGGGTACCTGAACGCGCTGGAATACGCGAAGTCGCGGGTTCAGGGCGCCGACATGACCCAGATGACCGACAAGACCGCACCCCGGGTGACCATCACCCACCACCCCGACGTACGCCGGTCGCTGATGACCCAGAAGGCCTACGCCGAGGGTCTGCGGGCGCTCTACCTGTTCACGGCGACCTTCCAGGACGCCGCGGTCGCCAAAGCGCTGCACGATGTCGACGCCGACCTGGCGGTCAGGATCAACGACCTGATGCTGCCGGTGGTCAAGGGCGTCGGTTCCGAGCAGGCCTACGCGAAGCTGACCGAGAGCCTGCAGACGTTCGGTGGGTCCGGCTTCCTGCAGGACTACCCGATCGAGCAGTACATCCGGGACGCCAAGATCGACTCCCTCTACGAGGGCACCACGGCCATCCAGGCGCAGGACTTCTTCTTCCGCAAGATCGTCCGCGACAAGGGTGTGGCGCTGGCCCACGTGTCGGGCGAGATCCAGAAGTTCGTGGACAACGAGTCCGGCAACGGCCGGCTGAAGTCCGAGCGCGAGCTGCTGGCGAAGGCCCTGGCCGACGTCCAGGCGATGGCGGCCACGCTGACCGGTTACCTGATGGCGGCGCAGGAAGACGTGACCAGCCTCTACAAGGTGGGCCTGGGCTCGGTGCGCTTCCTGATGAGCGTCGGCGACCTGGTCATCGGCTGGTTGCTGCAGCGTCAGGCCGCGGTTGCGGTGGCGGCGCTGGACGCCGGCGCCAGCGGCGCCGAGCGGTCCTTCTACGAGGGCAAGATCGCGGTGGCATCGTTCTTCGCGAAGAACTTCCTCCCGCTGCTGGCCAGCACCCGCGAGGTGATCGAGACGCTGGACAACGACATCATGGAGCTCGACGAAGCCGCCTTCTGACAAACAGATCGAAAGCCCCGCTTCCGAATGGGAGCGGGGCTTTTGATTTGGGCGAAGACGGCAGAAAAAAGAGGCCGCCGCTGGATCCCCTCACTCCAGCGGCGGCCTTTCCCGTACGCCCGTCCACGCCGACCGGCGGCCGTTTCAGGGATGCCCCGTATTGCCGTCGGGGTCGGGGGGTCAGACCACAACACGGGGCCATCCGCGCACAGGGGTACCCCGCCGTCGGAAATTACTAACCCGCTGTGACTGAATTCATGAAATGCCCGCCTGTGCGGCCGTCATGCCTCGAGGATCGCGGCCACGCCCTGGCCACCGGCGGCGCAGATGGAGACCAGCGCACGCAGCGGCTTGTCCCCACCCTTGTGCTCCGCCTTCTTCTCGGCGAGCTGCTTGGCCGCCTGGGCCAGTATCCGCCCGCCGGTGGCGGCGAACGGGTGCCCGGCCGCCAGCGACGACCCGTTGACGTTGAGCTTGGACCGGTCGATCGAGCCGAGCGCCGCGTCGAGGCCCAGCCGCTCCTTGCAGTAGTCCTCCGACTCCCAAGCCTGCAGGTGCGCCAGCACCACCGAGGCGAAGGCTTCGTGGATCTCGTAGAAGTCGAAGTCCTGCAGGCTCAGTCCGTTACGAGCCAGCAGCCGCGGCACCGCGTAGGTGGGGGCGATCAGCAGGCCGTCGCGGCCGTTGACGTAGTCCACAGCCGCGGTTTCCGCGTCCACCAGGAATGCCAGCGGCGTCAGGGAGTGGGCGGAAGCCCACTCCTCGGAGGCCAGCAGCGCGACGGAGGCGCCGTCGGTCAGCGGGGTGGAGTTCCCCGCGGTCATCGTCGCGTCCCCGGACTTCACGCCGAACACCGGCCTGAGCTTCGCCAGCTTCTCCGCCGACGAGTCCGGCCGCAGGTTGTCGTCGCGGTACAGCCCGAGGAACGGGGTGACGAGGTCGTCGAAGAAGCCGCGATCGTAGGCGGCGGCCATGTTGCGGTGGCTGGCCGCGGCCAGCTCGTCCTGGTCGACGCGCTTGATGCCCATCTGCTTGGCGGTAATCGCCTGATGCTCACCCATGGACAGCCCGGTGCGTGGCTCGCTGTTGACCGGGATCTGGATGCCCAGGTTCGCGGGCAGCGTGCCCACCAGCCTCAGCCGCTGGACGTTGGACTTGGACCGGCGCAACTTGAGCAGCGTGCGGCGCAGGTTGTCACCCAGGGCGATCGGCGGGTCCGAGGTGGTGTCCACCCCGCCGGCGGCGGCGACGTCGTAACGCCCGGACGCGATGCCGTCGGCCGCGGCAATGGCCGCCTGCAGCCCGGTGCCGCACGCCTGCTGCAGGTCGAACGCCGGCGTGTACGACGACAGCTCCGAGCCCAGCACGCACTCGCGGGTGAGATTGAAGTCACGGCTGTGCTTGAGCACGGCGCCGCCCACCACCACGCCCAGCCGCTCACCCGCCAGGCCGAAGCGGTCCACCAGCCCACCCAGCGCGGCGGTGAACATGTCCTGGTTGGACGCCTCGGCGTAGGCGCCGTCGGAGCGGGCGAACGGGATGCGGTTGCCGCCCAGCACGGCGACGGGTCGCCGCTGCGAACTGCGCTGGTTGCTTGCGTCGGAACTTGCAGGGGCCACTGTCTTCTCCGTGTATCTGCGGTCTATCGGTTTTGGTATGCCCGTCTGGGGCCATACTACCTACTGTTCTTACTCTGCAGTAAGTTCGTCCCCGATACGGTTGTGCTGTAGGCACACCCCGACTTCGCAAGCACATGGAAGGTAGCTCCGGTGGCTCCCAAGGTCTCGTCCGATCTGTTTTCTCAGGTTGTCAATTCCGGTCCTGGATCGTTTCTCGCCAAGCAGCTCGGGGTTCCGCAGCCCGAGACGCTGCGCCGCTACCGGGCCGGCGATCCGCCTCTGGCCGGCGCACTGCTGATCGGCGGTGAGGGGCGGATCGTCGAGCCGCTGCGCGCCGCGCTGGACAAGGATTACGACCTGGTCGGCAACAACCTTGGCGGACGCTGGGCCGACCAGTTCGGCGGCCTGGTGTTCGACGCGACGGGCATCACCACGCCGGAGGGCCTCCGCGGGCTGTACGAGTTCTTCACGCCGCTGCTGCGCAACCTGGGCCAGTCTGCCCGCGTCGCGGTGGTGGGCACCACGCCCGACGCCGCCGCCAGCCCGCACGAGCGGATCGCGCAGCGCGCATTGGAGGGGTTCACCCGCTCGCTGGGCAAGGAATTGCGCAACGGCACCACGGTGGCGCTGGTGTACGTGTCGCCCGACGCCAAACCCGCTGCGACGGGCCTGGAATCGACCATGCGGTTCATCCTGTCCGCCAAGTCGGCCTACGTCGACGGCCAGGTGTTCTACGTCGGCGAGGCGGACTCCACGCCGCCGGCCGACTGGGAGCGGCCGCTGGACGGCAAAATCGCCATCGTGACCGGCGCGGCCCGCGGCATCGGCGCGACGATCGCGGAGGTGTTCGCCCGCGACGGCGCCCGCGTCGTCGCGATCGACGTCGAGTCGGCAGCCGAGACGCTGGCCGACACGGCGAGCCGGGTCGGGGGCACCGCGCTGTGGCTCGATGTCACCGCCGACGACGCCGTGGACAAGATCACCGAGCACCTGCAAGAGCACCACGGCGGGCACGCCGACGTGCTGGTCAACAACGCCGGCATCACCCGCGACAAGTTGCTGGCCAACATGGACGACGCGCGCTGGGACGCGGTGCTGGCGGTCAATCTCCTTGCCCCGCTTCGGCTCACCGAAGGGCTGGTGGGCAACGGCACCTTCGGCGAAGGGGGCCGGATCGTCGGGCTGTCCTCGATGGCCGGCATCGCCGGCAACCGCGGGCAGACCAACTACGCCACCACCAAGGCCGGGATGATCGGCCTCACCCAGGCGCTGGCGCCGGAGCTGTACGCCAAGGGCATCACGATCAACGCCGTCGCGCCGGGTTTCATCGAGACCCAGATGACGGCCGCCATCCCGCTGGCCACCCGCGAGGTGGGCCGGCGGATGAATTCGCTGCTGCAGGGCGGTCAGCCCGTCGACGTCGCAGAGGCCATCGCCTATTTTGCCAGCCCGGCCTCTAACGCGGTGACGGGCAACGTCATCCGCGTCTGCGGCCAGGCGATGCTGGGCGCATAGCTGCGATGAGGAGAACACAATGAACCAGCCAAGCGGACTGAAGAACATGCTGCGCGCGGCGGCCGGGGCACTGCCGCTGGTGTCCCGGGGGAACCAGCTACCCACCCGCACGGTGGACATCGCGGAATTGCCCATCGACCAGGCGAACGTGGCCGAATACGCGGCGGTCACCGGCCTGCGCTACGGCAACAACGTGCCGCTGACCTACCCCTTCGCGTTGACGTTTCCCACGATGATGTCGCTGGTGACCGGGTTCGACTTTCCTTTCGCCGCAATGGGTTCGGTGCACATGGAGAACCACATCACGCAGTACCGGCCGATCGCGGTCACCGACACCGTCGGTGTGCGGGTGCACGCCGAGAACTTGCGCGAGCACCGCAAGGGGTTGTTGGTCGACCTGGTGACCGATGTGAGCGTCGGCAACGACACCGCGTGGCATCAGGTGACGACCTTCCTGCACCAGCAACGCACCAGCCTGTCCGACGAGCCCAAGCCGCCGCCGCAGAAGCAGCCCAAGCTGCCACCGCCCAGCACCGTCCTTCGCGTGAGCCCCGGCCTGATCCGGCGCTACGCCGTGGTCAGCGGCGACCACAACCCGATCCACACCAACCCGGTGGCGGCAAAGCTGTTCGGCTTCCCCACCGTCATCGCGCACGGAATGTTCAGCGCCGCAGCGGTATTGGCGAATATCGAAGCGCGCCTGCCGGACGCGGTGAAGTATTCGGTGCGGTTCGGCAAGCCGCTGGTACTGCCCGGCACCGCGGGGCTCTACATCGACGAAACCAATGACGGCTGGGACATCTCGTTGCGCAACGTCGCCAAGGGCTATCCGTATCTGACCGGGACGGTCCGCGCCATTTAAGCCGAATGGTTCGGGCCGCGGCCCCTGGCGAGGACTTTCAGCCCGTGGGCTCCGGTCGCGGTCAGCAGGAACACCAGGAATAACCACAGCGGCGGCCGGGCGAGTTCCCAGACGAAGATCGCCGCCCAGATCGGTGAGCCCTGCGTTACCGCCAGCACACCGGCGGCGCCGGCCAGCGACACCGCCGGCACGTGCAGGTGAGTCCCGACCGCCCAGTTGATCGCGAGCACCAGCGCCGCCCCGGCGGCCGCGCCGGTAGCCAGCGACGGCGTGAGCATCCCGCCAGCCCCGCCCGCGCGCAGGAACAGGGCGGTCAGCAGGGGCTTCAACGCCAGGATCGCGAGCGCCGACAACAGCGTCATGCCGCTCGCCAGGCTGACCGTCAGGATGCTTCGGCCGTTGCCGGGCAATTCGGGCCACCAGTGCGAGCAGACGCCCATCACCAGTCCGGCGCCGGTGAGCGCGGGGACCAGCACCCAGTTCCGCATCGGCTTGGCCGGCCGGGCCGACGCCATCAACCGGTTGAACGCCAGCCCCACCGCGAGGGCGACCGGGGCCAGCAGCAGCCCGTGCGCGGTCAGCAGGTAGGTCGACTCCCCGATCGGCCACCGCAGGTTGGATTGGTCGCGGGTGATGGCCGACCCGACGGCCACCGCCAGGCTGGAGGAGATGAACGCCGCGCCAACCGCCCGAGGCTGCCAGGTGTTGAGCAGGATGCGCACCGAGAACAGCGCGCCTGCCAGCGGCACGGCGTAGACCGCGCCCAGCCCGGCGCCGGCCGCGCAGGCCAACAACACCTCGCGGTCGCGCGGAGACAGCCGTCGGAGCCAGCCGGTCCCG
>NZ_LZJI01000175.1 GCF_001667775.1 Mycobacterium sp. E1747
GCGCGGTGCTCAACGCGATCGCGGCCGCCGAGACGCTGACGGCACCCGACGCCGACCAGCATGACTGAGGCGCGGCCCAATCGGCGGGGGCGGCTATCCGTCGGGGTGGCGCAGGCATTGCTGGTGCTGTCCGCCGCGGCGTTGTGGGCGGCGTCCCGGCTGCCGTGGGTGGTGATCCGGTCGTTCGACGGGCTGAGTCCGCCCCGCGACGTGACGCTGTCCGGCGCGGCGTGGTCGACGGCGCTGCTGCCGTTGGCGGTGCTGATGCTGGCGGCGGCCGTCGCGGCCATCGCGGTACGCGGCTGGCCGCTGCGGGCGCTGGCGGGGCTGCTGGCGTTGGCCAGCCTGGCGGTCGGGTATCTCGGGGTCAGCCTGTGGGCGCTGCCGGACGTCGCCGTGCGCGGGGCCGAGCTGGCGCACGTCGCCGTGATGTCGCTGGTGGGAACCGAGCGGCGCTACGTCGGCGCGGGCATCGCGGTGGCCGCCGCCGCATGCACCCTCATCGCGGCGGTGCTGTTGCTGCGCTCGGCCGGCGATTCCGGCGCGGCCCGGGTGAGCGCGGAAAAGTACGCCGGGCCCGCGACGCGCCGCTCAAATGTGCTCCGCGACGACGCCGATGGCGCGATGCTGGAGCAGCCGGAGACGCCGGAAATCTCGGAGCGGATGATCTGGGACGCACTTGACGAGGGCTGCGACCCAACGCGGGACCCCACCGATCGGCCGCGCGACGCGGACACCGAGGGTCGGTGACGGGCCGCGTGCCGAGGGCCGCTACCCTTCATTGACGTCGTCGCAATCGGCTCAGAGTTGTCAGATCGGTCGCGGGGTGACGATGGTTAACAGCGCGAAGGGAAGCAACAGGCATGAGTCCGGCTACCGTGCTTGACTCCATCCTCGAGGGAGTCCGGGCCGACGTTGCGGCGCGCGAAGCCCTCATCAGCCTTTCCGAAATCAAAGCCGCCGCTGCCGCCGCGCCGCCGCCGCGCGACGTGATGGCCGCGTTGCGCGAGCCCGGCATCGGTGTCATCGCCGAAGTCAAGCGCGCCAGTCCGTCGGCGGGTTCCCTGGCGACCATTGCCGATCCGGCGAAGCTGGCCCGCGCCTACGAGGACGGCGGGGCCCGGATCATCAGCGTCTTGACCGAGGAGCGGCGCTTTCACGGATCGCTCGACGACCTCGACGCGGTCCGCGCCGCGGTCTCGATCCCGGTATTGCGCAAAGACTTTGTCGTGCAGCCGTATCAGATCCACGAAGCGCGCGCGCACGGCGCCGACATGCTGCTGCTCATCGTTGCCGCGCTGGACCAGTCGGCCCTGGTGTCGATGCTGGATCGCACCGAATCACTTGGCATGACGGCCCTTGTCGAAGTGCACACCGAGGAGGAGGCCGACCGGGCGCTCAAGGCCGGGGCCAACGTAATCGGCGTCAACGCACGCGATCTCGCGACCCTGGAGGTCGACCGGGATTGCTTCGCGCGCATCGCCCCTGGGCTGCCGAGCAAGGTGATCAGGGTCGCCGAGTCCGGTGTGCGCGGCACCGGGGATCTGTTGGCGTACGCCGGCGCTGGTGCGGACGCCGTCCTGGTCGGCGAGGGTCTGGTCAAAAGCGGTGACCCGCGCGCCGCGGTCGCCGACCTGGTCACCGCGGGAACCCACCCGTCTTGTCCGAAACCGTCTCGCTAGTCGTCAAGTCACTTGAAGATCCCCGGCGCTGAAACGTTGAACCTGATGAGCCGTCCCCGCGTAGAGCCTTGGTGATGGTCAATTCGTCCCGCCCGGACCTTCCCCTTCCGAGTGCAGCCGTCGCCGAAACCACCAGCCACGAACCCGATGCTGGCGGCCATTTCGGCGTGTTCGGCGGCCGTTACGTGGCGGAGGCGTTGATGGCGGTGATCGAAGAGGTCACCGCCGCCTACGAGAAGGAACGCATCAACCCCGATTTCCTAGACACGTTGGACGACTTGCAGGCCAATTACGCCGGCCGGCCTTCACCGCTGTATGAGGCCACCCGGCTGTCCGAGCATGCCGGATCGGCGCGCATCTTCCTCAAGCGAGAAGACCTGAACCACACCGGTTCTCACAAGATCAACAATGTTCTCGGTCAGGCGTTGCTGGCTAAGAGGATGGGTAAGAACCGGGTGATCGCCGAGACCGGGGCCGGGCAGCACGGCGTCGCCACGGCCACCGCATGCGCCCTGCTCGGCCTGGACTGCGTCATTTACATGGGCGCCGTCGACACCGCGCGCCAGGCGCTCAACGTGGCACGGATGCGACTGCTGGGCGCCGAGGTGGTGTCGGTCCAGAGCGGTTCCAAGACGCTCAAAGACGCCATCAACGAGGCGTTCCGCGACTGGGTGACCAACGCCGAGCGCACCTACTACTGCTTCGGCACCGCGGCCGGGCCGCATCCGTTTCCGGCGATGGTGCGCGATTTCCAACGGATCATCGGGCTGGAGGCGCGCGTGCAGATCCAGGCCCAGGCGGGCCGGTTGCCGGACGCGGTCGTGGCCTGCGTCGGCGGTGGATCCAACGCCATCGGCATCTTCCACCCGTTCATCGACGATCCGGGGGTGCGCCTGGTCGGTTTCGAGGCGGCCGGTGACGGCGTCGAGACGGGAAGGCATGCCGCTACTTTCGCCGGCGGATCGCCGGGGGCCTTCCAGGGGTCGTTCTCGTACCTGCTGCAGGACGAGGACGGCCAGACCATCGAGTCCCATTCGATCTCGGCGGGTCTCGACTATCCCGGGGTCGGTCCCGAGCACGCGTATCTGAAGGAGATCGGGCGCGCGGAATATCGGCCGGTCACCGACGCGGAGGCGATGGACGCGTTCGCGCTGCTGTGCCGCACCGAGGGCATCATCCCGGCCATCGAATCCGCGCATGCGGTCGCGGGTGCGGTCAAGCTGGGTCCCGAGTTGGGGCAGGGCGCGATCATCGTGGTGAACCTGTCGGGCCGTGGTGACAAGGATGTCGAGACGGCCGCTAAATGGTTCGGCCTGATGGGGCCCAGCGAGCGATGAGTGTGCAACACCGGCAGGCCAGCAAGCTCGGCCCCGTCTTCGACTTGTGCCGCAAGGAAAATCGCGCGGCCCTGATCGGCTACCTGCCCACCGGCTACCCCGACGTGTCGGGCTCGGTGGACGGAATGCTCGCCCTGGTCGAATCCGGTTGCGACATCATCGAAGTCGGCGTGCCCTACTCGGATCCCGGCATGGATGGGCCGACGATCGCCCGGGCCACCGAGGCCGCGCTGCAAGGGGGAGTGCGGGTGCGCGACACGCTCGCCGCGGTGGAGGCGATCAGTGCGGCCGGCGGACGCGCGGTGGTGATGACCTATTGGAATCCCGTGCTGCGCTACGGGGTCGACGCCTTCGCGCGGGATCTCGCGGCGGCCGGCGGGCA
>NZ_LZJI01000176.1 GCF_001667775.1 Mycobacterium sp. E1747
GGCGCTCCCGAGAGGCTTGGGCCCACGATGGCAGGATCGGCTAAATTAGCCGAGCAAGCCGGCGCCACGATGTTCACCCTGGCCGACCACTTCTTTCAAATGGAACAGGTCGGCAAGGCCGAGGACCCGTTCCTGGAGGGCTACACCTCGCTGGGTTTCCTGGCCGGGCAGACCGAGACGATCACGTTGACCTTGATGGTGACCGGGGTGACCTATCGCTACCCCGGCCTGCTCGCCAAGACAATCGCCACCCTCGACGTACTCTCCCGTGGTAGATCAATGTTTGCCATCGGCGCGGCGTGGTACGAGCGGGAGCACCTGGCGCTAGGTGTCACCTATCCGCCGCTGCGACAACGATTCGAAATGCTCGAAGAGACGGTGCAGATCTGCCAGCAGATGTGGAGCGACAATGACGGCCCGTACCAGGGCCGGCACTACCAGCTGGCCGAGACGATCTGTCAACCACAACCCATCAACCGTCCGCCCGTGCTGATCGGCGGGGACGGCGAAAAGAAGACGCTGCGCCTGGTCGCGCAGTACGCCGACATCTGGAACAGCAACGCCGTCACCCCCGAAGAGGCCGCGCACAAAATCGGGGTGCTGACCGAGCATTGCAACACGCTGGGACGCGATCCCAACGAGATCCG
>NZ_LZJI01000177.1 GCF_001667775.1 Mycobacterium sp. E1747
CCGCGCTGCAGGCGATCGCGACGGTGGGTTCGGTGATGGGGGGCGGCGACGGCCCGCCGCCGGCCCGCATCGTGCTGCTGTCCGACGGCGGGGAGAACAAGCCGTCCAATCCCAGCGACCCGCACGACGGGGCGTACACGGCGGCGCGGCTGGCCCGCGACGAGGGCGTGCCCATTTCGACGATCTCGTTCGGCACCAAGACCGGCGAGATCGAGATGGACGGGCAGCGCGTCGCCGTCCCGGTCTCGACGGACCACATGAAGACCATCGCCAAGCTGTCCGGCGGGCAGTCCTACACCGCCAGCAACATCGCCGAGCTCAACAAGAGCTACAACGCCATCGAGAAGGACATCGGTTATCGGACCGTGCCGGGGCCGGGCAGCGCCGGGTGGCTGCGCCTGGGCGTGATCACCGCCTTGATCGCGACGGCGCTGGCGCTGCTGATCAACCGGCGGCTGCCGGTCTGATCGCTCAGGAGGGCAGCCGGCGATTCAGGAACAGCCCGGCCAGGATCGCACCGGCCAACGCGACCGCGCCCAGCAGCATCCAGGCCAGGCTGGCGTCGCCCTTGACGGTCTCGTAGCCGATCTGGCGCTGCAGGGTCGAGTAGACGTTCTTCAGCGATTCCAGGCTGTCGGCGTGGAACGCCTGGCCGTCGGTGATCTCGCAGATCTTCTGCAGCGTCTGGTCGTCGACGGGAACCGGGATCGTGGCGCCCTCGTATTCGACGGTGCCGTACGGCGTCCCGAAGGAGATGGTCGAGATCTGCACGCCCGCGGCCTTGGCGGCCCGGGCGGCGGTGAACGCCCCCTGCGGGGCGTTGGCGTCCAGCGGCACATTCTCCGCGCCG
>NZ_LZJI01000178.1 GCF_001667775.1 Mycobacterium sp. E1747
GACCCCGGACCGGCATAAATCCGCGCCGAATTAACCTCCGGCGGAAGCGCCCCAAAATCAAACATCATTGGCTCCTTTAACCAGTCGCGGCCGCGTTGGCCGACTCAGTGACCGCGTAGGACCCCGAGCTCATCCTCAGGGTGTTGACAAACATCTCGTGAATCGCCGCGCCCTGGGCGCTCACGGCCTGATACAGCTGCGCGTGCGCGGAGAACTGCGCCGCGGTCAGCGCCGACACTTCGTCAGCAGCGGGCGGGACCACCCCCGTCGTCGGGGCCGCCGCCGCCGCGTTCTGCGCGCTGAGCGCCGACCCGATGCTTTGCAGATTGCCCGCGGCCGAGGCAAGCGCCTCCGGCTGCGTCGTGACGAACGACATTAAAAGCCCTCCCCTGTCGCGAGCCGCTGGCCTTCGAGGAACCGTTTGCCGGCGTGGCTTACTGCTGAGATTAAATGGGTCACGCGGTGCCTCGCCCTCCCTAGTGCCGACTGTTCATTCGTGTACAACTTCCGTTCACCTGGCCTTTCCCTATCCGGCCGATGGTGGGCGGGTGAGGACGCTGTAGCGGAAGCCGTATTTGTGGGAGTAGCCCGCGGCGGCGCCGAC
>NZ_LZJI01000179.1 GCF_001667775.1 Mycobacterium sp. E1747
GGGCACATCCCGATGTTCGAGGCGCCGGAGCGCGTCGCCGAGCTGATCATCAAGTTCCTCGACGAATGCACCGCGGCGAGCCGGGGCGCCAACCCCTCGGCTAGCTGACCAGCTTCTTTTCCAGGTTTTCGGCGATCGAGTTGAGGAACTCCTCGCTTTGCTGCCACTTCTGGTCGGGTCCGATGAGGATGGCCAGGTCCTTGGTCATCTTCCCGCTCTCGACCGTCGAGACCACCACGTCCTCGAGCGTCTGCGCGAACTCGATCACCTCGGGGGTGTCGTCGAGCTTGCCGCGGTGCATTCGTCGAGGAACTTGATGATCAGCTCGGCGACGCGCTCCGGCGCCTCGAACATCGGGATGTGCCCGACGCCGTCGAGCTCGGTGACCTGGTGGTCGTCGGGCAAGTGGGTGGTGAAATGCCTGCTGAACCGGGGGGCGGGCACGATCCGGTCCTTTTCGCAGATCACCAGGTGCGCCGGGACGGCGTTCTCGGCAAGCTCCCGCAGACCGTGCAGCAGCAGCGACTTGACCAGCAGCTGGAAATAGGCGGGGCAGTGGGCGACGTCGTCGATGCAGCCGAGCAGCTGCTCGTCGGTGACCCCGTCGGGCCGTGCGCTGATCGCGTAGGTGGCCAGCTGGTGGCTGAACGGCAGGCGCATCACCTTCGGGCCGAACAGCCAGGCCAGCACCAGCAGCGGAATGCCTAGGATGAACTTGGCGATCACCTCGAACTTCGCCGGGCTCCATCGCGTCCACCCGCCGGCGGGGGCGATGCCCATGACGCTGCGCGCCCGTCCGCGCCGCTCGAGTTCGAACGCGACCCAGCCGCCCAGCGAGTTGCCCACGATGTGGGCGGTGTCCCAGCCCAACTCGTCCATCTGCTGTTCCACGCGGTCGGCCAGGACCGCCGAGGACAGGAACCAGGTCCCGGCGGAGGGCCCGCCGTTGTGGCCGGCCATCGTCGGGGCGAACACCTCATAGCGTCCGGTGTCGGCCAGCCGCCGGGCCACCTCCTCCCAGACGGCCTGGGACAGCAGGAAGGGGTGTAGGAGCAGGACCGGCTCGCCCGAACCCAGGTGGATCGGTGGTCGCGTCCCCGTGTTGCTGTTTATCCTCTTGCTCCCCATAACGCCGACATTAAATGCGGTACCGCCGGTACCGCAAGGGAGGGCGGCGCGGTGGGGCACCGCACGCTCGCGACTGTGCGCCTGGCCGCACACCCGCCGAGCGTGAAGCTAGCCGCACACTCGGCGGCGGCGCGTGCCCGGCAAGACGCGCGTGAAAAGATCGATGCATCATGAGCACCGCTACCGGATCCGGCCGGATTTTCTCCGGCGTGCAGCCCACCTCCGACTCGCTCCACCTGGGGAACGCGTTGGGTGCCATCACCCAGTGGGTGGCGCTGCAGGACGATCACGAGTGCTTCTTCTGCGTGGTCGACCTGCACGCCATCACCATCCCCCAGGATCCCGAGGCGCTGCGCCGCCGGACCCTGGTGACGGCCGCCCAGTACTTGGCGCTGGGCATCGACCCCGCCCGCAGCACCATCTTCGTGCAGAGCCACGTGCCGGCCCACTCCCAGCTGGCCTGGGTGCTGGGCTGCTTCACCGGCTTCGGGCAGGCGTCGCGGATGACGCAGTTCAAGGACAAGTCGGCCCGCCAGGGCGGCGACTCCACCACCGTGGGCCTGTTCACCTATCCGGTGTTGCAGGCCGCCGACGTCCTGGCTTACGACGCCGAGCTGGTTCCGGTGGGCGAGGACCAGCGCCAGCACCTGGAGCTGGCCCGCGACGTGGCGCAGCGGTTCAACAGCCGGTTCCCCGATACCTTTGTCGTGCCCGACCTGATGATCCCCAAGGTCACCGCCAAGATCTACGACCTGCAAGACCCCACGTCGAAGATGAGCAAGTCCGCGGCCACCGACGCCGGATTGATCAATCTGCTCGACGACCCCGGCGCGTCCGCCAAGAAGATTCGTTCTGCGGTCACCGACAGCGAGCGCGAGATCCGCTTCGACCCCGAGGCCAAGGCGGGTGTGTCGAACCTGCTGACCATCCAGTCGGCGGTCACCGGCGTGGGGATCGACAAGCTCGTCGACGGTTACGTCGGACGGGGTTACGGCGACCTGAAGAAGGACACCGCCGAGGCGGTCGTCGAGTTCGTCGGCCCGATCAAGGCGCGCGTCGACGAATTGCTCGCCGACCCAGCAGAATTGGAGGGCGTGCTCGCGGTCGGAGCGCAGCGCGCCGAAGATGTTGCCGGCAAAACCGTTCGGCGGGTCTACGATCGGTTAGGGTTCCTTCCGCAGCGAGGATGAGTCCACCATGAGCGAGCCGGCCAACGCAGGCCTTCTCGACCGGCTGCGAGCCCGACACGGTTGGCTCGACCACGTCATCCGCGCCTACCAGCGCTTCGACGACCGCAACGGCGGTTTCTTCGCGGCCGGCCTGACCTATTACACGATCTTCGCGTTATTCCCTTTGCTGATGGTCGGTTTCGCGGCCTTCGGGTTCGTCCTGGCCCGGCGGCCGGAGCTGCTGAAGACGATCGACGACCACATCCGGTCCCAGGTCACCGGCGCACTGGGGGACCAGCTGCTGGACCTGATGAACTCCGCGATCGCCGCGCGGGCGTCGGTGGGTGTCATCGGCCTGGCCACCGCGGTCTGGGCCGGTCTGGGCTGGATCTCGCATCTGCGGCAGGCGTTGACCGAGATGTGGTGGGACGACCGCGTCGAGTCGCCCGGCTTCGTCCACAACAAATTCTCCGATCTGTTGGCCATGCTCGGGACGTTCGCGGTGATCATGGCCACCGTCGGCCTGACCACCGTCGGCCACGACGCGCCGTTGGCGGCGTTGCTCAAATGGCTTGGCATACCGCAACTCGTGGTGTTGGACTGGTTGTTCTGGTTGCTGTCGATCGTGATCTCGACGGCGGTGTCGTGGCTGCTGTTCGCCTGGATGATCGCGCGGCTGCCGCGCGAGAAGGTCAGCCTGACCGATTCGATGCGGGCCGCGTTGATAGCGGCGGTCGGGTTCGAGCTTTTCAAGCAGGTGGGATCGCTGTACCTACGAGCGGTACTGCGCAGCCCCGCGGGTGCGACCTTCGGCCCCGTGCTGGGACTGATGGTATTCGCCTACATCACCTCCTATCTTGTGCTGTTCTGCACGGCGTGGGCGGCGACGGCCTCCGACCGCCCGCGCACCCGTCACGTCGCCCCGCCGGCGCCGGCGATCATCGCCCCGCGCGTGCAACCAGACGACGGGATCAGCACGCGTCAGACCCTGGCCGCGATGGCGATGGGAGCCGTTGGGGCGCTGGCACTTTCGCGCATAACACGTCGGCCGCGTTAGCCGCCCGCCCGCCAACGGCCGGCTGCCATGACCGCCGTCACCCGCAGATCAGCGTCCAGCACAACAAGATTCGCGTCATAACCGGCACACAGGCGGCCGACCCGCTCGAGGCCCAGCGCCCGTGCCGGGGACTCCGAGGTCGTCAGGGCCGCGGCGGTCAGCCCCGCACCGGCGTTGACGTTGCGGAAGAGCCGGTCCATGGTGGCGGTGCTGCCCGCGATCGTCGACGTCCCGCGCACCCGTGCCACACCGGAGACGACGTCGACGGCAACCGCGCCGAGGCGAAACGCCCCGTCTCCGCGGCCGGCCGCGGCGATGGCGTCGGTAACCACGGCGACCCGGTCGGGCCCCGCGGCCGCGAGCACCGCATCCATGACGGCCGGGTGCACGTGCACGCCGTCGGCGATCAGCTCGACGGTGACGTCGGTGTGGCGGAGCAGGGCCAGCGCCGGCCCGGGCTCGCGGTGCTGCAGCGGCCGCATCGCGTTGAACAGGTGGGTGCCGACCGTGGCGCCCAACGCGATGGCGTGTTCGGCCTGCTCGTAGGTCGCGTCCGTATGCCCTACCGCCACAACGACTCCGGCGTCGCGAAAACGCCGGATCGCGTCGTCGGATCCGGGCAGCTCGGGGGCCAGCGTGACCATCCGGATCGCGCCATCGCCGGCGGCCAGCACGGCGTCGACCTCGGCCGGATCAGGGGCGCGCAGGTGGGCGGGGTCGTGCGCCCCGCAGCGGGCCCGGCTCAGCCACGGCCCCTCCAGGTGGATGCCGGCGACGGTCCCGTGCCGGGTGGCTTCGGCGAGCGCGCGCACCCCGGCGAGCAACTCCGGCGGCGAGGCGGTCACCAGGCTGGCGAGCGTCGTGGTGGTGCCGTGCCGCAGGTGAAAATCCGCGGCACCGCCGATGCCGTCACCGTCGGTGTAGGAGGCGCCGCCGCCGCCGTGCACGTGCATGTCGACGAAGCCGGGCACCACGGTGCCGTCGGGGAAGGTGTTGTCGGCCGGGCGGGGCGGGGACCCGGCGCCGCACGCCACGATCCGCGGCCCGTCCGTCTGCAGCCATCCCGGCCGGCGGACCCAACCGTCGAGCACCATCGTGCCCGCGGCGATCAGTCCCATCGGCCGCCGTTTTCCCAGAAGTGCCGGATCTCCTCGAGCTGGCGTCCCTTGGTCTCCGGCGCGTACCGGTAGACGACGACGAACGCGACCACCGTCAGGGCGGCGAACACCGCGAAAGTTCCCGCGCCGCCGAGGGAATGCAGCATGGTGAGGAAGACGGCGGCGATGATCGCGTTGGCCACCAGGTTCGAGGTGAGCATCGTGCTCGATCCGATGGAGCGCAGCCGGGACGGGAAGCTCTCGCTGGCGTACACCCAGCCCAGGGAGCCGAAGCCCATCGTGTAGCCGAAGATGAACAGCACGATGCCGGCGAATCCCAGGATCGCGCCGCCGATGCCCCGCCCGAACACGGCCATCAGCATCACGTCGGCGGCGACCATCATGGCGATGCCGGACAACAGGATCGGCCGCCGGCCCAGCCGGTCGACCAGCAGCAGCGACGCGCCCACCGCCGCCAGCCCGGCGACCTGAACCAGGGCCGGCAGCGCCAGCAGCGCGAAGTTTCCGGTGAAGCCCATGGCCTGGAAGATCCGCGGGCTGTAATAGATGATCGCGTTGATGCCGGTGATCTGGATCAGAAAGCCGAGGGTGATCACGAAGGCGGTGGCGCGCGAATACGGCGGCCGCAGCATCTCCGACCATCCGCCGCTCCCTTCGCCCAGCGCGCGGCCGATCTCGGCGATTTCTTCGTCCACCCGGGCGGTGGGCTCGACGCGCAGCAGCGCCCCGCGGGCCTCGTCGAGCCGGCCCTTGAGCACGTACCACCGCGCCGTGTCGGGCGCGCGAATCAGCAACGGCAGCAACACGATCGCGGGCACGGCGGCCAATCCCAGCATCCAGCGCCAGCTGTGCGACCCGGCCAGCAGGTAGCCGGTCAGGTAGCCGACGATGAGCCCGCTGACGATGGCCAGCTGATAGGCCGTCAGCAGCGAGCCACGCACCGCGGTCGGGGCGGACTCCGCGACGTACACCGGGACCACCACCACCGCCACGCCCAGCGTCAGGCCCAGCAGGAGCCGGGCCACCAACAGCATCGGCAGGGACACCGACAGCGCGCCCAGCAGTGCGAACGCCGCGTAGGCCACCACCAGAAGCGCCACCGACTTCTTTCGCCCGATCGCGTTCGCCAGCACGCCCGCTCCGAGCGCCCCGACGATCTGCCCGATCACGACCATCGTCGTCAGCAGTTCCTGCTGCCGGGTGGACAACCCGAAGTCCTCGGTGACGTAGAGCTGCGCGCCGGCGATGATGGACAGGTCGTAGCCGTAGATGAGGCCCACGCTCGCGGCGGTCAAGGCGACCAGGTGGCCGCGCCGGGCGTTGGTCATCTGGGTGAGTTTAGTGTCGCGCTGCCGGCGCACCCCGGGTGCTCAGTGGGCGTTTTGTCCCCCGATCGGGGAACCCGCAATTGCGCCCGCGGCGCCCGATCGGTGGATGTTTCCCACTGTTGACCGGATCTAAATTCTTTTTACGTGGCGTTGCCGCTCCGCAGCCGATCGCGCAGCACCTCGATGACACGCTCGGGGTCGTCGGGGCTGATGCACGGCCGCACCCGGCGCCCAAGGTGGAGCACCAGGAGCGTCCGCTTGCGGCCCCGGCGGACGTCCAGCGGGAACCAGTACCGCGGGTCTCCGGCTCCCCAGATCCGGCCCTTGCCGCTGTTCCACGTCATCTGCTCGGCCTTGACGCCCTGGATCGCGCTGTACGGGATCCGCTTCGCGCTGGCAAACGGGAAGTAGTAGCGCCGGATGGTGATGCCGTCCCGGTCGAGCCGGAGGCCGGAGTCCTCATACAAGGCTTCACTCATCCGCAAAACGGTGCCACAGCAAACTTCTACGGTCAACGGTGCTGATGCTGCGGGCGGCGGTTCATCGCGCGCGCCACCATGATCAGACTGAACACGATGATCGTCCCGATGACGGCGACGCCCACCCGGACCGGCAGCGCGTCCGCCGAGGGAATGAGCCCGGCCGCCTCGGCGCCATTGGCCTGCCGATCGGCGGCGCTGTCGCGTTTGGCCGGCGCGAGCGAGGGGTCGGGTTCGACGAGGTTGCCGACCTGGGTGCCCTGCGGCGTGCTGAAGCCGTAGTCGAGCAGGTGCGCCGCCTGCTCCCAGGGGGCGATCGGCTGCCGCGTCCCGTGCAGCAACACGGCCATCAAGCGTCGCCCATTGCGGTTGGCGGCGCCCACGAACGTCTGGCCGGCGTCGTCGGTGTAACCCGTCTTGCCGCCCAAAGCGCCCGGGTACTTGTAGAGCAACTGGTTGTCGTTCTCCAGTTCGTACCCGGGGTGGTCGCCGTGGCCGGGGAAGTCGAACGTCCGCGTCGCGACGATGTCGGCGAACGTCGGGTTCTGCCAGGCGTAGCGGTAGAACAGGCCGATGTCGTAGGCCGACGTGCTCATGCCCGGCCCGTCCAGCCCCGACGGCGTGGCCACCCGGGTGTCCTTGCCGCCGAGCTTGGCGGCCAGCACGTTGATCTTCTCCACAGCCTGCTGCATCCCGCCGAGCTGCATGGCCAGCGCGTGCGCGGCGTCGTTCCCAGAGTGCATCAGCAGGCCGTGCAGCAACTGGTTGACGGTGAACACGCCGCCTTCCTCGACGCCGACCTTGGTGCCCTCGGCGGCCGCGTCGTCGGCGGTGCCGGGCACCGACTTGTTCAAGTTGAGCGCGTTGATTGATGCCATCGCGATCAGCACCTTGATGATGCTGGCGGGGCGGTGACGGCCGTGCGGGTCCTTGGCCGCGACCACCGCGCCGCTGTCCAGGTCCGCCACCAACCACGCGTCGGCGGAGACGTCGGTCGGCAGCGGCGGCGTGTCGGGTGCGGCGACGATGCCGCAGCTGCCCAGCGCCTCCCCGCCGACCGGCTTCGGCGGCACCGCCAGCGGGATCGGCGAGTCGCCGGCCTGTGGGACCTCCGACGAGTCGACCGCGGGCGGGGTGTTCACCTTGAAGGGGCAGCTGGCGGCGGCGGCGTTGGGCTCGGCGCCGGGCTCCGCGGTGGCGCTCGGCGCGGCGAAGGCCACCGGGCCGGCCGCCACGAAAAGGGCCGCTGCCAGGCATGACGCGGGGCGTAGGAAGTCCATTGCTTGTGCACATTAGGCGATCGCGAGCGCGATTCGAGGGAGCCGCGCTGTGACTGGTGGGGCACAAGTTGCGAGTTGGTCGTCGCACCCCGGGCGGTAGAGGGGCGCGTCCAGCCCCTACACTTGCGGCTATTCCAAACGGTGGGTTGTGGTCTCGGCTGCGGGGTTCCCGCGATGGTGGCGGCGCGTCCGGCCCGCGACCGCTGAAACAGCTGATCAAGCAGGTCGAGAAGGCGACGCAGGTGCGTCGTTCCGGGCTGGACCAGGTGTTGACCGAGCTGAAGGCGCACCGTGACGCCTCACCCGATGGCGAGCTGCGTTCCGCGCTCGCCTGGCTCTGCAACGCCGTGTCGCGGTTCGTCCAGGAGCCGACCCCCGCTCGCGGCCGGGAGGTGTCGTTGGCCGCCTACGAGGTGAACCGGGTCCTTTCCGCCGCCTAGGACGATCGACATCGCGGAGCGAGGGGGCGGCTACACCTGGCTGAGCACGTCGCGCAGGATGGATTCGATGGTGTCGAATTCGGCCTGGCCGCTGATCAGCGGTGGCGCCACCTGGACCACCGGATCGCCGCGGTCGTCGGCGCGGCAGTACAGGCCCGCGTTGAAGAGCGCGGGCGACACGTGGCCGTGCAGCACCCGTTCGCACTCCTGTGCGCTGAACGTTTCCTTGGTCGCCTTGTCCTTCACCAGCTCGATGCCGTAGAAGAAGCCCTCACCACGGACGTCGCCGACGATTGGCAGGTCGTAGAGCTTCTCCAGGGTGGCGCGGAAGGCCGACGCGTGTCGCTTGACGTGGTCGTTGAGGCCTTCACGCTCGAAGATGTCGAGGTTGGCCAGTCCCACTGCCGTCGAAACCGGGTGTCCGCCAAAGGTATAGCCATGCGGGAAGACGGTGGCGCCGTCGTTGAACGGTTCGAACAATCTCTCGCTGGCGATCATCGCGCCCAGCGGGGAGTAGCCCGACGTCAGGCCTTTGGCGCAGGTGATCATGTCGGGCACGTAACCGAAGTCCGCGCACGCGAACATCGATC
Source organism: Mycobacterium sp. E1747 (assembly GCF_001667775.1). Lineage (GTDB taxonomy): Bacteria > Actinomycetota > Actinomycetes > Mycobacteriales > Mycobacteriaceae > Mycobacterium. Next base: position 8,590 of record NZ_LZJI01000179.1, read on the forward strand.
CGATCCGGCCGAACGCGCAGATCACCTCGTCGGACACCAGCAACACGTCGAAGGAGTCGCAGATCTCGCGCACCCGCTCGAAATAGCCCGGGGGAGGGGGGATGGCGCCGCCGGCGTTTTGCACCGGCTCCAGGAATACCGCGGCGACGGTCTCGGGGCCCTCGAACTCGATGGCCTCGGCGATCCGGTCGGCGGCCCATCGCCCGAAGGCCTTGGGGTCGTTGGCGAACGGCTCGGGCGCCCGGTAGAAGTTCGTGTTGGGCACCCGGAAGCCACCCGGCGTCACGGGTTCGAACGGCGCCTTGTACGCGGGCAGGCCGGTAATCGCCAGGGCGCCCTGGGTGGTGCCGTGGTAGGCGATCGACCGCGAAATCACCTTGTGCTTAGTGGGTTTGCCGGTCAGCTTGAAGTACTGCTTGGCCAGCTTCCACGCGGTCTCCACGGCCTCGGTGCCGCCGGTGGTGAAGAACACCCGGTTGAGGTCGCCCGGGGCATAGCCCGCGAGGCGCTCGGCGAGTTCGATGGCGGTCGGGGTGGCGTAGCCCCACAGGGGGAAGTACGCCAGCGTGCTCGCCTGCCGCGCGGCGACCTCGGCGAGTTCGGTGCGCCCGTGGCCGACCTGGACGGTGAACAGCCCCGACAGCGCGTCGAGGTAGCTCTTGCCGCGGTCGTCGAAGATGGTCACGCCCTCGCCGCGGACGATGACCGGCGGGGTGATGTCGGCGCCGTGCCGGGCGAAGTGCAGCCACAGGTGCTCTGTCATGGTGTCTGCGAGACTAGCGCTCGGCTTGATGGCGCGGTTCCTTACTCGCGCCATTCCGGCGCTCGCCGTCGCCGCGCTAGGCTCGCGATATGACCGGGACCGAACAGGTCTCACAATTCGAAGCCCTGCGACCGCACCTGATGGCGGTCGCCTACCGCCTCACCGGCACGGTCGCCGACGCCGAGGACATCGTGCAGGAGGCGTGGCTGCGGTTGGACGCGCACGGCCCCGAAAAGGGAACAGTGATCACCGACCTGCGGGCCTGGCTGACCACGGTGGTGAGCCGGCTGGGTCTGGACAGGTTGCGCTCGGCCGCGCACCGGCGCGAGACCTACACCGGGAACTGGCTGCCGGAGCCGGTGGTGACCGGCCTCGACCGGGCGGACCCGCTGTCGGCCGTCGTTTCCCGCGAAGACGCCCGGTTCGCGGCGATGGTGGTGCTGGAGCGGCTGTCGCCCGATCAGCGGGTGGCCTTCGTGCTGCACGACGGGTTCGCGGTGCCGTTCGCCGAAGTCGCCGGCGTGCTCGGTGTCAGCGAGGCCGCCGCCCGGCAGCTGGCGTCGCGGGCCCGCAAGGCCGTCAGCGCGGACCCGCCGCCCAAGCCCGACCCGTCGCACGATGAGGTGGTCGGCCGGCTGATGGCTGCCATGGCCGCCGGCGACCTGGACACCGTGGTCTCGCTGCTGCACCCCGACGTCACCTTCACCGGCGATTCGAATGGCAAGGCGCCCACCGCCGTTCAGACCATCCGCGGACCGGACAAGGTGGTCCGGTTCATGCAGGGCCTGGCGCAACGGTACGGGCCGGCGATGTTCACCTCCTACGCGCTGGGGCTGGTCAACGGCGAGCTGGGCATCTACACCGCCGGTGCACCCGCTTCCGGCGGGTATCGGGAGATGCTGCCACGGATCATGGCGTTGACGGTGCGCGACGGAAAGGTCAGCGCGCTATGGGATATCGCCAACCCGGACAAGTTCAGCGGCTCTCCGCTGCGGCCTCGCTAGCCCACGGCACGCGGCAGGCATCCCCGGAATTGAAGCCCTGCTCGGTGATGCCCAGCGCGGTGTTCATCCGGGCGCGCATGTTCTCCACACCGATCTGATAAGTCAACTCGATGACGCCGGCATCGCCGAACCGGGCGCGCAGGTCGGCGACCTGCTCGTCGGTGACGGTGTGCGGATCGGTGCTCATCGCGTCGGCATAGCGGATCGCGGCACGCTCGTCGTCGGTGAAAAGCGTTGAGGTGGCGTAACTGTCGATGTCTTTGAGCCGGTCGATGTCTAGGCCGTCGAGGCGTTGCAGCATGGACCCGAAGTCGACGCACCACGAGCAGCCGATGCTGCGGGCGGTCCACAACACCGCCAGCTCACGCACGCTGACTGGCAGCGTCTTGGATGCCCGGTCGATCATCGTCTCGTGCACGGCGCCCGCGATCATCAGCTTGCGGTGGTGGGCGGCCACGCTGAACGGTTCGGGGACCTGCCCATAGCGCCGCCGGGCGATCCGGTACATCGTGCGGGTCAGCAGCCCGGCACGCTGGGGGGACAGGGGCTCGATGCGGGTTCTTTGTGTCATACCCCTGAAGACGGGATGGGCCGCGAAAGTGTGACCGCCGCACGGGCGGGGCGGCAATCCGCCTCGTGAGCAGCGGGAGCGCCGTAGCATGCGGCTAGCGTTTCGAGTCGATGAGCGGTGGTGTGATGCGAGTCAACGATGACCGCGTTGTCTAGCCGGCGACCCGATCACTACGATTGGCTCTCCGGCTACCTCGCTTCGCGGGGCATCGGCGGTGCCACTCGGGCCGTGTTGGCACTCATTTCGGCATCAATGGTGTTGTGTCTCATCGCCCTGCTGGCCGCCAGCTCGGACGGTCCCCGCGGATCAGTGCCGGTGGCCATGATGTGGGTCGCCGTCGCCGGTGGAGCGGCGGGCGTGCTGCTGTGGACGTGGCGTTGGCCGACGCGCAGGCAGTCGATCGTGTTCGCCCTGACGTGCAACACCGCCGTCGCGCTGGCATGCCTGGCGCATCCGAACCCGCTGGCCGCGCTGATCGGCTGTATCGCATTCGCGACCTTCGGCGCTTACATGGCTTTCCTTCACACCACCGGGCTGGTGCTGTACAACTTCGCGGTGGCCGCCGCGGTGGGGTCTTGGGAAGCCTTGTCGCTCGCGAGATCCGGGCATCCCAGCCTCGCCGTGGTGGATTTGTGGTTGGTGATCGAAGTCAACATCGCGCTACCCCTGGCCATTCGGATCCTGATGCGCGCCTTGACGGGAGATCTGTTGAAGGCCGACCGAGATCCGTTGACCGGCCTGCTGAACCGGCGCACATGTCAGCACGAGGCGTTGGGGATGCTGTTGGCCCGACGCGGCATCGACTCCCACCTGGTGGTCATGCTGATCGACCCCGACCATTTCAAGTCGATCAACGACCGGCTCGGTCACGCCGCGGGGGATCGCGCGCTGGTTGCAGTCGCCCAAGCCCTGTTGGCCGCTTCCGGCGACTCGGTGGCGGCACGCAGCGGTGGCGAGGAATTTCTCTTGGCCGGCACCTCCAAGACGTGCAATGCCGAGTCGTTGGCCGGCCAGATGTGTGGCGTCATAGCGGCGTCGGCCGCGGGAGTGACAGCCAGCATCGGCACCGCCTGCGCTGATCTCGACGACACCGCTACCGAACCGCAATCGGTTCTGGCGGAGTTGATCACCGCCGCCGACGCGGCCATGTATCAGGCCAAACGCTTGGGCGGCAATCGGAGCAGCCACCACGAGCTGTGTGACCCGCCCAGATGATCAGCGCGTGAACATCAACGCGCGCTTGACCTCCTGGATCGCCTTGGTGATCTGGATGCCGCGCGGGCAGCACTCGGTGCAGTTGAACGTGGTGCGGCAGCGCCACACGCCGTCCACCTCGTTGAGGATGTCGAGGCGCTCGGCGGCGGCCTCGTCGCGGCTGTCGAAAATGAAGCGGTGCGCGTTGACGATCGCCGCCGGGCCGTAGTAGCTGCCCTCGTGCCAGAACACCGGGCAGCTGGTGGTGCAGGCCGCACACAGGATGCACTTGGTGGTGTCGTCGTAGCGGGCGCGGTCGGTCGGGCTCTGGATACGTTCCCGCGTAGGGGGATTCCCGCTGGTGACCAGGTACGGCTTGACCGCGCGGTAGGCGTCGAAGAACGGCTCCATGTTGACGACGAGGTCTTTTTCCACCGGCAGCCCGCGGATCGGCTCGACCGTGATGGTGAGTTGCTTGCCGGGCTTAGCGGGCAGCAGGTCGCGCATCAGCACCTTGCAGGCCAGCCGGTTGACGCCGTTGATGCGCATGGCGTCCGAACCGCACACCCCGTGAGCGCACGAGCGCCGGAAGGTCAGCGTGCCGTCCAAATAGCTCTTGATGTAGATCAACAAGTTCAGCAGGCGGTCGCTGGGCAGGCAGGGCACCCGAAAGCTTTGCCAGCCACCGGTTTGCGCGAAGGCGTCGGGATTGTCGGGGTTGAACCGGGCGATCTTGAGGGTCACCAGCACCGCGCCCTCGGGGATGGGCGGCAAGGGCGGCTCGGGTCCCCGGTCGACCTCGACTTCGACGGTGTCGGACATCAGTACTTCCGTTCCTTCGGCTCGTAGCGGGTCTGCACGACGGGCTTGAAGTCCAGCGCGATGTCGCTCAGCAGATCGGTGCCCTGCTTGTAGGCCATCGTGTGGCGCATGTAGTTGACGTCGTCGCGGTTCGGGTAGTCCTCCCGGGCGTGTCCGCCGCGGGATTCCTTGCGGTTCAGCGCGCCGACCACGGTGACCTCGGCCAGCTCCAGCAGGAAGCCCAGCTCGATGGCCTCCAGCAGGTCGCTGTTGAAGCGCTGTCCCTTGTCGTGCACAGTGATTCGGGAGTACCGCTCCTTGAGCGCATGAATGTCGGTCAGCGCCTGCTTGAGCGTCTCCTCGGTGCGGAACACGGCGGCGTTGTTGTCCATCGACTGCTGCAGGGCGCCGCGGATGTCGGCCACCCGCTCGTTGCCGTGCTCGCTCAGGATGTCGGCGACCCAACCGACGACCATCGCCTCGGGGTTGGGCGGCATGTCGACGAAGTCGTGCCCGTCGGCGTAGTCCGCGGCGGCGATCCCGGCGCGCCGGCCGAACACGTTGATGTCCAACAGCGAATTGGTGCCCAGCCGGTTGGCGCCGTGCACCGACACACATGCGCACTCGCCGGCCGCGTACAGGCCCGGCACGGTGGACGTGTTGTCCCGCAACACCTGTCCGGTGACCGTGGTGGGGATGCCGCCCATCACGTAGTGACACGTCGGGTAGACGGGGACCAGCTCGTGCACCGGGTCGACGCCCAGGTAGGTGCGGGCGAACTCGGTGATGTCGGGAAGCTTGGCCTCCAGCACGTCCTCGCCGAGGTGGCGCACGTCGATGTAGACGTAATCCTTGTGCGGGCCCGCACCGCGGCCCTCCAGCACCTCTAAAACCATTGAGCGGGCGACGATGTCGCGGGGCGCCAGGTCGACGATGGTCGGCGCGTAGCGCTCCATGAAGCGCTCGCCCTCACCGTTGAGCAGCCGCCCGCCCTCGCCGCGCACGGCCTCCGAGATCAGGATGCCCAGCCCGGCCAGGCCGGTGGGATGGAACTGGTGAAACTCCATGTCCTCCAACGGAAGTCCCTTGCGGAACACGATGCCGATGCCGTCGCCGGTCAGCGTGTGCGCGTTGGAGGTGGTCTTGTACATCCGGCCCGAGCCGCCGGTCGCGAGCACCACGGCCTTGGCGTGGAAGACGTGGATCGCACCGGTGGCCAGCTCGTAGGCCACCACGCCGGTGGCCACCGGCCCGCTCGGCGTCTGCGTCAAAACCAGGTCCAGCGCGTAGAACTCGTTGAAGAACTGCACGTCGTGCTTGACGCAGTTCTGGTAGAGCGTCTGCAAAATCATGTGGCCGGTGCGGTCGGCGGCGTAACAGGCCCGGCGCACCGGGGCCTTGCCGTGCTCGCGGGTGTGTCCCCCGAAGCGGCGCTGGTCGATGCGGCCCTCGGGGGTGCGGTTGAACGGCATCCCCATCTTCTCCAGGTCGAGCACCGCGTCGATGGCTTCCTTGCACATGATCTCCACCGCGTCCTGGTCGGCGAGGTAGTCGCCGCCCTTCACGGTGTCGAAGGTGTGCCATTCCCAGTTGTCGTCCTCGACGTTGGCCAGCGCCGCGCACATCCCGCCCTGGGCAGCGCCGGTGTGACTGCGGGTGGGGTAGAGCTTGGTGAGCACGGCGGTCCGGACCCGGGGCCCGGCCTCCACCGCCGCGCGCATGCCGGCACCGCCGGCGCCGACGATGACCACGTCGTAGCGGTGTTGCTGGATCACGGCCGCCGCCGACGATGCAGTGGGGGCACCCCCAGCCGCGCAGCGGCGAGGGGGACGAAGCGATGAGGAGGAGGTGGCGCAGACATCTCAGCCTCCGATGTTCGGGTCGAATGTCACCAGCACGTAGGTGCCGAGAACCAACGTGAAACCCATCGACAGCAGCAGCAGGCTGTTGAGCCAGAACCGGGTGCGGTCCTTGCGGCTGTAGTCGTCGATGATCGTGCGCAGGCCGTTGCCGCCGTGCAGCTGCGCCAGCCACAACAGCGCCAGATCCCAGAACTGCCAGAACGGCGAGGCCCAGCGCTGCGCGACGTAGTTGAAGTCGATGCGGTACACGCCGTTGTCCCACATCAGCATGATGAACAGGTGCCCGACGGCCAGGACGATCAGCGCGACCCCGGAGAACCGCATGAACAGCCAGGCGAACTTCTCGAAATTGGGGATGCCGGCGCGCCGGCGCGGAGAGCGCGGGTTGTCCAGGCTGGCCGGCCGGTCGTGACTGCGCTGGTGCACCGGGGCCACCTGGCCGCGCCCGAGCTGCAGATCCGGGGAGCTCATCGGAGGTGCTCCCAAATGTGGATGCCGGTCACCACTCCGGCCGGAACCATCAGCAGCAGGAAGACGACGCCCACGATCCAGAACATCACCTTCTGGTAGCGGGGGCCCTCCGACCAGAAGTCGATCAGGATGACACGGATCCCGTTCAGCCCGTGAAAGAGGACGGCGGCCACCAGGCCGTACTCCATCAGGCCGACGACCGGGGTCTGGTAGTCGTGGATCACCGCGTTGTAGGTTTGCGGGCTCACTCGCAACATCGCGGCGTCCAGCACGTGGACGAACAGGAAGAAGAAGATGGTCGCGCCGCTGATGCGGTGCAGCACCCACGACCACATGCCCGGGTCGCCCCGATACAGGGTGCGGGGTGGTCGCCGCCTGCGCGCGGGCGCAGGTTGTGCCGCCGGATCCGCGGTTGTCGCCTGTGTGGTCACCCGATCCTCACCGCCTTCTGACATCGACGCAGTTCAGCCTAACCCGGCGCGGGAACCGCCCGCGCCGAGCAGTTCGCCCAGCGATCCCGCCCGTCAGGGTTAGGGTGGCAGTCTTACGTGGCACTAGCGAAGCGGGGTCGGGTATGCCTGATGTCGATTGGAAAGCGCTGCGCCGCATGGCAATCGGTGCCGCAGCGGGCGCCTATGCGCCCTATTCGCGGTTCGACGTGGGGGCGGCCGCACTGGTGGATGACGGGCGCGTGGTCACCGGCTGCAATGTGGAGAACGTCTCATATGGTCTTGGTCTCTGCGCCGAATGCGGTGTGGTGAGCGCCCTGCACGCGACCGGCGGTGGCCGGCTGATCGCGCTGGCCTGCGTGGACGGGCGGGGGGCCGCGCTGATGCCGTGCGGGCGGTGCCGCCAGCTGCTCCTCGAGCACGGCGGTCCCGAGCTGCTGATCGATCACCCGGGCGGGCCTCGCCGCCTCGGCGAGCTGCTGCCCGACGCATTCGGCGCCGACCTGCCACGGGAACCCCGTTGACCGATATCAACTTCGACGCGCCGACGGTAATCCGCACCAA
>NZ_LZJI01000180.1 GCF_001667775.1 Mycobacterium sp. E1747
TCGCGTATGAATCGAGTTGGTGAGCAGAACGACGTAGGTGTCCGAGGCGGGGTCGAGCCACACCGAGGTGCCGGTGAACCCGGTGTGCCCGAAACTCCCGACGGGAAAGACCAATCCTCGCGGCATGGACAGCGGCGTATCGATGTCCCAGCCGAGACCGATCAGATTCTGTCCCGCGATCGCCGGATAGCGGGCGGCAAGCAGCGGGTGCGCGGCTTTCGACCTCTTCGCGGCGGCCGCTCGCGCGGCGTCGTTCGCCGCGTTGACCTGTTGATCGGTGTGCCCCGGCTGCTGCGGGGTCGTCATCAACTCCAAAGTCGGTTGTCGCAACGGGAATTCGCTTGGGCGGCCCGCAAGCCGGTCAAGCAGCGCCTGCGCATAGACGCCGACGTCGTGCGCGGTGGAAAAGACGCCGGCGTGCCCGGCCACTCCGCCCATGCGCCGCGCCGTCGTGTCCTGCACGGTGCCGCGCAGCAGGTGGTCGAGGTCGGGGTTCTTGGCCGCATCGGCCCTGCTCTCTTCGTCCCGAGCCGTCGGTGCGATACGCGGCAGGAGGTGCGTGCCCCACGTGCCCGCGGGACATGGCTGCTCCCCGCCCCCCGCCCACGC
>NZ_LZJI01000181.1 GCF_001667775.1 Mycobacterium sp. E1747
AACATCGTGCCGACCTCCACCGGTGCGGCCAAGGCCATCGGCCTGGTGATGCCCGAGCTCAAGGGCAAGCTCGACGGCTATGCGCTGCGGGTGCCGATCCCCACCGGCTCGGTGACCGATTTGACCGTCGAGCTGGCCAAGTCGGCGGGTGCCGAGGAGATCAACGCGGTGTTCAAGGCCGCCGCCGAGGGCAAGCTCAAGGGCATCCTGAAGTACTACGACGCCCCGATCGTGTCCAGCGACATCGTCACCGACCCGCACAGCTCGATCTTCGACTCCGGCCTGACCAAGGTGATCGACAACCAGGCCAAGGTGGTGTCCTGGTACGACAACGAGTGGGGTTACTCCAACCGCCTCGTTGACCTCGTCGCGCTGGTCGGCAAGTCGCTGTAGTCGCCGTGGCCGTTCCTACACTCGAAGACCTGCTGGCCGAAGGGGTTTCGGGTCGGGGCGTGTTGGTGCGCTCCGACCTGAACGTCCCGCTCGACGATGAGGGTGCGATCACCGACCCCGGCCGGATCACCGCGTCGGTGCCCACGTTGCAGGCGCTTGTCGACGCCGGGGCCAAGGTGGTGGTGACCGCGCACCTCGGTCGGCCGAAGAACGGGCCGGACCCGAAGCTGTCCCTGGCGCCGGTCGCCGCGGCGCTCGGCGAGCAGCTCGGCCGGCACGTACAGCTCGCCGGCGATGTGGTCGGGGGCGACGCGCTGGCCCGGGCCGAGGGGCTCACGGACGGCGACGTCCTGTTGCTGGAGAACATCCGCTTCGATCCGCGCGAAACCAGCAAGGACGACGGCGAGCGACTCGCGCTCGCCCGCGAACTCGCCGAATTGGTCTCGCCCGGAGGCGCTTTCGTCTCCGACGGCTTCGGGGTGGTGCACCGGAAGCAAGCTTCCGTCTACGACGTGGCCACGCTGCTGCCGCACTACGCGGGCACGCTGGTGGCCGAGGAGATCGCGGTCTTGGAGCAGCTGACCAGCTCCACCGATCGCCCGTACGCCGTAGTGCTCGGCGGGTCGAAGGTGTCCGACAAGCTCGGCGTCATCGAATCGCTCGCGACCAAGGCCGACAGCATCGTGATCGGCGGTGGGATGTGCTTCACATTCCTTGCTGCACAAGGATTTTCGGTCGGGAAGTCGCTGCTGGAAGAAGAGATGGTGGATACCTGCCGCCGGCTGCTCGACACCTATGTCGACGTGCTGCGGCTGCCCAAGGACGTCGTGGTGGCCGAGCAGTTCGCCGCTGATTCGCCGCCGCAGACAGTGGCCGCCGACGCCATCGCCGACAACGTGATCGGGTTGGACATCGGGCCAGAATCGGTGAAGCGGTTCGCGGCCCTGCTCTCCAACGCCCGCACGGTCTTTTGGAACGGCCCCATGGGCGTGTTTGAGTTCCCGGCGTTCGCCACCGGCACCCGGGGCGTCGCCGAGGCCATCGCCGCGGCCACCGGCAAGGGCGCGTTCAGCGTGGTGGGCGGCGGCGACTCCGCCGCCGCGGTGCGTGCCCTCGGCATCCCGGAGGCCGACTTCTCGCACATCTCGACCGGCGGTGGCGCCTCGCTGGAATACCTCGAGGGCAAGACACTTCCGGGCATCGAGGTGCTCGGGGAGCCGCAACCAGGTGGAGGGGACGCGTGAGCCGCAAGCCGCTGATCGCCGGCAACTGGAAGATGAATCTCAATCACTTCGAGGCGATCGCGCTGGTGCAGAAGATCGCGTTCGCGCTGCCCGACAAGTACTACGACAAGGTCGACGTCACCGTCTTGCCGCCTTTCACCGACCTGCGCAGCGTGCAGACCCTGGTCGACGGTGACAAGCTGCGGCTGACCTACGGCGGCCAGGACCTGTCCCAGCACGACTCGGGCGCCTACACCGGTGACATCAGCGGGGCCTTCCTGGCCAAGCTCGGCTGCAGCTTCGTCGTGGTCGGCCACTCCGAGCGGCGCACCTATCACGACGAGGACGACGCGCTGGTGGCCGCCAAGGCCGCCGCGGCGCTCAAGCACGAGCTGACCCCGATCGTGTGCATCGGCGAGCACCTGGACGTCCGAGAGGCCGGCGGCCACGTCGCGCACTGCGAGGAGCAGCTGCGCGGTTCGCTGGCCGGGCTATCGGCCGAACAGATCGCCTCGGTCGTCGTGGCCTACGAGCCGGTCTGGGCCATCGGGACGGGACGGGTGGCCAGCGCCGCCGACGCCCAGGAGGTGTGCGCGGCGATCCGCAAAGAGTTGGCGTCCCTCGCCTCGTCAAAGGTCGCCGACGCCGTGCGGGTGCTCTACGGCGGCTCGGTGAACGCCAAGAACATCGGCGAGCTCATCGCCCGCGACGACATCGACGGCGCGCTGGTCGGCGGGGCCTCGCTGGACGGCGAGCAGTTCGCGACGCTGGCGGCGATCGCCGCCGGCGGGCCGCTGCCCTAGGCGGCAGGGGTCAGCAACGCCGGGCGCCTATCCGCAGATGGGCAGTCAGCACGATGTCGTCGTAAGCGGCTCGCAGCGGGTGTGCGTCTCGGCGCGAGAGTGCCAGAAATTCGGTGAGGATTTGCCGTGCCAGGGGGCGTAGCTTGACGTTGTTCTCCTGGGATCGCCATGTCAGCAACGCAAATGCGGTCTTTTCATCGATCCCGTAGATCACCATCAACATGCCCTTGGCCTGTTCAATGACGGCGCGATTCTTGCTGAACTTCTCGACTTCGGCGGTCAGGGCCTCGTTTACGTGGTCAGTCGGCGTCACATCGACGTAAAAGCCTTCTGTGCCAACGACGGTGCCGGCCTCGTCGACGAGCTGGTTGCCGACCACGACAACGTGGTGAACGTTGCCCTGCACATCGATGATCCGATGTCGCGTGCTGAACGGACCGTGGTTGCGGCGGATGTCATCCAGGGTTGCCGCGATCTGCCTGCGATCGTCGGGATGCTTGTGCGCGAGCACCAGCTCGGTTGTCGGCGTCACCGTGCCCGGTTCGTAGCCATGCAGCCGTGCTACCTGCTCACACCACTCCCAGCGTTGCCCGTCGAAATAGAAGCGGAATGTTCCCATCCGCTGCCGCGAACCGGCCGCCAACGCCTGAACAACCGCATCTTCGTCTTTGACTTCGCTGAATTCGGCAGTCATCGCCACGTCCGAATGTCTGGCACGTAGCAAATGTGCAAAGTGTGAAGAGCGACGGTTGCGAGAAATCGCTCGATGCCGACGTTGATTTTCTCAACCGAGCATCTAATTGCCGATCGTTGCACGCATGTGGAAAAAGGGCAAGGAAGGCTGCTCTAGCACGCGGCGGGCCGTTTGCGGCCCATCGAGCGCCACCCGGTAGGATTTGGCGTCATGGAGTTGGCCCTGCAGATCACCCTGGTGGTCACCAGCGTGCTGGTGGTGTTGCTGGTGCTGCTGCACCGCGCCAAGGGTGGCGGCCTGTCGACGCTGTTCGGCGGCGGCGTGCAGTCCAGCCTTTCCGGCTCGACGGTGGTGGAGAAGAACCTGGACCGGTTGACGCTGTTCATCACCGGCATCTGGCTGGTGTCCATCATCGGGGTCGCCCTGCTCATCAAGTATCGGTGACCCGTCGGCGGGCGGACCACGTGATCCGCACCGATACTGGGACACATGGTTGACGTTTCCGACATCGCGCTCGAACCGATCGGCGCCGTGCAACGGACGCTGGTCGGTCGCGAGGCGACCGAGCCGATGCGGGCCGACATCAGGCTGCTGGGCGCCATCCTCGGCGACACCGTGCGCGAGCAGAACGGGGACGAGGTTTTCGACCTGGTGGAACGCGCCCGGGTCGAATCGTTTCGGGTGCGCCGCTCCGAGATCGACCGCGCCGAGCTGGCCCGGATGTTCGACGGCATCGACATTCACCAGGCGATCCCGGTCATCCGTGCGTTCAGCCACTTCGCGCTGCTGGCCAACGTGGCCGAGGACATCCACCGCGAGCGCCGTCGCGCGATCCACGTCGCTGCCGGTGAGCCGCCGCAGGACAGCAGCCTCGCCGCGACGTACGCCAAACTCGATGGCGCCGAACTCGATTCGGCCACGGTCTCCGACGCGCTGCGCGGGGCCCTGATATCGCCGGTGATCACCGCCCATCCCACCGAAACCCGGCGGCGCACCGTCTTCGTCACCCAGCACCGGATCACCCAGCTGATGCGGTTGCACGCGGAGGGGCACACCGAAACCGATGACGGCCGCAACATCGAGCGCGAGTTGCGCCGCCAGGTGCTCACCCTGTGGCAAACCGCACTGATCCGGTTGTCCCGGCTGCAGATCACCGACGAGATCGAGGTCGGATTGCGCTACTACGCCGCCGCGTTCTTCCAGGTCATCCCGCAGGTTAACGCGGAGGTCCGGGACGCCCTGCGCAAACGCTGGCCCGACACGGATCTGCTGGCCGCGCCGATCCTGCGGCCCGGTTCGTGGATCGGCGGCGACCGCGACGGCAACCCGAACGTGACGGGCGACGTGGTCCGGCAGGCCACCGGCAGCGCCGCGTTCACCGCACTGTCCCATTACCTGGAAGAACTCACCGCCCTCGAGCAGGACCTGTCGATGTCGGCGCGACTCGTCCCCGTCACCCCCGGGCTGGCCGAACTGGCGGAGGGCTGCGCCGAGCAGGCCCGCGCCGACGAGCCCTACCGGCGGGCGGTGCGGGTCATCCGGGCCCGGCTCACCGCGACGGGCGCCGAGATCCTTGACCGTCAACCGCAGCACGAACTGGACCTCGGCCTGGCGCCGTATTCCACCCCGGCCGAGCTCCAGGCGGACCTCGACACGATCGACGAGTCGCTGCGCACCCACGGCGGCGCGCTGCTGGCCGAAGACCGCCTGGCCCTGCTGCGAGAAGGCGTGAGCGTCTTCGGATTTCACTTGAGCGGCCTCGACCTGCGGCAAAACTCCGACGTCCACGAAGAGGTGGTCGGGGAGCTGCTGGCGTGGGCCGGGGTGCACCCGGACTACGCCTCGCTGCCCGAGGACGAGCGGGTCACGCTGCTGGTGGACGAACTGAGCACCCGCCGGCCGCTGGTCGGCGACCGCGCCCAACTGTCCGACCTGGCGCGCAAGGAACTCGAGGTCATCGGCGCCGCGACGCACGCCGTCGGGCGCTACGGCCCGGCCGCCGTCCCGATTTACGTCATCTCGATGTGCCGGTCGGTGTCCGACGTCTTGGAAGTGGCGATCCTGCTGAAAGAGGCTGGGCTGCTGGATGCTTCCGGGCCGGAACCGTACTGCCCGGTGGCCATCTCGCCGCTCTTCGAGACAATCGACGATCTGCACAACGGCGCGGACATCCTGCAGTCGATGCTCGAGCTTCCGCTGTACCGCGCGGTCGTCGACGCCCAGGGCGGTTGCCAAGAGGTGATGCTCGGCTATTCCGACTCGAACAAGGACGGCGGTTACCTGGCGTCCAGTTGGGCGGTCTACCGCGCCGAGCTGGCTTTGGTCGAGGTGGCCCGCAAAGCGGGAATCCGCTTGCGGCTCTTCCATGGTCGCGGCGGTACCGTCGGCCGCGGGGGTGGCCCGAGCTATCAGGCCATCCTGGCGCAGCCCCCCGGCGCGGTGAACGGCTCGCTGCGGCTCACCGAACAGGGCGAGGTGATCGCCGCCAAGTATGCCGAACCGCAGGTGGCACGGCGCAACCTGGAGAGCTTGGTGGCCGCCACGCTGGAGTCGACACTGCTCGACGTCGAGGGACTGGGCGACGCCGCGGAGCCGGCCTACGCGGTGCTCGATGAAGTGGCCACCCTGGCGCAACGGGCCTATGCCGAATTGGTGTACGACACACCGGGTTTCGTCGAGTACTTCATGGCCTCCACCCCGGTCAGCGAGATCGGTTCGCTGAACATCGGCAGCCGGCCGACGTCACGCAAACCCACCTCGTCGATCTCGGATCTGCGCGCCATCCCCTGGGTGCTGGCCTGGAGCCAGTCGCGGGTCATGCTCCCCGGTTGGTATGGCACCGGGTCGGCGTTCGAGCAGTGGATTGCGGCGGGGCCGGAAAGCGAAGACGAGCGAGTGGCGATCCTGCACGAGCTCTACGAGCGGTGGCCGTTCTTCCGCAGCGTGCTGTCCAACATGGCGCAGGTACTGGCCAAGAGCGATCTCGGCCTGGCGGCCCGGTACGCGGAGCTGGTCGACGACGAGGAACTGCGGGACCGGGTATTCGGCAAGATCGTGGACGAGCATCGGCGAACCATCGCGATGCACAAGCTCATTACGGGTCAGGACGACCTGCTCGCCGACAACCCGGCGCTGGCGCGTTCGGTGTTCAATCGCTTCCCCTACCTGGAGCCGCTGAACCACCTTCAGGTGGAGTTGCTGCGCCGTTACCGCTCCGGCGACGACGACGAACTGGTGCAGCGCGGCATCCTGCTGACGATGAACGGATTGGCCAGCGCGTTACGGAACAGCGGGTGACGGGCATTCGTAAGCCATGTCGGACATCGCCCCGCCCGTCAGCGCGGCTCAAGTCGCCCAGAACGGCGTCTTCGAACGCCTCGCCCGCGTCGGGTTCGTGGTCAACGGGATACTGCACCTGATCGTCGGTTACCTCGCGATCCGGGTCGCGTGCGGAGACGGCGGCACCGCAGACCAAACGGGCGCCCTCGCGACGCTGGCGGCCAAGCCGGGCGGCCCGCTCGCCCTCTGGATCGCCACCGCCGCCCTGTTGGCGATGGGTCTGTGGCGGCTCGTCGAAGCCGTCCTCGGCCGATCATGCGACCGTGAGTCGGACGGCTCGTCATCGGACGCGTCGTCGCGGCTGAAGGCGTTGGGCCTGGCGGCGGTCTACCTGGCCTTCGCGTATTCCGCGTTCGGATTCGCCCGGGGCGCGGGCAGGGCGGCGGACCAACAGAATTCGGGCATCAGCGCGCGCCTGATGGCAACGACCGGTGGCACCATCGCGCTGATCGCGTGCGGCGGGGTCATCGTCGCGGTCGGTTGTTACCACATTCACAAGGGCGCCAGCCGCAACTTCGTCGACGACCTCCGCGGCAAGTCCGGTGAGCTGGTGCGCCGCCTCGGCGTGGCCGGGTACATCGGCAAGGGAATCGTGATCACCCTGACGGGCGCGCTGGTGATCGTCGCCGCGTGCCGCTCGGAGCCGAAGAAGGCCACCGGCCTCGACGGGGCGCTGAAGACCCTCGGGGCTCAGCACTTCGGGGCGGCGCTGTTGATCGCGGCCGGGGTGGGGATCATCACCTATGGGCTGTACAGCTTTGTGATGGCCCGGTCGACCAAGATGTAGCGGCCCCGCCGCTATTGCACCGCGCGATTGCGCAGTCGGTCCACCACGCCGCGCACCGCGTGCTCGGTCATGGACAGCGGCGTCATCATCACCTCGCCGACTTTCACCATGTCGTCGATCCGCCCGACGATCGCCTCGACGGGCTCGACCAGGACGATCAGGCGCCGCGCCAGATCGTCCAGCCGCGACAGGGTACCGTCCAGGTGGTCCAGGCCGCTCTCCATGCGCTCGACGGTGGCGTTCAGGGCGGACAGGGAAGTGTTCAGCTCTTTCATGGTCGTGCTCAGTCCGTCGAGGACGTCTTCGACCTGTTCCACCGTCTTGTCGGCGTTCAGCGCAGCCTGGGTGAGGGTTTTGATCCGGCTTCGCTCTTGCCCACCGCGCACGGTTCTGTCTGCCATGACCGCCATTATGACCCGGACCCACCGGGTGGGGGACTAGCTTCGCTGCCCCGGGGGAAGCTTGCTCGCGGCGTCCTCGTCCAGCAGCCACAGCGTGGTTTCCTGGCCCACCGCGCCGGCGGCCGGCACCGAGACCGGCGCCGCACCGCCGATGGCCGCCGCCACGGCGTCGGCCTTGGAAGCGCCGGACACCATCAGCCAGACCTCACGCGAGCGCTGAACCGCGGGCAGCGTCAGGGTGATTCGCCGCGGAGGCGGTTTGGGGGAGTCCTCGACCGGGACCACCATGCGGCTGGTTTCCAGTACGGCCGGGGTGTCGGGGAACAGGGAGTTGATGTGTCCTTCGGGCCCCATGCCCAGCAGGTGCACGTCGAAGTTCGGCGCCGGTTGGCCGGGTTCGGCGTTGGCCGCCAGCAGCTGTTCGTAGGACAGCGCCGCGGCAGCGAGATCGGTGCCGAATTCGCCGTCGCTCGCCGGCATCGTGTGCACGTGGCTGGACGGGATGTCGATCCGGTCCAGCAACGCCGCCCGCGCCTGCTTGTCGTTGCGCTCGTCGTCGTCCTCGGGGACGTAACGTTCGTCGCCCCAGAACAGGTGGACCTTGGGCCAGGCGATCTCGAGGCCCGCCAGCGACTCGAGCAACCCGATGCCGTTGCCGCCGCCGGTCAGCACCACGAGCGCCCGGTCCCGGGCCGCCACGGCGTTGCCGATGCTTTCGGCCAATCGGTTGGCCGCGGCCTCGACCAACGCCTTGGTCTCCGGGAAAACTTCGATGATGGTGCTCACACGTACTGCACTTTCTCAATGCCTTCTAACGCGGTCTGGTAAATCTCGTCGGGATCAAGCCGTCGCAGGTCCTCGGCAAGGCATTCGCCGGTTTCCCTGCGCGCCAACGGAAGCAACGCATCCGGCTTGGCGGTGCGGCTCAGTGTCGCCGTCCTGCCCTCTTGGGGCCGGCTCAGAACGATGGTTTCACTCTCGCGTGTGAGTTCTACCTTGAGCTCGCCGACCACGCGGCGCACCGGGCCATCGATGCGACTGGCCAGCCAGCCCGCGAGAATGTCAAGCGCGGGTTCGGTTTTCAAACCGGACACCAATGCGGACTCGATCGGTTCGTGGGGCGCCAGGTCGACTGCCGAGGTCAACAGTGCCCGCCAGTAGGTGATGCGGGCCCAGGCCAGATCGGTGTCGCCGGCCGTGTAACCGGGCAGGCGGCCCTTGATCGCCGCCAGCGGATCGGTTCCGTTGGTGGCGTCGGTGATGCGCCGAATCGCCAACTTGCCCAACGGGTCCTTGGCGGGCACGGCCGGGGCGACGTCGGGCCACCACGCCACCACCGGGATATCGGGAAGCAGGAACGGGGTCACGACGCTGGCCGCGTGCCCGGCCAGCGCCCCGGACAGGTTGAGGATCACCACCTCGGTGGCGCCCGTGTCGCCGCCCGCTCGCAACTGCGCGTCCAAACGCGGCTCGTCGGCGTACGGGTCACCCCGCATCGTCACGATGACCCGGCTGGGGTGCTCGTGGCTGGCGTCGTTGGCCGCCTCGAGCGACTCCTCGAGGACGGCCTCGCTGTCCGGCGCGATGATCAGCGTCAACACCCGGCCCATCGTCACGGCGCCGACCTTTTCCCGCAGTTCGTCGAGCTTCTTGTTGACCGCGGTGGTGGTGGTGTCCGGCATGTCGATAATCATCAGGGCCGCCGCCATTCGCGCCCGGTCCGGCGCAGCATCTCGAACGCGGACTCCGGACCCCAAGTGCCCGCCTCGTAAGGCTCTGGTTTGCCGTCGGCCGCCCAGTTATCCAACACGGGATCCAGTATCTGCCAGGCTAATTCCACCTCTTCATTGACCGGGAACAGGGAAGGCTCGCCCAACAGCACGTCGAGGATCAGCTGCTCGTAGGCCTCCGGCGACTCCTCGGCGAACGCCGAGCCGTAGGAGAAGTCCATGTTGACGTCGCGGACCTCCATCGCGGTTCCCGGGACCTTGGATCCGAAGCGCAGTGTGATGCCCTCGTCGGGCTGAACCCGGATGACCATCGCGTTGGTGCCCAGCTCGTCGGTCATGGTGGCATCGAACGGTAGGTGCGGGGCGCGCTTGAAGACCAGAGCGATCTCGGTGACCCTGCGGCCCAAGCGTTTTCCGGTCCGCAGGTAGAACGGCACGCCGGCCCAGCGGCGGGTGTCCACCTCCAGCGTGATGGCGGCGAACGTCTCGGTGGTGGAGTCCGCGGCGAACCCCTCCTCGTCGAGCAGTCCGACGACCTTCTCGCCGCCCTGCCAGCCGCCGGTGTACTGGCCGCGGCTGGTGGTCTCGTCCAGCGGCTGGGCCAGTTGGGTCGCCGAAAGCACCTTGATCTTCTCGGTCTGCAACGCCGACGGGTTGAAGCTGACCGGCTCTTCCATCGCGGTGAGCGCCAGCAACTGCATCAGGTGGTTCTGGATGACATCGCGGGCGGCCCCGATGCCGTCGTAATAGCCGGCGCGCCCGCCCAATCCGATGTCCTCGGCCATCGTGATCTGCACGTGGTCGACATAGTGCGCATTCCAGATCGGGTCGAACAACTGGTTGGCGAAGCGCAGCGCCAAGATGTTGCGCACCGTCTCCTTGCCCAGATAGTGGTCGATGCGAAACACCGCCTCCTCCGGGAAGACGGCGTTGACCGCGTGGTTGAGGGCCTGCGCGCTCTCCAGGTCGTGCCCGAAGGGTTTCTCGATGACCACCCGACTCCAGCGGTCGCCCTGCGGGCGGGCGAGCCCCGACTTGTGCAACTGATCACACACCACCGGGAAGGACTTCGGCGGGATCGCCAGGTAAAAGGCGTGGTTGCCGCCGGTGCCGCGCTCGGCGTCCAGCTTGTCCAGGGTCTCGGCCAGCCGGCCGAACGACTCGTCGTCATCGAAAGACCCTGGCACGAAACGGAATCCCTCGGCCAGCCGCTCCCAGTTCTCCTCCCGAAACGGTGTGCGGCAGTGGTCCTTGACCGCCTGGTAGACCACCTTGCGGAAGTCCTGGGTCTCCCAGTCCCGGCGCGCGAATCCCACCAGGGAGAAGCTCGGCGGCAACAGCCCTCGATTGGCCAGGTCGTAGATGGCCGGCATCACCTTCTTGCGGGCCAGATCACCGGTGACGCCGAAGATCACCATGCCGCATGGGCCGGCGATCCTCGGCAGCCGCTTGTCACGCCTGTCCCGTAACGGGTTATGCCATTGTTCAGCGGTGCGAGCAGGGCTCATTTCGAGGCGGAACCCAGCTGCTTCTGCGTCTCCTCCAGCAACTCGGTCCAGGACTCCACGAACTTCTCCACGCCCTCGTTCTCCAGCACTTGGAAGACGTCGGTCAGGTCGATCCCGACCCCATCCAGCTTGTCGAACACTTCCTGGGCGGCGGAGGCGGTGCCGGTGACGGTGTCACCCTTGACCTCGCCGTGGTCGGCCACGGCGTCAATTGTCTTCTCCGGCATGGTGTTCACTGTGTTCGGCGCGACCAGCTCGGTGACGTACAGCGTGTCGGAGTAGTCCGGGTTCTTCACCCCGGTCGACGCCCACAGCGGACGCTGCACGCGGGCCCCGCTGCCCTTGAGGGCCTCGTAGCGATCGCCACCCTCGAAGATCTCCTGGTAGGCGGCATAGGCCAGCCGGGCGTTGGCCACCCCGGCCTGACCGCGCAGCGCGAGCGCCTCCTCCGAGCCGATCTTCTCCAGGCGCTTGTCCACCTCGGTGTCCACCCGGGACACGAAAAATGAAGCGACGGAATGGATCTTGGACAAGTCATGTCCCGCCTCGCGGGCCTTCTCCAGACCGGCCAGGTAGGCGTCCATCACCTGGCGGTGCCGCTCGACGGAGAAGATGAGGGTGACGTTGACCGAGATCCCCTCGGCGAGAACGGCGGTGATGGCCGGAATGCCGGCCTTGGTAGCCGGGATCTTGATGAACAGGTTGGGCCGGTCGACGATCTTCCACAGCTCGACAGCCTGCGCGGTGGTCTTGTCGGTCTCGGCGGCCAGGCGCGGGTCGACCTCGATGGAGACCCGGCCGTCGACGCCGTCAGAAGCCTCCCACTGCGGCCGCAGCACATCGCAGGCGTTGCGGACGTCGTCGGTGGTGACCGTGCGGATCGTGGCGTCCACGTCGGCGCCGCGCTCGGCCAACTCGGAGATCTGGTCGTTGTAGGTGTCGCTGTCAGCGAGCGCCTTCTGGAAGATCGACGGGTTGGTCGTCACTCCCACAACGCTTTTGGTGTCGATGAGTTCCTGCAGGTTGCCCGACTGCAACCGCTGGCGCGACAGGTCATCCAGCCAAACGGACACGCCCGCGGCGGACAGCGCCGCGAGGTTGGGGTTCTGAGTCATGTGAATCACCCTTTCTCAGTTATCCACTACCTGTTCCGCGGCGGCCGCGACGGCTTCTGCGGTGAAACCGAATTCACGGAACAAAGTCTTGTAATCGGCGGATTCGCCGTAGTGCTCGATCGAGACGATCCGCCCGGTGTCGCCGACGAGCTTGTGCCAGGACTGCGCGACGCCCGCCTCGACGGCCACCCGGGCAGACACCGACGGCGGCAGGACGCTGTCGCGGTAGTCCTCGGGCTGCGATTCGAACCATTCCACGCACGGCATCGACACCACGCGTGCGGCAATGTCCTTGTCGCCCAACAGCTTCTGGGCCTCGACCGCGAGCTGGACCTCAGAGCCGGTGGCGATCAGCACGACGTCGGGATCCTCGGTCCCCTGGTCGCCCAGGATGTAGCCGCCCCGGGCCACGCCCTCGGCGTTGGTGCCCTCGAGAATTGGCACGCCCTGGCGGGTCAGAATCAGCCCGACCGGTCCGCTGCCGTTGCCGCGGGCCAGGATCGTGCGCCAGGCGTACGCGGTCTCGTTGGCGTCGGCCGGCCGCACCACCGACAGCTTGGGGATGGCGCGCAGCGCCGCGAGGTGCTCGATCGGCTGATGGGTAGGGCCGTCCTCGCCGAGCCCGATCGAATCGTGCGTCCACACATAGATGGTGTCGATGTCCATCAGCGCGGCCAGTCGCACGGCCGGGCGCATGTAGTCGGAGAACTGCAGGAACGTGCCGCCGTAGGCGCGGGTCGGCCCGTGCAGGACGATGCCGGACAGGATGGCGGCCATCGCGTGCTCGCGCACCCCGAAGTGCAGCGTGCGGCCGTACCAGTCGGCGGTGTAGTCCTTCGTCGAAATCGACGGCGGGCCAAACGATTTGACGTTGTCCATGGTGGTGTTGTTGCTGCCCGCCAGGTCGGCCGAGCCGCCCCATAGCTCCGGCAGCTTCGGCCCTAGCGCGTTGAGCACCTTGCCGGAGGCCGCGCGGGTTGCCAGCGGCTTGTCTTCCGTTGTCCAGGTGGGGATGTCGGCGTCCCAGCCGTCGGGCAGCTCCTCGGCGGTCAACCGGTCCAGCAACGCCTTGCGGTCGGGCTCACGCTGTGCCCACGCGTCGAAGTCGGCCTGCCATTTCTCGTGCGCTTCTTTGCCGCGGTCCACCAGCTTGCGCGTGTGGGCGATGACCTCGTCGCGCACCTCGAACGTCTTGCCGGGATCGAAGCCCAGGATTTCCTTGACGGCCGCGACCTCCTCGTCGCCCAGCGCCGCGCCGTGCGCCTTGCCGGTGTTCATCAACTTCGGCGCCGGGAAGCCGATGATCGTGCGCAACTCGATGAACGACGGCCGGTCGGTGACGGCCTTGGCGTTGGCGATGGCCTCCTCGATGCCGACCACGTTTTCGCCGCCTTCGACCCTCTGCACATGCCAGCCGTAGGCCTCGTAACGCGCGGCGGTGTCCTCGCACAGCGCGATGTTGGTGTCGTCTTCGATCGAGATCTGGTTGTGGTCGTAGAAGACGATCAGGTTGCCCAGCTGCTGGACGGCCGCCAGCGACGAGGCCTCCGAGGTGACGCCTTCCTCGATGTCGCCGTCGGAGGCGATCACGTAGACGAAGTGGTCGAACGGGCTGGTACCCGGGGCGGCGTCGGGGTCGAACAGCCCGCGCTCGTAGCGCGACGCCATCGCCATGCCCACCGCCGACGCCAGACCCTGACCGAGCGGGCCCGTGGTGATCTCAACGCCCTTGGTGTGCCGGAACTCCGGGTGCCCGGGCGTCTTGGATCCCCAAGTGCGCAGCGACTCGATGTCGGAGAGCTCCAGGCCGAACCCGCCCAGGTACAGCTGGATGTACAGCGTCAGGCTGCTGTGCCCGCACGACAGTACGAAGCGGTCGCGACCCAGCCAGTAGGTGTCGCTGGGATCGTGTCGCATCGCGCGCTGGAAGAGCGTGTACGCCAGGGGAGCCAGGCTCATCGCGGTTCCGGGATGCCCGTTGCCGACCTTTTGCACCGCGTCGGCGGCCAGCACCCGGATGGTGTCGACGGCGGCCGAGTCGATCTCGGACCAGTCGTCGGGGAGGTGCGGTTGGGTCAGCGTGGAAATCTCTTCGAGTGTGGTCACAGACTCAGTCCTTGGGGTCATCGAGCTGATCAGTCCCACCCTAGTGCGGGAGGGCCGGCTCTTGCAGTGCTGGATTCGGGTAGCCGCCGCCGGCTGATGTGAAAATTACGCGGTGGCCGTCGACCCGTAACATCCAGTTCGGAAATCTGTGAGAAGCCTGGGTGAATGGACCCTGCGGGCGGGCCGTTACCGACCCGCGGTCTACCATCGTGCGTAGTAGATGCTGCGCGCTGCTGCGACCCCGAGGAGTTATTGCGTGAGCCTTCGCGGGCATGTCGCCCCGACCCAAGTACCGAGCCGAGTGCACGGCACGGTCCTGGCGTATCTGGCGCTGACCAAGCCCCGGGTCATCGAGCTGCTGCTCGTCACCACCATCCCGGCCATGCTGCTCGCCCACCGCGGCACCGTGAACCCGCTGCTGATCCTCAACACGTTGATCGGTGGGATGCTGGCCGCTGGGGGAGCCAACACGCTCAACTGTGTGGCCGACGCCGACATCGACAAGGTGATGAAGCGCACGGCGCGCCGGCCGCTGGCCAGGGCCGCGGTCCCACGCAGCCACGCGCTGGTGTTCGGGTTGGCGCTGTCGGTGGCGTCGTTCTTCTGGCTGTGGTGGACGACGAACATGCTGTCGGCACACCTGGCGGGCGCCACCATCGCCTTCTACGTGCTGGTTTACACGCTGCTGCTCAAGCGCCGCACCTCGCAGAACGTGGTGTGGGGCGGCGTCCAGAAGAAGATGATCGCGAACATCACCAGCGCCGGCCATTGGATCGTGTCGGTCACCGCCGACCAGCC
>NZ_LZJI01000182.1 GCF_001667775.1 Mycobacterium sp. E1747
CTCCACAATGCGCCCATCAATCGCATTGCGCTGACCACACAACTCCGCCAACTCCTCGAACAACACATCAAGACGCGTCGGCTCATTCACCACCCAAGCGCCAACAGATGCGGTCAACGACATAACCCCATCCTCGCAGCCGGGTACGACAAGTCTGGGCCACGCGGGACGAGACTCCGATCGACTCTGCGCATAGTGGCCGCACTGCACCGAGCGGACGCTGTGCGGCCTGCTGAAGGACGCGTAGCGATCGTTCAGCCATGGATTGAAGCACGCCCACACTCGCGCGGCGGTGACCCTGGCGACGCACGGGCAAGCATGGTGGAGTGGACATCGTCGCCCGACTCGATACCAGGAAGCGAGGTCCGCCCGTGCTGGGTCTGCCCGAGAAGGTGCATGCCTGTCTGTTCGACCTCGACGGGGTGCTCACCGACACCGCGAGCGTGCATACCAAGGCCTGGACCGCCATGTTCGACGACTACCTGTCGGAGCGGGCCAAGCGCACCGGGGACGACTTCGTCCCGTTCGATCCAGCCGCCGACTACCGCCAATACGTGGACGGCAAGAAGCGCGAGGACGGCGTCCGGTCTTTCCTACAGAGCCGCGGGATCGAGCTACCCGACGGCAGTCCCGACGACGCGGCAGACGCCGAGACGGTGTACGGCCTGGGCAACCGCAAGAACGACATGTTCCAGAAGGTCCTGCGCGAAGACGGCGTCGAGGTGTTCGAGGGCTCGCGCCGATACCTGGAGGCGGTTTCCGCCGCGGGACTGGGCGTCGCCGTGGTCTCCTCGAGCGCCAACACCCGCGACGTCCTGGAGATCACCGGCCTGGACCGGTTCATCCAGCAGCGGGTCGACGGCATCACGCTGCGCGACGAGCACATCGCCGGCAAGCCCGCGCCGGACTCCTACCTGCGGGGCGCCGAGCTGCTCGGCGTCGACGCCGGCGCGGCGGCCGTGTTCGAGGACGCGATCTCCGGCGTGCAGGCCGGCCACGCCGGCAAGTTCGGCTATGTGGTGGGCGTCGACCGGGTGGGCCAGGCCGACGATCTGCGCCGCAACGGCGCCGACGTGGTGGTCACCGACCTCGCCGAGCTGCTGCCCTCATGATCACCGACGAATCGTTTCCCGTTGATCCCTGGCACGTCAGCGAAACCCAGCTCGACCTGAACATCCTGGCCCAGTCGGAGTCGCTGTTCACCTTGTCCAACGGGCACATCGGGCTGCGCGGCAACCTCGACGAGGGAGAGCCCTACGGGCTGCCCGGCACCTACCTGAACTCCTTCTACGAAATCCGGCCACTGCCCTACGCCGAGGCCGGCTACGGTTACCCGGAGGCCGGCCAGACGATCGTCGACGTCACCAACGGCAAGATCATCCGACTGCTGGTCGAGGACGAGCCGTTCGACGTCCGATACGGCGAATTGCTCTCGCACCAGCGGGTTCTGGACATGCGCGCCGGGACGATGGCCCGCTGCGCGCACTGGCGCTCCCCCGCGGGCAAGGAGATCAAGCTGGTGTCCACCCGGCTGGTGTCATTGGCCCAACGGGGGGTGGCCGCCATCGAATACGTCGTGGAAGCGGTCGGTGACTTCGTCCGCGTGACGGTGCAGTCCGAACTGGTCACCAACGAGGACCAACCCCAGACCTCGGGCGACCCGCGGGTCTCGGCCATCCTGGAGAGTCCGCTGGTGGCCGTCGACCACGAAAACACCGACACCGGGGCGCTTCTCATGCACCGCACCCGCAGCAGCGCCCTGATGATGTCGGCCGCGATGGACCACGAGATCGACGTTCCCGGCCGCGTCGAGTTCAGCACCGACGCCCGAGACGACCTGGCCCGGACCACCGTGATCTGCGGGCTGCGGGCCGGGCAGAAGCTGCGCATCGTCAAATACCTGGCCTACGGCTGGTCCAGCATGCGCTCCCGTCCGGCACTGCGCGACCAGGCCGCGGCCGCCATCCACAGCGCCCGCTACAGCGGATGGCAGGGGCTGCTGCAATCGCAACGCACCTACCTGGACGACTTCTGGGACTGCGCGGACGTCGAGGTCGAGGGCGATCCCGAATCCCAACAGGCGGTGCGGTTTGGGCTCTTTCACCTGTTGCAGGCCAGCGCGCGCGCCGAGCGCCGCGCCATCCCGGCCAAGGGGCTCACCGGAACCGGCTACGACGGCCACGCCTTCTGGGACACCGAGGGCTACGTGTTGCCGGTGCTCACCTACACCGCGCCGCATGCCGTCGCAGACGCGCTGCGGTGGCGGGCGTCGACGCTGGATCTCGCCAAGGAGCGGGCGGCCGAACTCGGACTCGAGGGCGCCAGCTTCCCCTGGCGCACCATCCGCGGACAGGAGTGCTCGGCCTACTGGCCTGCGGGCACCGCGGCCTGGCACATCAACGCCGACATCGCCATGGCCTTCGAGCGCTACCGCATCGTCACCGGCGACGAAGAGCTGGAAAAACATTGTGGCCTAAAGGTTCTCGTTGAGACAGCGCGGCTGTGGGTGTCGCTCGGCCACCACGATCGGCACGGCGTCTGGCACCTCGACGGCGTCACCGGCCCCGACGAGTACACCGCGATCGTGCGGGACAACGTCTTCACCAACCTGATGGCGGCGCACAATCTGCACACCGCCGCCGATGCCTGCAACCGCCATCCCGAAGCGGCCGAGGCCCTGGGGGTCACCACCGAGGAGACGGCGTCCTGGCGCGACGCCGCCGACGCCGCCAACATCCCCTACGACGCCGGCCTGGGGGTTCATCAACAGTGCGAGGGGTTCACCACGCTGGCCGAGTGGAACTTCCAGGAAAACCACTCCTATCCGTTGCTGCTGCATGACCCGTACGTGCGGCTCTACCCCGCGCAGGTGATCAAGCAGGCCGACCTGGTGCTGGCGATGCAGTGGCAGAGCCACGCGTTCACCCCGGAACAGAAGGCCCGCAACGTCGATTACTACGAGCGGCGGATGGTGCGCGACTCGTCACTGTCCGCGTGCACCCAGGCGGTGATGTGCGCCGAGGTCGGTCACCTGGAATTGGCGCACGACTACGCCTACGAGGCCGGGCTGATCGACCTGCGCGATCTGCACCACAACACCCGCGACGGCCTGCACATGGCCTCGCTGGCCGGCGCCTGGACGGCGCTGGTCGGCGGCTTCGGTGGGCTGCGCGACGACGAGGGCATTCTGTCACTGGATCCCGCACTGCCCGACGGCATTTCGCGGTTGCGATTCCGCCTCCGGTGGCGCGATTTCCGGGTCACGGTCGACGTCAGCCATGCCGATGTCACCTACACGGTGCGCGACGGGCCGGACGGCCAGCTCACCATCCGGCATGCCGGTGAAGAGGTCACCCTGAGCAGTGATACGCCGAAAACCATTGCGGTGCGGGCGCGCAAGCCACTGCTGGCGACCCCGCAGCAGCCCCCTGGCCGTGAGCCGCTGCGTCGCCGGGCGCTGGCCCGGAAGAAGTGAGCGTCAGCCGGACTTGAGGATCCGCCCCACCTCTGCGCCCACCGCCTGCCGTATGTCGTCGTCGGTGAGCTCGTCGATTCCGGTCGCCGAGCGCAGGATCGGCGCAAACAGTCGCCAACCGAATTGCAGCGCAAGGGCATTGGCGACGGCCAGGCGCGCATCGATCTCGTTGTCGTGAAGCGGCCGTACCCAGCCCAGTAGCGTCGCGATGTTCGGGAAGCGCTTCTGCAGCTGCCCCGCCGGATACCCGTCGAGCACGGTGCGGGCCATGACCCGCATCTGCCGGTCGATGGCCCGGTTCAGGTCGTCGGCGGGCGCCTCCTCACTCAGCAGGGCGCTCAGGTCGGCGCCCAGGTGGTCGAGCACGGCGCCAACCAGATTCTCCTTGGTGCCGAAGTGGCGGAACACCAGCCCGTGGTTGACGTTGGACCGCGCGGCGATATCGCGGATCGACGTCGCGGCCGGACCCCGTTCGGCGAACAGGTCGGTGGCGGCCTCCAGGATCGCCGCAGCGACCTCGGCCCGCCCGGTGGGCATGTTGGCGCGGCCACTTGCGGAACGTGTAGTCATGTGACTACAGTACTCGATGTAGTCAGTTGACTACATCCTATCAAGCGAGGATTGATGAAAATGATCGGTCAGATAACCGTCACCAAGCTGGGCAGCCGCATCGGCGCGCGGGTCGACGGGGTGCGCCTCGGGGGCGACCTCGACCCCGCCGCGGTGGAAAAGATCCACCAGGCGCTGCTGGCCCACAAGGTGATCTTCTTCCGCCACCAGCACCAACTCGATGACGAGCAGCAGCTGGCGTTCGCCGGGCTGCTGGGCACCCCGGTCGGCCACCCCGCCGCCGAGGCGCTCGCCGCCAAGGGCGCGCCGGTCATCACCCCGATCAACTCCGAGTACGGCAAGGCGAACCGCTGGCACACCGACGTCACTTTCGTCGCGAACTACCCCGCGGCCTCGATCCTGCGCGCCGTCACCCTGCCCCGCTACGGCGGATCGACGATGTGGACCAACACCGCGGCGGCGTACGACGACCTGCCCGAACCGCTCACGTGGCTGGTCGACGACCTGTGGGCGCTGCACACCAACCGCTATGACTACATCACCCCCGAGGCACTGACCGACACGCAGCGCGCCTTCCGTCAGGCCTTCGAGAAGCCGGATTTCCGCACCGAGCACCCCGTGGTGCGGGTGCACCCGGAGACCGGCGAGCGCACGCTGCTATTGGGAGATTTCGTGCGCGGGTTCGTCGGCCTGGACAGCTACGAATCAAGCACCCTCTTCGACATGCTGCAACGACGAATCACCAAGCCGGAGAACACCATCCGGTGGAACTGGGCGCCGGGCGACGTCGCCATCTGGGACAACCGGGCCACCCAGCACCGGGCGGTCGACGACTACGACAACCAGCCCCGGCTGATGCACCGGGTCACGTTGATGGGCGACGTGCCCTTCAACATCCACCGGCAACGCAGCCGGGTGGTCAGCGGCGCCCCGCTCGAGGCGATCGCGAGCTAACCCGCCGTGGACCGCACCGGGGTGATCGGCACCCAGCGCAGCGCACCCGGCGCGGTCGCCGGCACCGCGGGCTGCTGGGGCGCGATCGGATCCAGCCGGCGGTACGCATGGCCCTGGGGTGGGCGCTGGTCGTTCTCGCCCTTGTTGGGCCACAGCGAGGCGGCCCGCTCGGCCTGCGCAGTGATCGACAGCGACGGGTTGACGCCCAGATTCGCCGAGATCGCGGCGCCGTCCACCACGAACAGCGTGGGGTAGCCGTAGACGCGGTGGTAGGGATCGATGACCCCGTTGTCGGGGCTGTCGCCGATCGCCGCGCCGCCGAGGAAGTGCGCGGTCAGCGGGATGTTGAACAGCTCGCCCCAGGTGCCGCCCGCCACACCGTCGACCTTCTCGGCGATGCGCCGGGTGACCTTGTTCCCGACGGGATTCCAGGCCGGGTTGGGGTCCCCGTGTCCCTGCTTGCTGGTGTACCAGCGGATGCCCAGCTTGCCGCGCTTGGTGTAGGTGGTGATCGAGTTGTCCAGGTGCTGCATGACCAGAGCGATCAGGGTGCGTTCGCTCCACTGGCGGACGTTGAGCATCCGCATCATGCCGCGCGGGTTCTCGCGCGCCTGGTCCAACAGCTGCTTCCAGCGCGGCACGTCGGTACCCTCCGGGCCGGTGCCGTCGGTCATCAGCGTCTGCAGCAGGCCCATCGCGTTGGAGCCCTTGCCGTAGCGGACCGGTTCGATATGGGTGTCCGACGTCGGGTGGATCGACGACGTGATGGCCACGCCATGGGTCAGGTCCAGGTTCGGGTCGACCTCGAGCTTGCCGGCGCCGACGATGGACTCGGAGTTGGTGCGGGTCAGGACGCCGAGCCGCTCGGACAGCCGCGGCAACTTGCCCCGGTCGCGCATCTTGAACAGCAGATGCTGGGTTCCCCAGGTGCCGGCCGCCAGGATCAGGTGGGTCGCGGTGAAGGTGCGCCGGTCCCGGCGCAGCCAGCTTCCGGTGCGCACGGTACGGACCTGCCACAGCCCGTCCGGGCGCTGCTGGAAACCCTTCACGGTGGTCATCGGAATGACCTGGGCCCCAGCCGATTCGGCGAGGCCGAGGTAGTTCTTCAGCAGCGTGTTCTTGGCGCCGTAGCGACAGCCCGTCATGCAGCATCCGCATTCCAGGCAGCCGGTGCGCTCCGGTCCCGCGCCGCCGAAATAGGGGTCCGGCACGGTCTTGCCGGGCGTCTTGGTGCCGTCGGGGCCGAAGAACACTCCCACCGGGGTGGGCACGAAGGTGTCACCGCAGCCCATCTCGTCGGCGACTTCCTTCAGGATGCGGTCGGCGTCGGTGAAGGTCGGGTTCGTCACCACCCCGAGCATCCGTTTCGCCTGCTCGTAGTGCGGCATCAACTCGTCGCGCCAGTCGGTGATGTGTGACCACTGCCGATCGGAGAAGAACGGCTCCGGCGGCACGTACAGCGTGTTGGCGTAGTTCAGGGAGCCGCCGCCCACCCCGGCCCCGGCCAGGATCAGCACGTTCTTCAGGGGATGGATCCGCTGGATGCCGTAACACCCCAGCCTGGGGGCCCACAGGAACTTGCGCAGGTCCCACGACGTCTCGGCGAAGTTCTCGTCGGCGAAGCGCCGACCGGCCTCCAATACGCCTACCCGGTAGCCCTTTTCGGTCAGCCGCAGCGCGCTCACGCTGCCCCCGAATCCCGAACCAATGATCAGTACGTCGTAATCCGGCCTCATCGCACCAGTATGGCCCTACTCGCCGGTAACAAACCAGTGGCCCGTGCCGCCCCTTAGTCGCCAGCACGCGGCTGGCCGCACATTCGGAGCCGAGCGTGCGGCTGGCCGCACATTCGGCGGCAGAAGCGCTCAGCTCCCGGTACTCAGCCCGACCTTCTGGAACTCCTTGAGGTCGCAATAGCCGGCCTTGGCCATCGATCGGCGCAACCCACCGACCAGATTCAGCGACCCGAACGGGTCGTCGGACGGCCCGCCCAGCACCCGTTCCAGCGGCGGCCGCTCACCCAGGGCGATCTGCAACAACGCCCCGCGCGGCAACGAGGGATGCGCCGCCGCGGCCGGCCAGAACCAGCCCTCGCCCAGCGCCTCGGCGGCCTCGGCGAGCGGCGTGCCGAGCACCACCGCGTCCGCGCCGCAGGCGATCGCCTTGGCCAGGTCGCCGGAGGTGTGGATGTCGCCGTCGGCCAGCACGTGCACGTAGCGGCCGCCAGTCTCGTCGAGGTATTCGCGCCGCGCGGCGGCGGCGTCGGCGATCGCGGTGGCCATCGGCACGCTGATGCCCAGCACCTCGTCGCTGGTGGTCACGCCCCGGGTGGAGCCGTAGCCGACGATGACGCCGGCGGCCCCGGTGCGCATCAGGTGCAGTGCGGTGCGGTGGTCGAGCACCCCGCCGGCCACCACCGGAATGTCCAGCTCGGAGATGAAGGTCTTCAGGTTCAGCGGCTCGCCGTCGCTGGCCACTCTTTCGGCGGAGACGATCGTGCCCTGGATGACCAGCAGGTCGATGCCGGCCTGCAGCAGTATCGGGGTCAGCGCCTGGGCGTTCTGCGGGCTGACCCGCACCGCCGTGGTCACCCCGGCCTCCCGGATGCGCGCGACCGCGGCGCCCAGCAGCTCGGGATTCAGCGGCGCGGCGTGCAATTCCTGCAGCAGCCGGATCGACGCCGACGGTTCGGGCTCCTTGCTGGCGGCCTCGACGAGCTGGGCGATCTTGCCCTGCACGTCGGCGTGCCGGCCGATCAGGCCCTCGCCGTTGAGCACGCCCAGCCCGCCGAGGCGGCCCAGCTCGATGGCGAACTCGGGGGAGACCAGCGCGTCGGTCGGGTGGGCCACCACCGGGATCTCGAAGCGGTAGGCGTCCAGCTGCCAGGCCGTGGATACGTCCTGGGACGACCGGGTGCGCCGCGACGGCACGATGCTGACTTCGCTCAGTTCATAGGTCCGACGGGCGTTGCGGCCCATCCCGATTTCCACCATGCCGGGTCAGCGCGCGAAGTAGTTCGGCGCTTCGACGGTCATGGCGACGTCGTGCGGATGACTTTCGCGCAGACCGGCCGAGGTGATCCGGACGAACTGCGCCTGCTGCAGCGCCTCGATGGTGGGCGAGCCGGTGTAGCCCATCGCGGCGCGCAGACCGCCGGTGAGCTGGTGGATCACCGAGGACAGCGGACCGCGGAAGGGCACCCGGCCCTCGATTCCCTCGGGCACCAGCTTGTCCTCGCTCAACGCGTCGTCGGCGAAGTAGCGGTCCTTGGAGTAGGACTTCCCCCCACCGGCGCCGCCCCTACCTTGCATCGCGCCCAGCGACCCCATGCCGCGGTAGCTCTTGAACTGCTTGCCGTTGACGAAGATCAGCTCGCCCGGCGCCTCGGCGGTGCCGGCCAGCAGCGAGCCCAGCATGGCCGTCGACGCACCGGCGGCCAGGGCCTTGGCGATGTCACCGGAATACTGCAGCCCGCCGTCGGCGATCACCGGTACGCCCGCCGGCCCGCAGGCCGCGACCGCCTCTAGGATCGCCGTGATTTGTGGCGCGCCGACTCCAGCCACCACCCGGGTGGTGCAGATCGATCCCGGCCCGACGCCGACCTTGACCGCGTCGGCACCGGCGTCGACCAGCGCCAGGGCCGCGGACCGGGTGGCGACGTTCCCGCCGATCACCTCGACCTTCTCGCCCACCTCCGCCTTGAGCTTGCCGACCATGTCGAGCACCAGGCGGTTGTGCGCGTGGGCGGTGTCCACGATCAGGACGTCGGCCCCGGCGTCGACCAGCATCATCGCGCGCACCCAGGCGTCACCGCCGACGCCGACGGCCGCGCCGACCAGCAGCCGGCCGTCGCTGTCCTTGGTGGCCAGGGGGTGCTGCTCGGTCTTGACGAAGTCCTTGACGGTGATCAAGCCGGTGAGCCGGCCGTGGCCGTCGACGACGGGCAGCTTCTCGATCTTGTTGCGGCGCAATAGGCCCAGCGCCGCGTCGGCGCTCACCCCCTCCTGGGCGGTGATCAGCGGGGCCTTGGTCATCACCTCGGCGACCTTGCGGGCCTGGTCGACCTCGAACCGCATGTCGCGGTTGGTGATGATGCCCACCAGCGCACCGGTGTCGTCGACCACCGGCAGACCCGAGATCCGGAACCGGGCGCACAGCGCGTCGACCTGGGCCAGGGTGTTGTCCGGACGGCAGGTGACCGGGTCGGTGACCATGCCTGCCTCCGAACGCTTCACCATCTCGACCTGGCCGGCCTGCTCGGCGACGGGCAGGTTGCGGTGCAGCACGCCCATGCCGCCGGCCCGGGCCATCGCGATGGCCATCCGCGACTCGGTGACGGTGTCCATCGCCGAGCTGACCAGCGGCACCTTGAGCCTGATCTTCTTGGTGAGCTGGCTGGACGTGTCCGCGGTGGCGGGAACCACATCGGACGCCGCGGGCAGCAACAAGACGTCGTCGAAGGTGAGGCCGAGCATCGCCACCTTGTTCGGGTTGTCACCCCCGGTGGGCACCGCGTCGTCGACCAGCCCGCCAACGCGCACGTAGGGGCTGCCGACGAGGTCGGAGCTGTCTTCCAGGTGGGACATGCCACGGGTCATCGGCGGGGCCCTCCATACGATGCGGCGTGAGAACTCCATCCTATCGGCACCCGCGCCCCTCGAGCCGCTGGCCGGTGCGCGCCGCGGGTGGCAAACGGCGCGGAAACGACCGGCGGCTTCCCTGCTGGCGTTATCCCGGCCGGGCTGCGTAGGCTAGTGTGCGTGCGCGATCACCTCCCACCGGGTTTGCCGCCCGATCCTTTCGCCGACGACCCCTGCGATCCGTCGGCTGCGCTGGAAGCCGTAGAGCCGGGGCAACCCCTGGACGCCCAAGAGCGGATGGCGGTCGAGGCGGACCTGGCCGACTTGGCCGTTTACGAGGCCCTCTTGGCGCACAAGGGCATTCGCGGGCTCGTGGTGTGCTGCGACGAATGCCAGCAGGACCACTATCACGACTGGGACATGCTGCGGGCGAACCTGTTGCAGCTGCTGATCGACGGCACCGTACGCCCGCACGAGCCGGCCTATGACCCGGAACCGGACGCCTACGTCACGTGGGATTACTGCCGGGGATACGCCGACGCCTCGCTGAACGAGGCCACCTCCTCCGACGCCGACGGATACCGGCGCTAGGGATTGTTCGGCGCGGCCGCTGATGGGGCTGACGTCTGGCCGTGATGGCGGTGCTTGCTCCACGACTGACTGGGCGACGGCGTGACCGACGGGCTCGGGGAAGCGTCGGACGGTGCCGGGGCCGCCGTCGGGGCCGGGGTGGTCGGGGTCGACCACGCTGATGGGGTGTTCGCCGGCAGCGTCGCATTCGGGTTGCGCGATTGCACCTTGGCATTCAACAGATTCAGCTGGTTCGTCAGTTCCTGTTTGCTGGCCGGGTCTTCGATCGACTGGACCAAGCTGCTCACCTCGGTGAGCTGATTGCGCGCCTGGTCCCACTCACCCCGGTCGATCGACTCCTGCACCTTGGCCAGATCGGCCCGGGCGGACAGCAGGGCCTGATGCTTCTCGTTGACGCGCGGCTGGTCGAAGAACATGGCGTGCAGCCCGTACAGCGTGGTGCCGGGGCGGGCCTCGACCACCATGGCGCCGAAGCCGCTCATCACCAGCAGCGCCGCGGCGACCGATCCGATCGTCGCCAGGCCCCGGCGGCTGCGGCGGCGGTCGGCCAACCCGGCGCGCAGGGCGCCGACGGCCTCCTCGGCCGAGACCAGCGCGCTGGCCGGCGGCCAGCGCAGGTTGTCGCGCCAGTCCTCGAGCAGCGTGGCCATCGCGTCGGTGTCGGGGTCGCCGACGTGCACGGGCCGCCGCTCGGCGAGCGCGTCGAGTAGCAGATCGGTGTGGGCGAATTCGTCCAGGGGTTCAGGCACAGTCACCTGCCGCGATCATCTCGGATTTGAGGCGGGACAGCGCACGGTGCTGGGCCACCCGGACGGCTCCAGTGGTGCTGCCCACGGCGGACGCAGTCTCCTCCGCGGACAGGCCGACGACGACACGCAGGATCAGGATCTCGCGTTGCTTGGCGGGCAGGATCTCGAGCAGTTCGCTCATCCGGCTGACGGAATCGGCTTCGATGGCCCGCTGCTCGGGGCCGGCGTCCGAGGACCAACGCTCGGGGATCACTTCGGTGGGGTAGGAGAGGTCGCGGCCGGCGGCGCGATGGGCGTCGGCGACCTTGTGGGCCGCAATGCCGTACAGGAATGCGAGAAAGGGGCGTCCCCGGTCCCGGTAACGCGGCAGCGCCGTTATAGTCGCCAAGCACACCTCCTGTGCCACGTCATCCGCTGACAGGCCACCCCTCTCGATTGTCCCGACCCGCGCGCGGCAATATCGCACGACAATCGGACGGATGGTCTCCAGCACCTCCCGTAGTGCGTTACTGTCCCCTGCCACGGCCTTGGCAACCACAGCGTCGAGACGATCCCCTTGAATTGTCATCGACGGTGGTATCTCCAACGTTACGAACCGGACACATCGCGGGCTAACCGGGCTAACTAACGAACTGACAATAACGGGCGCAAGGCCATTTCAAGCGGAACGCCACGTCGCACCGGCGCGCCGCACGTGGCCTGCGGAGACATCGCGAATTTCCCGGAGCTCTTGTGTCGAAAAGGTGACGTTTCCGAGATCAATCAGCAAGCACGCCAATGCCCACCGCAGCGGGACCAGCCCGAGCGGCCCGGTCGCGTCCAATGCGGCCTCGGCCACCGCGCGGGCCCGGTCGACGGCGCCGACGCTGCAGAGGGCGGCCGCCAGCACGACTTGGCTTTTCACCGCGTGCCGCGCCGACGCGACGGCCATGGCGCCCGCCAGGTCCACCGCTTCGTTCGCATGGCGGACAGCGGTTTCGCCGTCGCCCCGAGCTATCGCCAGTTCGGCGGCCACCCACCGTCGCCGCACCGGCAGCCGGTCGGGTACCGCCCCTACGCCCAGCACGGTATCGGCGCGCCGCAACAACGTGGCCGCGGCGGGGAAACGGCCGACGCCCAGCGCGTCGGCCGCCAGCCCGATGAGGGCGTCCCCGGACGCCTCGGGGTCCCCGCCGGCCAGCGCCAGGGCACGGCCGTCCCAACCGCGCGCCAGGGCGTGCCAACCGAGTTGGCGCAGAAAGGATCCGTGCGTGCTGTGGGCCAGGGAGACCAGCCGCCCGGCGGGGGCGCTGCGCCGCAGCTCCCCCAGGTCGCGGTACGCGCTGCCGTAGCGCCCCTGCCCGCCGGCGGCGACGGCGCGCAGCCACAACTCGTCCGGGGTGACCGCCGTCGGCAGGGGCCACGTACCGGGCTGGTCGCCGAAGGCGGCGGCGGCCAACGTCCGGCCAATCACGAAAATGTGACGAGTTTCAATCACGGCGATGGTAGTAAACAGTTTGTGCTATTCCCGTTACCGAACTGTTAATCACAACAGGCCCTGTAGTAATCGCAGCCCACCCTCCCTTGCCCCGTGAACTGCGAAATCTCGTTTTGATCAAGTGCCTGGTAGCACGGAGCCTGTTTCGCCAACGGTTGACGTATGAACGCGACGTTAATTCTTTTATAACCATTACATACTTTGTCGGGCTAAGTGGCTATTGACGCAAATTCGCCGTCCGCCCTAACGTCTACGCATGACGGGTAGTCATCGGTGACGCCGCTTCATTTCAGTTGCACAATCGCTTCGCGAACATGACCTTACTGGGCGTGCCGTGCAGAGAGGGAGACACCAATGCCACAGCCGGAGCAGCTACCTGGACCCAACGCCGACATCTGGAACTGGCAACTGCAGGGCTTGTGCCGCGGTGTTGACTCGTCGATGTTCTTCCATCCCGACGGTGAGCGCGGCCGCGCCCGCATGCAGCGCGAACAGCGCGCGAAAGAGATGTGCCGCCAGTGCCCGGTCATCCAGGAGTGCCGTTCGCACGCCCTGGAAGTCGGTGAGCCGTACGGGGTTTGGGGCGGCCTCTCGGAGTCCGAGCGCGATCTGCTGCTGAAGGGCGACATCGGCCGCACCCGCGGCATCCGCCGCTCGGCCTGAGTCCCAGCGCCGACGGGCCCGCCGCTTCGGCGGCCAGACCCCGTTTCGACCGCGGCCGATTGGGGTAGGCCCGGCCCATGAACAAGGGCGTATCCCTCGCGGCCGTGGCGCTCGCCGCGACCATCGCACCGTTGGCAGCATGCGCAAACCAGCAGGGCGGCCAATCCGGCACGTCGACGTCCTCCAGTGCGCCCCCGGGCACCGAGCGGATGACCACACAGCTCAAAGGCACCGACGGAAGCCAGGTCGGCACCGCCACCATCGATTTCGCGAACGGGTATGCGACCGTGACCGTGGAGGCCGGACCCAACCAGGTCCTGAACCCGGGTTTCCACGCGCTGATGATCCACGGGGCGGGCAAATGCGAGGGGGACTTCGAGTCCGCCGGAAGCGTCTACCAGGCACCGAATCACACGGGTTTTCCGGCCAGCGGCGACTTGACCGCGTTGCAGGTGCGCAACGACGGGTCGGCGAAACTCGTCACCACGACCAGCTTGCTCACCGCCTCAGACCTGAGGAACAGCGCCGGCACCGCACTGATCGTCCACCAGAACGCGGACAACCTGAGCGGGACCTCGACCGGTGAGTCGGGCAAGCGGGTGGCCTGCGGCGTGATCGCGGCGGCGTCCGCAACGACGACGTCGTCCACCTCGACGACCACCAGCGTCACGACGATCACGACGACGACCGAAGTCCCGCCGCCGTCCACCAGCACGAGCACCGTCACCGTCACCAGCAGCCCGTCCTACACGTCGACGCCCCCAACCACGACGGTGACAACGCCGCCGAGCCTTCCACCCGGAACCCGCTGACCCAGCGTTGGCGGGAACGCGACGATGGCCCTGCGCTCCTAGTGTGCCGACATGCAGACGGTTTTGTTCACGCTCGGACTGGTGTTATTCCTGATCGGTTTGCTCACCGGTTTCGTCGTGCCCGCGCTGAAGAATCCGCGCATGGCGCTGTCCAGCCACCTCGAGGCCATCCTCAACGGGATGTTCCTCGTGGTGCTCGGGTTGCTCTGGCCACACATCCACCTGCCCCACGCCTGGGGCGTCACGGCGGTCGTGTTGATCGTGTACGCCGGCTACGCCAACTGGCTGGCCACGCCGCTTGCAGCGGCATGGGGTGCGGGGCGCCGGCTCGCGCCGATCGCGGCGGCCGACTACGAGGCCTCGGCGGCCAAGGAGTGGGTCGTCAGCTTCGTGTTGCTGTCGCTCGCGCTGGCGATAGTTGGGGGCGTGGTCATCGTCATCGTCGGGATCTGACGAGCCGGCGTTTGGCGCCCAGGTGAAGTCGCTCGCTGGCTTTTTCGCGCCACGGCGCGGATAGGGGTCGCGGCGGCGCTCGGAGCCGCCGTCCTGATTGTCGTCGCCGGCTGGTTCGCCGCGCACACGGTGTCCACCGTGGACTTCGCGCGGCCCTATTAGTCCAAGCTCTAGTGCGAACCCTTGAGCGCCGGGTCGAGGCCGAAAATTTGCGCGGGGGCCGACTTACCCTTCAGCGCGTGAAATCCCCTGTCGATCAGTCCAATTGGCGGAAAAGCCAGGGCGTCGACGGACTGTTGGGTGAGCAGGATCGCGTCACCTGTGACCTTGGTAAGCTGCTCGACGCGCGCGGCGACGTTCACGGTGTCCCCGATGAGGGTGAATTCCAGCTTGCCTCCGCCGCCGATGGTTCCGGCGATCACAGTGCCGGTGTTGATCCCGATGCCGATCCGAAGTGCCCTGCCGAATTGGTCGGCGACAAGGCGATGAATCAACGCAGCGACGTTCACCGCCGCGTCGGCATGATCCGCAAGGTCGTTCGGGGCACCGAAGACAGCCAAGGCGCCGTCCCCGAGAAATTTGTTGACGTGCCCACCGGCCTCGACGACGGCGGGCACAACGATCTCGAACAGGGTGTTGAGGTGGGCGACGGTGTCCTCGGCACTGTTGGCCTCGGCGAACGGCGTGAAATCACGGATGTCGACGAACATCACGGTTACGTCGCGCCGCTCCCCCGTGAACACATCGTCGCCCTGCTCGAGCAGGCGCGAAGCCAAGGCCGGGTCAACGTAGGTGCCGAAGGCGGCTTGAAGGCGTTGCC
Organism: Mycobacterium sp. E1747; assembly: GCF_001667775.1. Taxonomy (GTDB): domain Bacteria; phylum Actinomycetota; class Actinomycetes; order Mycobacteriales; family Mycobacteriaceae; genus Mycobacterium. The sequence goes on from NZ_LZJI01000182.1 coordinate 15,145, forward strand.
GCTCAGCCAAACCCGCCTGCATGCCATTGAACGAGGCCGCCAGCGCGCCCAAGTCGTCGTCCTGAACCACCGGCAAGCGCTGGCTATAGTCACCGGCCGCAACGCGTTTGGTGCCTTCGGCAAGGTCCCGGGCCGGGCTGCCGTGCTGGCGCGTGTACCGCTCGATCGAAGTTTGTGGTTCTCTAGCAGGTCGCCCAGGCTTGAACCCGCCTACTCGCACCGAGCGTGGGGCCTATGGATGAAAACCATCGGCTTCTCGTGCATGAGCCCCGCGCTTGGTAGTCAGTTACCTGTGCGCGAATTCCGCGAGCTTGGCATCGAGCGCCGCGGCATCCGGTCTCGCGTACAACTTCGGCTCGCGCTTGTTGATCCATACCAGGAATGGGCAGCCGGTTGCGGGGCCATCCACCGTTCCCAGATGTTCGATACGCTTGCCGGTCCTCGCCTCGCGCAGTTCGACGTCGTACTGCACGGCGTAATAGTCGACCGACACACGCTCGCCCGCGTCAGTCTTGAGGTCGCAGGTGCGCGCCTTCGTCTCCGACCCAGGCTTGCGGGTAAGGCACGCAACCACATTCGCTGACTGGAAGTCATTGGGGCTCACCGCGTAATCGGCGCGAGAGTCGAGTATCACCTCGTTCCAGTGGGTGTTTGACAACTGGCTCATCGGGTCCGGCTCGTCGTTCGGAGCGAACGCCAGAATCTTGTACGGCTTCCCGTATGCCGCGGCATTGCTGATGGACCCGCGATCGCACACCACGTCGAAGCCCATAACGGAGGTGGCTTTCTGGACGCCGCCGCGCCCGTCGAGACCGTCGTGGGCCACGTCGCGGATCACGAAAAAACCGACGATCGCCGCCGGTACCACGACGACGATCGCCGCGACGGCGACCACGACTACCAGCACGACATTGGTCTTGCGCGGCGGAGGCGCCGCCGGCGACGCCGGCGGCGGGTACGGCGGGGGCCATTGCCCGGGATACTGCGGTGGTCGCGGTGGCCACTGCTGCGAATAGCTCACGCTCGTACCCCCCACGTCATGGTGCGGCAGCTTAGCAATCGGCGCTCGACAACACGAACCGCCGATCGGGATGCCGCCGGCACATCGCTTTCTTCGCAATGCCGAAACGTCCGCCGAGGACGCCGCACAGGGAGAAGACCGGCTCTGAGTTCCGCAGAAACGAGGTATGAAGGCCTGAGGCAGTACTACGGTGCAATTCGGGACCCTACAGCCAGCTGCAGCGAATTCGATTCTGGTGGTGAACACATTGTCATCGAGGATGCAGACTCAGCGCGATGAAGAGGATACGGTCGCGACTCACCCAGCCCAGGAGTATCTTGCGGGACCCGCCGCCGTCGAAGCGAGAAAGCGCTCACCGAAGCGTTTGATCAAGACGACCAAACTCCTTATGGCACCGGGGTTTACGTTCTGGGTGATCCTCAATGCCCCCAGCGCCTGGGGCGGGCCGGGAGGCAACATCCCAGGCCCCGGGGTGTGCGACTATCCCGGTGTCGGCGGAAGTTCTTTTGAGGCGGGGGCCACGACGTATTACTGCGACTTTCCCATCGAGGAGAACAGCACCCACTGGCACTGCGAATACGGCGGGTGGAACATGGGTGGTCCGGGTGGTAACTCCATCATCGGTGGAGCTTTCATGGGTTTTGGGCTGACCATTCCGGCAGGCGATTTCGGGGGTGCGGCCGGTGGTTGTTCATGGCGCTGGCCGGATAACACGATCGGCCCTGCACCGAACCCACCGGGCGCGTGGAGGAACTACTTGGTACCCAAGCCGCCACCGCCCGAACATCGGGCGCAACCGACTCCACCGGCCGAGCCGGAGTCCGGGCCGGCGCCGGTCGAGAGTCCTAATGTCGGCCAGGAGCCAGAGACACCGGCCTACACCAACCCGGCATTTCCGAATCCCGGCAGGACTCAGAATCCGCCAAGTTAGCGCCCGTCGCGGCAGATGTCGTCTATGGCGACGTCAAACTAGGGGCACATGAAGCTGATCGGCGGGCAATGCCTGATCGTGATCGCCTCGATCGGCGGGTTGTCACCGTCCCAGATCGAGGTCGGCCGGCCCTGCATGGTGACGTTGCCCATCCCGTATTGGGTCGGATACCAGGTGTGGCAGACATTCCAGTCCCAGTCGATGTACTGGTTCACCACGAAGGGCATCTGCTTCGGGTTGCCCGGGCACCAGCGGTGCGGTTCCATCGTGTCCGCGTGAGCGACGCCGACACCCCACCCGCTTAGCGCGGCGCCCCCCGCCAGCAGCGCGGCAGCGGTGAGCCTCTTCGTCGTGTGGGCAAGCAGCATGATGGCCGTCCTTTCTGGTGCGTTCGTGGCACCAGTGCACAATCCCCACCTCGCTACCGATCCCAACAAACCAAGGAATCAACATCCTAAGCGGCCGAGGCGCTCAATCTCGTCCTCAACGATGGCAGCGACTTGTATCTCGACGCGCATCTGTGGACCCGCCAGCGCAGCCACGCCGATGCGGTCCACACCGGCGCGCGCGCCCGCGCGAAGGCGCAACGGCTCGACCATGGTGTCGAGGTGATCACCACCGATCCGGCCGTTCGCATCCGAAAGGTGATACGAGTGCACGGCCGGCACGCACGATGACGAAACGCCCCCGGCCGTTCGACCGGGGGCGTTTCGTTACCTACTGCTTCTAGTGGTGGTGATGCCCATGGCCGTGGCCGTGGTCATCGTGTTCGGCGGCGGGCTTGTCGACGATGGCCGTCTCGGTGGTGAGCACCATGCGCGCCACCGACGCCGCGTTGACCACCGCGGACCGCGTCACCTTGACGGGGTCGATCACGCCCTCGCCGATCAGGTCTCCGTAGGTGAGCTTGTCGGCGTTGAGCCCGTGCCCGGCCGGCAACTCGCTGACCTTACTCACGGCAACCGCGCCGTCCAGGCCGGCGTTGGTGGCGATCCAGTACAGCGGCGCCGCCAGCGCCTCGGCGAACACGCCGACGCCGGCGGCCTGATCGCCGGACAGCGATCCGCGCAGCTCCTTGAGCGCGGTGCGCGCCCCGATGAGGGCCGAACCGCCGCCCGCGACGATGCCCTCCTCGACGGCGGCCTTGGCCGCCGCGACGGCATCCTCGACGCTCTCCTTGCGTTCCTTGAGCGCGGTCTCGGTGGCGGCGCCCACCTTGATCACGGCCACACCGCCGGCCAGCTTGGCCAGCCGCTCCTGCAGCTTCTCGCGGTCCCAGTCGGAGTCGCTCGCCTCGATCTCGGCGCGCAGCTGCTTGATGCGCGCGTCGACCGCGTCCTTGGAGCCGCCGCCGTCGACGATGATGGTGTCGTCCTTGCTGACCACCACGCGACGGGCCGAGCCCAGCACATCGGTGCCGACCTCGCGCAGCACCAGGCCAGCGTCGGGGTTGATCACCTGCCCGCCGGTCACCACCGCCAGGTCCTCGAGGAAGGCCTTGCGCCGGTCGCCGAAGAACGGCGCCTTGACCGCAACAGCTTTGAGCGTCTTGCGGATCGAGTTGACCACGAGCGTGGCCAGGGCCTCACCCTCGATGTCCTCGGCGATGATCAGCAGCGGCTTGCCCGACTCGGCGACCTTCTCCAGCATGGGCAGCAGGTCGGGCAGCGAGCTGATCTTCTCCTGGTGCAACAGGATCAACGGCTCGTCCAGCACGGCTTCCTGCGCATCGAAGTCGGTGACGAAATACGCCGACAGGAAGCCCTTGTCGAAGCCGACGCCCTCGGTGAACTCCAGCTCGGTGTTCAGCGTCGAGGACTCTTCGACGCTGACCACGCCGTCGGCACCGACCTTGGTCATCGCCTCGCCGACCAGCTCACCGAGCTGCGCGTCACGCGACGACACCGTCGCAACCTGAGCGATGCCGTCCTTGCCGGATACCGGGGTGGCCGCGGCGAGCAGCGCCTCAGACGCCGCGTCGGCCGCCTTGGAAATTCCGATGCCCAGCTCGATCGGGTTGGCGCCGGCCGCAACCAGACGCAGGCCGCCCTTGACGAGCGCCTGTGCCAGCACGGTCGCCGTGGTGGTGCCGTCGCCCGCCACGTCGTTGGTCTTGGTGGCCACCGACTTGACCAGCTGGGCGCCCAGGTTCTCGAACGGGTCCTCCAGTTCGATCTCGCGCGCGACGGTCACGCCGTCGTTGGTGACCGCGGGCCCGCCAAAGGCCTTGGCCAGCACCACATGCCGGCCGCGCGGCCCCAGGGTCACCCGGACCGCGTCGGCGAGCGCATTGACGCCGGCCTCGATCGCGCGGCGCGCGGTCTCGTCGTACTCAATAACCTTGCTCATCAGGCTCCTCTTCGATGGTGGCGACCCGCTTCACCCGGCTTCGCCGCGCTTGCGATCGCCACGCGCTTGACGGTGGCGACCCGCTTCACCCGGCTTCGCCGCGCTTGCGATCGCCACTACCCGTTAACGCGTGCCGCCCCGGAAATCACCCGCGGCCATGCGCGGGGATTGCCGGGGCGGGCCACGGTGCTTACTTCGATACGACGGCCAGCACGTCGCGCGCCGAGAGGATCAGGTACTCCTCGCCGTTGTACTTGATCTCGGTGCCGCCGTACTTGCTGTAGATGACGGTGTCGCCTTCAGAGACGTCGAGCGGAATCCGCTTCTCGCCGTCCTCGTCCCAGCGGCCGGGACCGACTGCGACGACGGTGCCTTCCTGCGGCTTCTCCTTGGCGGTGTCAGGAATGACCAGACCGGACGCGGTCGTGGTCTCGGCCTCGCTGGCCTGCACGAGAATCTTGTCCTCGAGTGGCTTGATGTTCACCTTCGCCACGATTGGAGCCTCCACTAGTTAGATCGGGTCCGGGGCGGGGTGCCCCGGAATTATCAAGGGATTCGGCAGTCGTCCGAGCCCGAGCGCCGTCGTCGCGGGTGCCGGCACAGGGTTTGGCCGATTGCCACCTAGCACTCTATACATGAGAGTGCTAGCACTCAAGGGCCCCCCGCTGCGTACCGGATATTCGCTATAAGCGATCATGTCACCTGGGCTTTTATCACCGGCAGGCCCGGGTCGCTGGGCACGTCCAGCCGGGACTGCGGCGCGCCCGCGGCCACCAGGTGCGCGGCAAAGGACGCGATCATGGCCCCGTTGTCGGTGCAGAGCCGGGGGCGGGGGATCCGCAGCGTCAGCCCGGCCGCCGCGCACCGCTGCTCCGCCAGCTCCCGCAGCCGCGAGTTGGCGGCCACTCCCCCGGCGATCAGCAGGGTCGAGACGCCCAGCGCCGTCGCCGCGCGCACCGCCTTCATGGTCAGCACGTCGGCGACGGCCTCCTGAAAGCCGGCGGCGACATCGGCGTTCACCGCGTCCGGGTGGCTCTCCAGGTAGCGGGCGACGGCCGTCTTCAGCCCCGAGAAGCTGAAGGCGTACGGGTTGTCGCCGGGTCCCGTCATGCCCCGCGGGAAGGTGACGGCGTCGCGATCACCGGAGCGGGCCAGGTCGTCGAGCACCTTGCCGCCCGGGTAACCCAGCCCCAGCAGACGGGCCACCTTGTCGTAGGCCTCACCGGCGGCGTCGTCGACGGTGCTGCCGAGCTCGACGATCGGTTCCCCCAGGGAACGCACGTGCAGCAGGTGGGTGTGCCCGCCGGAGACCAGCAGCGCCACGCATTCGGGCAGCGGCCCGTGTACGTAGACGTCGGCGGCCAGGTGCCCGCCCAGGTGGTTGACGGCGTAGAACGGCACCCCCCACGCGGCCGAATATGCCTTGGCCGCAGCGACTCCCACCAGCAGCGCGCCGGCCAGGCCGGGCCCGATCGTGGCGGCGACGATGTCGGGCTTGCCCACGCCGGCCGTCTGTAGCGCGCGGCGCATGGCGGGTCCGAGGGCCTCCAGGTGCGCCCGCGACGCGATCTCGGGCACCACGCCGCCGAAGCGGACGTGTTCGTCGACGCTGGACGCCACCTCGTCGGCCAGCAGCGTGACGGTGCCGTCGGGGTCGAGCCGCGCGATGCCGACTCCCGTTTCGTCGCAAGAGGTTTCGATCGCCAGGATCGTCTTCGTCATGAGCGGGCCCCCAGGCGCATCGTGTAGGCATCTGCGCCGCTGGCGCGGTAGTAGCGCCGGCGCAGGCCGATCTGTTCGAATCCCACGCTGCGGTACAGCCCGATGGCCGCCTCGTTGTCGGTGCGCACCTCCAGGAAGACGACGCCGCCGTCGGCGAAGACCAGCAGCTCGTCGAGCAACCGACGGCCGATGCCGTGCCCCTGATATGCGGCGTCCACGCCGATGGTGTGGACCTCGTACTCGAACGGCGGGGTGCGGCCCAGCCGCGAGATTCCGGCATACCCCACCAGGGTGCCGCCGGCGCGCGCGCCCACGTAGTGGTTGTGCGGGCTGGCCAATTCCCGGTTGAAGGCAGCCGCAGGCCACGGGTCGTCGCCGTCGAACAGCTGCCGTTCGAGCTCGGCGCAGCGCGCCGCGTCGGCGGAAGTCAGCGCGCCGAGCGTCACGGGCTCGCGGGTGGCGGTCATTGCCGCGCCGCCATCGGCTTGGCGTCCGGACGGCGAAGGTACAGCGCCACCAACGGCAGCGGGCGCTGCGACCAGTCGGGTACCGCTGCGACGAGCCCGGCCGGCGTGGGGTAGACCGGCCCGCGGTGCGGCAGACCGAACAGCGCCGCGTGCTCTTTCGAGCCGGCCACCGCCTGGGCCGGGCCCGGGTCGACGTCGGCCGGGGCGTTGACCCCCGGCCCTTCCATTCGGAACCCGTCGCGGTAACGGGCCCAATAGATCTCGCGTCGGCGCGCGTCGGTGACCACCAGCGTCTCGCCGTTGGTACGCACCCCGATGGCGTCCAGGCTGCACACGCCGCGCACCGGGATGTCCAACGCGTGCCCGTAGGCGGCGGCGGTCGCCATTCCGGCCCGCAGGCCGGTGAACGGGCCGGGGCCGCAGCCGACCACGACGGCATCCAGGTCGCCCATCGTCAGCCCGGCATCGGCGAGGGCGGCCACCACGTTCGGGGTGAGCCGCTCGGCGTGCGCCCGGGCGTCGACGGTGACCCGCTCGGCCAGCACTGTCAGGTCGTCGCGCCGCACGATCCCGGCCGTCACGGCGGGGGTCGCGGTGTCGAGTGCCAGGACGATACTCATGCGCACCGCTTCTCCTCATCGCTTCGCTCTGCAGCGTCGGCGGTGCGACTCACGATCGAACCCACTGCCACGACGCGATCCGCACGTCCGATCCGCTGAGGCGTTCCAGACGAATGTCGAGGTGCCGCTCGGCGAGGCGTTCGACGATGCCCTCGCCCCACTCCACCACCACCACCGCGTCGTCGAGGTCGGTGTCGAGGTCGAGCGAGTCGAGCTCGCCGAGCAGGTCGGCGCCGTCTTGATCCAGAAGCCGGTACATGTCGACGTGAATCATCGTCGGTGTCCCGGGCCGCCGCGGCGGGTGTACCCGCGCCAGCACGTACGACGGCGAGGTAACCGGGCCGTCGACGTCCATCGCCGCGGCGATTCCCTTGGCCAGCACGGTCTTTCCCGCACCGAGCGGACCGGTGAGCACCACGACGTCGCCCGCCCGCAGCTGCTCGCCGAGCCGTGAACCCAGGGCGACGGTGTCCTCGACGCGGTCGAGGGTGGCCGTGCCGCCATCAGGCTGCGGTGATCGCAAGCGCGGCGAAGCCGGGCGCGGCGGGTCACCGCCATCAGGCTGCGGTGATCGCAAGCGCGGCGAAGCCGGGCGCGGCGGGTCACCGCCATCAGGCTGCGGTGATCGCAAGCGCGCCGAAGCCGGGCGCGGCGGGTCACCGCCATCTGCCCTAGCCACGGCGACGCAGCCTCTCCCGTATCCACCGGGCGGCCAGCGCGGCGCGGCCCGGGGTTGCCCGCTTGACCAGCCGGACCAGCCCGTCGTTGATCGCCTCGGGCTTGTCCAGCAGCGCGAGGTGGCTGGCCCCGCGGACGATGACCAGCTCGGATTGCGGCAGCGAGGCCGCCATCTTGCGCGAGTACTCGTCCGGCGTC
>NZ_LZJI01000183.1 GCF_001667775.1 Mycobacterium sp. E1747
CTAGCCACCATCTACGCCCAAGTCCTCGGCCTCGACCGGGTCGGGGTTGACGACTCCTTCTTCGACCTCGGCGGCGATTCACTGTCCGCGATGCGCGTGATCGCGGCCATCAATGCCGATTTGGACGCCGACGTCTCGGTGCGCACGTTGTTCGACGCGCCCACAGTCGCCGAGCTGGCGCCCCGCCTCGTTGGAGGGAGCCGACGGAAAGCGTTGGTACGCGCAGAGCGCCCCGCGAGGATCCCTCTGTCGTTCGCACAGAACCGCCTCTGGTTCGTCAACCAGTTCGAGGGCGGGGTGGCGACCTACAACATGCCGACCGCATTCCGGATCACCGGAGAACTGAACATCGGCGCGCTAGCGGCTGCCCTCGACGACCTGATCGCCCGCCACGAATCGCTGCGCACGGTCTTCCCCGACGTCGACGGCGTTCCGCACCAACACGTTTTACCGGCCCAGCCGGGGATGTGGCGGCGCGGTGACACCACGGCGTTGCCGCTGGCCGATCAGCGCGAGGTTGCCGGCGAGTTGATCGCGCTTGCGAGTCACCGATTCGACTTGGCGACCGAGATCCCGATTCGCGCGCAGATCTATTCTACGGGCCCTGCCGAGCACGTGCTCGCGATTGTGCTGCACCACATCGCCTTTGACGGCTGGTCGCTGGCCCCCATGTTCAGGGACATCGGCGTCGCCTACACGAGCCGAGCTGCGGGCCAGATACCGGGCTGGGCCGAACTGCCGGTGCAATACGTGGACTACGCGCTGTGGCATCAGGAGTTGTTGGGAGACGAGTCCGACCCGGACAGCGTTGCCGCTCACCAATTGTGCTATTGGCAAAGAGAATTGGCTGGACTGCCGGAAATCGTGTCAGTGCCCGCGGATCACGTCCGGCCACCGGAGCCCAGCTATCGGGGCGACGAAGTAGAGCTGCTGATCGAGCCGGGGGTCTGGGCCGGGGTCAAACGGCTCGCCGCGGCGCACAACGCGACGGCCTCGATGGTGTTGCAGGCGGCCATGGCGGTGGTGTTGCACCGGGTCGGGGTGGGCGACGACGTGGTGCTGGGCACACCGATCGCGGGACGATCGGATCGGGCTCTCAGCGATCTGGTCGGATTCTTCGTCAACACTTGGGTGCTGCGTGTGGAAGTTGATCCGGCATGCCGGTTCACCGATGTCCTTGCGCGGGTGCGTAATAAAGCCCTGGACGCGTACAGCAATCAGGATGTGCCGTTCGAGCGGTTGGTCGAGCACCTCAACCCGGCCCGCTCCGCCGCGCACCACCCGTTGTTCCAGGTGCTGATGGTGCTGCAAAACAACGTGCGGCCGGAGGCATTCGCGATCGACGGCGTCGGCGTCGAACAGTGGGCGGTGCCCACCTGCTCGGCCCGCTTCGACCTCGATTTCGAACTGGTGGAGGTGCCCACCGACGACCCGGCCGCGCTACGGGCCGCCGGATCAGTGACATATGCGACGGATCTGTTCGAACGCTCCACCGTCGAGCGCCTGGTCGATCGGTTCGGGCGGGTGCTGGACGCGGCCGTCGCGGATCCGGCGGTGGTGGTGGGCGCGATCTCGTTGATGGATTGCGGCGAGCGCGAACTGGTGCAATCAACCTGGGCCGGTGCCGGTGTGGAGGCACGCGTGGGAGTGGCGCCGCACCTCATGACAGCTGCGGTGACGGCCGATCCGCACGCGGTCGCGGTGGTCGACGGTGCCCGCACCATGTCGTATCGCGAGCTTGACGAGACGTCGACACGCTTGGCGCGCGTACTGATCGAGGCGGGGGCCGTCGCGGAGCGCGCGGTGGCCGTCGCGATGGATCGGTGTTTGGAACTGGTGGTCACCTGGTGGGCCATCGTCAAAGCCGGCGGAACATATGTGCCCGTCGACCCGACGCACCCGGCCGAGCGCATCGCCACCGTCCTGGACACCGTCAACGCGATATGCGTGTTGACCCGCGATGCCGACACCGTTGCCGGGGCCGGCGACCGCCGCGTGCTGCACGTCGACGGTTTGGACCTCCCCGCACGAAGCGCGGACCCAATCACCGACGTCGACCGCCCGCCTCTGACGGTGAACAGCACCGCCCACGTCATCTTCACGTCCGGATCCACCGGCGCACCAAAGGGAGTCGCGGTCAGCCACGGCGGCCTGCTGGAAATCGCAGCACTGGCCGAGCGCTTCGGATTGAACTCGGGCTCGCGACTGCTGATGCTGGCCGCGCCGACCTTCGACGTATCGATCGGTGAATTGTTGCTCGCGGTTGGGTCGAGGGCAGCGCTCGTGGTGGCGCCGCCGGAAGCCGTTGCGGGCGAGGCGTTGACAGCGTTGCTGCACGACCATCGCGTCAACGCTGCGGTCTTGACCCCGTCGGTGCTGTCCTCGCTGGACCCCGCACGGCTCGACGCGGTCGACACCCTCATCACCACGGGGGAAGCCTGCCCAAGCGAGCTAGCGGCGGCGTGGTCTCAGGGCAGGCGAATGTTCAACGCCTACGGCCCCACCGAGGCCACCGTCTGGGCAACCTGCGGCACACCCTTGTCGCCGGGCCAACCGGTGGGAATCGGCAACCCCCTCCCGGGCGTGTACGCACTCGTGCTGGACACCCGGCTCAACCCCGCCCCCATCGGCGTCGTCGGCGAACTGTACCTGAGCGGACGTGCCGTCGCCCACGGCTATGTCGGCCGAGCGGCCTTGACCGCAGAACGGTTCGTCGCCAACCCCTTTGGGGATCCCGGCACACGCCTCTACCGCACGGGTGACCTGGTCCGTTGGACCGCCGCCGGGACACTGGACTACTTGGGACGAGCCGACACTCAGATCAAACTTCGGGGACAACGAATCGAGCTGGGGGAGATCGAGAACAGCCTGCTGGCCTGCCCGCACGTCACCATGGCCGCCGCCGCGGTGCACAACAACGGCACCGGCGCCAACCTCGTCGCCTACGTGGCCCTCGACCACGCCAACACCACCGACAACGATGACGACGAAATCGTCGCGCAATGGCAGCACGTCTACGACGACCTGTACGGCGCTGAGGCCGGCACCTGCGGGCTCGGCACCGACTTCCGGGGATGGAACAGCAGCTACACGGGCGAGCCGATCCCGCTGGCGGAGATGGAGGAGTGGCGGTCGACGACGGTGGACCGGATCATGGCCCTGCGACCACAGCGGGTGCTCGAGATCGGCGTGGGCCTCGGCCTGGTTCTGTCACACATCGCTCCGCAGTGCGAACAATACGTTGCCACCGACATGTCGGCGGCGGCAACCGATTACCTGGCCCGCTCGATGGAACGGCTGGAGCTCCCGTGGCGTGACCGCGTCCGGCTGCTGACTCGGCCCGCCCATGTGACCGAGGGCTTGCCACTGGGCTTCTTCGACACCGTCATCCTCAACTCGGTCGTTCAGTACTTCCCCAACGCGGGATACCTGTCCGACCTCATCGACAGCCTCATGGAGCTGCTGTGCCCGGGCGGATCGCTGTTCATCGGCGATGTCCGCAACCACAGCTTGCAGGGCGCATTCCAGACCGCGGTGGCGCTCGCCCGCAGCGACAAGACCGACACCGCCGAACTTCGTCACCGTATTCAACGCGCCCTGATCAGCGAAGCCGAACTGCTGCTCGCCCCAGAGTTTTTCACCGCTTGGGCGGCCGACCATCCGGCGGTATCGGCGCTCGACATCCAAGTCAAGCGCGGAGCGGCCGACAACGAACTCACCCGATACCGCTACGACGTCGTCGTGCATAAAACGCCCACATCGGTGTATTCCCTGGCCGCCGCCCCAACCTGGGCGTGGACCGATTGCGCCGGCCTGAGCGGGCTGCGCAATCGATTGGACTCCCACCGTCCCGCCGACATCCGGATATCCGGCATCCCGCGCGCCGGGTTGGCCACCGACGTCCGAATCGAAGAGGGCCTGGCCGCAGGGCTATCCCTGGCCGACGCGCTCGCCCGGGCCACCGGCGTCGAGTCGGCCGACACCGTGACACCCGAAGAATTGCACCGCCTCGGCGAGGCCGTCGGTTACCGCGTCGCGGTCACGTGGGGCACTCAACCGGGCACGCTCGACGCCGTCTTCGTGGACACTGCTGAGGAAAGCATTCCCAACGGCAGCGACGTGTACCTCCCGGACCCGGATCGGGCGCAGGACACGGCGAATGACCCCCGCAACAACACGCGGATCAGCGCGGTACGTCGCCGGTTGAGCGCCCGGTTACCGGACTACATGTTGCCGACGCAGATCATCGTGCTCGACGAGTTCCCGATGACCTCTTCCGGCAAAATCGACCGAAAGGCGCTGCCGGCGCCGATCTTCGCCGACACGCCCTTCCGCGCACCGCAGACCCCGACCGAAGAAATCCTGGCCGGGATCTATGCCCAAGTACTCGGCCTGGACCGGGTTGGGGTCGACGAATCGTTCTTCGACCTGGGCGGCGACAGCATCTCGTCGATGCAGGTGGTGGCGCGGGCCCGCGCGGCCGGCCTGCGCTGCCGCCCGCGTGACATCTTCGTCGAACAGACCGTGGCCGGGCTGGCCCGGGTGGTTTCAGTGGCCGACACCGGCCCCGTCGACGAGGGAATCGGCGAGGTCGCGGCGACCCCGATCGTCCGGTGGTTGCGCGGCGTCGACGGCCCTGTCGACCAGTTCAACCAGACCGTGGTGTTGCAGGCGCCCGAGGCGGTGGGCCCGGCCGACGTCACGGTCGTGCTGCAAGCCCTGCTGGACCGCCACGCCATACTGCGACTACGCGTCAACGATGGCTCCGAAGGCTGGAAACTCACTGTGCCCGAACCGCAATCGGTGCACGCCGCGGCACTACTGCACACCGTCGACGCACTCACCGACGAGACGATCATCGCAGCCCGGTCACGGCTCAACCCCGCCGCCGGGGTCATGCTCAGCGCCGTGTGGGCGAGCACCACCGAACAGTTGGCGTTGATCATCCACCACCTGGCCGTGGACGCGGTGTCATGGCGGATCCTGCTCGAAGACCTCAACATCGCTTGGGCTCAACACCACAGCGGCCAGCCAATAGCGCTCCCGCCAGTGGGCACATCATTCCAGCGGTGGGCCGCACTTCTCACCCAACATGCCAGCACCCCGGCGGTGTTGGCGCAAAACGAGAACTGGCAAGAGGTCTTGGCTACGCCGCAGGCACTACCGCGGGCGTCGGACACCTATGCCGCCGCCGGACACCTGACCACCTCGCTGGACGGTGAGACCACCCGCCTGCTGATGAGCGACGCGCCCGCGGCGTTCCACGCGGGAATCCAGGACATCCTGTTGATCGCGTTCGCGTTGGCCTGCGCCGAGTTCCTTGGCACCGGCGACACGCGGATCGCGCTCGATGTCGAAGGCCACGGCCGCGACGAAGAGCTTGCTACCGACGTCGACCTGTCCCGCACCGTGGGCTGGTTCACCACCAAATTCCCCGTGGCGCTGAGCGTCGGCGCGCTGCCCTGGCCGCTGGTGACTGCCGGTGACGCCAGTCTCGGCCCAATCATCAAGTGCGCCAAGGAGCAATTGCGCGCGCTTCCCGATCCGCTGACCTATGGACTGCTGCGCCACCTCAACACCACCCTCACGGGACCCGAACCCACGATCGGATTCAACTACCTCGGTCGCCTTGGTGCCCACCCCGGCGCGTCGAAGGATCTGTGGCTGATCAGTGCGGATGGCTCGGCGTTCACCGCGGCGGCGGCTGCGGTGAGCATGCCGTTGATGCACACCCTGGAGCTGAGTGCCGTCGCCGTTGAAACCGACTCCGGCCCTGCGCTGAACGCCACCTGGACTTGGGCACCCTCCGCACTCGACCACGCCGGTGTCAGCAGACTCAACCGGCTGTGGTTCGAGGCCCTGGCCGGCATCTGTGCCCACGTTGCGCGGGGCGGCGGTGGGCTGACCCCTTCCGACATCTTGCCCGCGCGGCTCACCCAACAGCAGGTCGACACCCTGCAACAGCAGTACTTGATCGCCGACATCCTGCCGCTCACCCCGCTGCAGCAGGGCCTGCTGTTCCATGCCAGCGCCACACAGGGTTTCGACGACCTGGCCGAACTCTATTCCGTTCAGCTGGATTTCAGCGTGACCGGGCCGCTGGACCCCGAACGGATGCGCGCCGCGGTGCAAACGGTGGTCGAGCGCCACCCCAACCTTTGCGCCCGCTTCTGCACCCACGGCGAACCGGTTCAGCTGATACCGGCCGATCCTATCCCGGCATGGCAGTACATCGAACTGGACAACACCGACGACGCCGACGAACGGATCCGGCAATTATGCGCGGCCGAACGAGTCGCCGTCTGCGACCTCGCGAATCCGCCGGCCTTCCGAGTGGCACTCATCCGCACGGCACCGGACCGGCACCGGATCGTGGTCACCAATCACCACATCGTCCTCGACGGCTGGTCGACGTCGATCCTGCTGCAGGAGATGTTCGCCGCGTACTACGGGCAGCGACTCCCGGCGTCCACCTCGTATCGCAGGTTCGTCACCTGGCTGGCCGGTCGCGACCTCGACGCCGCCCACACCGCATGGCGCGAGGTACTCGCCGGATTCGACACCCCCACCCTCGTCGGGTCGGCGAACCGGGCGGGGCCCGGGCGCCGAGGCGAGGCGTCGTATCGGTTCCCTGAGCAAACGACTCACGCGCTGACCGAACTGGCGCGATCGCATCGCACCACCATCAACACCGTCTTGCAGGCCGCCTGGGCACAACTGCTGATGTGGCTGACCGGCCAGCACGACGTCGTGTTCGGCGCCGCGGTCTCGGGACGGCCAACCGAGCTCCCCGGCGCGGAATCGCTTGTGGGGCTGTTGATCAACACGGTGCCGGTCCGCGCCACCATCGGCGCGGCCACTAATACCACCGAATTGCTGAACCAGCTCCACCAGGCTCACAACCGAACATTGGACCACCAACACCTGGCGCTCACGGCGATCCATCACATCACCGGCCACGACCAGTTGTTCGACACGCTCTTCGTTTACGAGAACTATCCCGTCGACACCAGCGCGATGGCGGGAGCCCATGAGTTCGCGGTTACCGACATGACCACTCACGAATCCACCCACTACCCGCTGACATTGGAGGCCCGCACGGGCGAGCAACTCGGCGTGCGCCTCGAATACGACACCGGCATCTTCGACACCGGCACCATCCACACGCTCATCACGCAGTTGGAGCGCGTGCTGGAGAACATGACCGCCGATCCGACCGCCCGATTGTCCGCCCTCGATCTGCTCGACGAGCCCGAACACACCCGCCTTGCTGCCTGGGGCAACCTGGCATCGCTGGATCGGCCCGCGGCACCGGATTCGATTCCGGCGTCCTTCGCCGCCCAGGTCGCGCGGACCCCCGATGCCGTGGCACTCACCTGCGCCGGTCGCTCGATGACCTACCGCGAAATCGACGCGTCCGCGAACCGGCTGGCGCACCTATTGCGCGAACGGGGCGCACGGCCCGGACGGTGCGTAGCGCTGCTGTCCGCCCGCACCGCTGACGCGATCGTCGGCATTCTCGCGGTATTGAAGGCCGGTGCGGCCTATCTGCCGATCGACCCGGCGCTGCCGCGCGAACGGATCGAGTTCATGATCGCCGATGCCGGGCCGATCGCCGCGATAGCGACCGGAGGGCTGGCCGACCGGTTGGACGGACCTTCTTTGCCGGTCATCGCCCTCGACGACGCCCGAGTCACGGCATACCCGGCAACAGCTTTACCGCCGCCGGACCCCGATGACCTGGCCTACATCATCTACACCTCGGGCACCACCGGCGTCCCCAAGGGCGTGTCGATCACCCACCGCAACGTTACTCAACTCGTCGGCTCGCTCGATCCGAATCTGGCTTCGCCACAACAGGTATGGACACAATGGCATTCCTACAGTTTCGACATCTCGGGCTGGGAGATCTTCGGCGCCCTGCTCAATGGTGGGCGGCTGGTCGTGGTGCCCGAGTCGGTGGCCGCGTCCCCGGCCGACTTCCACCACCTGCTGGTCACCGAAGACGTCACGGTGCTGTGCCAAACGCCGACCGCGGTGGGAATGCTCGCGCCCGAAGGATTGGAGTCGGTGGCGCTGCTGGTCGGTGGTGAGCCATGCCCGCTCGACGTCGTGGACCGGTGGGCGCCCGGCCGGCTGATGATCAACGAATACGGCCCGACCGAGACGACGATGTGGGTGACGTTGAGCGCGCCTCTCACAGCGGGATCCGATGTCGTGCCGATCGGGGCGCCGGTGCCCGGCGCCGCGCTCGTCGTGCTCGACGGCTGGCTGCGCCCGGTATCGGCCGGGGTCGTCGGTGAACTCTACGTGGCCGGAGGCGGTGTCGGAGTCGGCTATTGGCGTCGGCCGGGGCTCTCCGCTGCGCGGTTTGTGGCGTGCCCGTTCGGGCCGCCCGGAACGCGGATGTATCGCACCGGAGATCGGGTGCGCTGGCGCGCCGACGGGCAACTCGAGTACCTCGGGCGCACCGATGATCAGGTCAAGATCCGCGGCTACCGGGTCGAACCGGGCGAAATCCAAAGCGCCCTTAACGAACTCGAGGGGGTCGAGCATGCGGCCGTGATCGCCCGCGAGGACCGCCCCGGCGAAAAGCGCCTGGTCGGTTACATCACCGGCACCGCCGACCCCGTCGCCGTGCGCGCGGCACTGGCCGAACGGCTACCCGCCCACATGGTGCCGGCCTCGGTGGTGGCGCTGCAGGCGTTGCCCTTGACCGTCAACGGCAAGCTGAACGCCCGGGCGCTGCCGGTGCCCCGCTACGCGGACGGCGACCGGTACCGCGCACCGGCGAATCCGGTTGAGAAGATTCTGGCCGACATCTACGCGCAGGTGTTGGGCGTGGAGCGCGTTGGGGTCGACGACTCGTTCTTCGATTTAGGCGGGGACAGCATTTCGGCGATGCGGGCGACCGCCGCGATAAACGCGGCCCTGGATACGGGACTGGCGGTGCGCACGTTGTTCTACGCGCCGTCCGTGCGGCGCCTGAGCCGGCAGCTGAACACGCCGGCGACCACCGAGGAGTTGGTGCCCGTCGAGACCCTCAAGGAGGGCAGCGGCGTTCCACTGTGGTGTATCCATGACGGCTTCGGACTCAGCTGGCCATATCGAGCGCTCGGCGAATATCTGGATTGCCCGCTCATCGGCATCAACCGGGTGCCCCAAAACGGCGAGGGCGAACCCGCATCCATTCGGGCCATGGCGGCCAGATACGCCGACACCCTCCAAACGCTCTATCCCGACGGCCCATACAAGCTGCTGGGTTGGTCGTTCGGCGGCGTCGTCGCCCACGAACTCGCCATCGAGTTACAGCGGCGCGGATGCGTCGTCCACAGCCTAGTCGTGCTGGACGCCCCCTACTCCGCGACCAAGGGCATAACCAGGTTGGCAGCCAACAGGATTCGGGCGTCGGCCGAGAGCCAGATCCTGGAGCGCATTCTGCGGGCCAACGGCATAGACGCCGGTTCGGGGCCCCTTACCTATCAGCGCGCCGAGGAGTTGATTCGCCGGAAGCTGGGCGGCTCCATCCTGCCGCCGAAAGAGTTGTTGGAATTCATGGTCAAAAGCGCCAATGCCAGTCAATCGTTCCTGGCCGAGCACGTGCCCGAGGTGTTCGACGGCGACATGGTCATGTTCTCCGCTGCCCGCAATGGACACCGAAACGGCGGCGACCCAACGCTATTGGCGCAGATGCAGAAGATGGGAATCCAACTGGCGGCCCGGTCTCGGCTGAAGAAATGGAAATCCCATACCGCCGGGGCGTTCACGGCGTACTCGGTCGACTGCTCGCACTACGACATGTTGACCACCTCATCGCTCAACATGTACGGCGAGCATCTCAAATTTGCCCTCGAGAACGCGAGGCGGTCACGGTGAAGAAACGGCAGACGGTTGATTCGATCGACTTTGCGAGCATGCCCCGGGGCGGACCGGACGCTTCCTGGCTGGACCGGCGGTTACAAACGGACCGGCTCGAATATCTGGACCGCGACGACGTCGAGGATCTCAAGCGCAGGGTGATCGCCGCGCTCGACCGCGCCGAACGACGGCGGTCCCGCGCGCACGAGGGCTTGGCCCGGGTCGTGCTCGCCGAGCTGCCCGATGCACCCTCCCCGACGATCCTCGAACTCGGGGCCGGGTTTGGCGGTCTGTCACGCAGGCTGCTGGCCAACCACTCCACGGCGCATGTCACGGTCACCGACGTCGATCCGGCGTTCGTCGCCGAGATCGCCGCCGGCGACCTGGGGGCCCACCCGCGCGCCACGGTGCGGCAGATGGACGCGACCGCGATTGACGCCCCGGACGGGCACTACGACCTGGCGCTGTTCGCGCTCTCGCTGCACCACCTGCCCCCTGAGCAGGCCGCCCGGGTGTTCGCCGAAGGGACCCGCGCAGCGAAGAAGTTGCTGATCATCGACCTCCGCCGGCCCCCGGCGCCGCTCCACGTCGTGGTGCTGGCGGCGGTGCTCCCGTTCACTTGCCTGATCCCGTTGGCACACGACGGCGTCATCAGCTCGTTGCGGGCCTACAGCCCGTCGGCCCTGACGGCGCTCGCGCAGCATGCGGATCCGGCGATCAAGGTTGAGTTCCGTACCCGGGCGCTGGGCCCGACGGTGGTGGTCGCCAGTCGCGCCTAGCCCTCCAGCTCCCGCTTGAGGTTTTCCAGAACCTCGCCTTGAATCCTCTTCAATCCCAGTGGTGCAAAGGTCTTTTCGAAGAATCCCTTGACTCCGCCGGCGCCGGTCCAGGTGGTCTTCACGGTGACGCTGGAGCCGGGTCCGGCGGGGGCCACCGTCCAGTTGATGATCATCGACGAGTTCGCGTCCTTCTCGATGACCGAGTGGCCGGCGACGTCGACGTTGACCTGCACGTCGCGGACGCGCGACTTGGTGGCCTGCAACTTCCATTTGGCGACCGTGCCCGCTCCCTGACCGCCCTGTAACACCTGGTAGTCGCTGTATTGCGGGGACAGAATTTTCGGACGCACCGTCTCATAATCCGCGACCGCCGCCAGGGTGGCGGCCGGCTCGACATTGACCAAAATCGTGCTCGCAGCACTCACCTGTCCCAAAACAACTCCTGAAAGCTATGCCCACCCGCGCGCGGGTGCACGGGCTGTGGTCGAAGACTAGGATATATGTGGTGCCTGCCCCTGGATCTGCACTCTCGGCGCACAAGTCGGGCGTTGACCGGCTGATGGCGAGTTATCGATCCATCCCCGCGACGTCCGTGGTCCGGCTCGCCAAACCAACGTCAAATCTGTTCCGCGCCCGGGCCAAACGCGACGCCCCGGGCCTGGACACATCGGGGCTGACCGGCGTGCTGAGTGTCGATCCCGAATCCCGTACCGCCGAGGTGGCCGGCATGTGCACCTACGAGGATGTGGTCGCCGCGACCTTGCCTTTTGGCCTTTCGCCGCTGGTCGTGCCGCAGCTGAAGACCATCACGCTGGGCGGGGCGGTCAGTGGCTTGGGCATCGAGTCAGCGTCGTTTCGCAATGGGCTGCCGCACGAATCGGTGCTGGAGATGGATATTCTCACGGGCGCCGGCGAGTTGCTTACCGCATCCCGCACCCAGCACGCCGACCTGTTCCGTGCCTTTCCCAATTCCTATGGGACGCTTGGCTATTCGACCCGGCTGCGGATCGAGCTGGAGCAGGTCGCACCGTTTGTGGCGTTGCGGCATGTCCGCTTCCGCTCGTTGCCCGCGCTGGTCGCGGCGATGGAACGCATCATCGACACCGGCGGCCAGGGCGGAACACCCGTCGACTACCTGGACGGCGTGGTGTTCAGCGCGGATGAGAGCTACCTGTGCGTGGGCCGGCGAACCACCACCCCCGGACCGGTTAGCGACTACACCGGGAAAAAGATCTACTACCAATCGATTCGGCATGACTCCCCCGGTGTGGAAGCCATCAAGGACGACCGGCTGACGATGCACGACTATTTCTGGCGCTGGGACACCGACTGGTTCTGGTGCTCGCGGGCGTTCGGTGTGCAGAACCCCCGGCTGCGGCCGTGGTGGCCGCGCCGCTACCGGCGCAGCAGCGTGTACTCGAAGCTCGTCGCCATGGACCAGCGTTTCGGTATCGCCGACCGGATCGAGAAGCGCAAAGGCCGTCCCCCACGGGAGCGCGTGGTCCAAGACGTAGAGGTGCCGGTCGAACGGACCTGTGAATTCTTGGAGTGGTTCCTGAGCAACGTGCCCATCACCCCGCTGTGGCTGTGCCCGCTGCGGTTGCGCGACCACGAGGGCTGGCCGCTGTATCCGATGCGGCCCGACCACACGTACGTCAATGTCGGCTTTTGGTCTTCGGTGCCGGCGGGCGCCACGGAAGGTGGCACCAACCGGACGATCGAGGCGAAGGTGAGCGAACTCGGCGGGCACAAGTCGCTATATTCCGATTCGTACTACGCCCGCGAGGAATTCGACGAGTTGTACGGCGGCGAGGCCTACAGCACGGTCAAGAAAACCTACGATCCCGATTCCCGTCTCCTCGACCTCTACGCAAAGGCGGTACAACGGCGATGACTTCCATTAGCGAGACCAAAGAACCCCACCGGACCACCGGGAAGCTCAGCATGGCGGAAATTTTGGAGATCTTCGCCGCCACCGGACGCCATCCCCTGAAGTTCACCGCCTACGACGGCAGCACCGCGGGCAGCGCGGACGCCGAACTGGGCCTGGACCTGCGCACCCCGCGCGGCGCCACCTATCTGGCCACCGCCCCCGGCGAACTCGGTCTCGCCCGCGCGTATGTGGCGGGCGACCTGGACCTGTACGGCGTCCATGCCGGTGATCCTTACCAGCTGCTCAAGACGCTGACCGACCGCGTCCAATTCAAGCGGCCGCCGGCGCGCGTGCTCGCGCACGTGGTGCGTTCGATGGGGCTGGAGCGGCTGGTGCCTGTCGCCCCGCCGCCGCAGGAGACGCCGCCCCGGTGGCGCCGGATCGCCGACGGGCTGATGCACACCAAGACGCGCGACGCGGAGGCCATCCACCACCACTACGACGTCTCCAACACCTTCTACGAGTGGGTGCTCGGCCCGTCGATGACGTACACGTGCGCGGTTTACCCCGACGCCGATGCGACGCTGGAAGAGGCCCAGGACAACAAATACCGGCTGGTCTTTGAAAAGTTGCGGCTGCAGCCGGGCGACCGGCTGCTCGACGTCGGCTGCGGATGGGGCGGCATGGTCCGCTTCGCCGCGCGACGCGGCGTCCGGGTGATCGGCGCAACCCTGTCCAGTGAGCAGGCGAAGTGGGCGCAGCGCGCAATCGAGGAAGAGGGGCTCGCGGACCTCGCCGAAGTCCGCCATTCCGATTACCGTGACATCGCCGAGGGCGGATTCGACGCCGTGTCCTCTATCGGACTCACCGAGCACATCGGCGTCAAGAACTACCCGGCCTACTTCGGCTTCCTCAAGTCGAAGCTGCGTACCGGCGGTCTGCTGCTCAACCACTGCATCACCCGCCACGACAACAAGTCGACGTCCTTCGCCGGCGGCTTCACCGACCGGTACGTCTTCCCGGACGGCGAGCTGACCGGCTCCGGCCGCATCATCATCGAGGTGCAGGACGTCGGCTTCGAGGTGCTGCACGAGGAGAATTTCCGGCACCACTACGCGATGACGCTGCGGGACTGGTGCCGCAACCTGGTCCAGCACTGGGACCAAGCCGTCGACGAGGTCGGCTTGGCCACCGCCAAGGTGTGGGGCCTGTACATGGCGGCTTCCCGGGTGGCCTTCGAGCAGAACAACCTGCAGCTGCACCACGTGCTGGCGGCCAACGTCGACGCGCGCGGCGACGATCAGCTGCCGCTGCGGCCGTGGTGGACGCCCTGAGTCAGGACGCGCACTCGATCACCAGCTTGCCCTTGGGTGTACCTCTTGTCTCCAGTTCGGTGAGCGCCGCGATCGCGTCCGAAAGCCGGACCGTGCGAGCTACTTTCGGCGCCAGCTTGCCCCGCTGAGCCGCCTCGGCGATGCCCGCCATGTGGTCCGGAGTCGGTCGGCCGGCGGCGATCTTGTGCCGCGGCGAGACCACCGACGCGGCGATCTTGCGGGGCGAGAACACGACGTGCACGGCGACACCCCCGGGCCTGAGCATCGAGTCGCACTGGCCCACCGACAGCGCACCGGCGGTGTCCACCACGGCGTCGAAGCGGCCGCGGTAGGAGTCGGGGTGGAAAGCGCGGTAGTCGACGGCCTCGCGGACGCCGAGGGCAAGCGCCTCCCCCCGGGCGCCCGCGCTGCAGTTGCCGGTGACCTCGGCCCCGCGCATCAGGGCGAGCTGGGTGGCAGAACGCCCCACCCCGCCTAGACATCCGGTAACGAAAACCGACTGTCCCGCTTTCACTTTTGCCTTGTCGACGACGGCCGACCAGGCCGTCACGCCGGCCATGGGCAGCGCGGCGGCCTGGTGGAACGAGACCGCCGCCGGCTTGAGGTAGGCGTTCTTCTCCGCGGTGACGAGGTATTCGGCGAACGCACCGCCGGCCCGGATGCCCTGGATGCCGAACACCTCGTCGCCGACCCTATGGCGGGTTGCTCCAGGCCCGAGCGCGTCGATGACGCCGGCGAAGTCATGGCCCATGACCCGGGGAAACCGATGCCCGGAAATCAACCGGAGCCTGCCCGCGCGCACGCCCCAGTCCGCGGGATTGGCCGAGGCGGCGACCACCCGAACCCGAACCTCGCCGCGCTCGGGCACCGGGGTGTCGACCTCCATCAGGCGCATTTCCTCCGGCCCGCCATACCGCTGATATTGGATTCGCCGCACCGGCAATCCCTTTCGATCACTCCCCTGAAATGACAGTGACTGACACTACCACGTTGCGACAGTGCCTGTCATGTCGCTGCTAGATTGGTGCCATGCCGAGGAGCGGACACGAAGCGCGGGCCCGGCTCCAGCAGGCCGCTATCGAGCTCTTCGGAGAGCATGGGTTCGACGCCGTCACCACCGCCGAGATCGCCGAACGGGCCGGTGTCACGGAAAGGACCTACTTCAGGCACTTCCCCGACAAGCGCGAGGTGCTCTTCGACGGCGAGAACCAACTCACCGAACTTCTCACCGCGGCCCTGGCCGAGATTCCCGAGTCCGAGCCGCCGCTGCCGACGCTGCGTCGCGCATTCCGCACGCTCGTTCCGATGCTTGAAGGCAACCGGGCCACCGCCGAGCCGCTGTGGCGGATCGTCGCGGCCACCCCGACGCTGTGGGAGCGGGCCGCCGCCAAGGAAGCCCGCCTCGTCGACAGGCTGGCGGAGGCGCTGCGCGCCCGCGGCATCGACGGGAGCGCAGCGGACCTTGCCGCCCGCACCGGGTGGGGAACCCTCGCCCACGCGATGCGCACCTGGCGGGCGGATCCGGGCGGTGGCCTCGAACGCCACGTTGAACGCGCCTTCCGCGAGCTTCGGGCGCTGGTCGCAAAGCCCGACTAACCGCCGTCGATCCGGCGCGCCCCCAGCTCGTTCTGCAGCAACTCCAGCGCGGCCTCTTCGGGATCGCGCCGCGGCGCGGACGAGTCGCTGCGGCCCGCCTCGGCGAGCATGTGCTCCTCGTCGTCGTCGCGCTCGGGCGGCTCGACCACCGGGGCACGCTCTTGGACCTTGGGGGGCAACGGGTTTGGCGCCGGCGCCGAGTCTCCGACCTCGCAACGCACCCGCCAGCTCACCCCCAGCGCGTCCTTCAGCGCTTCGGCGATGACGTCGGCGTTGCGCTGTTCGCACAGCCGCTTGGCCAGCGGCGCCGAGGAATGGGTCAGCACCAGCGTGTTTTCCTCGATTGCGCGGACGGTCGCGCCCGCCAGCATCACCTCGGTGGTGCGACTACGCTGGCGCACCTTGTCGCGCACCGTCGGCCACATGGTTCGCACCGCCGCGGCGTTGAGCTCGCCCGGCTCGCCCACCGGTTCGGGGACCGGCTCGGGAACCGCGGGCACCGGGACGGGTTCGGGGACGGCCTCCGGCATGGGTACGGGCGGAGCGGACCTGGGCGGGGCGGCCTCTCGGCGCGGGGCGGCCTCCCTGCGGGGCCGCACGGGCGTGGCGACGACCGGCGCTGGCGGGTGTGCGGCGGCCGCCTCGGAGGCGGGAATGGACATGTCCAGCCGCGTCTCGATCCGCTCGACGCGCTGCAGCAGCGCCGACTCGGTGTCGCTGGCCGACGGCAGCAGCAGCCGCGCGCAGACGACCTCGAGCAGCAGGCGCGGGGCGGTCGCGCCTCGCATCTCACCCAGCCCCGCTTGCACGACCTCGGCGTAGCGGGTCAGCGTGGCCGCCCCGAGGCGGGTCGCCTGGTCTCGCATCCGGTCGAGCACGTCCTCGGGGGCGTCCACCACGCCGCGACTGACGGCGTCCGGGACGGCTTGCAACACGAGGAGATCGCGGAACCGCTCCAGCAGGTCGGTGGCGAAGCGCCGCGGGTCGTGGCCCGCATCGATCACCGATTCCACCGCACCGAACAGCGCCGCGGCGTCCGACGCGGCCAGGGCGTCCACCGCGTCGTCGATCAGCGCGACATCGGTGGCCCCCAGCAGTCCGAGCGCCCGTTGGTAGGTCAGGTGGTTGTCCTCGGCCCCCGCGACAAGCTGGTCCAGCACCGACAGCGTGTCGCGCGGCGAGCCGCCGCCGGCGCGGATCACCAGCGGGTACACCGCGTCGTCGACGACGACGGCCTCCTGCTCGCAGATCCGCGCGATCAACGCCCGCATGGTCTTCGGCGGCAGCAGCCGGAAGGGGTAGTGGTGGGTGCGCGACCGGATCGTCGGCAGCACCTTCTCCGGTTCGGTGGTGGCGAAGATGAAGATGAGGTGCTCGGGCGGCTCCTCCACGATCTTGAGGAGGGCATTGAAACCCGCGGTGGTCACCATGTGCGCCTCGTCGATGATGAACACCCGATAGCGCGACTGCGCCGGCGCGTAGAACGCGCGGTCCCGCAGCTCGCGGGTGTCGTCCACGCCGCCGTGGCTGGCGGCGTCCAGTTCCACCACGTCGATGCTGCCGGGAGCGTTGGGGGCGAGCGCCGTACAGGATTCGCAGACCCCGCACGGGGTGGCCGTCGGGCCCTGCGCGCAGTTCAGCGACCGGGCCAGGATGCGCGCCGACGACGTCTTCCCGCAGCCCCGGGGGCCGGAAAACAGGTAGGCGTGGTTGATGCGACCGGCCTCCAGGGCGATCGACAGCGGTTCGGTGACATGCTCCTGCCCCACCACCTCGGCGAAGCTTGCCGGTCGGTACTTGCGGTAGAGGGCCACGGTCAGCAGGCTACCGGCGCCGGCCGACGACAGCCCGCCGGGCATCGAGTGTGCGGCAGCGGCTTCGAGCGTGAACCTACGGCGGACCCGCGCGGCGTGTCGTCGCCCTCAGCTCACGCTCGATGCGGCGGATACGAGCAGTGATTCCGAGGCCGCCAGCAGCGCGCAGGTGGCCAGCCCGTCGACCGCGTCGCGCAGGTCCGGCAGCGACGGGAAGGTGGGCGCTATCCGGATGTTCTTGTCGTCGGGATCTTTGCGGTACGGGAACGACGCGCCCGCCTCGGTCACCGCGATGCCCGCGTCCTTCGCCAGCGCCACGGTGCGGCGCGCCGTCCCGGGTAACACGTCGAGGCTGATGAAGTAGCCGCCCTGGGGTTCGGTCCACGTGGCGATCTTGGAGTCGCCCAGCCTCTTGTCCAGGATGTCCAGCGCCAGCTCGAATTTGGGCGCCAGTATCTGCTGGTGCCGCAGCATGTGCAGGCGCACCCCGTCCGCGTCGCGGAAGAAGCGCAGGTGCCGCAGCTGGTTGACCTTGTCCGGGCCGATCGACTTCTTCCCCGCGTATTGCAGGTACCACGCGATGTTGCCCAGTGATCCGCCCAGGAAGCTCACGCCGGCCCCGGCGAAGGTGATCTTGGAGGTGGAGGCGAAGACGTAGGGGCGGTTCGGGTTGCCGGCCGCGGCGGCCAGACCCAGCACGTCGATCTGGTGAGGGAAGTCGTGCGTCAGCGTGTGCACGGCGTAGGCGTTGTCCCAGAACAGCCGGAAGTCGGGGGCCGCCGTCCGCATCTGGACCAGCCGTCGCACCGTTTCCCACGAGTAGGTGATCCCGGTGGGGTTGCCGAACACCGGCACCGTCCACATGCCTTTGATGGCGGGGTCGGCCGCGACCAGTTCCTCGATCAGGTCGACGTCGGGACCGTCGGCCAGCATCGGGACGGGGATCATCTCGATGCCCATCGTCTCGGTGATGGCGAAGTGCCGGTCATAGCCGGGAACGGGGCACAAGAACTTGACGCTCGCTTCGTCCTTCCACGGGCGCTGCGAATCGACTCCGCCGTACAGCATCGAGAAGGCGACCAGGTCATGCATCAACTCCAGGCTGGAGTTGTTGCCGGCGATGAGGTTTTGCACCGGGATGCCGAGCAATTCCCCGAAGATGGCGCGCAGCTCGGGCAAGCCGTGCAGCCCGCCGTAGTTGCGGGTGTCGGTGCCCTCACTGTCGCGGTAGTCGTCGCCGGGCAGGCTCAGCAGCTGGTTGGACAGGTCGAGCTGCTCGGGCGCCGGTTTGCCGCGGGTCAGGTCGAGGGCCAACTTCTTGGCCTGCAGATCCGCGTAATCCTCCTGGTTGCGCGCGTGTGCGGCGGCAAGCTCTTCCGGGGTGAGGGAATCCAGCGACACGGTTTACCCTTTCGCGGTCGACGGCTGGACAGTGGCGATCGCAAGCGCGGCGTAGCCGGGCGCGGCGGGTCGCCACCCTTCAAACCTAGTGGCGATCGCAAGCGCGCCGTCGCCGGGTGCTGGGCGCACCGCCCGCTTGCGGGGACGGGTCGCCACCCTTCGAATTAGGGGACCCCGCGCACCCGACAGAGCCCATTGACCCTTGCTGCCTTCCGGCCCTGGGGGAGTTCACAGGATAGACGCCGCGCGGGGTCCACGGCGAGTGTAATACCTGGCGCGGAGCGAGTGGCGGCCGCTATGGCGGCCTCGGTTACCATGGCCACGGAGGATTCGCCTAGTGGCCTATGGCGCTCGCCTGGAACGCGGGTTGGGTTAACAGCCCTCGCGGGTTCAAATCCCGCATCCTCCGCAATTGGTCCGCCATGCGGACGGGCACGAATGGGTATGGATTCGGGTTGGCCGCCTTTAGGCTGGGGTGAGCTCAACACACGAGGAGGGGCATGGGGCGCAAGATTGCCGTGCCGTGGCACCTGCTGTTCTCCCTCGTCGCCGGCGCCCTGTACTTCTTTTTCGTGTTGCCCCGTTGGCCGGAGCTGATGGGTGACACCACCCATTCGCTGGGGACGGCGCTGCGTATCACGACGGGTGCGCTGTTCGCCTTGGCCGCACTGCCGGTGGTGTTCAACCTGTTGCGGGTGCGCAGGCCGGAGCTGGGGACGCCGCGGCTGGCCCTGACGCTGCGGGTCGCCTCGATCGTCTGCCATGTGCTGGCGGGTGTGCTCATCATCGGAACGGCGATCAGCGAGATCTGGCTGAGTCTGGACGCCGCCGGCCAATATCTGTTCGCCATTTATGGGGCGGCCGCCGCGATCGCCCTGCTCGGGTTCTTCGCGTTCTACCTGTCGTTTGTCGCCGAGTTGGCGCCGCCACCGCCGAAACCGATCAAGGTGAAGGAACCCAAGAAGCGCCGGCTGCGCCGCAAGGAGGCCGACGAGACCGAAACCGACGAGACCGACGAAGCCGCCGAGGACGAGGCCGAAACCGAAGAGGCCGGCGAGCCGGAGGAGGCCGACACCGCCACGGCGAAGACCCCCGAAGCCGAGACCGAAGAGGCCGGCGAGCCGGAGGAGGCCGAGTCCGTCACGACCGAGACCTCCGAGCCCGCAGCCGCGGCGGAACCCATGGCTGCGACGGAAGAACCCGCCGAAGCGCCCACCGAGGAGACCGAGGAAGGCCAGGCCAGGTTGCGCAACCGTCGTCCGACGGGGAAGGGGCCGCAGCGGATTCGGCGCCGGCGCACCAGGGGCGGGATCGCCCTCGACGAGGAATAGCGAGGAATAGCCGGCCCTGATTCAGTCGCGGCGCCGCAGGCGCTCGACGTAGGCGGCGATGCGTTGCTGGGTCTCGTCCGCGCCCCACATCTGACGGACCTCGTCGTCGATAGCACCTCCCTCGCGGATCCTCGCCATCGTCAGGGCCCGCAGCTGCGTCTTGGTCTGGCGATAGGCGGCGGGGATGCCGCCAAGATCCGAGGCCTCCGCCACGGCCTCCCCGAGGAGATTGTCGGCAACCACGCGATGGGCGAGTCCAAGAGCGACGGCCTCGGACCCCCGATAATTGCGGCCGACCAGCAGCACTTCCTCGGCGTGGTCACCGCACGCGTAGCGCATCACCTCCAGCGCCGCGACCGGGAACGGCACCCCGACTCGCACCTCGGCCGCCCCAATGGGCGCCTCAGGCGCGATCAAGCGCCGGTCACAGGCACACGCCAGCACGCACCCGCCGGCGATGGCGGCGCCGTTGATCGCCGCGACGGTCGGTCCGGGATAGCAGAACATCGCCTCGAACGCCGCGGACAGCGCCGGGACCAGGCGGTCGGTGTAGGCGGCGCCCCCGTCGACCACGCGGTTGAGGTCGACCCCGGCGCTGAACGCGCGGCCGGCTCCGGTGACAACGAGCGCGCCGGCGTCCGAACGCCCCAGATCGCGAACCGCCGAGGTCAGTTCTTCGAGCAGCTCGACGTCCTGGGCGTTGACGGGGCCGGACGACAGGGTCAACACCTGCACGGATTCGACGGTCTTGAGGTCGATCATGGTCACATCCTCGGTCAGCGGCTCACGGCCGCGATGACGACCGGAATGTCGGTGTTCTCGTCGGTGTGATAGCTCGCGCACACGCGGTGATAGCCATCGGCGATCTGTAACGGGGTTCCGGTCGGGAAGTCGCCGCGCACCACCAAGATGGGCGACAGCGGTTGCCCTTTCTCGATTTTGGTCAGGTCCGCGGCGACGTGCGGATTATCGACCGGCAGTAAGCCCAGCCGGGCCGCACGCAGGATGTCCTTGGCCTTCCGGTGCGTGACCGCGCCGGCCTTCAACTTCTTGATCACCTTTTTCACGGTCGCCGGGTCGGCGAGCATGGTGAGGTAATTCGCCGCCGCCGGAAAGTCATGGGCCTCAGGCTCTTCCAGCCACTTCACGCTCAACATCGCGTGCCTCCCTTCATCCGCGCCGACCTCGACGCAGCCTACCGGCTCGACGTCGCGAAATTTGGGATCGGTAGCGAATTCCGGGGGCTGTACTTGCGCCATGACGACGCCATCGGGGCGACGCATGGAGGAAGGAAATCGCAAAGTGAAACGACTTCTCGCGGCTGCGATTGGGACACTGGGCGCCGCATCGGTGCTCGTGGGGTGTTCCAGCGGCGGGCACACGGCCAGCCCGGCATCGAGCACGGCGCCCAGCGTCGCCCACGGCGGCGGGGCACAGGTCAAGGTGGGCGGCACCGACTTGGCGGGTCTGGACCCGGCTTCGGTGACCTGCGTCAAGACCGGCGGCAAGATCAACATCGGCAGTGGTTCCAGTGGCGGACAACAGGCACTCGCCGTCGTGATGACCGACGAGTCCACTCCGAAGGTCGAGTCGCTGGCGATGGTTGTCGACGGCAACGCGCTGTCGGTCAGCAACAGCATGGGTGCGAAGGTCGGCTCGGCCGATGTGGCGGTGGACGGCAAGACCTACACCATCACGGGCCAGGCGCAGGGCGCCGACCTGAAGAATCCGATGGCCGGAATGATCACCAAGGACTTCAACATCAAGGTGACCTGCGGCTGATCGGTCGCGACCGGGCGGCGGACGTGCCCACTCACGCGTCCGCCGCTCGCCGCTTTCCCTGCCCCGATCACATCCGCGGACTTATGATGCAGCCGTGTCGATCCCCGACGAGTTGGACAACGCGCGCCGCCTGGCGTACGCGGCCGACGACGCGGGGGCCCGTGATCTGTTGCTGTCCTTGATACCGAGTATCGAGCGGGAAGACCGGGACGATCTCATGCTCGAAGTCCTCGCCCAGCTCGGCAAGATCTACCTCGACCGCGGCGCGAATGACGGCGTGCACGAATCCATCCGGCGCATTCACGACTGCATATCGATCTATGCGGGCATGCCCGCCGACGTCGACATAACGCGCATGATCCGTCGGTACTCACGGCGGGCTCATTTTCTGCAGGCCGGCTTGGCCGCGGCGATCGGCGACCACGACGGCGCGGCCGCCGCGCTGGCCATGCTGGACGACGATGGGTCGGACGCAGATCTTCCCGAACTGGTCGACGAACATGCGCGCCTGCGCATCCATGCCCGGGTCCTGTGCGCGACGGCGCTGTGCGACGACGACCTGCATGTCCGGTCGCTTCCCCTGTGGCAGAACGTGGTTGGTGCTATCGAACGCTACGGGGGAAGGGACGCGGACGCCGACCACGTCCGGGTCGTCGCTGGCACCGGCTACGGCAGGTTCTGCGTCGAAACCGGCCGGCTATCGGAGGCCGACCCCTGGCTGCGCCGCGCGGAAGCCCGGGCCCGGGCCAACGGATGGGAACTCGCCACGGCACAAGCACAATTGGAGAGGGCGGCGGCGTGCTGGGCGGCCAACAACCACGCCGGCACCGAGCAACTCGTCTCCGAGGCGTACCCCGTCATCGCCCGACACGACCGGGCGCACGACGTCGCGCGCTGCTGGCTGTACATGGGACTCACTCGGCTGGGGGCGGGTGCGCTGGAAGCCGCCGACGAATGCTGGGGACACGCCGAGCAGCACTGGCGTGAACTGGGAAAGCCGCTGTATCTGCACCGGATCCTGTTGCAACGCAGTTGGATAGCGATCTTCTGGAGCCGCTTCGCCGAAGCGGTCGAGCTGATCGCCCAGGCCCGCGAACTGCTCGACTCGTCGCCGCGCAGCAGCTGGCTGCAGTACGCGCTGCTGGACAATCATCTCGGCACGGTGTGGCGCGCGGACGCATTGGCGGACCTCGGCTTCGACAGCTCGGGCGATCCCGACGAGACGCTGCAGGAGACCGCGGCGCGGCAGGCGGAGGGCCTGGGCATCCTCCACGGCGAGGTCGGCACCGAGAAATACCGGCGGGGCATGACCAACCTCCAGCAGGCCGCCGAGCTCAAGGTGCCGGCAGCGCTGGCTGTCGATTCGGTGCGGTATTCGATCGCCGACGCCGATGCGAGATCCCGCTGGGCCACCAGCGTTTCCGGCCCCGTCCTGGCCGGCGCCTTCGCCGTCGCCTGGGAGTGGGAGAATACCGAGTTGATCAGCGAGCTAGTCGAATACCACAGCGCGCGAGGGACTTTCGACAGCGGCGACCAGCGGCCGCGCACCGGCGAATGGGCTTCGACAGCCACCCCCGCCGTCCCCATCGATCCCAACCTGGAGCCGGCTCCCGCGCTGGCGGCCGCCGGCTCGCCGGCTCCCGGCGGCGCGTCGCTGACCCGGCTCGGGCCCTTGCCGCCGCTGCGGATGCAGCCCGACGCGCAGCCGATCCTGAGCCACTATCGCGAGTTGGCCTTCCAGCGCTACGGCCGCGCCGTCACCGCGGCCGAGGCGGCCTGGTCGACGTGGCCATGAGCGAGACCGCTCGGAGCACCCTGATCCTGAGGTACGCCGACGTCGGGATCGCCACCTACGCCAGCTTGCGGGTCGTCGGGGAGCCGTCGCGAACCGTCAACTGGGTCATCGAAGAGCCCCTGCTGCTGGCCGCGCTGGAAGAGCTGGAGAGCGCCCTGCCCGAGCCGCACGGCTCCGAGGGCCGGCGCGAGGCCATCGAGCGGGCGCTGACCACTGGGCCCTTCGCGGCGCCGGACACCGAGCTGACACTCGCCTACATCCTCGGGGTGCTGCTGATCGGCACCCCCGGCTGGCAGCTGTTGACCGAGTGCGTCGCGCAGCCACGGGCGGTGTTGTTCGTCTCGCCCAGCGCGCGGCTGGCGCGGGTGCCGTGGGGACTGCTAGCGCTACCGAAGTCGGGGCCAAGCAAAGAAGAATTAGTGCGCGCGCGTCAGGAGGCCATCACCGCCAGCGGCCGGGCGGCCGCCCGAATCCCCTGGCAGCTCGCCGACATCGGAAAACACACCGACGGCCACCGGCTGATGGAGCTGGTCGACGTGTTGCTCGCGGTCCCACCGAATATCGTGCACTCCCCGCGAATGACGACCGGGTGGACCGCCAGGAAAGACGGTCCGCCGCTGCTGGTTCTCGACCCCCGGGTCCCGGGGCAGCGCCCCGACTCGGCGCTGGGGTCGGTGCTCGGCAGGCCCGCGCCCGCGACGCCGTTGGCGCAATACTTCACCGACGTGCTGGAACGCCGGCCGGTGCTGCCGGCCGTCGACGCCGCGGTCGAATTGTTCCGTCGTCAGGATGCCGACCGCACGTGGCTTGCCAAGCTGTTGACCCTTGCCCCGAGCAGGCTGCTGTATGTGGGACACGCCAGTTCGGCCGACGGCCAGGCCGATCGGGCCGCACTGCACCTCGCCGACACCGCCGAGATTCCCGGCGACGCCGAGGCCATCGGTGACCACCGCCCGCTGACCGCCTCGGATCTGATGGCCCTGCAACTGCCGATGCCGCCGCGGGTGGCCCTGCTCGCCTGCGGGTCGGGTGGGGACTACCAATTCGACGAGGCTACCGGGCTGGTGGCGGCGATGATCCTGGGTGGCGCGCAGGTGGTGACGGCCACCCTGTGGTCGCTGCCCACCACCGCGGCGTATCGCCAGTTCACCACCGCCACCACCGATCCGATGGCCGACGTCGTAGTCGCCGTCGATCGCGCCCATGGCGCCGACGGGGACGCGGGGTGCGCGGTGAACCGATGGCAGCGCGAACAAATGCGGCGCTGGCGCGACGGTGATACCACGGCCAGCCCGCTGTATTGGGGCGCGGTCGTCAGCTTCGCCGTCGACGGCGCCCGGTAGCGCTCACAACGAGCCCCCCCACCCGGCGTGCACCGCCAGCACGTCGTCGGGCAGCGAAAGGCTCTCCCGTGCAGCGGGATCGAATGCGACCAGGACCACGAGACCGGGTCGCAGCATTGACACGTCGAGATCGTCGCCGCACCGCGCCAACTTGCCGATGAACGTCTCCCCGGAGACGGCGACCACCTCGATGAAAACCTGGCGCTCGACCGACCGCACGGTGCCGACCCCGACGGTGCGGTCCCCTCCGCCGCGACGCCGGGCGGCCCGGAATCGGTCAGCCAGCACTGACAGCATGTTCATGGCATCAGCGTCCGGCCGCCGGCCGGCTACCGAACCCAAGTTTTCGGCTGCCGCGTTCGGCGCGATGCCCCTATTCTGTGCAGATGAGCGCGGATTCACAGCTGGCCGTCGCGGTCGGCCATCCCCGCCGGTCGGTGATCGAGGCGGCGTGGCGGGCGATCGGCCCGGGTGTGGAGGTGCTCAGCAGCGACGATGGCGGGCCGCTGAGCCGCACCGTCAAACGCATCATCGACCCGTTGGTGCTCCGGTTGCGGTCCAACCCCCAGTATTCGGCACCCGTCGTCCCCCCGGAGACCGCAGCCGCGATGCGCGAGCTGATCGTCGGGAGCGCGCCCGAATTGCGCTCGGCCGCAGCATGGTTCGAGGTGCTCAAAATGGAGCGGCGCCGGCAGCGCATCCGCACCGGGAACGCGCAGGAACTGTACTTCCCGGTGTGCTTCGAGCTCGCGGTGACGAAAGGCCAACCGGCAGCGGAGGATCAAGAAACGGCGACCGCCGTGCTGCAAGACGTCCACCAAGGCCGCGACCGCACCGCGATCGAGGTGCTGCATCAGTACGTGGCCGATCCCGACGCGGTGGCCAAGCTGGCCGACCAGCTCGACCGCAGCTGGCGCGACGTGCGGGCGGGCGAGATCGCCACCGGCCCGTTCCTATCCGAACTTGCCACCGTGCTGGGAGCGGCCAACAGCCACCGCACCGCGACGGCCCGCCAGCGTGTCTGGTCGGCGATGATCGCCGACGCCACTCCGTACAACCTGGGCGCCTTGGCCCGCGTCGAGGGGGCCCAACTGCCATGGTCGATCGTGGAGCTGGGGCTGAGTTCGGTTGCACCGCAACGACGGCCGCGCGTCTCCGGCGGTGCCGATAGCGACCGGCCGCTGGACCGCAGCGTGGTGGATCGGGTGCGCGCCACCCTGCGCCGTGCGCTGGACCGCGACGCACTGCCCGACATCCCCCTGCTGTGCGAGGAGGAAGTCGACCGGGCCTGCGCGCCCTGGGGGCTGCTATCGGAGGACAAGCAGACCACGCTCGTCGCGGGGATCGAGATCGCGATGGAGTTGTCCCCCCTGGACCCGTCCGTCGCCAGCCGCTACGCCCTGGCGGCGCAGATCCAGGCGCGGCTGCGCAAGGAGGCCTACGTGCTGCACGCCCGCCGCTACCTCGCCGAGGGCGGCCCGCTGCATCCGCGCCAGCGGCAGGTGGTTGACGACCTGGCCGCCTACGCGCAGCCCTACCTGAACCGGCTATGGGCGCGGTTGCACGGGCGCGATGTGTGGCAGGAGCCCTGCGACGACGTCGATGACGTGCGTTCGCTGCTCGAGGGGGTCGCGCGATCGGTGAGCCTTGATCACCGGCAGCGGATCAAGGCGATGCTGGAATTGCAGGTGGCGGGATGAGATTGGTCTCCGATTCCGGTCTATGGAGCACCGGACCGACCAGCGAGGCGACTCCGCTGACCGCGGTGCTCGAGGTCAGCGGCGCGGTGCTGTCGTGGACCCTGGACGACCCGAACGATGCCCCGGCGCACATCACGTTCACCGATTTCGGCCACGCCGACTGGCTTTGGCGGGTCCTCGGCGAATCCGGGCATGTCGCACTCGCTTCGGCGGTGGGTTCGGCCGAGGAGTCCCGCCGCATCGACCTTGCCGGCGTGGACATCCTGCCCGGGTCGGTCGGGCCGTTACGCCGGTTGGCCCTTGGCCACTGGCTGCGGCGCTGGTGGCCCGCCAGTCGACGGGACGGCATCGCCGGCCTCGATCGCGCGCTGCTGGACCTCGAGGTTGCGGTGTTGACCGCCGGAGCGCAGGGCTTCTTCGCCGACGACACCCTGGATTCCGACGTCGCGGGCTTGCTGGCGCCGCATGCCGCCACCCTGGGCGCGCACATCGCCGACGGTGACCCACGCGCCCTGGATCTGGTGCGGGCGGGCGCCACACTGGCCGAGGAATTGGGAGTGGACGGCCCGGGTTGGCCCGAACTGTTTGCCGCCCTTGATGATTCGGCTGTCGTGCTGCCCTTCCCAGCCGGCCGGCGCGACGACTACGCGCTGGCCGCGGGCGCGAACGCGGGCCCGCGCTCCCCGGCCCAGATCGCCCGCGGCGTCGCCTCCGTCCGCTGGGGCGGGGTTCCGCCCGGAATCTTCGACGCGGGCGAGAACACCGTCGACTGGACGATCGAAGTGGCCGGAGCCGCGGTCGTCGCCCTCGTGCGGGTAGCCGTCATCGGACCGGACGCACCCACCGGCATCGGGGTGCGACTGCGCTCGGGAACCATTTCCGGCACCGGCGCCCTGGACGCCGACGGCCGCGCGACCCTCACCCTGTCCGACGCCGGGCAACGGCCACTTTCGGAATCGGCGGCCTGGGATCACGACTGGTCGGCGGCGTCCGTTCTGGTCGGGGCCGAGACCACGGAGTCGGCCGACACCCGTGAGCGGGTGCGCCGGTGGGCGCGGGCGCGATTGGACCGGCCGGCGGACGACGCCTTCCTCGCCGAGATATTGGCGGCCGAATCCGCCTACTAACTGGGGAACGCGAAGGCGACTCGGTCAGCTGGGCGGGGCCGGGGGCTCCGGCGGCTCCGGGCCGGGCGGGGGCGCGGACGGCGAGTCCCGCAAATACCGGCGCAACCGAAGCAGCTGATTGACCACCATGCCGATGCCGAGGAGTATCAACCCCACGACTATTGCCACCACGATTGCGGCGCTCACGCCTCCATCATGGCAGGACGGGGGTTTCAACCTGTGCCAATGCGGGGTAGCCACACCGGCATGAGTAACGAGGACAAGCTGAAGAACAAGATCGAGGACCTGGGCGGCCGCGCCAAGGAGGCCATCGGCAAAGCGACCGGGGACCACGACACCAGGGACGAGGGCCGGGCCGACCAAGCGAAGTCCAGCCTCAAGGACGCCGGTGAAAAGGTGAAAGACGCGTTCAAGAAGTGAGCGGCCTTTCCGGGCTGCGCCGGCTGTCGGTGCTCGTCGCAATGGCGGCATTGGCGGTCGGCGCCCTGGTGGCGAGCGCGCCCAGCCCGTCGGCGTCTGCGGATCCGTCGTGTCCCGACGTTGAGGTGGTGTTCGCCCGGGGATCGGGCGAGCCGCCCGGCGTCGGCGGCATCGGTGGGTCGTTCGTGGACGCGCTGCGCTCGCAGGTCGGCAACCGCTCGCTCGCCGTCTACGGGGTGAATTACCCTGCCAGCACTGACTTTTCAAATCCGAACTTCCCGCAGACGGTCGTCGACGGCATCCGTGACGCCAGCTCGCACGTTGAGGCCACGGCCAAGAACTGCCCCAACACTCGCGAGGTCCTCGGCGGATATTCGCAGGGCGCCGCACTAGCCGGGTACGTCACGTCGGCGGCGGTACCGGCGGGAGTGCCCGCCTCTGCCGTGCCACCGCCCATGCCGGCTGAGGTCGCCAACCACGTTGCAGCGGTCACCCTGTTCGGCACGCCCTCGGGTGACTTCCTGCAGAAGTACCACGCGCCGCCGCTGGCGATCGGCCCGCTGTATCAGCCGAAGACGCTGGAGCTCTGCGCCCAGGGCGATCCGATATGCGGCAGCCTCGGCGGCGACGGCTTCGCCGCGCACACCTCTTACGGGATGAACGGCATGACGAGCCAAGCCGCCAACTTCGCTTCCAGTCATCTGTAGGTCACCCGGTCCTGCAAAGGTTCCACCATGCGCGTTCTGATCACAGGCGGTACGGGATTCGTCGGCGGCTGGACGGCCAAGGCCATCGCCGACGCGGGTCACGACATCCGGTTTCTGGTGCGTACCCCCGCCAAGCTGGAGACTTCGGTAGCGCGGCTGGGCGTCGACGTGTCGGACTACGCCGTCGCCGACATCACGGACCGCATGGCGGTGCGCCAGGCCCTGGACGGCTGCGAAGCGGTCGTGCACAGCGCGGCCCTGGTGGCCACCGACCCGCGCCAGACGGCCCAGATGCTCACGACCAACATGCAGGGCGCCCAGAACGTCCTGGGTCAAGCCGTCGAACTCGGCGTGGACCCCATCGTCCATGTGTCCAGTTTCAGCGCGCTCTTTCATGCCGGCCTGCAAGAGCTGTCGGCGGACCTGCCGGTCGTCGGAGGGGCGGACGGCTACGGGACTTCCAAGGCTCAGGTCGAGATCTATGCCCGCGGTCTGCAAGATGCCGGCGCGCCCGTGAACATCACCTACCCGGGCATGGTCATCGGTCCGCCGGTGGGCGACCAATTCGGGGAGGCCGGCGAAGGCGTCAAAGCCGCCCTGCAGATGCATGTGATCCCGGGGCGGAGCGGGGCCTGGTTGATCGTCGATGTCCGCGATTTGGCGGCGCTGCACGCGGCGCTGCTTGAGCCCGGCCGCGGCCCGCGCCGGTTCATGGCGGGCGGCCATCGCGTTCCGGCGGCGGAGTTGGCGAAGATGCTCGGCGAGGTGTCCGGGTCGGCGATGGTCTCGGTTCCGATTCCCGATACCGCCCTGCGCGTCGCCGGCGCGGTCATGGATCGCGCCAGCCGGTTCGTACCCTTCGACACGCCCTTCACGTGGGCCGGGATGCAGTACTACACGCAGATGCCGGCATCCGACGACTCACCGAGCGAACGTGAATTCGGCATCACCTACCGGGATCCGCAGGAGACTCTGGCCGACACGTTCGAAGCCCTTCGTGCCGTGAGCTGAGCGGGCATACGAAGAGCTGGAGCAGGTGGCGGGACTGCAACCGGCGGGTCATAAATCGACCACCGTGTAGGAGGATCGACGGATGAAGAGCGTGACGTGCACCAACGCAAAGCTCGAAGTAACCGACGCGCCGACGCCCACCCCCGCCAAAGGGCAGTTGTTACTCGAGGTGCTCAGGTGTGGCATCTGCGGATCCGACTTGCACGCCCGCCGCCACTGCGACGAGCTCGCCGACGTGATGGCCGAATCCGGGTACGACGCGTTCATGCGGTCGGACCAGCAGGTCGTGTACGGCCACGAATTCTGCGGCGAGGTACTCGATTACGGACCCGGCGCCCGCAGGGCCCCACGGCCGGGCACCCGGGTCGTCGCCCTGCCGCTGCTGCGGCGCGGCAAGGAGGTGCACGGGATCGGACTCTCGACGATGGCGCCCGGCGCCTACGCCGAACAGTTGCTCGTCGAGCAGTCGCTGACGTTCGCCGTCCCCAATGGGTTGTCCCCCGAGGTCGCCGCGCTGACCGAGCCAATGGCCGTCGGGTGGCACGCCGTCCGGCGCGGCGAGGTGGGCAAAGGTGATGTCGCGATCGTCATCGGTTGCGGGCCAATCGGTCTCGCGGTGATCTGCATGCTCAAGTCGCACGGTGTGCGCACCGTGATAGCGAGCGACTTCTCGCCCGGCCGGCGGGCGCTGGCGACGGCCTGCGGGGCAGATATCGTCGTCGACCCGGCGCAGGACTCGCCGTATGAGACCCAGGCCGGGCGCAAACACCTGCACGGCATCGTCGAGGCGTTCGACCTCGCGGTCGGGACGATCGAAAAGATTCAGCGACTGCGGCTACCGTGGTGGCATCTCTGGCGCGCCGCCGAGGCTGCGGGCGCCTCGACGCCCAAACATCCCGTCATCTTCGAGTGCGTCGGCGTCCCCGGCATCATCGACGGCATCATCGCCGGCGCGCCGCTGTTCTCCCGAGTCGTCGTTGTCGGCGTCTGCATGGGTGCCGACCACATCCGTCCAGCGATGGCGATCAACAAGGAGATCGACCTGCGGTTCGTGCTCGCCTATACGCCGCTCGAGTTCCGCGACACCCTGCACATGCTCGCCGACGGCAAGGTCAATGTCGCGCCGCTGATCACCGGGACGGTGGGGTTGTCCGGTGTGGAAGCCGCTTTTGACGCCCTCGGTGATCCCGAGACGCACGCGAAGATCCTGATCGATCCCAAGAGCGACGCTAGGCGGCCGGTCTGATCTCCAGGCCGACATGCACCTTGTCGATGCCGCCCCGCACGATCGAGTGGGCGTAAAACCACCAGGCGTGATACCAGTACCGCCTCAGCACGGCGTTGTAGACGCACCGCGTCTCGGACTTCGGCAGCACCCGGGCGACTCCCTCCACTTCTTCGCTCTTGGGTTTGCCCAATGCGGCGCTCTTGGCGATCGTTACCCGGGGCGTGTTGTTGATCCGCTTGGTTTTCCACGACCCGTCATCGGTGATCACCAGCAGTTTGTCGCCATCTGGGACACCCCAGATCGGCGTGGGCTTGGGCTGGCCGTCCTTGGTGAACGTCGTCAGCAGCAGGTACTTCGATTCGATGACGTCGGCGAACGTGGGAGGCACGGCCTTCCTTCCGTTTCACGAATGCTCTGAAGCCAGGTTCCCCGACCGCATGACTTCCTAATCCTTCGTCCCGGCCGGGCTAGGACTTCTGGGCGATCACCAAGACGCCGGCCCGCCGCAGTCCGCCGACAGGAACACCACACAATGACCGCTTCCGAACGATCGAAGGCGGGCCGAGATTGCGGTTCGCTACGGCGCAGAACTTGGGTACGAGGTGGCGGGTGGTGCGCGACG
The DNA here is from genome assembly GCF_001667775.1 of Mycobacterium sp. E1747. Taxonomy (GTDB): domain Bacteria; phylum Actinomycetota; class Actinomycetes; order Mycobacteriales; family Mycobacteriaceae; genus Mycobacterium. Next base: position 31,722 of record NZ_LZJI01000183.1, read on the forward strand.
GGGCGGCGGATTATGCGGAGGTCGAGATGCGCGCCGCGCTCGAGGTGAACGTCCCGAATTACGCGACCGCGATCCTGTCCGCGGCGGAGGTGAACGCCTCGATCACAGCCGGTGTTCCGAATCTGTGAAGATTTGCCGCTCTGGTGTGAAGGCTTCGTTAAGAACGCGGCACCCGCCCGGCCGGACCGGCACCGTGGAGGCATGACGCTCTTCGAGCTGCTTCCGTCGCTGAGGCACGGGCTGAACTCGCACCTCGATCGGGCGATCTGGCCGCTGAGCGCCTACGTCGACGACGTGGGCCGGCTATGCGTGGGCGACGTGGCTGCCGACGACCTCGCGGGCGAGTTCGGGACCCCCACGTACGTGGTGGACGAGGAGGATTTTCGGGCCCGCATCCGCTGCTATCGCGCGACGCTGCCCGACGTCGAGCTGATCTACGCCGGCAAAGCGCTGTTGAGCGTCGATGTGGCCCGCTGGGCTGCGGACGAAGGGGTCGGCGTCAACGTCGCCTCGGCCTGCGAGCTGGCCACCGCGCTGGCCGCCGGCGTCCCGCCGTCGCAGATCATCCTCGACGGGGTGATCACCGCGGCCGAACTGTGCGACGCGGTCGCCGCCGGCGTCGGACGGATCGTCGTCGATACGCCGAGCGAGGTCTCCCTCCTGGCTTGCCGCGTGCGTCAGCGTCAGCGGGTCCTGGTGGGAGTCATCCCCGATGTCGGGGCGATCGATCAGAAATTCGGCTTCGCGCTCTCGGGCGGCCAAGCGGCCGGCGCGCTGAGGCGCGTCCTCGACCAGCCGTGGCTGGATCTGGTGGGGTTGCACTGCCGGCTCGGGTCACAGCTCACCGACGTGTCGGTCTACGGTGAGGCGATCCGCCAGCTGATCGGCGTGATGGCCGATGTCCGCGACCGCTATCAGGTCGTGCTCACCGAGCTCAATCTCGGCGGCGGACATGCGGTCCCGTACCTTTCCGGCGACCCCGAACTCAACGTACGTGCGCTGGGCACCGCCATCGACGGCGCGCTGGAATCGGCTTGCGCCGAGCGCGAATTCCCTCGCCCCCGAATCGTGATCGAGCCGGGCCGCGCCATCGCCGCGCGGGCCGGAATGATGCTTTGCCGAGTGATCGCCGTGAAACGCCAACCCGGAGGGCGGACCTTCGTCGCGGTGGACGGCGGCTCGAGTGACATGGCCGGCGCGGAGCGTCCTGACGCGAAATACACGGTGGCGCTGGCCAATCGGCACCGCCCGTCCGCGACCGCACCCGTCACCGTCGTCGGCCGGCACGGCGACGGTCGCGAACTCGCCCGCGACGTCGAGCTGCCCGCGGACATCCGCCCCGGAGATCTGCTGGCCGTCGCCTGCACCGGCGCCTATCAGCACTCGATGGTGCCGAGGCACAGCATGGTCGGCCGTCCGCCGCTGGTCGCGGTCTCCGGCGGTAAGTCTCGTGAACTGGTGCGTAGAGAAACCGTCGCGGACCTGCTGGCCCGCGACCGAGGCTGGAACAGTCAATAATTGTGTCCCACATAGACGTTCGTGCGCGTCCCGCACGCCTGCGTGTCACGGCGGCATATGCCATCATGCTGCTCGCCGTCTCGGCCACCCTGTCGGTGCTGGGTGAGCACACCCGCGCCGCGGTGGTCAGAGATATGAGCACCAATCTGCACAACCTGGCGCACGGCAACCTAGGCAGCTTGGTCGGAAGCGCGTTCGTCAGCGACGACGGCGACGTCTATCTCTGGCTGCCGGGCCTGGTGTGCCTGCTCGCACTGGGTGAACTCATCTGGCGCGGGCGGGGTCTGCTGATCACCTTCGCCGTCGGCCACGTCGGCGCCACCGTGATCGTCGCGGCGGGGTTGGTGGCCGCGGTCGAGACTGGCTGGCTGCCGTTCTCGGTGGCCCGCGCCACCGACGTCGGGATCAGCTACGGCGCGGTGTGCGTGTTGGGCGCGTTAACCGCATCGATACCCCTGCGCTGGCGGCCGGCCTGGATCGGTTGGTGGCTTGGTATTGCGGTGCTGGCGACGCTCGACGCGGAGTTCACCGCGTTCGGCCACGTTCTGGCGCTGCTCCTTGGCATGGGGTTGGCGTTTTGGTTGCCGTCCGTCGAGCGCTGGACGCCCCTGCATGCCGCCCTGCTGGTTGTCGGGGCCGCCTTCGGCTATTTCGTGTTGTCGGGGTGGTCGTCCTCGCTGGCTCCCGTCGCCGGGTTGACGGGCGTGTTGATCGCCTACTTCCTGGCCGGTCGGGTGATGCGGTCTACCACCGGCTAATGGTCAACCGGTCACTGTCTCGAGCTGGTAGCGGCTCGCCGTCCAGGGCGGGGAGTCGGGCGCGGGCGTAAGGGTGATCGTCAGTTGCGCCTTGCCGGCAGTGACCGGCGGCGGTACCAGATAGGCGTCGTCGAGCCAGCGGTGGATGGCGTTGTTCCGCGGCTGCAACCAGGTCCCGACGGGAACACCGTCGACCGCGACGTCCGCGCGCTGGAATCCGTTCGCCTGATCCGACGTGCGACGCAACAGGATGCCGCGATTGTCGGGGGCGGTCTCGACGTGGAACGTGATCGCGGCCGTGGTGGACCGGACCGACCCGATGACCGGACGGGTGTCTTCGCTGCCCTCGTATTGGCTGATCAGGAGTTGATCGGTGGCGTCGGCGTCGGTGTAGCCGTGCAGCAGTCGGCTGACCGGGTCGCTGGGGCGGACATCGTCCCCGGCGGCCACGGTGTCGTCGGGTTGGGTGTAGAGGAATGCGGTTGAGCTGTAGTCGGGTTGGACCATGTTCCGCTTGCCGTGTTCGATGCCGAAGCGGATCGCGGAGTGGTAGTCGACGGCGTCGGCGAGCATGAGCCGGTAGACGGCGACGCAGTAGTCTGCGCAGCCGCCGGTCGCCGTGCGTTGATCAGGTTGACCCGTGAGCGGGTCGCTGAAGCGGGTGCCGTCCTTGAAATACCAGCCGCCCTCATAGAGGTCCTCGGTGCCGGTGCCGTACCACTGCGGCGATGCGGCACCGTCGGCATACACGCGTTCCGCCCCTTCGAGAAAGTAAGGGGCGGTGTCACTGAAGGCAGTTTTGATTCGGTAACCGCGGATGGTCTGGTTGACGCCGACGAACTTGCCGTGGCCCTGTTCGTCCGCGAACAGCCAGTCCTGACCGAACGTGGTCGGCGCGGAGTGGGAACGGGCGGTGAAATAACCGGCGCGGCCGGCCGCCAACGCGGATTCCCACTCGGGGTCGGGAACGGTCGCCACGTCGCTGCCGATTCCGGCCACGGGGTCACCGGTGGTGTTCACGAGCGTGAGGCGAGCCGAGCGGGCGAACGGCATCGGCCACCATGCGGACAGCGTCATCGATCCCGACGGTTGCGGGATCGCGGCGAACATCAGCGACCGCACCGTCGCGGCACCCATTCCGGCCCCGAAGAACTCCCCGAGCGGGGAGTCGACCATGGTCCGGCCGTCGAACTCCAGCCGCAGCCGCAAGCCGTTCAGGAGTGGCTCTGTCGGTTCGGGCAGTTGCAATCGCAACGCCGAGATGCTGCCCGGGCCCGCAGATTCCGCGATCGTCGCCGCGGCGCCGGCGGAAAGACCGACGACCCGGTCGTCGTGAACCGCCCTTGCTGCCCACGGTTTGGGGTCGGTGGTGCCCGCTCCGCGCAGCATGGCGAGAACGTCGAGCGCACGGTCGGAGGGGGAGAAGGTGGTGACACCCTCGCCCGTCGAGAATTGTCGATAATCGACGTGGTAATACTCGAGATTGGATGTGACGCTGATGCGCATCGACTCCCGGTAGGGCATCGGCACCTTTATATACACTCCGCCCGGCGACTGCGTCGCGTTAGCCACCAGCGGCCATTCGAATGGCGCACCCAATCCACCATCGACCACCGATTGCAAGGGAGCGTCCAGCACCGTCTGGCCGTCGAGTTCCACCCGGATGTTTCCGATCCGGGTCACCCTGCCCCCGTCGCGGGTGAACCATATCGAATCCACCTCGCCGGCACCGCGATCCTCCGCGACGACGCAGCCGGCGCCGCCGGAAGCCAAACATCCGCCGGTGCCGTTGCGGTTTCCGGTGGAGAGGTCGTAATCACCACCGCTGCGGTCGAAGCTGGACAGCTGCAAAGCCTGCGTGTCGGTGCGCAGATAGGGCAACCGGTCCAGCCGACGGTAGGTGTCCCACCCAACCAGGCGGTCGTCCGCGCCGCGGCCGCCCGGCTCGGCGCGCGCAGCCGGTGCGACAGTGACGCCGGCCGCGGCAGCGAGCGCGAGGACCAACGTCGCGCCCCACGCACGAATCAGCGGCCGCACAACGGTCAAGCCTACTTTTCCGGGTCGTGTTGACCGGATTTGGGACCTTAGGTCAGCAGGGCGCGAACGCGCGTTGGCGCGAAATGCATTCAAAGCACTGATGGTTCGTAGAACGGGACCGGAATTGGCACGTGCAAATCCGCCGGCTCGGTCAGTGTTAGTCGTCGAGCCAGCTTACCGAGCACACCGGCAGGATCGCAATGGGCATGCCAAAGTCGATAACCGTGAAGAAAGGCCGCATCACGTCGGCCAAACCCGTATGTCGTTTCCCCGGAACGCGTTCCGCATGGACCTGCACTGTTTGAAATGTAGGTCGGATCGTGGGCCTGCTCATATTATCCTGCGCTCGGCTACTTCGGGACGATTTCGGGAGTGAATGCAAAGTGGTGCCAACGACGCATCAACCGGACCGTGGCAGGCCGCTCAACGGCGCTGATCGCGGCCTTCAATCGACTGACGTAGATTGCCCGCATTTAGTGAATGCCATGGCATTCCGCATTGCACTGACGTAATATAGCCCTCCTCGGGCGCAACATTTCTCCTCAGGGGTTGGAGTGGTTCATGTCTCGCTTGAAGTACAAGGTTGTTCTCGGCCTGGTCCTGGCCTTCACCGCCTTGACAAGTTCCGGCTGCACGGTGCCGCTGACCATCACGTGCACCGGAGGGCTTGTCTGCACGCCGTAAAATTGCCTGGCGACCGTTGAGGGGGTTGCGCTACTGGCGGGCTTTGCGTGTTGGGCCAGTAACGAGCTTTCGACTGCTTCGTTGGTGGCACTGAGCCCGCCAGTAAGCGCACCCACCCTCTCCGGAGGCACTTCGAGATGAAACTTCTTGCAAGTCAGGCTCTTTCATATTAAGGTCGTCGTGCTGCACACACATCCAATGCTGCGTAGCTTTGCCGAATCCGCCGCTCATCGTCGGACGAGTTCAGGCTGAAATTCTTACTTCTCGAAATTGGTTAACGCCTGTGGCGCAACGAGTTTCCGGCCGAGGGACCAGCCGGATCATCGATCGATGCTACCGGTCTCGCGCTGTTGATCACCTACATAGATCAGCGCAAATTCGTTGATTACCATCACGTTCCGCATTGTGCACAAGTAGAATAGCGCTCCTCGGGCGAAACATTTCTCTTCAATGAACGGAGTGGTCATGTCTCGTTTGAAGTACAAGATTGTTCTCGGGCTGGTCCTGGCCTTCACCGCATTGACAAGCTCCGGATGTACGCTGCCCACCTTCTCATGCAGTGGCGGGGCCACCGGAATCACCTGCACACCGTAGGTTGGTAATAGCACTGACTGGCACGCTTCGCTTGTTACGGAACACTTTTGGGCCGGGCGCGCCAGTCAGTGCGTACCGACGCGCTGAGCAATAGAGCGCCCTGTTGGGCTGCACATCAAGTCGATTCACGCGGACTTGAAGTGGTCACAGTAGCCAAATCAATAGCCCGCTCGGCGCTGGCACGTGCTCACGCGACCAGCGTCACTGTGACAAATCGCTTCAAAGCGGGCGCTCGCGGCGGGCAAAGCGGATTCACTTCGACTTGTTGTCTTTGTTCAGATCCGTATCCCGGCTGGGCTGAACGCGTTTGGGCTCCCCCGGCATCTTGGGATAGTTCGGCGGATACGGCATGTCGCCGAGGCCGCGTTCTTCGTCGGCATCTGCCATCTCAAGTAGGCGCGCGATCGACTGCGCCACGTTATCCATGGCGCCCCATGGGTCCTCGCGACTCATCACGAGGTCGGGCACCGTGGCCATGGTGTAGTCGTCGGGTTCCGCGTCGGCCAGCTCGTCCCATGTCAACGGGGTCGACACCGTCGCGATTGGGGTGCGCCGCACCGAGTATGCCGACGCCATGGTTCGGTCCCGAGCGTTCTGATTGAAATCGACGAAGATGCGCTCGCCCCGTTCTTCCTTCCACCACGACGTGGTGACGGCCTCGGGCGCGCGGCGCTCCACCTCGCGGGCCAGCGCGATGCCCGCGCGGCGCACCTCGACGAAATCCCAGTCCGTGGCGATCCGCAGAAAAACATGTATGCCGCGGCCGCCAGATGTCTTCGGATACCCAGTCAGACCGAGTTCGTCGAGCAACGGCCGCAACACGTCGACCGCGACCGCCCGCGCCTGCTCGAAGGCGACGCCTGGTTGCGGATCCAAATCAATCCGCAACTCGTCGGGATGGTCGGTGTCCGGACAGCGCACCTGCCACGGATGCAGCGTGATGGTGCCCATCTGGGCCGCCCACACGATGGCCGAGGGGTGCGTCACCTTCAGCGCGTCGGCCGTGCGCCCCGAGGGGAACGTGACCCGGCAGGTCTGAAGATAGTCGGGATGGTGCTGCGGAATCCGTTTCTGATAGATCTCCTCGCCGTCGATGCCGTCCGGGAAGCGCTGCAGATGGGTCGGCCGGTCGCGCAGCGCGTCCAGCATCGGGCCGCTCGCCATGGCTCTGTAATACTCGACGAGCCGCCGCTTGGTGCCCTTTGTGCCCAGCTTGGGGAAGTAGACCTTGTCCGGATTGGTCAGGCGCACCGCGATACCGTCGACGTCGAGCTCTTCTGCAGCAGCCATACCAACGATTCCAGCACAATCGGCCTATGGACTTACCTGTCATGCCCCCGGTGTCGCCCATGCTGGCCAAGTCGGTGCGATCGATCCCGCCCGAAGCGTCGTACGAACCCAAGTGGGACGGATTCCGGTCCATCTGCTTCCGCGACGGCGACGAAGTGGAGTTGGGCAGTCGGAACGAGCGGCCGATGACGCGCTACTTTCCCGAGCTGGTTGCCGCGGTGGGGTCCGAGCTGCCCCAACGCTGTGTGATCGACGGGGAGATCGTCATCGCCACGGACCACGGCCTGGATTTCGAGGCGCTGCAACAACGGATCCACCCGGCGGATTCGCGGGTGCGGATGCTCGCAGAGGCGACGCCCGCGTCGTTCATCGCGTTCGACTTGCTCGCCCTGGAAAACGACGATTACACGCGGCGACCATTCACCGAGCGGCGCGCCGCACTCGTCGAGGCGCTGGCAGACTCCGGCCCGTCGATTCATGTCACGCCGGCCACCACCGACATCGACCTCGCGCACCGCTGGTTCGACGAATTCGAGGGCGCCGGCCTCGACGGCGTCATCGCCAAGCCGCTGACCGTCACCTATCAGCCCGACAAGCGGGTCATGTTCAAGATCAAGCACGAGCGGACCGCCGACTGCGTCGTCGCCGGCTACCGCATCCACAAGTCCGGCGGCGACTCGATCGGCTCGCTGCTGCTCGGGCTCTACCAGGACGACGGGCAGCTCGCATCCGTCGGCGTCATCGGCGCCTTCCCGATGGCCGAGCGGCGGCGCCTCTTCAGCGAATTGCAGCCGCTCGTCACCGATTTCGACGATCATCCGTGGAATTGGGCCGCCCACGAGGCCGGCGAACGAACGCCGCGCAAGAACGAATTCTCCCGCTGGAACGCAGGCAAAGACCTTTCGTTCGTGCCGCTGCGGCCGGAGCGCGTGGTCGAGGTCCGCTACGACCACATGGAAGGCCGACGCTTCAGGCACACGGCGCAGTTCAGCCGGTGGCGTCCGGATCGCGAACCGCGCTCATGCACCTACGAACAACTCGAACAGCCGGTCACTTTCAGCCTCGGCGACATCGTGCCGGGCCTGGGCGCGCGCTAGTCGCGAATCACGGGCAGCGGCCATCCCCTGCCTTTTCGGTTCAGCCGTCGATGTGAGTCGGCGGGTCGGCGAAGGCCAGGTCCCCCGGGTGTTGGTCAGGGCCCATCAGGTCGCAGCGCTTATCCGGCACCAGGTAGGAGCTGGCGCCGTTCCAGATCAGGTGGGTGAATCCCACGCAACGCTGCCAGGTCCCGTCGGGCTGGACGGGACCATCGCATTTACTGAGAAAGGATCCGCCGTATTGGCACCCGGCGCTGGCCGCCGGCGCGAAGGCGACCAGCCCTCCGGCCGTCAGCACGGCGGCCAGTCCTCCGACGATGCAGTGCTTCATGGTGGTCTCCCGTTCACATCGCCGCTGGCGTGGCGGGCGAACACCGTCGACAGCACAGCCAGCACCAACGACGCTACCGCTTATCTGCCGGCATGGCGGGTCAACAAACGGGACGTTTAACGGCCACCGCGGGCGGGCACGCGGCCCTACATGTCAGTGACAGCGTTTCAGGATCTGCCGTTGGCCGATCGCGACCGCCAATGGGACGGTGACGCGGCCGAGAAGCGGGTGCGCAAGTGGGCCGCGGCCGAAGACGGCCCGAACCAGAAATATCGCGACGCCCACGTCTGGTACGACAACGGCAAGAAGGACAACTTCACGGCATACAAGTTGCTGATCGCCGATGTGGTGGGCGGCGATCTCAAGGCGGTGCCACGAGGAGTGATGGCAGCCGGCGCCATCATGGACGGTGCCCGCGGCGGTATCGACCTGCCGAAGGCGGACGTGGACCGGGTCAAGAGCCACCTGGCCAAGTACTACAAGAAGATGGGCGAGAGCCCGCCGTGGGAGCGCGGGTGAGCTAGACCGCGACGATGAGCCGCGACAATCCCCGCAGCGTGACGTTGGCCTTGTACTCCGGCTCGCCGTCCAGCCTGGCGTCGGGGAACCGCGCCGCGATGGCTGACAGGGCGACGCCAGCTTCCAACCGGGCCAGGGGTGCGCCCAGACAGTAGTGGGCTCCGCGCCCAAACCCTAAGTGGCGCAAGGGCATCCGGCCGGGATCGAATCTGTCGGGCCGGTCGAACTCAGCCGGGTCGCGGTGGGCCGCGGCGAGCAGCAACATCATGACGTCACCCGCGGGTACCTCGGCACCGCCAATCACCATGTCGGCGAGAGCGATTCGGCCAACCAGTTGCACCGGCGGGTCGTAACGCAGAGTCTCTTCCACGACAGCCGACGCTCGACCGGCTTCGGCGCCCAGAGCCGTCCACTCCTCGCAATTGCGCAGCATCGCCAGCACGGCGTTCCCGATCAGGTTCACCGTGGTCTCATGTCCGGCGATCAGGAGCAGATTGCAGGTCGCGACGATCTCGTCCTCGGTCAGCTGGTCTCCGGACTCCTCCACCGCGATCAGCCCCGAGAGCAGGTCGTCGCCGGGTTGCGAACGGCGGCGCTCGATCAGGCTGTGGAAGTAGGTGCGCAGCCACGCACCGGCCTGTTGTCGCTCGTTCGCGACGGCGGGAGGCACACCGGTGATCGTCGAGAACGGATCCAGCGCCTGAGCGAGCAACGCCGACGCGCGGCTGAACCGCGGCTCGTCATCGAGCGGCACGCCGAGCAGCCGGCAGATCACAGCCACCGGCAGCGGATAGGCGAAATCCTCGACGACGTCAAAGCGCCCCTGTTGGGCGACCCGATCGAGCAGCCCGTCGACCAGCGACCGAATCTCGGGCTCCAGCGCGCTCACCACCTTCGGCGCGAACGCCTTACTGACCAGCCTGCGCAGCCGCGTGTGGTCGGGCGGATCGAGAAACAAGAAGCCCGGCGGGCCCTGCCTTTGTGGCGTTGTACCGGCCTCGGCCTGGCGCTTGGCGACCGTCGAATTGACGTTGTCGCTGCTCGAGAGGGGGTGCCGTAACACCTCGTCGCAATCGCGGTAGCTCGAGAAGACTGTCAGGTTGGCATCGGCCAGTTGCAGCGCGCCGCCATCGCGAAATCGCGCACAGAGTCGATACGGGTCGGGCCGGTTGGCCGGGTCCAGCAGCTGCAGCAGCAGCCCTTGGGATTCGGTCGGCGCGGTCGTCATGCGGCCATTCTGCCCGTCGGCGTCGTCCCGCTGACGCCTACGCACGTCAGACGTCTTCGCGTAACCCCGCCAGATCCGGATCAGCCATCAGGCGGTCCAGAAAAGCGAGCTGTCCCTTCAGTAGCTTGACGCGCGCCTGCGCCACCGAGAACCAGCCCACCCGATCGACTTCCGGGAACTCCCGCAGCCTTCCCGAACCCTTCGGCCACTCCAATTCGAAGGTGTTGCTGCGCGCGTCGGTCACATCGAGGTCGCCGCGGACGGCGAAGGCGGTGACTACCTTCCCGCCAGACTGTTTCAGCTGGCCCAGTTCCAGCCGGACCCCGGGCGGCACCGCGAGCCCCAACTCTTCGGCGAACTCGCGTTGCGCGGCGGCCCAGGGATCATCACCATCGGCGTACTCCCCTTTGGGAATCGACCAGGCCCCGTTGTCCTTGCGCGCCCAGAACGGTCCGCCCGGATGCGCGATCAGGACTTCGACGACGCCGTCGCGGGTCCGGTACAACAGCACACCCGCACTGAGCTTCGGCATCGGCTGGTCAGGCCCCGACGGCGCGTTCCAGGTCTTTGAGCGAGGACTCCAAATGCGCGAGCAAGCGCTGCAGGTGCGGAACGCTGCGCCGGCACCCCACCAGACCGAAGTCCAGGTTGCCGGCGTTGCTGGCCAGCGTGATGTTGAGCGCCTGCCCGTCCAGCGCAATGGACAGGGGATAGTTGCCGTCGAGCCGAGCGCCCCCGTAGTAAATCGGCTGGGTAGGCCCCGGCACGTTGGAAATGATGATGTTGAACGGTGGCGACGTCGACGCCACCCAGCCGGGAACCGCCGCCAACGCCAGGGCCGAGGTGTTGGCCGCGGACAGCGCCAGCGCCTGGAACCGAGGCAGCTGAGAGAACACCTGCTTGTTGCTCCGCATGGACTCGCTGATGGTCTCCAGCCGTTGCGCCGGGTCGTCGCTGTCGGTGGCCAGGCTGCACAGGATGGCGCCGACGAGGTTGCCCCCCGCGTCCGCCTCGTCTTCGGTGCGAAGACTCACCGGGACCATCGCGATCAGCGGCGTGTCCGGCAGCGCGTCATGCTCGAGCAGGTAGTAGCGCAGGGCGCCCGAACACATCGCCAAAACGACGTCGTTGACCGTCACGCCGGCGGCCTTCTTGACGCTTTTGATCCGGTCCAGCGACCAGGACTGCGCGGCGCAGCGGCGAGCGCCGCCGATCTTGACGTTCAGCATGGTGCGCGGCGCGCCGAACGGCAACGTCAGCTGTTGCTCGAACAGCGCGGCACGTGCCAGCGAAAGCGACGAAGGACCCAGTGCCGCAATGGATCCCGCCGCGTTCAACGCAGAACGTAAAGGGCTTACCGGGCTGCGCTTGCGCTTGCTTTTGGGCAAGGTCCAAGGCGCGCGCATCTCGGTCTCTTCGGGGTCCGTCGACAGCGCGCGCTGCATGAGTTTCTGCGCCGAGACCCCGTCGATCAGGGCATGGTGGATCTTGGTGTAGATGGCGAACCGGCCGTCCTTGAGGCCCTCGACGATGTGGGTCTCCCACAGCGGACGGTGACGATCGAGCAGGCTGCTGTGCCACCGGGAAGTCAGTTCGAGCAATTCGCGGATGCGCCCGGGCGACGGTACCGCCGAGCGCCGAACGTGGTAGTCCACGTCGACATCGTTGTCGTAGGCCCAGCCCAGGTTCGCGATGCCGCCGACAAACGTCGCCGGATGCTTGCGGAAAGTCGGCTGGAAATCATCCTGCGCCACTAAACGGTCGTAGAATTCCCGGACGAAGCCGCGGCCCGCGCCGCTGGGCAGCTCGAACAATTGCAGGCCGCCGACATGCATGGGATGTTCCCGCGATTCTCCCAGCAGAAATATCGCGTCGGTGGGCATCATCAGGTCCATCCACCAATTAGACGCGACCAGGCGGAAACCCGCTAGGACCCGCTCAGTCGAAAGCCAGCGACCACGTCGAGGTCGCAATCAGGTCGCCGCGCTCGAGCGCCTCGATGCGAGGCTTGTGCGCCTTGAGATATCCGGGGTCGGTCACCATGTCGATGAATGCCTGCGGCGACGGGTACTCGACGATGAGAATGGCGTCCCACCAAGGCCGTTCGCCATCGCCGATCACGACGGTCGGCGCTATCCCGGCATAGCGGACGACGGCGCCAGCGTGCTCAAGATGGGGTATCACGGCCACGCCGTAGCGCTGGTAGGCATCCACCCCGCCGGGGGTCTTGAACTTCAGCAGGTTGACCATCACCACCGGCTCATTCGCCGGGCGCGCGGCCAGGGCGGCGAACTGCTAGGCGGTGGGCTCCAGGGGATTGCTCATGGCCACGATTAGAGCAGATCGCTCATACTCGTCGTCACCACCGGGCGCGCCCTGAATGCGTTGTACCAGTTCGGGAATGCTCTCGGCATGCGGCACAGGCACCGTTCCGCCGGCGTTGTTCACCAGGATGCCGGTCCGGCCGCGCTCGGCGACGACATCGGAGACGAAGGAATCGATCGCGCGGTAGTCCCCTTGGTCGCATACCTTTTGGAGGCCCTGGCCGCCCAGTCCGGCTCGACACCGAGAATGGCGTCGAGGGGCGAGCGCGAACACCCGACGACGGTGGCGCCGGCCCGGAGCAGTTCGTGGGAGATCCCGACGCCCACACCGCGGCTAGTTCCGGTGACGACCGCGACGTGCCATCGAGGACGCGCATGCACAGGACCTTCCCACCCGAAGCCATCGTTGACAGTCACTGTCAGCGGGTCATACTGTGCCATTCGGTCGTTGACGTGTAAAGCATCGGAGGTCACGCGATGAGTAGTCCATCCAAGCTGCGCGTCATCCAATGGGCGACCGGAGGAGTCGGCAAGGCGGCGATTGCTTGCGTCCTGAATCATCCGGAGCTGGAGCTGGCCGGCTGCTGGGTTCACAGCGCGGAGAAGAACGGCGTCGACGTCGGCCGGATCCTGGGAACTACCGAACTCGGCGTCACCGCCACGTCCAGCGCCGACGAGGTCCTGGCGCTGGATGCCGACTGCGTCCTGTACAGCCCGCTGGTGCCCAACGATGACGAGGTCATCGCGATCCTGCGGTCCGGCAAGAACGTGGTCACTCCGGTCGGCTGGGTGTACCCCGACCCGAACAACTCGCGGCACCGGGCCGTTGCCGAAGCCGCGGCCGAAGCCGGAGTGACCCTGCACGGCTCAGGGATCCACCCCGGAGGCATCACGGAGCGATTCCCGCTTATGCTGTCCTCGCTTTCCTCGGCCGTCACCCACCTCCGGGCGGAGGAGTTCTCCGACATCCGCACCTACAACGCCCCGGACGTCGTGCGCCACATCATGGGTTTCGGCGGCACACCCGAGGAGGCCATGCAGGGCCCCATGGCCAGCCTGCTCGAGGCGGGCTTCAAGCAGTCGGTGCGAATGATTGCCGACCACATGGGATTCCGCATCGACCCGAACATCCGAACGATTCAGGACGTCGCGGTGGCGACCGCCGATATCGACTACGCGCCGTTCCCGATCACCACCGGAAAGGTGGCGGCGCGCCGCTTCCGCTGGCAGGCCCTCGTGGACGGCGAACCCGCCATCACGGCGGCCGTGAACTGGCTGATGGGCGAGGAAAACCTGGATCCCGGTTGGGATTTCGGCGGGCGCGGCGAACGCTTCGAGGTCGAGATCACTGGTGATCCGACCGTGAGCCTCACCTTCAAGGGGCTGCAGCCCGAAACGATCGCCGAGGGCCTGGTGAAAAATCCGGGCGTAGTGGCCACGGCCAACCATTGCGTGAACGCCATCCCCGACGTCTGCGCCGCCGAGCCCGGCATCAAGACCTACCTAGATCTGCCACTGTTTGCCGGACGCCCGGCTCCCGGCCTCGCCACGTCATGACCGGTCTCCTCGGTGACATCTCGTTTTGTCACCTCGTGGTCGGTGTCACCGACATGGAGCGCCCGGCCGAATGACGTACTCACACCCGTCCTCGATGCAGGGCCACGTCGCCGTTGTCACCGGCGCCGCCCAGGGCGTCGGCAAGGGGGTCGCCGCGGCCCTGCTGGAACGCGGCGCCTCGGTGCTGCTGGTCGACCTCCAGCACGAGTTACTCGGCGCGACGACGGCGGAGCTCTCGTCGATGGGCCGCGTCGAGAAGCTGACCGCCGACCTGCGCGACCCGGACAGCGCCCAGCGCATCGTGGCGGCCGCGGTCGACGCCTTCGGCACGGTCCACGGACTGGTCAACAACGCGATCGCCACCAACGAGCCCAAGGCCTTCGTCGACATCACCACCGAGGATTTCGCGCTCGGTCACGACGTCGGGCCGCGGGCAACTTTCCTGCTGATGCAGGCCGCGCACCCCGTGATGGTCGAGGCGGGGGGTGGCTCGATCGTCAACCTCGGCTCGGGGACGGGAACCGGCGGCGAACCCCGGTGGGGCGGGTACGCCGCCGCCAAGGAGGCCATTCGAGGCCTGTCGAAGGTCGCCGCCCTCGAATGGGGACGTGACAACATCCGCGTCAACGTCATCTGCCCGTTCGCCGAGTCAGAGGGCGTCAAGCTCTGGAAAGAGTTCGCACCCAAGGACTATGCGAAGGCGGTCAGCCGCGTTCCGATGAAGCGCATCGGCGATGTCCGCACCGACGTCGGCGCGCTGGTGGCCTTCCTGCTCGGCACCGACGCCACGTTCATCACCGGGCAGACCATCCACGTCGACGGTGGAATCGGCTGCTTCCGATGAGCGGGCCGTCGCTGCGCGATCGGCAGCGCGCACAGATCCGGGCCGACATCAGGCGCGCGGCGTTCCGGCTGTTCGTCGAACGCGGATACGACGCCGTGACAACGGAGGAAATCGCCGCCGCCGCAGGCGTTTCCCCGCGCACCTTCTTCCGGCACGTTCCGACGAAAGAAGCGCTGTTGCTGGCCCCCGTTCGCCATGGTGGCGCCGCTATCGTGAACCTCCTCGAACAGCGGCCCGCCAACGAGTCCCCGGACGTCGCGTTGATCAACGCTATCGTCATGCGCACCCGGTCCTTCGAACAGGCCGACACCGAGGAATGGCGAGAGGCCCTGCTGGTCGCCCCCGACCTGCTTCGCAAGGTCACCGTGCAGACCCCCGCCGACAAGGAACGGGCGGCCAAGCTGATCGCCAAACGCATGGGCGTGAACCCCGACGTGGACATTCGCCCGGGTCTCCTCGTCCAATTAGCCTTCGCTGCAGCGGATTTCGGATTCCAGCGGTGGGTTAGACAGTCCGGGCGCTCCTGGCCGCTGGACCGTTATGTCACCGAGGCCCTCGAAGCGGTCAAGAGCCCGCACTGGAAACGCAAGCGCGCCTGATCAACCGAGGTTGGCGATCCGGACCGGGGTCCCGTCCAGCCACGCGACCACCGCCTCCACGGTGTCGGCGTAAAAGGCGCTGAGCATCTCGCGAGTGACATACCCCAGGTGGGGAGAAAGGGTGACGTTCGGAATCCGCCGCAACGGGTGCTCAGGCGGCAGCGGTTCGACGTCGTAGACGTCGAGACCGGCGCCGGCGATGCGCCGCGTCGTCAACGCGGTCATCAAGGCGGCCTCGTCGACGATCGGCCCCCGCGAGGAGTTGATCAGGTAGGCGTGCGGCTTCATCAGGGCGAGTTCGGGGCGGCCGACCAGCCCTCGGGTGCGTTCCGAAAGCACGACGTGAATGGAGACGATGTCGGATTCCTCGAACAGCACCGCCTTCTCGACCCGGCGCGCGCCAGCGGCCGCGGCCGCATCCGCGGTCAGGTTTTGGCTCCACGCAATGACTTCCATGCCGAACACCCGCCCGTATTCGGCCATCCAGGCGCCCACCCGCCCGAGGCCCAGCAGTCCGAGCGTCTTGCCGGAAAGGGTGAGCCCGGTCGTCGTTTGCCAGCCGCCGTCCCGCATGCGGCGGTGTTCCTCGGCCAAGTTCCGCACCGTGGCGATCAGCAATCCCCAGGCGAATTCGGGGGTGGCGTCGTGCACGGCTCGAAATCGCGGATGGGCGAAGTCGGTATGGGCGACGAGGATCCCCCGCTCGGTGGCTGCAGCCAGGTCCAGGTTGGGCAGGCTCCTCCCGACGATGGTGATCAGCTTCAGGTTCGGCAGCCGGTCGAGCAGCGTGCGCGGCAGCGCCATTCGCTCACGCATTGTGCAGATGACGTCGAAGGGCCGCAGGGCGTGGGCGGCCTCATCCTCACCGAGGTGCCGATCGAAAACGGTTACGCGGGAACGGGTTTGCACCGGTGACCAGTCGGCGAGCCGCAGGGCCGCGCCAGCGTAGTCGTCCAGAATGGCCACCTGGGGCGTGGGGTCACCCATCCCACCATTGAAGCACCGACCGCATACTGGTCTGGTGATGCGTCGGCTCGCTCTCGCTGTGGTCGCGGCGACATGGGCGATCAGCGGTGCACTGATGGCCTTCAACCCGCCACCGCACGGCTTCCGCCGAGCGGCCGCGCTCCCGTTCCTCGGTTGGGTCGCGATGGTGGGCGGCATCTACATCGCAGTCAAGGTGCTCCGCACGCCGGACACCGCGGACAGCGGAAAACCGCCGCGGCATGCCAGCGGCGAAGAGCCGAGTATGCGCGACTCGGTCAAGTTCGTCGTCGCCACCGTGTTACTCCCCTTCTGCGGTGGGTTCGTGCTCTGGCAAGGCATCGACAGGGGCCTGCTGTCGCTGGTCGGATTGGGACTCGCCGCCCTGTCCAGCTTGCCGTTGGCGATACCGCTGGCGGTCCCGATGCTGAAGTGGTTGTTCGGTCGGGCTCGCGGGCGGATAGGGCAGATCGGTGCTGCTGTGCGGATCGACATGCACCGGGCGGCCGAGATAGGGAAAAGCGCGCTGCGGACAGGTCGGCCGGTCACAGATCTTGCACCCAGCTCCGATCGGCACCGTCGCCTCGCCGTCCGCCAGATCGATGCCGACGGAGTAGACGAGCTGCTCCGCGTGCGCGATATCGCATCCGAGCCCGATGGCGAAACGTTTGTCCGGCCCGAGGTAGCGGGCGGCCTCGGTGGCGGTCGAACGCGCGATCCAGAAATAGGTTCGCGCGTCGGGCATCTGGGCCACCTGGGTGAGGAATTGACCCGGGCGGGTAAACGCGTGGTGCACGACCCAGAGCGGACAGTTCCCCCCGACGCGGGAGAAGTGAAAGGCCGTCGCGGACTGTCGTTTCGAGATGTTTCCGGCACTGTCCGTGCGGACGAAGATGAAGGGGACGCCGCGCGCGTTCGGTCGTTGCAGGGTGGACAGGCGGTGGCACACAGTTTCGAAACCCACCTCGAAACGCCTTGCCAGGTGGTCGATGTCGTAGCGTGCCGCCTCGGCGGCGTCGAGGAACACCCGGTAGGGCAGTAGCAGCGCGCCGGCGAAGTAGTTGGCCAGCCCGATGCGGGCCACGCCGCGTGCGTCGTCGCTGAGTTGGTCGTCGGCGCCGACGATGCCGGTGATCAAAGGCCCCTGGGTGAGCAGGGCGATCTGGGTGGCTAGCTGGAAGGCGCGCTGGCCGGGATGGAGCCATCGCGCCAGATACAAACTGTTCGATTCGGGGTGAAAGAGCCTCTTGGCGTTGGGATCCAGCACCCGCCCGTCGTCCACTACGACGGTGACGCCGAGTCGGTCGGCAAGCATTTCCGCCAGCTGCCCGTCGAGCCCGCCAATCCGCAGCCCGGTCCGCACGAACAGTTCCTCGGCCGCGAGGTCGAGCTCCCCGATGTAGTTCTTGCGGTCGTAGAAGAAGTCGCGCACCTCCTCAAACGGCATGGGCTGCTGCGCGATTGTCGGGGTGTCGATATTGGCGCGACTATGCAGCGCTTCCAGGTCCGCAGTGGCATCGTGCAACCGGCGGTGCAGGTTGACCAGGGTCTGACCGACGGCCGGCATACGGGCGACCAACTCCTCGATTTGGCCGGCGGTCGCGGACGTATCGGCGAGGACCTCCCGCAGGTCCGAAACCAGGCGCGCATCGGAATCGGGCGCGAAGTATTGGGCGGGCAGGTCGAATCGCTCGGTGAGGGCGAGCAACACCGGAACGGTGATCGGCCGCTGGTCGTTTTCCAGTTGATTGACATAGCTGGTCGATAGTTCCAGGAGGCGCGCGAGTGCCACCTGGGTCAGCCCATGCTCTTCGCGTAACCGCCGTAGCCGCGCTCCGGCGAACGTCTTCGCCACCACCCGTGTCACCCTACGCCGCACCCTTACACAACATTCGCAGAAAGTTGCAGCAAAGGACACAGTATTACGCTTTTACAGGGGATTTACCGCCGCAATGCCCGTGCGTACTGTGCGGCTTATGCGGATACATCAGGTTCGAACCCGGCGCAGCGCCGAGGACTTTCCCCGTCGTGAGCACTTGGCTTCGAAGATCGCCGAGGTGGCCACGGATCCGGTTCCGGTGCCCGCGGAAACCGAGGCGATGGTCATCAACCGCATCATCGACAACGCTGCCGTGTCGGCCGCGTCGGTCATCCGCCGCCCGGTAGCCGCCGCCCGTGCCCAGGCGAGCGCCCACCCGAATTCGTTCAAGGGCGCCAAGGTCTTCGGGATCCAGGGCGATTACTCCCCCGAGTGGGCGGCCTGGGCCAACGGGGTTGCCGTGCGCGAATTGGACTTCCACGACACGTTTTTGGCCGCCGAGTATTCCCACCCGGGGGACAACATCCCCCCGCTGGTGGCCGTCGCCCAGCACCTCGGGATCAGCGGGGCCGACCTGACCCGCGGCATCGCGACCGCTTACGAGATTCAGATCGATCTGGCCAAGGGAATCTGCTTGCACGAGCACAAGGTTGACCACGTTGCCCACCTGGGGCCGTCGGTGGCCGCTGGCCTGGGAACCATGCTGCGTCTCGACAAGGAGATCATCTACTCCGCGATCGGCCAGGCGCTGCACCTGACCACCTCCACCCGGCAGTCGCGCAAGGGCCTCATCTCCAGCTGGAAGGCGTACGCGCCGGCCTGGGCGAGCAAGGTCGCCATCGAGTCCATCGACCGGGCCATGCGCGGCGAGGGCGCGCCCGCCCCCATCTGGGAGGGCGAGGACGGCGTCATCGCCTGGCTGCTGTCGGGACCCGAACATACCTACCGCGTTCCCCTGCCCGAGCCCGGCGAGCCGAAGCGGGCCATCCTGGACAGCTACACCAAGGAACACTCGGCGGAATACCAAAGCCAGGCCCTGATCGACCTCGCCCGTCGGTTGCGCGAACGGATCGGCGACTTGGGCCAGATCGCCACGATCGTGCTGCACACCAGCCACCACACCCACTACGTGATCGGCACCGGTTCGCAAGACCCGCAGAAGTTCGATCCGGATGCTTCCCGCGAGACGCTAGACCACTCGGTGATGTACATCTTCGCGGTCGCATTGGAGGACGGCACCTGGCACCATGAGCGGTCCTATGCCCCGAGGCGAGCGCACCGGCCCGAAACCATCGCGTTGTGGCACAAGATCTCCACACGCGAGGACCCCGAATGGACCCGGCGATACCACTCCACCGACCCGGCTGAAAAGGCGTTCGGCGCCCGCGCGGAGGTCACACTCACCAACGGTGAGGTCATTGTCGATGAGATCGCCGTCGCCGACGCGCATCCACTGGGCGCCCGGCCTTTTGAGCGCAAGGAGTATATCGGGAAGTTCACCGAGCTCGCGGACGGCATTGTCTCCGAGGCGGAGCAGCAGCGGTTCCTCTCTGCGGCGGAAGCCCTTCCGGACCTGCAAGCGGGGGCGTTAGGCGCGCTCAACGTCACAGTCGGTCAGCACGTGTTCGACGCGGCGCCGACCGTAGCACCGGGAATCTTCTGATGAGCGGTCTCCTCGGCGGTGCCCTGCCTGTATCCCGGAAGCGCGCCGGCTTCCGTGAAGGGCTGAAAAGTGGTCGTTTGCAACGGTTTCCGGGGGCATTTTCACCACTGGTTGCCAAGCTGATCGGTGAGCTCGGGTTTGACGGCGTTTATGTGTCCGGGGCAGTGCTGTCGGCCGACCTCGGCCTGCCCGACATCGGGCTGACCACCCTGACTGAGGTGGCCGGTCGCGGCGCACAGATCGCCGCGGTGACCGACCTGCCCACCCTGATCGACGCCGACACCGGGTTCGGCGAACCGATGAGCGCCGCCCGCACCGTGACGATGTTGGAAGACGCCGGGCTGGCGGGCTGCCACCTGGAGGATCAGGAGAACCCGAAGCGCTGCGGGCATCTCGACGGCACGGCCGTGGTGCCGGTCGGCGCGATGGTGCGGCGGCTGCGGGCGGCCGTATCGGCGCGGCGCGACCCGAATTTCGTCATCTGCGCCCGCACCGACGCCGCCGGCATCGAGGGCATCGACGCCGCGATCGATCGGGCGAAGGCGTACGCGGACGCGGGCGCCGATTTGATCTTCACCGAGGCGCTGCACACGCCGGCGGAATTCGAGCGGTTTCGTGCGGCCGTCGATACGCCGTTGCTGGCCAACATGACGGAGTTCGGCAAATCTCCGCTGCTGAGCGCCACGCAGTTGAGCGAGATCGGTTACAACGCGGTCATCTACCCGGTGACCACGCTGCGCCTGGCGATGCACGCCGTCGAGCTTGGGCTTCGTGAAATCGCCGATACCGGAACACAATCCGCCTTGCTGGACCGCATGCAGCATCGCGGCCGGCTCTACGAGTTGCTGCGGTACGCCGAATACAACCGATTCGATTCCGATATCTACAACTTCGCGCTCAAAGGAGTCACGCCGTGAGTACCATCGACGACAAGCCCCGCGTCTTCAAGGGCCTGGCCGGTGTCGTCGTCGACACCACCGCCATCTCCAAGGTGGTCCCGGAGACCAACTCGCTGACCTATCGCGGGTACGCGGTGCAAGACCTGGCCAAGAATTGCAGCTTCGAGCAGGTGGCGTACCTGCTCTGGCACGGCGAACTGCCCACCGACCACCAGCTGGCACTCTTCACCCAACGCGAACGCGCATCGCGCAGGCTGAATAGGACCATGCTGTCGCTGCTGGCGAAGCTGCCCGACACCTGCCATCCAATGGACGTGGTGCGCACGCTGATCAGTCACATGGGTGCCGAAGACCCCGAGGAGGACGACAGGGACGAGTCGGCCAACTACGCCAAGTCGCTGCGGATGTTGGCGGTCCTGCCAACCATCGTGGCCGCCGACATGCGGCGCCGGCGCGGCCTAGAACCCATCGCGCCGCACAGCCACATGAGCTACGCCCAGAACTTTCTGCACATGTGCTTCGGCGATGTCCGCGAGCAGGTGGTAGTCGAGGCGTTCGAGCAGTCGATGGTCCTCTACGCCGAACACAGCTTCAACGCCTCGACGTTCGCGGCGCGGGTAGTCACCTCGACCCAGTCCGATATCTACAGCGCGGTCACGGCGGCCATCGGCGCGCTGAAAGGTCCGCTGCACGGGGGAGCCAACGAAGCCGTGATGCACGACATGCTCGAAATAGGCTCAGCGGAAAACGCTTCCGAATGGTTGCGGGGCAAGCTGGCGCGAAAAGAGAAGATCATGGGGTTCGGCCACCGCGTGTACAAAAACGGCGACTCCCGGGTGCCCACCATGAAGGAGGCGCTCGAGCGGGTGGCCGCCGTGCGCGACGGGCAGAAGTGGCTGGACATCTACGAGGTCCTGGAGAACGGCATGGCCGAGGCCAACGGCATCAAACCGAACCTCGACTTCCCGACCGGGCCGGCCTACTACCTGATGGGCTTCGACATTGCCTGCTTCACACCCATCTTCGTGATGAGCAGGATCACCGGATGGACGGCCCACATCATGGAGCAGACCGCATCGAATGCGTTGATACGTCCGCTCAGCGAGTATGTCGGACCGCCGCAACGGGCTCTATCGTAACTACCGTGTTCGCGAAAGTTCTGGTCGCCAATCGAGGAGAGATCGCGATCCGCGCGTTTCGCGCGGCCTACGAATTGGAACTGGCCACCGTGGCGATCTACCCCTACGAGGATCGCAACTCCGTGCATCGGCTGAAAGCCGACGAGTCCTACCAGATCGGCGAGGAGGGGCACCCCGTCCGTGCCTACCTGTCGGTCGACGAGATCGTCGAAACCGCGCTGGCCTGCGGCGCCGACGCGATCTACCCCGGCTATGGCTTCCTGTCGGAGAACCCGGACCTGGCGGCGGCGTGCGCGGTGGCGGGCATCACATTCGTCGGCCCGAGCGCGGCAGTACTGGAACTCACGGGCAACAAGTCCCGGGCCGTCGCGGCGGCCCGGGAGGCCGGCCTGCCGGTGCTCGCCTCTTCGGCGCCTTCAACGTCGGTGGACGAGCTGCTGACGGCCGCCGAGTCGCTGACTTTTCCGTTGTTCGTCAAGGCGGTCGCCGGCGGCGGCGGCCGCGGCATGCGTCGGGTCGCCGACCCCGCCGCGCTGGCCGAGGCGATCGAGGCGGCGAGCCGCGAGGCCGAATCCGCGTTCGGTGACGCCTCGGTGTTCCTCGAGCAGGCGGTGCTCAACCCGCGCCACATCGAGGTCCAGGTGTTGGCCGACAACCACGGCAACGTCATCCACCTC
Organism: Mycobacterium sp. E1747; assembly: GCF_001667775.1. Lineage (GTDB taxonomy): Bacteria > Actinomycetota > Actinomycetes > Mycobacteriales > Mycobacteriaceae > Mycobacterium. The sequence goes on from NZ_LZJI01000183.1 coordinate 54,283, forward strand.
TACGAGCGCGACTGTAGCGTCCAGCGCCGACACCAGAAGGTGATCGAGATGGCGCCGGCCCCGAACCTGGATCCCGAACTGCGCCAGCGCATTTGTTCCGACGCGGTGACCTTCGCCCGCAGCATCGGCTACACGTGCGCCGGCACGGTGGAGTTCCTGCTCGACGAACGCGGCCAGCACGTGTTCATCGAAATGAATCCGCGCATCCAGGTCGAGCACACCGTCACCGAGGAGATCACCGACGTCGACCTGGTGTCCGCCCAGCTGCGAATCGCCGGCGGCCAGAAGCTGGAAGAGATTGGCCTCAGCCAGGATTCGGTCGTCCCGCGCGGTGCGGCGTTGCAGTGCCGCATCACCACCGAGGACCCGGCCAACGGCTTCCGCCCGGACACCGGCCGCATCACCGCATACCGCACCCCGGGGGGTGCGGGCATCCGGTTGGACGGTGGCACGACGCTGGGCGCGGACGTCAGTGCGCACTTCGACTCGATGCTGATCAAGCTCACCTGCCGGGGCCGCGACTTCGCCACGGCGGTGCGCCGGGCGCGACGGGCGGTCGCGGAGTTCCGGATCCGCGGTGTCTCGACGAATATCCCGTTCCTGCAGGCGGTTCTGGACGACCCTGACTTTCAGGCCGGCCGCATCACCACATCATTCATCGAGGAGCGCCCGCAGCTGCTCACCGCGCGCAGTTCGGCCGACCGCGGCACCAAGATTCTCACGTACCTGGCCGATGTCACGGTCAACAAGCCCCACGGCGAGCGTCCCTCGACGGTGTACCCGCACGACAAGCTACCCGACATCGATTTGTCGACTGACCCGCCGGCGGGATCCAAGCAGCTTCTCGCCAACCTCGGGCCGGAGCGATTCGCAGCATGGCTGCGCGAATCGAGCGCTGTCCACGTCACGGATACCACCTTTCGCGATGCGCACCAGTCCCTGCTGGCCACGCGGGTGCGCACCAGCGGGCTGATGATGGTGGCTCCCTACATCGCACGAATGCTCCCGCAGTTGTTGTCGATCGAATGCTGGGGCGGAGCGACATACGATGTCGCGCTGCGGTTTCTGAAGGAGGACCCGTGGGAGCGGCTGGCGGCCTTGCGCGAGGCCATGCCCAATATCTGCTTGCAGATGTTGCTGCGCGGACGTAACACCGTTGGCTACACGCCCTATCCGCGGACCGTGACGACGGCGTTCGTGGAGGAAGCGACGACAACCGGCATTGACATCTTCCGGATCTTCGATGCGTTGAACAACGTCGACTCCATGCGCCCGGCGATCGACGCGGTTCGCGAGACAGGCACCGCGGTGGCCGAGGTGGCGATGTCTTACACCGGTGATCTCAGCAATCCGGCCGAAGATCTCTACACGCTTGACTATTACTTGAAGTTGGCCGACGAGATCGTCTCAACGGGTGCGCACGTGCTGGCGATCAAAGACATGGCCGGGTTATTGCGCGCGCCCGCCGCCACGACACTGGTTTCGGCGCTGAAGTCGAGGTTCGACCTCCCAGTACACGTGCACACCCACGACACGCCCGGAGGGCAGCTGGCCACCTATGCGGCCGCATGGCTCGCCGGGGCCGACGCGGTGGACGGCGCCGCGGCCCCGCTGGCAGGAACCACGAGTCAACCGGCGTTGTCTTCCATTGTGGCGGCCGCGGCACACACCCCATACGACACAGGCCTATCGCTGGAGGAGGTCTGCGCCTTAGAGCCGTATTGGGAGGCGCTGCGCAAGGTGTACGCGCCGTTCGAGTCCGGCCTGCCGGCGCCGACAGGGCGGGTGTACCGGCACGAGATCCCGGGTGGGCAGCTGTCGAACCTGCGCCAGCAGGCCATCGCGTTGGGTTTTGGTGACCGCTTCGAGGACATCGAAGACGCATACGCCGAAGCCGACGCCATCCTCGGTCGCCTGGTGAAGGTGACCCCGTCGAGCAAGGTCGTCGGGGACCTCGCGCTGGCACTGGTCGGTGCGGGCGTCAGCGCGCAAGATTTCGCCGCCGACCCCGAGCGTTACGACATCCCCGACTCGGTCATTGGCTTCCTTCGCGGGGATCTCGGCAACCCGCCTGGCGGCTGGCCCGAGCCATTGCGCACCGAGGCATTACGAGGCCGCGAGCCGGCGAAGCCGGAACAACAGCTAACGGACGCAGACAAACGGGCATTGGCAGCGGCGGGCAGCGAGCGCCAGGCGGCGCTGAATCGGCTGCTGTTCCCCGGGCCGACGAAGGAGCTCGCGGATCATCGTGAGCAGTACGGCGACACGTCGCGCCTGAGCGCAAATCAGTTCTTTTACGGGCTTCGCCAAGGCGACGAACATCGAGTCGAATTGGAGCGCGGCGTGGAGCTGCTCATCGGCCTGGAAGCCATCTCGGATGCGGACGAGCGCGGCATGCGTACCGTGATGTGCATCCTCAACGGGCAGTTGCGTCCCATCGTGGTGCGTGACCGTAGTATCGCCTCGGACGTGCCCGCAGCCGAAAAAGCCGACCGTAACAACCCCGACCATGTCGGCGCCCCGTTCGCCGGCGTCGTCACGGTGACCGTCGATGTCGGCGCCGAAGTCGAAGCCGGCCAGACGATCGCGACGATCGAGGCGATGAAGATGGAGGCTGCGGTAACCACCCCCAAGGCCGGAACGGTGGACAGAATCGCTGTCTCGCAAACCGCCCAGGTCGAAGGCGGTGACCTCTTGGTCGTAGTCAGCTAGCGTTCTCCGATCATGGCGCCGGGCCCGGGCCCCGGCCATCTGGTAGGGGGCGAGATTGGCTCCAGCGCAAGTTATTTCGTCGACGGTCGGTGCGTCGACCGGGTTGGCGATGGGGACTTATCCTCTCTTCGAAGTGTCGTCGAAGAGAAATATGACCCAGCGTCCGGGTGTCGGTCCGCCGTGGCCCTACAGGTTCGCCAAGTCGTCGGGCACGTCGACCTTGTGTTCCTCCAACGTCTGAAGCGGCACCACCTCCAGCGTGCGCTCGTGCGTGGAGGCCAGCACCACCGGCGCTGCGCAGCCATCCTGGTGCGCCCGAAGCCAGTTCAACGCGGTGACGCACCAGCGGTCGCCCGGGAGCAGGCCGGGGAACCGGTATTCGGGGACCGGTGTCAGCAAGTCATTGCCGATGGAACGCTGGTGCTCGAGGAATTCGGTGGTCATGACCGCACAGATCGTGTGCCGGCCGATGTCCTCCGGGCCCGTCGAGCAACAGCCGTCGCGGTAGTAACCGGTGAGTGGCTCCGTGCCGCACGGTTCCAGCGGACCGCCTAATACGTTTCGATCGGGCACGGTTTCAGTATCGCGCTCTCGGGGGGAAAGTTTGAAGTAACTTTGCCGTCTCCGCCGGGGCTAATTCACCCGGACCGGCCCCGCTATCCGGTCATCCAAGCAATCTGCGCCTGACGGTATCGGCCTTGGACACACGTTGACGCGATCATGATCTTCACCGATTACGGCCGCAAGTTGCGCTAGCCGGGACCGAGCCGGCGGGCGCCAGGTGACGGGGGGATAACAATTCGCCCGTCAAGCTGGCGCGACGCGCTGAGCAAATCCCGGGGAAATCGCCGGGAAAATTTATGGTCACATCGTGCAACGACGAACGGCCCTCAAGCTGCCGCTTTTGCTGGCAGCAAGCACCGCGCTCACCCGGGTGCCACGCGCCTCGGCGGAGGAGGCGGGCCGATGGCCCGCCGAACGCGCCAACCGTTGGTATCAGGCGCAGGGCTTCCTGGTCGGGTCCAACTACATCACCTCGAACGCGATCAACCAGCTGGAGATGTTTCAGCCCGACACTTTCGATCCCCGGCGGATCGACGCCGAACTCGGCTGGGCCAGGTTCTACGGACACAACACCGCCCGGGTGTTCCTGCACGATCAGCTCTGGGCGCAGGATCAGCGGGGTTTTCAGACGCGGCTGGCTCAGTTCGTCGACATCGCCGCGCGGCATCGCATCAAGCCGCTGTTCGTCTTCTTCGATTCGTGTTGGGATCCGGCGCCGAGGGCGGGCCGGCAGCGCGCGCCGAGGCCCGGCGTGCACAACTCGGGCTGGGTACAAAGCCCGGGCGCCGAACGCCTCGGCGATCCCCGTTATGCGCCCGTCATGCGCGACTATGTCACCGGTGTGTTGACGCAGTTCCGCACCGACGACCGCATCCTGGGGTGGGACCTGTGGAACGAGCCCGACAATCCGGCGAAGGTGTACCGGAGCACCGAGCGCAGCGATAAGGAACAGCTCGTCGGTAACCTGCTCCCCCAGGTGTTCCGGTGGGCGCGCGCCGTCGATCCCAGCCAGCCACTTACCAGTGGTGTGTGGCGCGGCGACTGGGGACAACCCCAGGGGCGCAGCGCCATCAGCGACATCCAGCTCGCCAATTCCGACGTGGTCACGTTCCATTCCTATGCCGAACCCGGCGGCTTCGAGTCCCGAATCGGCGAGCTTGCCCCGCTGGGCAGGCCGATGCTGTGCACCGAGTACATGGCCAGGCCCCGGGGCAGCACCGTGGAGGGAATTCTGCCAATCGCCAAGCGCCACAACGTCGGCGCCATCAACTGGGGCCTGGTGGCAGGGAAAACCCAGACCTACTTCCCGTGGGAATCGTGGGACCACCCATACACCGCGATTCCGAAGGTCTGGTTCCACGACCTGCTCCGCCCCGACGGCCGGCCCTTCCAGGACACCGAAGCGCTGACGACACGGAAGCTTGCCGGGAGCCAGGCCTAGAGACTGGCGCCGTCGGGCCTAGCCGGATTTGTGGTTGACCGCCCCTTCTGCGTTAGTAGCGTTGAGCCGCAGAAGGGGGCGGCGATGACTCTGACTCATCTGAGCGAACCAGAGCTGATCGCCTCGGCTGGGGGCGACCCGTGGGCCATCAATATGAGCCTGCAGGCGGGTAGCCCGTTTCAAATCTCACGCCTGGCCGAAGCGTTTTATGCCGCGGGCCGACACACCGCCGAAGCCGACCATGCCTTCCAGATAGCCCAGAAGCGCTTCGGTGAGTCGTGGAACCACCAAAACGGCGACAACCCGATCAACGACTCTGCAGAAGTGCAGCGGCTGACGAAATCCCTTGGGGCGCAATCGGAGCAATTGCCCAAGATCGGCGCTGACTTGGAAAGCATCGCGGCCGCACTGGCCGACGCGCAGAAGCAGGGTGCCGCTGAGATCGCGACCTTGGACCATCAGTTGCATTGGCTCGACGAACTTTATGGCGCCGCGCAAGCGGACCTGCGGGATCCCACCCTGCAGCCGAAGGAGGTAGCGAAACTGCACATGATCATGGACGCTGCCCACGCCGACGCCGTGGACGACGTCCGCGACGCGGTGAAGCAGATGAATTCGATCCGCAACGCCTACTCCGACACCCTGCACAAAGCGCTGGGCTCTTTGCACACCGACGGGTACGACCCACCCCCGAACGTCGACGACACGTTGGAACAGCCATTACGCGGGTCGGTGAGGAATCTCGGCCCGATCGCCGGGACCGGAGCGATTCCGGGTATTCCGGGTACTGGGGCCGCGGATCTGGGGGAGGTCGTCGAGGTGCCGGGCCAGCCCGGAAGATTCCTTGCGATCTTCGGAGATTCGTTCACTGGCAACAAAGTCGGCGAGGGGCAGCATTACCGCTCCGTCGCCGTGCCGGTGACTTTCGACGCCGACGGACGCCCGCACTGCGGAGCCCCGCTGACCGGACCCAAAGACAGTGGTAACGAGCTCTTCCCCATCCCCAAAGAGGCGCAGGGCGTCACAGACACGCTGCCCGCGGGCACTATCACCGCGGGCGGCAAAACATACATGATGGTGACGGGCACCAAGGACAATCTTCAACCCGTAGCGTCGTGGCTGGTGGAGATCAATGGGGACCCGGGCAAGGGATGGAACATGGTGGGGGGCTCATACCGCTCGGCGGGAGACGCGCCCAGTCAGGTCAGCGGTTACAAGGGCTCAGACGGCAAGGTTTACATTGCCGCTGATTCCTTCGACCGCAGCCAAGGGGTCACCATGTACCGCGCAGATCCTGACCAAGTGTGGGATCGCAAGAGTTGGCAGCCGTGGACCGGGACTGATTGGGGAAAAGCCGGGGAAATCGCCACTACTACAGTTACCGGCCCGGCAACTCGGTTCGGCGAACTTAGTTTCCGCGAGATTGGTGGACAGCCGGTCTTCTCAGGGTTCAATGCGACTGCCGGTCCAGGAGCAGTCCAGCTCTACATGGGTGGGCCTGATGGGAATCCGACTGACATCTTCAACAATAGTCCGGTCACCGTCGCCCGTAACGACCTGAACCAAACTCCCATTTCGGTCTTCCAACCCTACGGAGGATACATCCTGCCGAATTCAACGTTGAACGGCGTCAACCTTTTCGTCAGCCAATGGAACACCGACTTAAACGTTCCGTACGATGTTCAGCAGGTCCAGGTCAATCCGGCGCCGTAGCCGACCTACACACAATGAACTCGCATGACAGGCTGCCCATGATCCCGAAAGTATTCGTCGCGTCGGCCGTAGTCACGGCGATGGTCAGCGCTTGCAACGCTCAAGCCGATCCGCCATCGTTTCCCGATTTAAGCGGCTACGCACCCGTTAACCCTGCCGACTATGCGATCACTTATCCGAACTCCGGCAGGCCGACGCCGATCCAGGTGGTCGCATTCCTAACCCCGGACGGCGTGGCATGTGCGTTCGGAAACCCGCTATCAGCAGGCTGCACTGGCAACAATCTTCCGGGCTTGCCCCCGGCGGCTCCCTCATCTAGCGGAGTGCCGCGACTCATTTCCATAAGTACCGGCTTGGCACCGCGACCGACGGGGACGCGCATCGATACGAATGGACAATCGCCGAGGACCTTACCGCCGTTTCACACCATTACGGTAAACGGCGTTATTTGCGGAGTGGATGACTCCGGGATGACCGCGTGCAAAGACCCGCAAGGACGCGGATTCGTGCTCTCTCCGCACGGGTCCGCCTGGCTGCCCCACGTGTAGGGGCAGATGGATCGAGGCATATGCGCCCCAAACCCGCACCGTGCAGATCATTTCGGCGACTCCGTCATCGCCGGTGTGGCTGGAATTTTCGCATTTATTGCGGGGCGCTGTCATGTGCTTACCCATCTCGGCCGCCGACTCGCCCACATTTCCCGACATCAACAGCTTCACGCCAGTCAATGTCGCAGACTACACAATAGGGCTCCCTAACACGGGCCGAACACCTCTCAACACCGTATATTTCCTGACGCCCGACGGTAGAACGTGTGACTTTTTCTCCGGCCAGGCTCAATGCACTGGTAACAATTTTCCCGGTGTACCGGCTGCCACCGAATCAGGCACGGTGAATGCAATTGGAACCACATCTGGGCTCAGTCAAACCAACGACCCGATTGCTGCTAACGGCCGCGTTTACGGGCATCCACTCAAGACGCTGCCGCCATTTCACTCCATCACTGTCGACGGTGTGATTTGCGGCGTCGACAATTCAGGGATGACCGCACGCAAAGACCCACAGGGGCGTGGCTTTGTGCTGTCGCCGAAGGGCTCCGGCTGGTTGCCGCATGTGTGAAGGGCCGGCGGATATCGGTTCTCATACGGCCTTGATCCTGCGAACCGTTTCGGCGACGAGCTCGTCGAGGGTGCTGAGCGGCAGGGGCGGCGTGTCCCCCTTGAACAGCCACCCGCCAGCGCTCGAGCTGCTGACGACGATCAGTCCCCGTACCTGGGTGACCCTCAGCGCCTCGACGCCCTCACCACACATGCCGTGTCCGCGGACGTCAACCTCGCGCATCCACCGGTGGGTTAACCGCACGGTGTCCTCGCCTTCGGCGAAAGCCGAATCCGCCTGGAGGGTTTGGCGGTTCTCCCGGTCCCCGCAGACTGCCGGCTTCTCTGCCAAATGCGCGGTGCACGTGTCGATTTCGCGCCGGAGATCGGCCAGGAAGTCGTCGCCGGCATGCGCCCGGCCGATCGTGACTTTGGGCCGGGGCGGTTTCCCCGGCGTGTCCCATTTTGACTGGTCGAAGTCCTGCCAGCCCGCCAGAGGGTCGTAGCGCGGGGCGGGGACGTGGCCACCGGAGGGGCAGAGCGACCACAACGCGCCGCCCGGCTCGTCGGTGAGGCGGCCGTTGCCAACGGATTCGGTATCGATGCCGGCCTCCGTGCGCAGCGCCGGAAGGAGCGCCGAGACTTGGGCCTGCGTCCAATCGGAAAGCAGCGGCGGCAACGCCGAGCGCGGGCGCGGTCGTCCTGCCGCGCCGATCAGTTGCGACAGAACGTGGTTACGCGAGGCCGCCGACGGATCGGGGCTGCTATACCACGCCTGCACGGTTACCCCGCTGGGAAGCAGCGTCGCTGCCATATTGACGATGGAGGGCCATTGCAGGCTGGTGTCGCCCGACTGATATTGCGTCAGCTTTTCGCGGGATGCCCCGATCAGCCAGCCTTGGATGCCGTCGCTGTCCATCGAGTTGGCAGTCGCCCACATGGGGCATCGACGAACCCAAGCGGCCATGGCAGCCGATATGTCGTCACCAGCGCTCGCGACGGCGAACCGCATCCGAACGAAATCTCCGCCGTTTCCGGCGAATTGACCGCTCGCGGAATGGCCATTGGCGCCTCTGGCAGGGCTGTATTCGACATCCAGTTCCGGCTTGTCAATCGCTCCAAACCTCGGGAGACGTTGGCACTCTTCGGGGGTGGACGCTCGACCCCAAAAGGGGGGCTCGGCCCCGAAGCCGGGACGGGGCTGGTAGACGGCGACGTCGCCGAAGGGGTTGTCCTGAACGTCGGCCAGCCCGGGGACGCAGCGCGCCAGCCGATCCGCTGCGCAATCCCCGCCTTCCGTCGGTGCGGCCGTGAGCGTCGCCCGACTCGAGGTCGAATCCCGCTTGTGGTGGATGCAGGCACTCGAGGCGGTCAGGAGCACCGCGACCACGCCAAGCCTCGCGGCGGCCCGAACGAAACCCCCAACAGCCGGCGCCACGGGCCGCACTTTACGTCACTGGTGTGGTCGAGACGGTCTGCCGCGCACGGCATGCTCATTCGGGGGATGGAACGCGCGGAGCGGCCCTCCCCCGCCGTAGCAGGTGAAGGTCTTTGGCGGTGGCGGAGGTGTGTGGTTTCAGGACATGCGAATAGGGTGTCTCATGAGATCGGAATAGGTTGATGGGCCGACGTTGGGCGGGTGTCCAAGGCTCGCCTGGTTATCACCGCAGTCATCGTCGAGGGTCGTAGCCAATCTGAGGTCTCACGCGAGTATGGGGTCTCGCAAGGGTGGATCTCGCGGCTGGTGGCGCGTTATCACCGCGAGGGCGAGGCGGCTTTCGCCCCGCGCTCACGTCGGCCGCACTCCAGCCCGACACGGTTGCCGCAGTCGACCATTGACTTGATCGTGGCGTTGCGTGGGCAACTCTTGGACCAAGGGCTCGACCACGGTCCGCACACCATCGCCTGGCACCTACACCACCACCACGCGCTGGCGGTGTCGGTGGCCTCGATCCACCGGCACCTACGCGCTGCCGGCCTGATCACCCCCACCCCGCAGAAGCGACCCAAATCCTCCTACCTACGCTTTGCCGCCGAACAACCCAACGAACGCTGGCAAGCCGACTTCACCCACTGGTGGCTCGCTGAGGGCACCCATGTCGAAATCCTCAACTGGCTCGACGACCACGCCCGCTACGCACTCTCTGTCACCGCACACCGCCGCGTCACCGGCCCCATCGTGGCCTCCACATTCCGCAAAGCCTGCGCCACCCACGGCATTCCGGCCTCCACCTTGACCGACAACGGCATGGTGTTCACCACCCGCTTCTCCGGCGGCAAAGGCGGACGCAACCACCTCGAACACGAACTACACAACCTCGGGGTCCTCCAGATCAACTCCACCCCAGGCCATCCGACCACCTGCGGAAAAGTGGAGCGCTTCCACCAGACCCTCAAGAAATGGCTCACCGGCCAACCCCGAGCCACCACCCTCAACCACCTGCAGACCCAACTCAACGCCTTCGTCGAGATCTACAACCGCCACCGCCCACACCGCGAACTACCCCACCGAGCCACCCCGGCCACCGCCTACAGCGCCCGCCCCAAAGCCACCCCCGGCAAACGCCTCGACACCCACAACCGGGTACGCACCGACCGCATCGACCAATTCGGAAAACTCACCCTGCGCCACGCCGGCCGACTCCACCACATCGGCATCGGCCGAACCCACGCCCGCACCCGCGTCCTGGTGCTCGTCCAAGACCTCAACATCAAAATCATCAACGCCGCCACCGGCGACACCCTCCGCCAGCTAACCCTCGACCCCACCAGGGACTACCAACCCCGCGGCACCCCCACCGGCCACCCAAAAAACAAGCCCGAACCCTAAACGAGGGTTCGGACCTATTCCGATGTCTTGAGACATCACATGGCGGTGGCGGAGGGATTTGAACCCTCGGACGGTGTTAGCCGTCACACGCTTTCGAGGCGTGCTCCTTAGGCCGCTCGGACACGCCACCGCGGAGCAGCTTACCGAACCGTCGGCCCCTTACCCCAATCGTTGGCGGGCGAAGAAGGCCTCCAGCGGTGCGGCGCACTCTTCGGCCAGTACGCCGCCGCGCACTTCCGGCCGATGGTTGAGCCGCCGATCGCGAACCACGTCCCACAGCGATCCGACCGCGCCCGTCTTGGGTTCCCACGCGCCGAACACCAGCCGGCGGACGCGGGCCAGGACCAACGCGCCTGCGCACATGGTGCAGGGTTCGACGGTGACGGCCAGGGTGGCGCCCTCCAGCCGCCAGCCGTCGCCGAGCGCGCCGGCCGCCGCCCGCAGCGCCAAGATCTCGGCGTGCGCGGTGGGATCGCCGAGGGCCTCCCGGGCGTTGACCGCGCGGGCCAGTTCGGTTCCGTCGGCGTCGATGACCACCGCGCCGATGGGCACGTCGCGAGGTCCCGCCGTGGCGGCCACCGCCAACGCGGCGCGGATCAGGGCCTCGTCAGCGATCACCGGCGCCTCCGATGGCGGCGACCCGCAGCGCCCGGCAGCCTCATTAGTGGCGACCCGCAGCGCCCGACTCCGCGATCGCCACGGCCGCGCTCGCGATCACCGACCGATGCGGTCGATCACGGCCGACAGCTGGTCGGCGAAGCCCATCTCCCGGGCGATGCGGCCGAGCTGCTCGTCCGCGTACAGGTCGGCCTCGTCGAGGATGACGCCCAGCACCGCCTCCGGCAGCCCGATGTCGGACAGCAACCCCAGGTCGCCCTCCTCGAACGGGTCGGAATCTTCCAGGTCTTCTGGGTCGATGTCGGCGTCCAGCTTGTCGAGCACTTCGGCGGCGATGTCGTAGTCCAGGGCGGCGGTGGCGTCCGACAGCAGCAGCCGGGTCCCCGACGGCGCGGGCCGCACGATCACGAAGAACTCGTCATCCACGTCGAGGAGCCCGAACACGGCGCCGGCGCTGCGCAATTCCCGCAGCTCCGTCTCGGCGGCCTTGAGGCTCATCAGGGATTTACGCGCCATCGGAGAACACCGCCACTGGCCCTCTTCGCGCACGACCGCCACGCCGAAACCGTCCGGCGTGTCGGCCGACAGGCCTTGGGCTGGGGCCCGTTGTGCTCCCATGGCCGCTTACGGTAGTCGCAGACCAGGCCGCCTGACCAGACGGAGCCCGACGCGCCATCATCTGGACGCACCGCCGCCGCCGGATTGTGCCAACCTTGGTCTGTGGCTAGCCCTCTTTCTCAAACACCGGTCTGTGTGCTCGGTCTGGGGCTGATCGGGGGCTCGATCATGCGGGCCGCCACGGCGGCGGGCCGGGAAGTGTTCGGCTACAACCGGTCGGTGGAGGGCGCAAAGATGGCCGCCGCCGACGGGTTCGACGCCACCACCGATCTCACCGCGACGCTGACTCGCGCCGCGGACACCGGGGCGCTGATCGTCCTGGCGGTGCCCATGCCGGCGATGGCCGGCATGCTGGCCCACATCGGCGAACTGGCCGCGGGCTGCCCGTTGACCGACGTCACCAGCGTCAAACGGGCGGTGCTCGACGAGGTCGTCGCGGCCGGTCTGCAGGAACGTTTCGTCGGGGGCCACCCGATGGCGGGCACCGCCCACTCGGGGTGGGCCGCCGGCGACCCCGGCCTGTTCGCCAGGGCGCCGTGGGTGGTCAGCGTGGACGACGACGTCGACCCCGGGGTGTGGTCGCTGGTGATGACGCTGGCGCTGGACTGCGGCGCGGTGGTGGTGCCGGCCAAGTCCGACGACCACGACGCCGCGGCCGCCGCCATCTCGCACCTGCCGCACCTGCTCGCCGAGGCCCTGGCGGTCATCGCCGGGGAGGTGCCGCTGGCATTCGCGCTGGCCGCCGGGTCTTTTAGGGACGGGACGCGGGTGGCGGCGACCGCCCCCGACCTGGTACGGGCGATGTGCGAGAGCAACACCGACCAGCTGATACCGGCGGCCGACCGCGTGATCGAGCTCCTGAGCCGGGCCCGCGAGTCGCTGGTCGCGAACAATACGGTGGCCGAACTCGTCGAGGCCGGCCACGCCGCCCGCACGCGCTACGACAGCTTCCCGCGTTCGGACATCTTCCATGTCGTCATCGGCGCCGAGAACTGGCGCGAGGAATTGGCCGCCGCCGGCCGGGCGGGCGGGGTGATCAGATCCGCTCTGCCAAGCCTGGATAGTCGACGATGAACCCCTCTTCGTCGACACTGACGACGGTGTCGGCGACCGGCGAGCGCAGCTTGATGCCTTCGAGGCTGCCGGAGCTGGTGTAGCTCACGATGTCCGGCGTGATGGACATGTCGGGCAGGTTGACATAGACCACCGGCAACGTCACCGAGTCCGCCTGTTCGTGCAGGCTGCGCCGCCGGATGGGCAACGCGTTGAAGAACGGGCTGAACACCACGTCGCAGTCGAGTGCACCGTTGTACGCCGCGCGGTGCTCACCCTGATGGTCGGTGACCAGCCACATGTTCTCTTCGTCGCGGGCGATGGACAACACCCGTTCGCGTTCGGCCAGCGTGACCGTCATGCCGAGGCGCTTGGTGGCGCCGGTCTCGTCGGTCTGCAGGTCGTAATACGCGCCGAACGCCGGGTTGGTTTCGGTGGCTGCCGCGACGATGCGGCCGTTGGCCTTGATCCTCTTGCCGGACACCTGGACTCGTACCGATTCCATCCGCGATACGTCCTGTGCACGCCAAGTGAGCATCGCCTGCCACACGCGCCGAGTCGAATCAGAGGAATCTGCGTTCACTCACCTACCGTAAATCGTGCCGGCGAAGCGCGATGAAAGTGTCCGATAAGTGTGGCGCAGTCGACCGCTGCCCGGCACCGAGACCCACACTGCCCACGCCAACAGCCCGTCGAGCGCGAGCGCCAAGGCGGCCACCATCAAGGCGCCGACCAGGGCGAGGTGGAATTCGCGCTCCTTGATGCCGTCGATGAGGTAGCGGCCCAGCCCGCCGAGGCTGGCGTAGGCCGCGACGGTTGCGGTGGCGACCACCTGCAGCGTCGCGTTGCGCAGGCCGCCCAGGATCAGGGGCAGCGCGTTGCGCGTCTCCACCCACAGCACCTGGGCCTCCGTCATGCCCATCGCGCGGGCGGCGTCGACCACGATCGGCTCGACGTTGGCGATGCCCGCGTAGGTGCCGGCCAGCAGCGCCGGCACACCCAGCAGCATCAGGGCGACCAGAGGCGGACCGATGCCCAACCCGAACAGCAGCGTGCCGAGCAGCAGCACGCCCAGCGTCGGCAGTGCGCGCAGGCCGTTGACCGCGCCCACCACCAGCAGCGTGCCGCGGCCGGTGTGCCCGATGATCAGCCCGACGGGGACGGCGATCAGGGCCGAGGCGCCGATCGCGACGACTGTGTACTCCAGATGCTCCAGGATGCGCGCCGCGAGCCCGACCGGCCCGGTCCAGTTCTCGGCGGTCAACAGAAACGAGACGGCCCGCGCCAGGAAGTTCATCGCGCGCCCCCCACGATCGGAGCGACCACCGACCGGCGGCGCGACGCCCGCCCGGCGCGTTCCCACGGCGTGATCAGCCGACCCGCCACCATGATCAGCGCGTCGATGACGACCGCCAGCACCAAGAGCGCGATGATGCCGGCCAGGATCTGGTCGCTCTTGTTGGTCTGATAGCCCTCGGTGAACCACGTACCCAGGCCGCCGATGCCGATCACCGAGCCCACCGAGACCATCGCGATGTTGGTGACCACCACCACCCGCAACCCGGCCACAAGAACCGGAACAGACAGCGGCAGTTCAACTTTCAGCAAGCGGCTCAGCGGCGCGTACCCGACCGCGGTGGCGGCGTCACGCACCTGCGCCGGCACCGCGTCGAGCGCCTCGAGGACCGCGCGCACCAACAGCGCGGCGGTGTAGGCCGACAGCGCGACGATGACGTTGGCCTCGTCGAGGATGCGGGTGCCGATGATCATCGGCAAGACCACGAACAAAGCGAGCGACGGGATGGTGAACACGACGCTCGCGGTCGCCGTCGTCAGCCGACGCGCACCCGGCGCACGCTGCACCCCCGCCCCCAGCGGGACGGCGATCGCCAATCCGATCAGCACCGGCACCAACGACAGCCGCAGATGAACGATGGTCAGGGCCCAGGCGTCGTCGAGGTGGGTGAGCAGGTAGTGCATGCGTCACTCCCGCCGCCGGGCTTCCGCCGCGGCAAATACGTCACCGGCCCGCACGCCGCCGATGACGCTGCCGGCGTCGTCCACGGCGAGGCCCACCCCCGACGGCGACGACAGCGCGGCATCCAGCGCGTGGCTGAGATTCCCACCCGGACGAAACAGTGAGCCGACGGCGCTCATGCTCTCCGACAACGACGCGCCGGCACGATGCCGGCGCAGGCCGTTGGTGTCGATCCAGCCCATCGGTGCGTGTGCGCTGTCCACCACCACCGCCCAACCGTCGGCAGGGGTCTCGGGCAGATCGGCCGCGGGGATGCACTGCACACCGTGCAGCGGCAGGCCGGCCGCGTCGATGAGTTGCAGCCATCGATAGCCGCGGCCGAGGCCGATGAACCTCGCGACGAAGTCGTTGGCAGGCCGCGACAGCAGGCGCGCGGGTTCGTCGTACTGCTGCAGCGTGCCGGCCCGGAAGACGGCTACCTGGTCGGCTAGCTTGAGCGCTTCGTCAATGTCGTGGGTGACGAACACGATCGTCTTGCGCAATTCGCTTTGCAGACGCAGGATTTCGTTCTGCAGGTCAAGGCGCACCACCGGGTCGACCGCCGAGAATGGCTCGTCCATCAACAAGATGGGCGGGTCGGCGGCCAGTGCACGCGCCACGCCGACGCGTTGTTGCTCACCGCCGGACAGTTGCGCGGGATAGCGGGTGGCGAGCTTGGTGTCCAGCCCGACGCGTTCGAGCACCCCGTAGGCGGCGTCCCGGGCCAACCGCCGGGGCTTCCCCTTCAGCACCGGAACCGTTGCGACGTTGTCGATCACCCGCAGATGCGGCATCAGGCCGGCGTGCTGCAT
The DNA here is from genome assembly GCF_001667775.1 of Mycobacterium sp. E1747. Taxonomy (GTDB): domain Bacteria; phylum Actinomycetota; class Actinomycetes; order Mycobacteriales; family Mycobacteriaceae; genus Mycobacterium. The sequence continues at coordinate 69,758 of NZ_LZJI01000183.1, forward strand.
CACATAGCCGATTCCGAGGCGCAGCCGCACCGGGTCCAGGGTGGACACGTCCACCCCGTCCACGGTGATGGCGCCGGAAGTCGGCTCGATCATGCGGTTGACCATGCGCAGGGCGGTGGTTTTACCGCTGCCCGACGAACCGACGAACACGGTCAGCTTTCCGGTGGGGATCACCAGGCTGAGCTGGTCCACCGCGGTGGTTCCGTCGGCGAATGCCTTGCTGACGTTATCGAAGACGATCATTGTCCGACCGGATGGTTGAAGCCATTGTCCCGCAACCAGTTCCGCGCGGCCTGGTCGGGGTCGATCCCGGCGTTTCCCGACACCGCGGCGTTGAGGCCGGCCACCCCCGTGGTGGTCAGCTTCGCCGACACCGCGTCCAGCACCTGCTTGAGCCGATCCGACTTCTTCTGCGAATTGACCAGCGGCACAATGTTGCCGGCGATGAAATTGTGTTCCGGATCCTCGAGCACCACCAGATGGTTTTGCGGGATTGCGGGGGATGTGGTGAACACGTTGGCGGCGTTGACCCTTCCTTCCACCAGAGCGCGCACCGTCACCGCGCCGCCACCGTCGTTGATCGCGACGAAGCTACCAGGCCTGATGTCGAGGCCGTATTTCTGCCGCAGCCCCGGCAGGCCGGCCGGTCGGCTGGCGAACGCGGACGGCGCCCCGAACCTCACGTCCGACGAGTGCGCCGCCAGGTCGGCGATTGTCTTCAGCTTCCACGAATTAGCGGTCCCGTCGGTCACGGTCACCGTGTCGGTGTCGGCGGCGGGTGACGGGGTGAGGATGGCGAGGTCGCCGGGAAGTTTGCGGTCGAGCTCCAACTCGACGGCATCGAGCACGGTCGCCGGCGACTCCGGCTCGAAGTAGAGCAGCAGGTTGCCGATGTACTCCGGCACCAGGTCGATGGAATGGTCTTTGAGCGCGGGGATATAGGTCTCCCGGCTGCCGATGCCCATCCGTCGGCCGACCTCGAAACCGTTGGCCTGCAATGCTTGTGCGTATATCTCGGCGATGATGTGTGATTCCGGGAAGTCGCCGGATCCCACCACGATGGATTTCGGGCTGCCGACCTCGGCACCCAGCGGGTCGGAGCTGCTACACGCGGCGAGAACACCGATCGCCGTGAGCAACACCGCCGCTTGGACGGTCGCGCGGTGCGTGCGCGACGGCATCCTCATACCGCCGACAGTAACGTCAGAATCCGTCCTGCGCTGGAACCAATCGGGCCGGTTGCGCTGCGTGGTTTCATTCTGTGCCGGATCGGACAAAGATGACCCTATGAGCAGCCCCAACCCTGCCTCGCCCGGCCAGCCGCCCGCCAAGTCCGCCGCGGTGCCCAGGCCCGGCGCGACGCCCAAGGAACCGGCCATCGGGTTCACCCGCGCCGGTGCGCTGTGGTCGTCCCTGATCGCCGGATTCCTGATCCTGATCTTGTTGCTGATTTTCATCACCCAGAACACGACATCGACGCCGTTCCAGTTCTTAGGCTGGCACTGGACCTTGCCGCTGGGGGTCGCCATTTTGCTGGCCGCGGTGGTCGGCGGGCTGATCACGGTGGCCGTAGGCACCGCTCGCATCCTGCAACTGCGCCGGGCCGCCAAGAAGCACCACGCCGCTTCGCTAAACGACTAGCCGGTCCATCGAGTGTGCACCCCGGGTTTCGGGTGTGCGTCCTGGGCTTCGCGTGTGCGCCCACGGCTGTGAGTGTGCATCCTCGGCTTTGACTGTGCGTCCTGGGCGGGAAAACGCGGGTTTTCGCGCCGTCAGCGCACGCACGACGCCGTCAGCGCACGCTCGAAGCCGTCAGCTCACCCGGGGCGCCGTGGTCGCACGCTCAACCGGGCAGCCTGGCCAGCTCCGCCAACCCGCGCGAAATGAGCGGCGCGACGACCTCCGGCATGTTGTCGGAGTCCACCCCACGCGCCTGATCCGACATCCGCCTGCGGAAATCGATCCCGGCCGCGATGATGGCGAGCTTGAAGTAGGCCAGCGCCATGTAGAACTCCCAATGCGCCAGCGGCAGACCGGCGACCAGCGAATAGCGATCGGCCAGCTCGTCGGCCGTCGGCAGCAGGGGTGACGTCCAGGCGGCCTGCGCGTTGACGATCAGGTCGAGCGCGGGGTCGCGGTACACGCACATCAGGGCCGCGTCGGAGAGCGGGTCCCCGAGGGTGGACAGCTCCCAGTCGACGACGGCACGCACCTTCGTCGGGTCGTCGGCGTCCAGGATCGTGTTGTCGATCCGGTAGTCGCCGTGCACGATCGACGTCCGGCTCTGCTGCGGGATGGCGTCCTGCAGACCGGAATGCAGGCGCTCGACGTCGGCGTCGCGGCGGTCGTCGGGCAGCCGCACCAGTGCCCATTGCGAACCCCACCGCCGCACCTGGCGCTCCAGGTAACCGTGGGGCTTGCCGAAGTCGGCCAGGCCAACGGCCGCGGGGTCGACGGAGTGCAGGTCGACGAGGACCCGGATCAGCGAGTCGACGCAGCCTTCGATCACGGTGTGGCTCAACGCTTCCAGCTGGGCGCGGCGGCGCACCACCTGGCCGGCGACGAATTCGACGATTTGGAAGGGCGCCCCCAGCACCGAGTCGTCCTGGCACAACGCGATTGCACGCGCCACCGGAACGGGCGTGTCCCGCAGCGCGGCGACGACCCGGTACTCGCGGGCCATGTCATGCGCCGACGGGGTCAGCCCGTGCAGCGGCGGGCGCCGCACCAGCCAGCTGGTCGCGTCGTCGTAGACGCGGAACGTGAGATTGGAACGGCCACCGGAGATGAAATCCGCGCGCAACTCGCCGACACGTCCGATATCCAGCGAACGCAGGTAGGAGTCCAGCGAGGCCAGGTCTAGCCCCTCGAGTTGGTCAGCTGAAGTCACCGGACCTGTTTACCACCTCTGATTTCGCGGCAGCAGGTCCCACACGTGCTCGACGCCGTTGACCCCCGCGACCGTCGCCTGACCGGATCGCGAGAACAGCAGCCGGGTGACCGAGGCGTAGTCGACGGGAAACGACAACAGCCGGGACGTGCCCAGGATCTGATGTAGCAGCACGTTGATCACCCCGCCGTGGCTGAACACCGCGACGGTGTCCTCGGGATCGGCGGAGGCGACGAGATCGTCCACCGCCGCGCGCACCCGGGCGAGGAACGCATCCTCGTCGACCGCGCTGGGCAGATGCCCCTGCGCCAGGCGTGCCCACTCTTCGGGCATCTCCTCACGGATCTGCTCGACGGGGATGTACAGCGGAAGGTCGCGGTCGTATTCGGCGAATCGGTCATCGATTTCGACGGTCAGCTCGCGCGCCGCTGCGACCGGCTCGGCGGTCTGGATGGCACGCCGCTGCGGGCTGCTGACCACCCGGGAAATCGGAAACCTGTCCAGCGCCTTGGGTAGTCGCTCGATCTGCGCCAATCCCTCATCCGACAGGTCCGGGTCGGAGCCCTCGCCGTGTTCGCTGCGCAGCGGCAGCGCGTGCCGGACCAGAAGCAATTGCATGAGTTTGTTCCTGTCTATGGTTCAGCGCGACGTGTTCATTCAAAGCATGCAGACCTGCCCCCGCAAAATAGGGGTGAGGCAAGGCCGATCTCGAGGAGGACGAATGACCGAGCCGAGCATGGATTGGGACGCCGCCTACCGGCAGGAAACACCACCGCCGTGGAGCATCGGCCGACCGCAACCCGAGCTGGCGGCCCTGATCGACGACGGCAGGATTCGAAGCGACGTGCTGGACGCCGGGTGCGGCCACGCCGCCCTGTCGCTGGCCCTGGCCGAGCGGGGCTACACCGTCGTCGGCCTGGACAGCAGCGCGACCGCGATCGAGGCCGCTTCGGTGGCGGCCTCCGAACGCGGCCTGACGACGGCGACCTTCGCGCAGGCCGACGTCACGAATTTCCGCGGCTATGACGGCCGCTTCTCAACCGTCCTGGATAGCGGGCTGCTGCACGCGCTGCCGCCGGAGAAGCGTCAGGACTACCTGCAGTCGACCCTTCGGGCGGCCGCCCCCGGCGCATCGCTCTACATCCTGGCCTTTGCGGCCGGCGCGCTCGGCGACGCCGACAACGGCGGGCCGCGCGGCTTTGCCGAGGCCGAGCTGCGCGACGCCGTCTCGGCGGTCTGGCACGTCGACGATCTGCGCCCGGCCAAGGTCTACGGCAACGCCTCTCCCGATTTCCCGCTGCCACACCTGGAGCACGACGGCGAAGGACACTTCATGGCGCCCGGGTTTCTGGTCAGCGCCCACAAGCCGGCCTGAGCCGATCGACCCGCACCGCTGCGCGGAGAATAACATTCTCCGCGCAGAGAGTGGGGTGTGCGAATGGCAACGGCAGGTCAGACCCAACTGGATGCGGGTGTCCTGGCCCGCTGGCTGGACTCCAACGGCACCCCGGGAAACGGTGCGGAATCGCGCGTAGAGCAGCTGAAGGGCGGTTCGCAGAACGCGCTGTACCTGCTCGACCGCGGCGGCGAGCGGATGGTGTTGCGGATGCCCGGCGCCCGCGCCGACGCCGCCCGCATCGACGGGCTGCTGCGCGAGATCCGCTTGGTCCGCGCGCTGTCCGGCACCGACGTCCCGCATGCGGCGCTGATCGCCGCTGACGACACCGGCACCGTGCTCGGCATGCCGTTCTACGTCATGCAGGCCATCGACGGGTGGAGCCCGATGGACGGCGGGTGGCAGCCACCGTTCGACACCGACTTGACGGCCCGGCGCGGGCTGGCTTTCGAGCTCGTCGAGGGCGCGGCCAAGCTGGGCCGGGTGGATTGGCGGACCCGGGGCCTCGACGGCTTCGGCCGCCCGGACGGGTTCCACGAGCGCCAGGTCGACCGCTGGCTGGCCTTCCTCGACGCCCACAAGGTGCGCGAGTTGCCCGGACTCGACGAGGCCGCCGACTGGCTACGCAACAACCGGCCCGCGCAGTACCGGCCCGGGATCATGCACGGCGACTACCAGTTCGCCAACGTGATGTTCGCGCACGGGGCGCCGGCGCGACTGGCCGCGATCGTGGACTGGGAGATGACGACAGTCGGCGACCCACTGCTCGATCTTGCTTGGTGTCTGCTGGGCTACGACGGCGAAGAACCCAGGGCAGACGGGTTCTACCTGGACATGGCCGGCATGCCCACGCGCAGTGACCTGCTGGCGCACTACGAGGCGATCAGCGGCCTGTCCACCGAAAACATCGACTACTACCTGGTCCTGGCCAACTGGAAGCTCGGCATCGTGCTGGAAAAGACTTACGCTGCCGGAGTGCGCACCGGAAAGGTGGATTCCAAGATCCAGGACGCCTTCGGGGCGATGATCCCGCAGCTGATCGCCACGGCCGCCAGGCTCGCGCGGTCACTGCCATCGGGGAGTCGCTGAAATGGGTTACGCCGACCGGCTTTTCGACCTCACCGACCGGGTCGTGCTGGTCACCGGCGGCAGCCGCGGGCTGGGTCGCGAGATGGCCTTCGCGGCCGCCCGCTGTGGCGCCGATGTGGTGATCGCCAGCCGCAACATGGACAACTGCGTGGCGACGGCCAAGGACATCGAGGCCGAAACCGGGCGCACGGCTTTGCCGCATCAGGTGCACGTCGGTCGTTGGGATCAGCTCGACGGATTGGTCGAGGCGACCTACGACCGGTTCGGGAAGGTCGACACGCTGATCAACAACGCCGGAATGTCACCGCTGTACGACAAGCTGACCGACGTCACGGAGAAACTGTTCGACGCCGTGGTCAACCTGAACCTCAAGGGCCCGTTCCGGTTGTCGGCCTTGGTGGGCGAGCGGATGGTGGCGGCCGGCCGTGGATCGATCATCAACGTGAGCACGGCCGGCTCGTTGCGCCCGACACCCGACATCATTCCCTACGCCGCCGCCAAAGCCGGGCTCAACGCCATGACCGAGGCGCTGGCGAAGGCGTTCGGGCCGTCGGTGCGGGTCAACACCTTGATGGCCGGGCCGTTCCTGACGGATGTGAGCAAGGCATGGAACCTCGACGCCGCCCCCGGCAAGCCGTTCGGGCACCTGGCCCTGCAGCGCGCCGGCGACCCGAGCGAAATCGTCGGCGCCGCACTGTTTCTCGCGTCGGACGCGTCCAGCTTCACCACCGGCTCCATCCTGCGCGCCGACGGTGGAATTCCCTAGGGCGGCGAGCGCCGTCCACAACGAGTAGGAGCATTCGAATGTCGTGGGACTTCTCCACCGAACCGGAATTTCAGGAGAAAATCGACTGGGTCCGCGAGTTCGTCCACCACGAAGTGGAACCCCTCGAGGTGCTCTTCCCCGGTTGCGAGTTCCTGCCACTGGGCGACGAGCGCCGCCGCATCGTCGATCCGCTCAAGCAACAGGTCCGCGACCGCGGACTGTGGGCACCGCATCTAGGCCCCGAGCTGGGCGGGCAGGGATTCGGCGCGGTGAAGCTGACCTTGATCAACGAGATCCTGGGCCGCAGCCCGTGGGCGCCGATCGTCTTCGGCACGCAGGCGCCCGACACCGGCAACGCCGAGATCATCGCGCGCTTCGGGACCCATGAGCAGAAGGACCGCTATCTGGCGGGACTGCTGTCCGGGGAGATCTTCTCGTGCTTCTCGATGACGGAGCCACAGGGCGGCGCCGATCCGCGCGTCTTTCGAACACGCGCCTTCCGCGACGGTGACGACTGGGTGATCACCGGGCGAAAGTACTTCTCCTCCAACGCCTCCGTCGCATCCTTTTTCATCGTCGTCGCGATCACCGACCCGGACGTGCCGGTCCATCGCGGCGCTTCGACGTTCCTGGTGCCCGCCGACACCGACGGCCTCACCATCGAAGCCACCCATCACCTGGTCGGCGCGCTGCCGCACGAGCCCGGGCACTCCCTGGTCCACTACGACGGTGTCCGAGTGCCGGCGGACGCGATGCTGGGCGAACCCGGCCAGGGCTTCATGATCCTGCAGACTCGACTCGCCGGCGGACGGCTGCATCACGCGATGCGCTCGATCGGGGTGGCTCAACGGGCGGTGGAGATGATGGCCCGCCGCGCGAAAAGCCGTTTCACACAAGGAAGTTCATTGGCCGATAAGCAACTGGTGCAGGCTTTCATCGCCGATTCGTACACCGAGCTGATGCCGTTCCGGCTGGCGGTCCTGCACGCGGCCTGGCTCATCGACACCGCCGGGGAACACGCGGCCCGCGCCGAGATCGGCGCCTGCAAGATCCTTGCCTCACAGGTGCTCAAATCCATTGGCTTGCGCGCGATCCAGGTACACGGCGCGCTCGGCACCACCGATCAGCTGCCGCTCGTCAACGTGCTGCTCGGCGGCGTGGCGCTCGGCCTGGCCGACGGACCGACCGAAGCCCATAAGGTGAACCTGGCCCGGCTGCTGCTCAAGGGATACGAGGCCGAGGATGCCGAGTGGCCGAGCGAACTGCTCGACATCCGCCGGGAGGCCGCGCGCACCAAGTACGGCGACCTGATCGATCGGGTTCCGGCACTGCCCGATTCGCCATGAGCGGCAGGGTGACGGCGGCCGTCCAACGGGCGCTCGACGAGCGCCAGCGCGAGGCGACCGAAGAGGTAGAGCGGATCCTGGCCGCCGCGGTCCGCGTCATGGAACGGGTTGCGCCCGAACCGCCGCGGGTGAGCGACATCGTCACCGAGGCCGGCTCGTCGAACAAGGCGTTCTACCGCTATTTCGCCGGTAAGGACGACCTCATCCTGGCCGTCATGGAGCGCGGCGTCGCCATCGTCGTGTCCTACCTCGAGCACCAGATGGCCAAGGAGCGAGAGCCCCGCGGCCAGGTCGCCCGCTGGATCGAAGGCACGCTCGCGCAGGTGGCCGACCCGCACCTGATCAGCATGAGCCGGGCGGCCGCGGGGCAGATGTCGGCCGGCGCGAATTGGCGAGCGACGGATCAGGAGATGCTGCGGCCGCTGCGCGATCTGCTCGTCGAACCCGTTGCGGCTCTGGGCAGTACGGACGTCGAGCGCGACGTCGAGGCCGTCTTCAGTTGCACCGCGGCGACCATGCGCCGCTACGTGGGGTCTGCCGAGCGGCCCGGGTCGGCGGACATCACACACCTGGTGGAGTTCTGTCTACGCGGTCTGGGGGTTTGATGCGCGCCATCGTCTGTCGTTCCTACGGCACTCCGGAAGATCTGGTTCTCGAGGATGTCGACGAGCCAGTGCCGGGGCCCGGGCAGCTGCTGGTACGGGTGCACGCCGCGGCGGTCAACTTTCCCGATGTCCTGTTCATCGCCGGCAAGTACCAGATCAAGATTCCGCCACCGTTCGTCCCGGGCAACGAGATCGCCGGCGAGGTGATCGCCGCCGGTGAGGGCACCCGATTCGAACCGGGACAGCGGGTGTCCGGCACCACCTTTGGAGCGTTCGCCGAGCAGGCGCTATTGGACGCCAGCCAGGCGGTGCCGATACCCGACGACGTAGACTTTGCGTCGGCCGCCGCCTTCGGAGTAACCTACCGCACCGCCTACCACGCGCTGCGTTCGACGGCCGCAGTGGCAGAAGGGGATTGGGTCGTCGTGCTGGGCGCCGCGGGCGGCGTCGGGCTGGCCGCCGTCGACTTGGCCGTCGCCATGAAGGCGCGGGTACTGGCAGCGGCGTCCAGCCGCGAGAAACTCGAGTTGTGCCGGCAACGGGGCGCCGAAGCGACCGTCGACTACGACCGGGAGGACCTCAAGTCACGCATCCGCGAGTTGACCGGCGACAGCGCGCGGGCGGTCCTCGACCCCGTCGGCGGGCCATACGCGGAACCCGCGCTGCGTGCGTTGGCGCGCGGCGGCACCTTCGTCACCCTGGGCTACGCCGCGGGAACGATCCCGGCGATTCCGCTCAACCTCATTCTGCTCAAGGACATCTGCGTGCGCGGCATGGAGATCCGGACCTTCGCGACCGACCACCCCGACGAGTCGGCCCGCGACTTGCGGGAGCTGTCGGAGCTGTTCGCCGCCGGCACGATCCGGCCATACATCGGGGCACGGTTCCCGCTGGCCGAAACGGCGGCGGCGTTACGGTACGTGGCCGACCGCAAGGTGTTGGGCAAGGTCGTCATCGACATCTGACCGTCACGGCGTGACGATGTCGAAGCTCGGGTCCGGCTGATCGAGCACCCCGAGGAGGGCCTGCAGCGCCGCCTGATTGCCCGATACCCGCAACCCGGGCGAGGAGAAGTCACCCATCGCCGCGGATAGGAGCCGAAACTTGCTGTCCAGCTGGACCGTGACCGATGCCGTCGCCGGTTCGGCCGGCACCTTGCGGTAGACGAGCACCCCGTTGCGCAGGGTGAGCCGGTAGTTGGTGGCCAGATCGGCGAAGGCGAGGTCGATGGCCAGGTCGAGATCCCAGCTGCGTGGACCGTCGACCCGGATGGCGAGGCTGTCGAAGATCTGCTCGGGAGTCAGCTGGGAGAGCATGGTGGGCGAGGCGACCTGCGCCGCCGTGCCGAAGTTTCCGCCCCGCAATTCCGTTGCGCCACTGAGGAAGAAGTTGCGCCAAGTGGCGTTCTCGGCGCCATAGGCCAGCTGCTCCAGCGTTTCGGCGTACAGCGTGCGGGCGCCCTCGTGCGCACTGTCGGTGAACATCGCATGATCGAGTAGCGTCGCCGCCCAACGGAAGTCGCCCGAGTCAAAGGCCGATTGGGCCAGGCCGACAACCCGTTCGATGCCGCCCATCGCCTCGACGTAGCGAGGTGCGAGGGCTTCCGGGGGATGCGGCCACAACCGCGCCGGGTTGCCGTCGAACCAGCCCATGTAGCGCTGATAGACGGCCTTCACGTTGTGGCTGACCGACCCGTAGTACCCGTGGGTGTGCCACGCACGCTCGAGCGCCGGCGGCATCCGGAACATCTCCGCGATCTCGATCCCGGTGTAGCCCTGGTTGAGCAAGCGCAGCGTCTGGTCGTGCAAATAGGCGTACATGTCGCGCTGCAGCGACAGGAACCCGACGATGTTCTCCCGCCCCCAGGTGGGCCAGTGGTGAGAGGCGAACACCACGTCGGCGCGGTCGGCGAAGGTGTCGATCGCCTCGGTGAGATAGCCCGACCATGCGTGCGGGTCCCGCACCAGCGCTCCGCGCAGGGTCAGGAGGTTGTGCAGGTTGTGGGTGGCGTTCTCGGCCATGCACAGCGCGCGAAACCGCGGGAAGTAGAAGTGCATTTCGGCGGGCGCCTCGGTGCCGGGCGCCATCTGGAACTCGATGTCCACCCCGTCGATGGTGTGCTTCTCACCGGTCTCGCGGATGTCGACGGTCGGCACAATGATCGCCACCTCCCCGGTCGACGGGGCCTGGCCCAGGCCGCAGCCCACCTGGTCGCGGGGTCCGCGGGACAGCATGCTGCCGTACATGTACGTCGCCCGCCGCGTCATGGCCGGGCCCGCATACACGTTCTCCCGGACCGCATGCTCGACGAAGCCGTCCGGCGCCAAGACGGCCACGGCGCCGGCGTCGACCTCCGCCTGCGAGGTGACGCCGAGAACGCCACCAAAGTGGTCGACATGGCTGTGGGTGTAGATCACCGCGACGACGGGCCGGTCACCCCCGCGGTGGGTGCGATACAGCCCCAGCGCGGCGGCCGCGACCTCGGTGGACACCAGCGGGTCGATGACGATGATCCCGGTGTCGGTCTCGACGAATGTGACGTTGGAAATGTCGAGGCCACGGACCTGGTAAATCCCCGGGACCACTTCATAGAGGCCCTGTTTGGCGGTCAGCGTCGACTGCCGCCACAGGCTGGGGTGCACGGATGTCGGCGCTGGACCGCCGAGGAAGGAGTAGGCGTCGTTGTCCCACACCACCCGCCCGTCGGCCGCCTTGATGACGCACGGGGACAGCGCGGCGATGAATCCGCGATCGGCGTTGTGAAAGTCCGTGTCGTCACCGAATGGCAGCGCGTGTGCGCGATGCGCCGCCTCGATGGCTTCGGTGGGGGGTTTGCGTTGCACCGGCAATACATTGCCACCGATGCGGCCCCGAACGGCCGGAGAATTTTTGATCAATCTTGGCCTACACCGCCCGGCAAACACGCATACTGCCTTGACGGCCCTCAACGACGAGGGCCGCAACGATCGGGTGAAGGAGAACAGGTGAAGCGTGGACTGACTGTTGCGGCGACAGGAGCGGCAATTCTGGCCGCCGCACTATCGGGGTGTTCGAGCAACAAGTCGGGTGGCGTTTCGACGTCAGTGCCGGGAGGCTCGGTGTCGGCCGGCGGCAACAACTCGACGAAGGTCATCATCGACGGCAAAGACCAAAACGTCCAGGGCACCACAATCTGCACCAAGGCCGGCGGTGACATCTCGATCGCGGTCGGCGGCAACACCACCGGCATTAGCGTCGTGCTCGGCGACGCCAACCCGCTCACCGTCAAGGCGGTCCAACTCGGCAACGTCAACGGCGTGACCCTGCAGTACGCGCAGGGCGGTCAGGGCAACGCGTCGGTGTCCAAGGACGGCAATACCTACAAGGTCACCGGCACGGCCACCGGCATCGACATGGCCAACCCGATGCAGCCGGTGAACAAGCCGTTCGAAATCGACGCGACTTGCTCCTGACTCGATGAGTTAAGAGGTCCGTGCGGGCGGTTGCCACCCGTTGAGTGGCAACCGCACCGTGAACTCGGTATGGCCGGGTGAGCTGTCCACGGTGATCGTGCCGTGGTGGGCCTTGACCACCGCGGACACGATCGCCAGCCCCAGCCCGGTGCTGCCGCCCTTGCGGGACCGTGAGGTGTCGCCGCGGGCGAAGCGCTCGAACACTTCGGATTGAAGCGGCGCCGGGATCCCGGGCCCATTGTCGACGACCTGCAGCACGGTGTGCGCCGGCTCGGTGCTTAATCGTGTGGTCACGACCGTGCCCGCGCCGGTGTGTAGGCGAGCGTTGGCGAGCAGGTTGGCCAGGACCTGGTGCAGGCGGGCCGCGTCGCCCGTGACCATCACGGGCTCCTCGGGCAGGTCGAGTTCCCACTGATGGTCCGGCCCGGCGACATGCGCGTCGTTGACGGCGTCGACCGCGACCCGCGACAGATCGACCGGTTCGCGTTCCAAGGGCCGGCCGGAGTCCAGCCGGGCCAGCAGCAGCAAGTCCTCCACCAGGCGCGTCATCCGTTCGGTCTCGGAGGCCACCCGGCTCATCGCGTGCGCCATTGCCTCCCGGTCCCCCCCTTCTCGGTCCATGCGCTGGGTGAGTTCGGTGTAGCCGCGGATCGCGGCGAGCGGCGTGCGCAGTTCGTGACTGGCGTCGGCGACGAACTGGCGGACCCGGGTCTCGCTGGCCTGCCGGGCTGACAGCGCGGCCGCGATGTGGTCGAGCATCCGGTTGAGAGCCGAGCCCAGCTGGCCCACCTCGGTTGCGGGATTCGCGTCGGATTCGCCGACCCGGAGCGGCAGCTCGACCTCACCGCGATCCAGCGGTAGGTCGGCCACCCTGCTGGCAGTCTGCGCGACGCGGCGCAGCGGCGCCAGCGCGCGCCGGATGATGATGGCCCCGGCGATCGTCGCGGCGGCAAGCGCGACCGCGGTGACGATCGCGAAAATCACCAGCATCCGGATCAGGGTGGCGTCGACGTTGGCCATCGAGAGGCCGGTGACGATCGTGTCGCCCCCATTGCGGCTCGGGGCCGCCACCACCCGGTACCGGCCGAGCCCGTCCAGGTTCACGGTGACCGGTGCGCGGCTGCCCGCGATTTGCTCCAGTTGCGCCTGGGCGGTCGGGGTCAGCGCGGCCCTGGTGCCGCTGCTGGTCAGATAGCCGGCGTCGACGGTCTTGCCGTGGTTGACCACGGCGGCCACCATGCCCGCCGGCTGACCCGGGGCGTCCAGGAAGCGCGGGCCCGGGCCGGGGCGGGGATAGAACGAGTGCTCGCGCCGCGGGCGATTTGGCTCGGGGTACATCAGCGCCGAGCGGAAAGAGGTGCCGGCGAGTTGCCCGTCGAGTTGCTTCACCAGGTGGTGATTGAGCGCCAGCTCGGTCACCGCGGTGATGCCGACGCACACGATGGCCAACACGACGATCTGCCCGACCAACAGCCGCAGCCGCAGGGACCAGGCCCGCCGTGCGCTGGCCAACGGTCGCGACCCGCAGCGCCCGGCTTCGCCGCGCTTGCGATCGCTCCTACCCACCAGTCGCGACCCGCAGCGCCCGGCTTCGCCGCGCTTGCGATCGCTCCTAGCGCGCCGGCTTGAGGACATAACCCGCGCCACGCAGCGTGTGGATCATGGGGTCGCGACCGCTGTCGATCTTCTTGCGCAGATACGAGATGTAGAGCTCGACGATGTTGGATCGGCCGCCGAAGTCATAGCTCCACACCCGGTCGAGGATTTGCGCCTTGCTCAGCACACGCTTGGAGTTGCGCATCATGAACCGCAGCAATTCGAACTCGGTGGACGTCAACGAGATCGGCTCGCCGCCGCGGGTGACCTCGTGACTGTCCTCATCGAGGACCAGATCGCCGACCACCAGTTGCGCGCCGCTGTCCAGCGTCGTCACTCCGGTGCGCCGCAGCAATGCCCGCAGGCGCAGCACCACCTCTTCGATGCTGAACGGTTTGGTGACGTAGTCGTCGCCGCCGGCGGTCAGCCCGGCGATCCGATCCTCCACGGCATCCTTGGCCGTCAAAAGCAGCACCGGCAGCTGGGGGTTTTCCTCGCGCAACTTGTGCAGGACGTCGAGCCCGCTCATGTCGGGAAGCATCACATCGAGGACGACCACGTCCGGACGCTGGGAGCGGGCGGCGGCGATGGCCGATGCACCGTCGCTGGCCGTCGCGATGTTCCAGCCCTCGTAGCGCAGCGCCATCGATACCATCTCGGCCAGGACTGACTCGTCGTCCACGACCAACACATTGATCGGATTGCCGTCAGCTCGACACATGATTACCCGCTCGACGGACGCTCGAGGCTGGGTCACACGTTCCAGTATGCGCACCGCGCTGAGCCGCCGCTATGGCCTAGCTTTGCGTGCCCTGTGAAAGGGATCGCGCGACTGCTGAGCAGTCGCGCGATCTTCTCCCGGCGAAGTGGTTAATACCAGTAGCGCCGGCCGGCGACCGGGCGGCCAATCGAGCCCATGATCCACAACACGGCGCCGATAACGAGTACGACGACGCCGATCTCCCACAGCAATGGGATGCTGAACACAAAGCCGAGAATAAGCAGGATTACGCCGAGGGCAATCATGACGACTCCTTTAGGTAAGGGGCACTAGGACACCAGGCATTGAACTGGGTTGCGGAACATGGCAGTCCTTGACTTTCGGGTTAACGCCCCCGTAATTCAAAGGCCCCGCGATGACGGTCAACGCGATGTTTCCCGCCGTGACACAACTGGTTGAGTCACCCTTGAAGTAATCGCGTTGCCATGCCGCGAAAACCCCAATGAGCAGCCATACCAGGGCAATCGTGCCGATGATTCCGCTGCCACGCATGGTGCCCTCCAATGTGGTCGAGAAAAATTTCTCGTGGACGATAGTTACCCATTCGACTTGTGTCTAAACATTGCGCGCGGGCGAATTCGACGCTGCGCCAGGACAGCCCGTCGCACTAAGACCGGCCGGCGAGCCACACCGATGCCCGCCTCTTCGACGCCCGGGAAATCCACGCGTCTTGGATCAGCTCGGTCAACTCCGACTTGCCGATTTCCGACAATCGGGCGGCCCGCACCAGCACCGATGGATGCCCGTCGAAATGGTCGGTGGTGAAGAACGGCGAACCGGGATCCTGGGTCAGCGCCAGCTTGTCACTCTCCGATTCCACCCAGAGCATGATCACGTCGGCATAGCGCTCGCCGGTTTCCGGATCCGAGGCGTCCGGCTGGGGCGTACGGAAGAACACGAACGACTTGCCGCCCACCTGATAGATGGCGTTGCCCTTCGGCCCCTCCAGACGCTGGACGTGCGGCATCGATGCGGCGATCTCGTGCACGTCGCTCACTCGGGCGGGTCGATCAGCCACACCGGCGAGCGTAGCGACCTTGCGGGCGTTGGCGATTCAGCGGTCGAGCGCCCTGAGCATGAGCGGCGACCGACCAGCGGGTCGTGTTCTAGCCGCGTCGCTGCGCGGAGATGTAGAGAGTGGGCGGCATCATGCCGTCGGCCTCCTGCGGAATGCTGCGTCCGTAGCGGGCCATCAACTCGGCGAACGTCGCGGTGGTGACGTCCCAGCCGTGTTCGCGCAGCCACCCGTCGACCGCGATGCGCTCTTCGGGGTACCAGAGGTCGTCGAAATCGGTGATCTCCGAGTCGACCAGCTTGGCGGCCGCGGCACGCATGCGCTGCATGTCCTCCCGCTGGCGCCGGACGATCTCGGGATCGTTGAAACCGGCAGCCGGCACGTTCGAGGCCAGCCAACTCCCGTCCGCGCTCAGCGCATGGATCCGCTCGAACAGCAGGTCCTGCGCCTGCGCCGGCAGGTACCGCACCAAACCCTCGGCCGACCACGCGGCCGGCTTCGACGGGTCGAAGCCCGCCTCCTGCAGCGCCTTCGGCCAATCCTGGCGCAGGTCTATCGGCACGTTGATCAGGCGCGCCTTTGGCTCGGCCCCGTGCTCGTGCAGCGTGTTGGACTTGAATTCCAGAACCCTGGGCTGGTCCAGCTCGTAGACGACCGTGCCGTCGGGCCACGGCAGCCGCCAGGCGCGAGCGTCCAGGCCGGCGGCCAGAATCACCACCTGCCGCACACCGGAGTCGGCTGCACCCAGGAAGAACTCGTCGAAAAACGCTGTCCGCGTGGCCATGAAGTCGACCATCAGCTGGATCCGCGTGCTCACCGCGGGCTCCAGCTCTACAGCCTTGGCCAGCAGTGCGGGATCGGCGTAGATGCTCCACATGCCTTCACCGGCCGCGTCGACGAACACCCGCGCGAACGGGTCGTTGATGAGGGGGTCGGCGCTCTCTGTCTCGGCGGCGCGCGCCGCTGCCACGCCGAGCGCGGTGGCTCCCACGCTTTGGGTGATGTCCCAGGAATCGTTGTCGGTACGCGGCATCGCCAGTCCCTTTCGAGGGCAGGTCAGTTAGTTGCGCACACTATTCTTCCAGGCCTCCGCCGGCCAGAGCCGCTTCCAAGCGGTCACCTACGCTTTTCCCAGACGCCCCACAGGGTTGCAGAGGAGCGCTGGCATGACCGAAGTGTTCGCCCGGATCGGTGCGGGTCGCGCGTGGACGCTGTGAACCTGGACGCCGTCGCGGCGTGGATGTCCGAGCAGGGACTCGGCGAGGGTCCGTTGGAGGACGTCTCCCCCGTCACCGGTGGCACCCAGAACGTCATGCTGCGGTTCACCCGGGCCGGCCGGCCTTACGTCTTGCGCCGCGGGCCGCGCCACCTGCGTCCGCGGAGCAACAACGTGATCCTGCGGGAGACGAAAGTACTTGCCGCCCTGGCCGGTTCCGATGTGCCGCACCCGCACCTGATCGCCGCCTGCGCGGACACCGGCGTGCTGGGTGACGCCGTCTTCTATCTGATGGACCCGGTCGACGGATTCAACGCCGGCGAGGGACTGCCGCCGTTGCATGCCGGCGATCCCGGGGTGCGGCACGGCATGGGCCTGTCGATGGCCGATGCGCTGGCCAGGCTGGGCGCCGTCGACCACGTCGCGGTGGGTCTCGCCAATTTCGGGAAGCCCGAGGGCTTCCTGGAACGCCAGGTGCCGCGCTGGCTTTCGGAGTTGGACTCCTACAGCGAGTACGCGGGCTACCCGGGGCCGGACATTCCCGGCATCGACGAGGTGGCGGGCTGGCTCCAACGCCACCGGCCGACCGCCTGGAGCCCGGGCATCATGCACGGCGACTACCACGCCGCCAACGTGATGTTCTCCCGGACCGGCCCGGACGTGGTCGCCATCGTCGACTGGGAGATGTGCACGGTCGGCGACCCGCTGCTGGACCTGGGCTGGCTGCTGGCCACGTGGCGCCAGCCCGACGGTTCCAGCGTGTTCAGCCACGCCCTCGGCGGGCAGGACGGGCTGGCCAGCACCGGCGAGCTGTTCGAGCGCTACGCGGCCAACACCACCCGCGACCTGACGCACATCGCCTGGTACACCGTGCTGGCCTGCTTCAAGCTGGGCATCGTCATCGAGGGGACGCTCGCCCGGGCCTGCGCGGGCAAGGCCGAAAAAGAGGTCGGCGATCAACTGCACGCGGCCACCGTCCACCTGTTCGAGCGCGCGCTGGGGCTCATCGCGGGCGCGCGCTGATCCACTACCATCCCCCTCGTGCCGCCTTATCCCGAGGAACCCGACTACTACTCCGAGCCCACCCAGGCCGCGTATGGCGGGTATTACGACGACCCGGCGCCCGAGCCCGAGCCGCCGACGCCGTGGTATCGCCGTCCGGCGGCGTTGGTGGCGGCCGGCGCGGTCGGGGCGATCGTGCTGGCGCTGGTGGCGTTCGCCGTCGTCAAGCTGGTGGGCGGTTCGCCCGCGCACAGCCCCGCGGCGACGACGACCACCACGACGACCACGATTCCGTCCACCGCCGTGACCACCACCACGACGGAGCCGCCCCGGCACCACGGCGGTGGCGGCGGCGCGCCGACCGAGACGGTCACCGAGACAGCGCCGCCACCGAGCACCGACACTGCCACGCCCACCACGACGGAGCCGCCGAGCACCGTCACGGTTTCGCCGAGCACCGAGACCAGCACCGTCACGCAAACCGTGACCGTCCCGCCGCGGCGCGGGCCGTTCGGCGGACGCTAGCGACCGGCGCGCGTCACAGTTTCGCGCTCAAGCCGGCGACCAGGTTGATGGTGACGGCCAGGATTACCGCGCCAAAAAGGTACGACAGCAGCGCATGGCGTAAGACCGTCGCCCGCAGCCGAGAGGCGTTGATCTCGGTGTCGGAAACCTGGAAGGTCATCCCGACGGTGAACGCTATGTAGGCGAAGTCGAGGTAGCGCGGCGGGTGTGGATCGTGGAAATCGATGCCCCCGACCTCGTCCGAGTAATAGAGGCGCGCGTAGTGCGCCGTGAAAAGCGTATGCACGGCGAACCACGAGGCCGCCACCGCCAGCACGCCGACGCCCGCCGCCGCGAGGGATTCCCTGCCCGAATGCGCGCCCGCGGCAACGACGTATCCCACACCGCCGAGACTGCTCAGGCTCGCCGAGATGACGACGATGTCGGCGAGCAATCGGGTGGCGTCCTCGCGTGTGGCGTGCCGAGCGGTGCGGTCGGCATCCATCGGGCCGATGATCAGCCAACTCCACGCGACGTACACCGCTGCGGCGACGATCCAGCCGAGGAGAGCGAACCTCCAACTGAGTGCACCGGCGATGACAACTGCCACCGCCATTCCGGCCAGTAAGGCGACGAAGAGCCGCACCGCGACTGTGTCGCGGACAAGGCGAACATAGGACGTCACAGCGTCGACTTTAAAGAGATGTCGACTTTGGAGAGATGAGGCAGCCGAACCGAGCTTTCAAGAGCGCGCCCGAAGGGATTCGACCCCCTAACCCGGGCGGATCGCGCGCGCAGACACGATACGAGTTCAATTGCCGTCTACGTGGTGTCTGGAAGCGTGACTGTCGCCGTCGTTGTCGTCGGAACGGTCATCAGCTCGCGCTATGGCGCCGGACGCACCGCGTGGCTCGGGGCGGGCAGAAGCAGGACAGGCAGATCCGATCGGGTATGGTTAACACACCGGTAATCTCGCCGGTCCTCAGGGAAGACCGTTGGAGGTTGGGCTTACGGCCCGCCACAATCCCGTCGCCTTCTGAGACTTCTCAGAGGATCTTATGTCTTCTCTCGCCTGCGGTACCCCTTCTCTCGGCGCGTCCGAACAGAGCGAGCGGATCCTCCCAGCGGCTCCCTTCGCGCTGCCTGGTGGTTCGACCGCGATCGTCTACTGCGAGGGCGTGTTCGGCGAACAGGACGGTAAGACCGCCAACGGCCTGGTCAGGCATTCGAAGAAGTACGAGATCCTCAGTGTCATCGACAGCATCCGGGCGGGAGTCGATGCCGGGAAGTTCCTCGACGGCATAGCGAACGGCATCCCGGTGCTGGCGTCGCTCGCCGAGTCCATCTCTCACGCCGGCCGCGTACCTGACTACCTGATCTGTGGGCTGGCGCCTGCCGACGGCCTACTGTCGGAGGAGCAGCGGGTCGTGATGCTCGAAGGCATCGCCCGCGGGATGCACATCATCAACGGCCTGCATGAGTTCCTCAACGACGACGCCGAGTTCGACGCGGCAGCCGCGGACGCCGGCGTCACCATCACCGATGTACGCCGACCGAAGGCCAAGCGCGACCTGCACCTGTTCTCCGGCCGGATCTTCGACGTCACATGTCCAAGGATCGCGATCCTGGGCACGGACGGGGCGATTGGGAAGCGCACCACCGCCACGTTGCTGGTCCAGGCGCTGAACGCACGCGGCGTCAAGGCGGTCATGGTCGGCACCGGTCAGACCACCTTGATCCAGGGCGGCAAGTACGGCGTCGCGCTGGATGCGCTGGTCCCCCAGTTCTGCTCGGGCGAGGTCGAGCATCAGGTCGTCGCCGCGTTCGAGGGTGAGGACCCTGACGTGATCGTGGTCGAGGGCCAGGGCGCGCTCAGCCACCCCGCGTACCTGACGTCAGCTCACATCCTGCGTGGCAGCCGCCCAGCCGGCGTGATCGTGCAGCACGCGCCGAAACGCGAAGTCCTCGGCGACTTTCCGATGGTCTCGATGCCGACCGCGGCCAGCGAGATCGCACTGATCGAGGCGTTCGCCGACACCCGCGTCATCGGGATCACGATCAACCACGAAGAGATGACCGAAGACGAGCTGACCAACGCGATCTCCGAGCATCATTCGCAGCTCGGCCTCCCGGTCACCGACCCGCTGACGCGCCCGGCGTCGGATCTGGTCGATATGGTGCTGGCGGCCTTCCCCTCCCTCGCGGTCGTGGCCGACACGTCCACCCCGGTGTGACGCTGCGGATCGCGACCGATCTCGACAAGGTCGAGCAGAACACACGGATCCTGGTTGACCGGCTTGCCTCAACGGGCATCCGAGTCACCGGGATAACCAAGGCCGTGTTGGGCTCGCCGGGAGTCGGCGCGGCGATGCTGCGCGGCGGCGCCGGCGGCCTCGGCGATTCCCGGGTGACGAACCTCGCTCGACTGGCCGGGCTCGACGGATCACGGTTACGCACGTTGATCCGCTCACCCATGCTCAGCCAGGTGGCACGGGTCGTTGAGTTCGCCGACGTCAGTTTGAACACTCAAGCCGTCGTCTTGGCGGCGCTCGATCAGGCCGCGTCCGAGCAGAAGCGCATGCACGCCGTCGTGCTTATGGTCGAGCTGGGCGACCTACGCGAGGGCATCGCGCTCGCCGACGTCGGCGAGGTCGCGCGGACTGTCCTCGGTTACTCTTTCCTCCGGCTGGTAGGGGTCGGCGCCAACCTCGCTTGTCAGAACGGTGTCACGCCCGACGACCGGAACATGGGCATCCTCTCCGGCCTCGCCAACGACATCGAGGCACTGCACGGGATCTCGCTCGACGTCGTCTCGGGTGGCAATTCGGCGAACCTGAACTGGGCTCTGCACACCCACGATGTAGGCCGGATCGACGAGCTCCGGCTCGGCGAAGCCATCCTTCTCGGCGTCGATCCGCTGTACCGCACACCGATCCCGGGCCTGCACACGGACGCCTTCACCTTGACCGCCGAAGTCATCGAGGTCGCCATGAAACCGGCTCAACCCTGGGGAGATCGTGCTCAGGCGGCCTTCGGCGAGGCGCCGGTCCGCACCGGCAGCGGGACCGTGCACCAAGCAATCCTGGCCCTCGGTCGCCAGGACGTGGACCCGGACGGTCTGCAGCCACCCGAGGGCATCACAGTCCTCGGGACGAGCAGCGATCACCTGATTGTTGACCTCGGCGATCACCCCGTCGCGGTCGGCGACGAGATCGACTTCGGTGTCGCCTACGGCGCACTCGTGCGGGCGATGACGTCGCCCTTCGTTACCAAGGTCGAGCACTTCCGCCGTTCCGTCACACCCGAGGTGACCCAGGTGCCAACACCGATCCAAGTGTCGACCCCCCGCTCAGCGCCGGACGCCCATGCCGGTGGCGACCTGCCTTACCTAGCTTGAGTGCCTGCTTGACAGCGACGAGCTCACTCGCTGTCCTGGGCGGGTGTTAGCGGGCAATTGATCGAAGAACGAATCCTAAAGAAGGAGGGCGGCCGCTACAGCCGACGTCATACATGAATTGAGCGCGCCCGAAGGGATTCGAACCCCTAACCTTCTGATCCGTAGTCAGATGCTCTATCCGTTGAGCTACGGGCGCCAGTCTTCAATTGTCTTGCGTCGTGTTCCTTGGCGGAGGCGAGAGGATTTGAACCTCCGGTCCCCTTTGAGGGGGACAACTCATTAGCAGTGAGCCCCATTCGGCCGCTCTGGCACGCCTCCCTTGGACTGTTTGAGGGTACCCGACCCCTTCCTGGTCTCACGGAACCGGCCATAGCGTACACATTTGCGGCATAAACTGTCGAAGTGACTGCTCGCTTGCGTCCCGAACTTGCCGGACTGCCAGTCTATGTGCCCGGCAAGAACGTGCCCGGCTCCATCAAACTGGCCAGCAACGAGACGGTGCACGGCCCGCTGCCCAGCGTGCACGCGGCGATCGAGCGCGCTGTTGCCGTCGTCAACCGCTACCCGGACAACGCCAGCGTCGACCTCAAGGCGGCGTTGGCCATGCACCTGGGATCCGACGTCGCCCCCGAGCACATCGCGGTCGGCAGCGGTTCGGTCACCCTGTGCCAGCAGCTGGTGCAAATCACCGCCGCTGCCGGCGACGAGGTGATGATGGGGTGGCGCAGCTTCGAGTGCTACCTGCCGATCGTTCAGGTGTCCGGCGCGATCGCGGTTAAGGTGCCGTTGACCGACCACACGCACGATCTCGGCGCGATGCTCGCGGCGGTCACCGATCGCACCCGGCTGATCTTCGTGTGCAACCCCAACAACCCGACGTCCACCGTCGTCGACCCCGACGACCTGGCCCGCTTCGTCGAGGCGGTGCCGCCGCACATTCTGATCGCGATCGACGAGGCCTACGTCGAATACATCCGTGACGGCATGCTGCCCAACAGCTTGGAGCTGGCACTGTCCCGCAGCAATGTCGTTGTGCTGCGGACATTTTCGAAGGCCTACGGGTTGGCGGGCCTGCGCGTCGGTTATGCGGTCGGCCACCCCGACCTGATCACCGCGCTGGACAAGGTCGTCATGCCGTTCGCGGTGACCAACGTCGGCCAGGCGGCCGCGATCGCGTCGCTGGAGGCGTCCGACGAATTGGCGGCCCGCACCGACGCGCTGGTCGCCGAGCGCACCCGCGTGAGCGCCGCGCTGCGCGATGCGGGGTTCACGCTGCCGCCGTCGCAGGCCAACTTCGTCTGGCTGCCGCTGGGCGCTCGCACCGAGGACTTCACCGAGCAGGCCGCCGACGCGCGCCTGGTGGTGCGGCCGTTCGCGGGCGAGGGTGTGCGCGTCACCATCGGTGCGGTGGAGGAGAATGACGCCCTGTTGCACTTCGCCTGCGACTGGATTTCCCGCACCGAACCATAGAGGAGTGGTCCGTTGGACTTGGCGCGCAAGCTGTTCACCGAGTTCAAGGAGCGCGGCGGCGAGATTCCCGATAGCGAGCTCGACGACTTCTGGGCCAGCCTGGAGCCGGCCACGATCGAGGGGATGCTGGGCGAGTGGAAGGGCGGCGAGTTCCGCACCGGCCACCGGATGAACGGCCAGCTCGAGAAGGCCGGCTGGTTCGGCAAGACGTTCTCCTCGCCCCGCGACGTTCAGCCGCTGGTCTGCCTCGACGCCGACGGCAACAAGTTCTCCAATGTCGAGATGGGCAAGGGCGAGGCCAGCCTGTGGCTCGAAGAGTTCCGCGGTGAGGTCACCGCGACGATGGTGTACGACGGCCAGCCCGTGCACGACCACTTCAAGAAGATCGACGACGACGCCGTCATGGGCATCATGAACGGCAAGGGCGTTCGCGATAACGGGCGGTATTACTACTTCTACCTCGAACGGGTCTAGCGGCACGCGCTTCGAGTGTGCGGCTGGCCGCGCACTCGACCAGTGTGCGCTGACGGCTTTGCGCGTGCGGCCAGGGCGGGAACACGGGCGCGGCCGCCATGGCCGCGCACTCGGCCGACAACCTAGGACCTAACGGGCCGGGTTGCGGCCGGTGAACGCGACCAACCGCTCGAGGGCGGCCGCATCCTCGGACACCTCCACCGGATCGTCGAACCCCGCACCACCGCGAAACTCCGGCCTGATGACCTCACGGGCGAGCCCCAACACGTACTCGGACAGCGGTTCGGGCGCGTCGATCTGGTGTTCGACGGCGGCGGCGTAATCCCAGGCGTGGACCAGGAATTCGATCGACAGGACGGCGCACGCGCTCTTGGCGGGCATCTCGCCCTTGCCGAACGGCACCGACCCGTCCAGGCCGTGCCGATGCCAGGCATCCAGCGCCGGCCGAGCCGCGGTGACCACCTGCCGTTCCACCGAATCGCCTTCGTCGCGCTCGGGAATCTCCGCGCCGACCATGCCGCCCAGCGCCGTGATCGAGCCCAGCAGGTGACCGGTCAACTGCGCGATGTCGAACTCCGTGCACGGCGTCTGCCGGGACAAGTCGTCGGCGGCGATCGTGTGCAACACCCGCTGCAACACCCCAAACGTGTCCTCGGCGCTGTGCAGCTCGTCGGTGGGCGGGGAATCGGGGCCGGGCCGCAAATCAGGAGCCATATTTGCCACGCTACGGTCTCGATATGGCGCAAGCATACGAATCCGTCACGGTGGAGACGAAAGATCACGTCGCGCAGGTGACGCTGATCGGACCGGGCAAGGGCAACGCGATGGGTCCGGCGTTCTGGTCCGAGATGCCCGAGCTGTTCGCGGCGCTGGACGCCGACCCCGAGGTGCGGGCGATCGTGCTCACCGGTTCGGGCAAGAACTTCAGTTACGGCCTGGACCTGCCCGCGATGGGCGGCTCGTTCACCCCGCTGTTGTCCGGGGATGCGCTGGCCGGCCCGCGAGCGGTCTTCCACCGCGAGGTCAAGCGCTTGCAGGGCGCGATCACCGCAGTCGCGGATTGCCGCACCCCGACCGTTGCGTCGGTGCACGGCTGGTGCGTCGGCGGCGGGGTCGACCTGATCTCCGCGGCAGACATCCGCTACGCGAGCGCCGACGCCAAATTCTCGGTGCGCGAGGTCAAGCTGGCCATCGTCGCCGACGTCGGCAGCCTGGCCCGCCTCCCGTACATCCTGAGCGACGGGCACCTGCGTGAACTCGCGCTGACCGGTAAGGACATCGACGCGGCCCGGGCCGAGAAGATCGGCCTGGTCAACGACGTGTACGACGACGCCGAGGCGACCTTGGCCGCCGCGCACGCCACCGCCGCCGAAATCGCCGCCAACCCGCCGCTGACCGTCCATGGGGTCAAGGACGTTCTCGACCAACAGCGCGTCGCCGCCGTCTCGGAGAGCCTGCGCTACGTCGCCGCGTGGAACGCCGCCTTCCTGCCGTCGAAGGACCTGACCGAGGGCATCGCGGCGACATTCGAGAAGCGGCCGCCGCAGTTCACGGGCGAGTGAGGCACGTACCCTCGCTGGGGTGACGACGACACCAGACGGCAGGATCCGCCTCCCGGCCGACTTGGACGCCGTGACGGCGATCGGTGCCGAAGACCACTCCGAATTCGACAGCGCCGCCGTCGACCGCATCTGGGCTGCCGCCCGGCACTGGTACCGGGGCGGCTTCCACCCCGCCATCCAGCTGTGCATCCGCCGACACGGGCGCGTCGTGCTCAACCGCGCGATCGGCCACGGCTGGGGCAACGCCCCGAGCGACCCGCCCGACGCCGAGAAGATCCCCGTCACGCCCGACACGCCGTTCTGCGTGTACTCGGCGGCCAAGGGCATGGCGGCGACCGTCATCCACATGCTCGTGGAGCGCGGCGTCTTCTCGCTCGACGACCGGGTGTGCGACTACATCCCCACGTTCACCAGTCACGGCAAGCACCGCATCACCATCCGGCACGTCATGACGCACAGCGCGGGACTGCCCTTCCCGACCGGCGCCAAGCCGGACGTCAAACGAGCCGACGACCACGAGTACGCACAGCAGAAGCTGGGCGAGCTGCGCCCGCTCTACCGGCCGGGACTGGTGCACATCTATCACGCGCTGACGTGGGGCCCGCTGGTGCGTGAGCTCGTTTATGCGGCCACCGGCAAGGAGATTCGCGAAATCCTCGCCACCGAGATTCTCGACCCACTCGGCTTTCGCTGGACCAACTTCGGCGTCTCCCATGAAGACCTGCCGTTGGTCGCGCCGAGCCACGCAACGGGCCGCCCGTTGCCACCGGTGGTCGCCCAGATCTTCCGCAAGGCGATCGGCGGAACCGTGCACGAGATGATTCCGATCACGAACACGCCGTTGTTTCTCACCACGATCATCCCGTCCTCCAACACGGTTTCGACCGCGCACGAGATGTCCCGGTTCGCCGAAATCTGGCGCCGCGGAGGCAATCTCGACGGGGTGCGGGTGATGAGCCCGGAGACGATGTACGGCGCCATCAGGCAATGCCGCCGACTGCGACCGGATTTCGCCGTCGGGTTGCAGCCCGCCCGGTGGGGCACCGGCTTCATCCTGGGAACCGACCGGTGGGGACCGTTCGGGCGCAACGCCCCCAACGCTTTCGGCAATCTCGGGCTGGTCAACATCGCGATCTGGGCCGACCCCGCCCGGGGTCTGGCGGCCGGCGTCGTCAGCAGCGGCAAACCCGGCCGTGACCCGGAAGCGAAGCGCTACACCGCCTTGATGGACACGATCACCGCCGAGATCCCCACCGATTGAGGGGGCCCTCGGGTGGGAACACTGCCCGCATGGCTACCTACCGAGTGCTCAACCCGAAGGGCGACGTCGTCGCGACCAAGGACATCGAAAGCGCCGACAAAGCGCACGCGTGGTTCGCCGACGAGGCGGTCGAGGGCAACGAACTGGGCTGGCGCCTGGAAGTCGAGGCCGACGGCGAGTGGCGCTTCTTCGACAACAGCGAAGGCGATCGCAGCTACTAGTGTTTTGACTCCCGATCGGCGGGGCACCCGAAAAGGCATGGACTCTGATCGCTTCCGCAAGTTGCTCGACGCCTCAGGCCCGTTCGCGTCGGTCTACTTCGACGACTCGCACGACACCCACGACGCCGAAGCTCAGCTCGAGCTCAAGTGGCGGGCGTTGAAGGAAGACCTCGAAAGGCACGGCGCCGCCGAGACGGTCATCGACGAGATCGGACGCGCGGTGACAGACCTGCGTCCGCCGATCGGGCGCAGCGGCCGCGCCATCGTGGCCGGCGCCGAGGGCGTGCTGCTGAACGAACACCTGCTGAGGTCGACGGCCCAACCGATCGTCCGGGTATCCGAATTGCCTTACATCGTCCCAATCGTCGAACACGGCTTTGACCACTCGGACTACCTGGTGGTGGAGGTCGACCACACGGGCGCAGACATCACCCGCCGGGTCGGTGGCGCGCTGCACTCGGAGACCGTCGACGGTGGCGGGTTCCCCGTCCACCACGCCGCGGGCGCCGAAACGGCCGGCTACGGCGACCCGCAACTGCGCAGCGACGAAGCCGCCCGCAAGAACATGCGCGCGGTCGCAGACCGGATCGCGGAGCTCGTCGATGCGGCGAACATCGACCTCGTCTTCGTTGTCGGCGAGGTCCGGTCGCGCTCGGACCTGCTCGCCGAACTGCCGGAGCGGATCACCGAACTGGTCGACGAGCTCAACGTCGGGGCGCGCCACAGCGGACACGACGCCGAAGAGTTGCAGCGCGCCATCGAGGCCGGCTTCCTGCGCCGGCATCTGAACGTGATCGACTCTGCCGCAGCGCGTTTCACCGCCGAGGTGGGCCGGCAATCCGGGCTGGCCGCCGAGGGACTGGACGCGGTGTGCTCGGCCCTGCGCCAGGGCGCGGTGGACACGTTGATCATCGGCGACCTCGGTGACGCCACCGTCGTCGCCGACGCCGAACTGACGACGGTGGCCCCCAACGAGAATGTGTTGTCGGAACAGGGCGCGGCCCCGGCCAAGACGCTGCGGGCCGACGAGGCGCTGCCGCAATTCGCGATTTCGGTCGGGGCGGCGCTGGTGCGCACCGACGAGCGGATCGCCCCCGCCGACGGTGTGGGTGCGCTGCTGCGCTACGCGCCGACGCTGCACTGAGAGTGCGGTGGCGGAGGGATTTGAACCCCCGGACGGTGTTAGCCGTCTCTCGCTTTCAAGGCGAGTGCATTAGGCCGCTCTGCCACGCCACCGCTGCTAAGGGTAACGGGGGTCGGTAGCGTGGCCACCATGCGCGCCATCGTCGCCGAATCCCCCGATCAGCTTTCCTGGCAAGAGGTGCCCGACGTGTCGGCCGGCCCCGGCGAGGTGCTGATCAAGGTCGCGGCGGCCGGTGTGAACCGGGCCGACGTGCTGCAGGCCGCGGGCAAGTATCCGCCGCCGGCGGGCGCGAGCCAAATCATCGGCATGGAGGTGTCCGGCGTCGTCGCCGCAACCGACGACGACGTGACGGGTTGGTCGGCGGGACAAGAGGTTTGCGCGCTGTTGGCCGGCGGTGGATACGCCGAATACGTCGCCGTGCCCGCCGGGCAGGTGATGCCGATTCCGGACGGCGTCGATCTGATCGACGCCGCCGGGCTGCCGGAGGTGGCCTGCACGGTGTGGTCGAACCTGGTGCTGACCGCGCACCTGGGCAAGGGGCAGCTGCTGCTGGTGCACGGCGGGGCGAGCGGCATCGGGAGCCACGCGATTCAGATCGCGCGGGCGCTGGGCGCACGGGTGGCCGTGACGGCCGGCTCTTCGGAAAAGCTGGAATTCTGCCGCGAGCTGGGCGCCGAGATCACGATCAACTACCGCGACGAGGACTTCGTCGAACGGCTGCGGGAAAGCGGCGGCGCCGACGTGATTTTCGACATCATGGGCGCCGCCTACCTGGACCGCAACATCGACGCCCTGGCCACCGACGGGCAGCTGGTCATCATCGGCATGCAGGGCGGCATCAAGGGCGAGCTCAACATCGGCAAGCTCTTGACGAAGCGCGCCCGGGTCATCGGCACCACGCTGCGCGCCCGGCCGGTCACTGGGCCCAACAGCAAGACGGAGATCGTGCAGGCGGTGATCGGGTCGGTGTGGCCGATGATCGCCGAGGGCCGCGTCCGACCGATCATCGGTGCCCGCCTGCCCATCCAGCAGGCCGGTGAGGCGCATCAACTGCTGACCGCGAGCAAGGTGACCGGGAAGGTCGTGCTGACGGTTTAGCGAAGCTACGCGGGCGTAAGCGGGCTGCGCTTTGTGGCCGGGACTTTCGCCGTGGGATTACGCTCGCGGATCCAAGGCCGGTCGCCGGCATAGGTCAGCCCAACGATGCGAGCGCCCGCACCAACTGGTCGACCTCGCCGGTCGTCGAGTAGTGCGCCAGCCCGATGGTGACGGCGCCGCCGACGTCGTTGACGCCCAGCACGTCGAGCGCGCGGGAGTTCTCGCACGTGACGGCCAGAATCCCGTTGTCGGCCAACCGCTGCACCACCCGCTCGGCGGGCACGCCGTTCAGGGCGAAGCTGAGCACGGGTATCCGCACCTCCGGACGGCCGATCACCATGACCAGCGGCAGCGAACGCAGCGCCACCATCAGGTAATCGAAGATCCGGTTCATGTACAAACCGGCCGATTGCATCGACACCGACAGGCGCTCGCGCCGGCCGCCGCGGGCGGACTCGTCAAGCGCCGCCAGATACTCGATGCTGGCGACCACCCCGGCGAGCAGACCGAACTGGTGCGCGCCGATCTCGAGCCGCGCCGCGCCGGTGGCCTTGGGGTCGGTCGAGATGGAGCCGAATGAATTGAGCAGCGCGGGATCGCGGAACACCACCGCGCCGATCGGCGGGCCGCCCCAGGCCAGGGCGTTCACCGCGACCACGTCGGCGTCGGTTTCCTTCACGTCGAGCAACCGGTAGGGCGCCGCCGCGGAATGGTCGACCACGACCAGCCCGCCGACGTCGTGCACCAGCTTGGTCATCGCCCGCAGGTCGGTGACCGTGCCCAGCGCGGCGGACGCCGAGGCGACGGCCACCAGCCGGGTCGACTTCCCGATCAGGCCCTCCCACTGCCAGGTCGGCAGCTCGCCGGTCTCGATGTCGATCTCGGCCCACTTCACCTTGGCGCCGTAGCGGTGCGCCGCCCGCAGCCACGGGGCGATGTTCGCTTCGTCGTCCAGGCGGCTGACGATCACCTCGTAGCCCAGCCCGGCCCGTGATGACGACGCCTCGGCCAGCGCCGACAGCAGGATCGCGCGGTCGGCCCCGAGCACCACACCCGCGGGGTCCACGTTGAACAGGTCGGCCACCGCCGCGCGCGCCGCCTCCAAGATGGCGGCGCTGCGCTGCGCCGACGGGTGCGCGCCCACCGTGGTGACGCTGGACCGCCGGAAGGCGGTGGAAACGGTGGTCGCGACGGAATCGGGGATGAGCATCCCGGTCGGCGCGTCGAAGTGCACCCACCCGTCACCCAGCGACGGATGCAGTCCGCGCACCCGGGCGACGTCGTAAGCCATGCCAGCCACCTTAGAGCTTGCGCATTTCCGCGAAATTGTGACCGTAGCGGGTGCCTTGAAAGGGTCCAAGCCGTTCCGGCCAACCGGTGGCTTCCCGAGGCAGGACACCCGGCCAGCCATACTAGTCGAGTGGGGCTTTGGTTCGGAACGCTGATCGCATTGTTCTTGCTGATAGCCCCCGGATCGATCATCGCGCGAATCAGTCAGCTGAGTTGGCCCATCGCGGTCGCGGTTGGCCCGGCGCTGACCTACGGCGCGGTCGCGCTGGCGATCATCCCGTTCGGCGCCCTCGGAATCCCTTGGAACGGCTGGACCGCGTTGGCCACGCTGGTCGCCGTGTGCCTGGTGATGGTCGTGCTGCAGCTGCTGCTCGGCCGCTACCGCGACACCGAGGCCGAAGCCCGCGGGATCGGCCGCTGGCCCGCGCTGACGGTGGCGGCCGGGGTGCTGCTCGGGGCGCTGCTGGTCATGTGGGCGGCATATCGCGGTCTGGCCGCCCACTGGCAGACCATCCCCAGCACCTGGGACGCCGTTTGGCACGCCAACGAGATCCGGTTCATCCTCGACACCGGCCAGGCATCGTCCACGCACATGGGTGAGCTGCGCAACGTCGAAACGCACCAGACGCTGTACTACCCCTCGGTGTTTCACGCCTTGGCCGCGGTGTTCTGTCAACTCACCGGAGCCGCGCCGACCACCGGCTACACGCTGAGCTCGGTGGCCGCCTCGGTCTGGCTCTTCCCGACCAGCGCGGCGATGCTGACCTGGAAGCTGCTGCGCCCCCATTGGGCGGAATGGCGCACCGCCGGCGCGGCCGCCACCGCCGCCGCGTTGTCGGTGTCGTTCACCGCCCTGCCCTACGTCGAGTTCGGCGTCGCCGCGATGCCCAACCTGGCCGCCTACGGGGTCGCCGTCCCGACGTTCACGCTGATCGCCTCGGCGCTGCGCCACCGCGACCGCATCCCGCTGGCGGTGCTCGCCTTCGTTGGGCTGATGTCCGTCCACCTGACCGGCGGGTTCATCGTCGTCCTGTTCCTGGCCGCCTGGTGGCTGCTGGATGTGTTGTGGCATCCGGTGCGCGGGCGACTTCCCGACGCGGTGACGCTCGCCGGCGTCACCGTCGCGACCGGGCTGATCCTGCTGCCGCAGTTCATCAGCGTCCGCCAGCAGGAAGACATCATCGCCGGACACTCCTTCCTGACCCACCTCAGCAAGAAGCGCGGGCTGTTCGACGCCGTCTTCCAGCATTCGCGGCACCTCAACGACTTCCCCTACCAATACGGACTCATGGCGCTGGCCATCGCCGGCGGCCTGGTCTTCGCCTACAAGAAGATCTGGTGGCCGCTCGCGGTCTGGCTGCTGCTCGTGCTCGTCAACCTCGACGCGGGCACACCGCTCGGCGGGCCGCTCGGCGCCCTGGCTGGCGCGTTCGGCGAGTTCTTCTACAAGGATCCGCGCCGGATCGCGGCCGCGATCACCCTGCTGCTAATGCCGATGGCGGGGCTCGCCCTCTTCCTGGTGGTGACGGTGGTGGTTGCTGCGGCCAAGCGGGTCGCCGACCGCGGGTTCAAGCCCCTGCCCGCGCGGGCCTGGACCGCGGCCACGGCCATCCTGCTGCTGGTGACGACGGTCTTCACCGCGCGGCACTACTTCTATCGGCACCTGGTCCTGTTCGGCGACAAGTACGACTCGGTGATGATCGACCAACGCGACCTGATGGCCATGGCGTACCTGGCCACGCTGCCCGGGGCGCACACCACCGTGATCGGCAACGCCAACACCGACGGCACGGCCTGGATGTACGCCGTCGCCGACCTGCACCCGCTGTGGACCCACTACGACTACCCGCAGCAGATGGGCCCAGGCCCCAACCGGTACATCTTCTGGGCCGGCGCCCGCAAAGGCGACGCCGATCCGCGGGTCGTCGAGGCGATTAAAGCGCTCAATATCCGGTACATCTACACCAGCACGCCGACGGTCCGGGGCTTCGCCGTACCCGACGGGCTAGTCTCACTGGATAAATCGAAGTCGTGGGCGCTGATCTACGACAACGGTGGAGCCCGAATCTACGAATGGCGCGGAATCGGCGCGGCGCCGCACTCTTAGTCCGCAAAGGATGGTGAAGGTTTGAGTACCCGCAACGACGACGATGGCATCGAGATCATCGGCGGCGTCGACCCGCGGATCACGGCGGTGGCGGACGACGACTCCGACGAGCGCTCCCTGACCGACCTGGTTGAGCAACCCGCCAAGGTGATGCGCATCGGGACGATGATCAAGCAACTGCTCGAGGAGGTGCGCGCCGCACCGCTCGACGAGGCCAGCCGCAACCGCCTGCGCGAGATCCACGCGACCAGCATCCGCGAGCTGGAAGAGGGCCTGGCGCCGGAACTGCGCGAGGAGCTGAACCGCCTCACCCTGCCGTTCAACGAGGACACGGCGCCTTCGGACGCCGAATTGCGGATCGCCCAGGCCCAGTTGGTCGGCTGGCTGGAGGGGTTGTTCCACGGCATCCAGACCGCGCTGTTCGCTCAGCAGATGGCCGCCCGAGCCCAGCTGGAGAACATGCGTCAGGGCGCGTTGCCCCCCGGCGTCGGCAAGCCGGGCGCGTCCGGACACGGTCAGTACCTCTAAGCGAAGCACGGTGGCGGGTCCTCACATCGAGACGCACAACGCGTGGGTGGAATTCCCCATTTTCGACGCGAAGTCGCGCTCCCTGAAGAAAGCCTTCCTGGGCAAGGCGGGCGGCACCATCGGCCGCAACAGCTCCAACGTGGTCGTCGTCGAGGCGCTGCGCGACATCACCATGTCGCTGGAGCTAGGTGACCGCGTCGGCCTGGTTGGCCACAACGGCGCGGGGAAATCGACTCTGCTGCGGCTGCTTTCGGGCATCTATGAACCCACCCGCGGCTGGGCGAAGGTCACCGGCCGCGTCGCGCCCATCTTCGATCTGGGTGTCGGCATGGACCCCGAGATCTCGGGCTACGAGAACATCATCATCCGCGGGCTGTTCCTGGGGCAGACACGCAAGCAGATGATGGCCAAGGTGGACGAGATCGCCGAGTTCACCGAGCTGGGCGATTACCTGTCGATGCCGCTGCGCACGTACTCCACCGGGATGCGGGTGCGGCTGGCCATGGGCGTGGTCACCAGCATCGACCCCGAAATCCTGTTACTGGACGAGGGTTTGGGCGCGGTCGACGCCGACTTCATGAAGAAGGCCCAGTCCAGGCTGCAAAGCCTGGTGGAGCGGTCCGGAATCCTGGTGTTCGCCAGCCATTCCAACGAATTCCTCGCCCGGCTGTGCAAGACGGCGATGTGGATCGACCACGGCGTGATCCGCATGTCCGGCGGCATCGAAGACGTGGTGCGCGCCTACGAAGGGGAGGACGCGGCCCGGCACGTGCGCGAGGTGCTCGCCGAGACGGCCGCAGACAATCCCCTGGCCCAAAGAGCATCCGGGGATGAGTGACTCCGTCGTCGCCGTCGTCGTCACCCACCGGCGCCCCGACGAACTGGCCAAGTCGCTGGGCGCCCTGAGCAGCCAAACCCGGGTGCCCGACCATCTCATCGTCGTCGACAATGACGGGTGCGGTGACGGCCGGGTCCGCGACCTGGTGACCGGCCAGCCGATCCCGGCCACCTACCTGCCCTCCCGCCGAAACCTCGGCGGCGCAGGCGGTTTCGCGCTTGGCATGCTGCACGCGCTGGCGCAGGGGGCCGACTGGGTCTGGCTGGCCGACGACGACGGGCGGCCGCAGGACTCGCACGTGCTGGCCACCCTGCTAGCGTGTGCCGAAAAGCACGCCCTGGCCGAGGTGTCACCAATGGTGTGCAACCTCGACGACCCGGAGCGGCTGGCGTTTCCACTGCGCCGCGGACTGGTATGGCGCAGGCTGGCAAGCGAATTGCGCACCGAGGCCGGACAGGACCTGCTACCCGGGATCGCGTCGCTGTTCAACGGCGCGTTGTTCCGGGCGGCCACCCTCGAGGCGATCGGTGTTCCCGACTTGCGGCTGTTCATCCGCGGCGACGAAGTCGAGATGCACCGGCGGCTGGTGCGGTCGGGCCTGGCGTTCGGCACCTGCCTGGACGCGATCTACCTGCACCCCTGCGGCTCGGCGGAATTCCGGCCAATCTTGGGCGGCCGCATGCACACCCAATATCCCGACGACCCCACCAAGCGGTTCTACACCTACCGCAACCGCGGCTACCTGCTGTCGCAGCCGGGCCTGCGCAAGCTGCAGCTTCAGGAGTGGGTTCGATTCGGGTGGTATTTCCTGGTGACCCGCCGCGACCCCAAGGGCCTGGCCGAGTGGATTCGGTTGCGCCGCTTGGGCCGCCGCGAGCAGTTCGGCACGCCTGGAGGAAACAAATGACGTTTCTGGACGCCGCCGCCCAGTCGCGGACCTTCACCCGCGCCCGCGGCGACCTGATCGCGGGCTTCCGCCGGCACGAGCTATGGCTGCACCTGGGCTGGCAGGACATCAAGCAGCGCTACCGCCGCTCGGTGCTGGGCCCGTTCTGGATCACCATCGCGACGGGCACCACCGCCGTCGCGATGGGCGGCCTGTACTCCAAGCTGTTTCACCTCGAGCTCGCCGTGCACCTGCCGTACGTCACGCTGGGCCTGATCGTCTGGAACCTGATCAACGCCGCCATCCTGGAGGGCGCCGACGTCTTCGTCGCCAACGAGGGACTGATCAAGCAACTACCGACGCCACTGTCCGTGCACGTGTACCGGCTGGTGTGGCGGCAGGTGATCTTGTTCGCGCACAACATCGTCATCTACGCCGTCATCGCGATGATCTATCCCAAGCCGTGGTCGTGGGCGGACCTGTCGGTCATTCCGGCGCTGGGCCTGATCGTGCTCAATTGCAT
The DNA here is from genome assembly GCF_001667775.1 of Mycobacterium sp. E1747. Taxonomy (GTDB): domain Bacteria; phylum Actinomycetota; class Actinomycetes; order Mycobacteriales; family Mycobacteriaceae; genus Mycobacterium. Next base: position 104,215 of record NZ_LZJI01000183.1, read on the forward strand.
CTGGGTGTCACTGTGTTTCGGCATCCTGGCCACCCGCTACCGCGACATCGGTCCGCTGCTGTTCTCGGTCGTGCAGTTGCTGTTCTTCATGACGCCGATCATCTGGAACGACGACACCTTGCGCCAGCAGGGTGCCGGACGCTGGTCGCGCATCGTCGAACTCAACCCGCTGCTGCACTATCTCGATATCGTCCGCGCCCCACTGCTGGGCGCCCACCAGGAGCTGCGGCACTGGGCCGTGGTGGCGGCGCTGACCGCCGTCGGTTGGGTGCTGGCGGCGTTGGCGATGCGCCAATACCGCGCCCGGGTTCCGTACTGGGTTTAGCCGGGCAATCGAGGTAGCTCACATCAGGGGCGGCAGCGGATTCAGCCAGTCCAACGAACCGTCAATCTGCCCTTTGTATTGCGGGCAATAGGCGGACACGGAAGCGCCGACGAAGAATCCGGCTTGTCGCGCCGAGAGACTGGCACCCTTCATCACCTTCATCGCCAGCACGCTGGACTTCTGGTTTCTGTCGAGTCCCGCGCACACACTCCGGGCCATCGAGATCGCGGCGCGCGGATCGCTCATCATGATCCCGTTGTCCGCAAGGGCGCCCAGGAAGGCGTCGTCGGACGGGTCGGCGACGGCCGGTGCCGCAGCAAGCAGCGCGACGACGGCCAGCATGGCCGCGGCGCTCGTCGACCTCGTTATGCGACCGACGTTCATAACCACCACGATAGGCCGCGATCACCCTCCAAGAATTCGTTGAGGATCCCGCAAGGCCGGCGCCGGACGCTCAGCCCATGCGTAACACCGCTTTCGCCGATGGGGCCCGCGTGGCCACCATCCACCGCGCCGACGCGCCGCTGGGCCGCACGGCCAGGTTCCACCTGCGCAGGTTGTTCGACAACCTGCCCTGCTGCCACCGCTCGTGGGCCAACCAGGGCAAGCGCTTCTTCCTGCACGGCTACGAGCGGGCCTTCGACATCGAGTTCGCCTGCGCCGAAACCGAAGCCGGCACCGACGCGGTGATCGACGAGAACACCCTGGACCGCGTCAAGACGGCGCTGCGGGGCCAGTTCGACCACACCACGCTGATCGCCGTCGACGACCCGCAGCGCGACCTGTTCGAGGTGCTGGCCGACCGGGGCGTCATCGACCTGCGGATCATGGACGACACCGGGATGGCGGGCACCGCCGCCTGGACGTTCGAGACGGTCGAAGGCATCGTCGCGCGGGCGACCGGCGGCCGCGTCTGGGTGTCCCGCATCAAGGCGCGGGAGAGCCGCAACAACGTCGTCACCCTCACGGCGGGACCCGTTTAAACGAAACACGACGTCGGCAATGCCGATGCGGCAGTATGCGTTCGTGAGCGACGCCTCGGCAATCGGCTGCGTTGGGACGTTGACCGTGGCAACCCGCGGCGACCATGGCGCCGGCGAGGTGCTGGTCAGCGTGCGGGGCGCCAAGGAAGCGTTTCTGGCGTGGTCCGACGATCCCCTGCCGAAGGGTGCTCAGGTGCTGGTGGTCGAGGTCAGGGGCGCCCGGACGGTGGTCGTCGAACCCTGGCACGGCCTCGCCTGATCTGAATTGACGACCCGGATTGGCCGGGATACAACAGCGAAACCAAAAGGAGACCCCATGCTCGGTTACAAAGTGCCCGCCCCCGACGAGGCGATGCTGGTCTCGGGCGGGCGAAGCAAGAGCAACGCCCCGTTCCGCGTCGTGACCGGCCACGGCGCCTTCATCATGCCGTTCTTCCGCAAGGCCCGCTTCCTCACGCTGGCGATGTGTGAGGCCGAGGTGGCCGAGAAATGCGTGACGCAGCAGGGCATCACGCTCAACGTCCGGGCGGTGATCGCCTTCAAGGTCGGCAACGACACCGAGAGCATCACCAGCGCCGCCCAGCGATTCCTGTCCGAACAGGATCAGATGTCCGTGCTGACCGGGCGCATCTTCGCCGGCCACCTGAGGTCGATCATCGGGTCGATGACCGTCGAGCAGATCATCCGGGAACGCCAGAAGCTGGCGACCGAGGTCCTCGACGGCTCCAAGGAGGAGATGGCCCGGATCGGCCTCACGGTCGACGCGCTGCAGATCCAGTCCATCGACGACGACGGCCTGGGCTACATCAACGCGATGTCGGCGCCGCACAACGCGGCCATCCAGCAGCAGGCGCAGATCGCCCAGGCCCAGGCCAATCAGGCGGCCGCCGAAGCCGAGCAGGAGTCGCAGCGCAAGCAGGCCGAATTCGCCCGCGAGACCGCGATCGTCAAGGCGCAGTACAAGGCCGAGGTCGACAAGGCGCAGGCGGAGGCGGCCCAGGCCGGCCCGCTGGCCGAGGCCGAGGCCCAGCGCGAGGTGCTGCAGATGCGCACCGAGCTGGCCCAGCGCGCCGCCGAGCTGCGCCAGCAGGAGCTGGTCGCCGAGGTGGTCAAGCCCGCCGAGGCCGAAGCCGAACGCGTGCGGATCCTGGCGGTGGCAGACGCGGAGAAGATGAAGATCCAGGCCGAGGCGGCGGCCTCGCACAACCGCGTCGCGCTGGACAAGGCACTGATCGATCAGCTGCCCGAGATCGTCGAGAAGGCGGCGCGGGGGCTCGCCAACGCGAACGTGACCGTCCTCAACGGCGCCGAGGGGCTCACCGAGGTGGCCAGCGGTCTGGTCGCCCAGGGCCGCGCGATCTTCGACGCCCTGCGAGGCACCGTCGACGACTACGACGACGAAAACGGCGCGCCGCCGCTCACCACCAACTCCGAATCGGGCTCGACCAGCCACTGAGCAAAATTGCCGCTTGTTCAATAACAGTGGCGGCCGCCCCCGTCGTGGTGCGACACTGGAACGCCACCCGAGCAAACTGGGCGAAAGGTCCGACGTGAGCAAGAAGGCGCAATCCGCTGCGGACGCGGCGCGGGAGAACCTGGCCGCGGAGCTGGAGCGGCTGCGGCAGCGGCGGGACCGCCTCGAGGTCGAGGTCCGCAACGACCGCGGCATGGTGGGCGATCACGGCGACGCCGCCGAGGCGATCCAGCGCGCCGAGGAGCTGGTGGGGCTCAGCGACCGGATCAACGAGCTGGACCGCCGGCTGCGGACCGGGCCGTCGGAGCCCGACGCATCATCCGAGACGCTGCCCGGTGGCACCGAGGTGACCCTGCGGTTCTCCGACGGTGAAGTGGTCACCATGCACGTGATCTCGATCGTGGAAGAGACTCCGGTGGGCCGGGAAGGTGAGACGCTGACCGCGCGCAGCCCCCTGGCCCAGGCCCTGGCCGGACACAAGGCGGGCGACACGGTGACCTACTCGACGCCGCAGGGCGAGGACCAGGTCGAGCTGATAGCGGTCAAGCTGCCCCGCTAAAGCGTCCCGTAGCGTCCCCGGCGCGGCCCATAGGCCCGGTTAGACTCCCCCCGATGGTTGCCCCGCCGCCCGATGCTGCTCCGCCCAGCCCGCAGCTGAGCCTGACGACACAGGTGGTGCGCTTCGTCGTCACCGGCGGCCTGGCGGGGATCGTGGACTTCAGCCTGTACCTGGCCCTGTACAAAGCGGTTGGCGTCCAGGTCGACCTGGCCAAGGCCGCCAGCTTCGTCGTCGGCACCATCACCGCCTACCTGATCAACCGCCGGTGGACGTTCCAGGCGGCCCCCAGCACCGCCCGCTTCGTCGCGGTCATGATCCTCTACGGCATCACCTTCGCCGTCCAGGTCGGGCTCAACCACCTGTGCCTGGCGCTTTTGCACTACCGCGGGTGGGCCATCCCCGTCGCGTTCGTGATCGCGCAGGGCACCGCGACGGTCATCAACTTCATCGTGCAGCGAGCCGTTATCTTCCGCATCCGCTGAGCCACTTGCGCAAGCGGTACCCTCTTTGACGATGTTGAGCACCGACGTTGGAACCACCACCACCCGGCTGATGGGCTTCGGCCGCACCGCGCCGTCGGTGGCCGAAGTGCTCTCCACCCGCGATCCCGAGGTGATCGCCAAGGCCGTCGCCCGGGTAGCCGAATCCGGTGGCCCACACGGGCGGGGCGTCATCGCGCGCGGCCTGGGCCGGTCCTACGGCGACAACGCCCAAAACGGCGGCGGCCTGGTGATCGACATGACGGGGCTGAATCGCATCCACTCGATCAGCGCCGACACCCGGCTGGTCGACGTCGACGCCGGGGTCAGCCTGGACCAGCTGATGAAGGCGGCGCTGCCGTTCGGGTTGTGGGTGCCGGTATTGCCGGGCACGCGCCAGGTCACGGTCGGCGGCGCGATCGCCTGCGACATCCACGGCAAGAACCACCACAGCGCGGGCAGCTTCGGCAACCACGTCCGCTCGATGGACCTGCTCATGGCCGACGGCACCGTCCGCACCATCACCCCAGACGGTGAGGACGCCGAACTGTTCTGGGTCACCGTCGGCGGCAACGGCCTGACCGGGATCGTGCTGCGCGCAACCATCGAGATGACGCCGACGGAGACGGCGTACTTCATCGCCGACGGCGTCGCCACCAAGGACCTCGACGAAACGGTCGCCATTCACCTCGACGGCAGCGAGGCCAACTACACCTACTCCAGCGCCTGGTTCGACTTGATCAGCCCGCCACCCAAACTCGGCCGGGCCGCGGTCAGCCGCGGCAGCCTGGCCAAGCTGGACCAACTGCCGGCGAAGCTGGCCAAGAATCCGCTGAAATTCGATGCCCCCCAGCTATTGACGGTGCCGAACATCTTTCCGGTCAGCGCGATGAACAAGCTCTCCTTCATGGCCATCGGCGAGGTGTACTACCGGCTGGGCGGGACCTACACCGGCAAGATCATGAACCTGTCGCAGTTCTACCACATGCTCGACCTGGTCAGCGGCTGGAACAATGCTTATGGCCCAACGGGTTTCGCGCAACACCAGTTCCTGGTCCCGCCGGACGCGATGGACGAGTTCAAGGCCATCATCCGCTGGATCCAGACCCGCGGCCATTACTCGGCGTTGAACGTGTTCAAACTCTTCGGCCCGGGCAACCGCGCGCCGCTGAGCTTCCCGATGGCCGGATGGAACGTCGCGATGGACTTCCCCAACAAGCCCGGCATCAACGAGTTTCTCAACGAACTCGACCGGCGCGTACTGGAATTCGGCGGCCGGGTGTATACCGCCAAGGATTCCCGCGCGAGCGCCGAGACCTTCCACGCCATGTACCCGCGCATCGACGAATGGATCGCGGTGCGCCGCAAGGTGGATCCCGCCGGGGTATTCGCCTCCGACATGGCCCGACGTTTGGAGCTGTTGTAAATGGTGCTGGACGCCGTGGGAAATCCGCAGACCATCCTGCTGCTCGGCGGTACCTCCGAGATCGGGCTGGCCATCTGTGAGCGCTACCTGCAGAACGCGCACGCCCGTATCGTGCTGGCCGCCATGCCCGGTGACCCGGGTCGCGACGCGGCCGTCGCCCAGATGAAGGCGGCCGGCGCGCGGTCGGTGGAGCTGATCGACTTCGAGGCCACCGACGCCGACAGCCATCCCAAGACGATCGATGCGGCCTTCGCCCACGGTGACGTCGACGTGGCGATCGTCGCCTTCGGCATCCTCGGGGACGCCGAGGAGCTGTGGCAGGATCAGCGCAAGGCCGTCCTGGCCGCCGAAATCAACTACACCGCAGCGGTTTCGGTGGGGGTTCTACTCGGCGAAAAGATGCGCGCGCAGGGCTTCGGCCAAATCATCGCGATGAGCTCGGCCGCCGGGGAGCGGGTGCGGCGGTCCAACTTCGTCTACGGCTCCACGAAGGCGGGGCTGGACGGCTTCTATCTGGGTCTCGGAGAAGCGTTGCGCGAGTACGGGGTTCGCGTCCTGGTGATCCGCCCGGGCCAGGTCCGCACCCGGATGAGCGCGCACGTCAAGGAAGCGCCGCTGACCGTCGACAAGGAGTACGTCGCCAACCTTGCGGTCACCTCGGCCGCTAAGGGTAAGGAATTGGTTTGGGCGCCAGGAGCATTTCGATACGTGATGATGGTGTTGCGACACATCCCCCGGCCCATCTTCCGCAAGCTGCCCATTTGATCATGCGTAACGCACTGGCCAGCCTCGGCCAGATGTTCGTGGCGGTGGCGGTGGCCGTCGTCGTCGCGGCGGTCTCGCTCGTCGCCATCTCCGGCGTCCAGTGGCCGGCCTTCCCGTCGTCGAATCAGCTGCACGCGCTGACCACCGTGGGCCAGGTCGGCTGCCTGGCCGGCCTGATCGCCGCGGGTTGGGCGTGGCGGCGGTGGCGGTGGCCGGCGCGGCTGGGCGGGCTGGTGTTCGTGTCGGCGTTCACCGTCGTGACCCTGGGCATGCCGCTGGGCGCGACCAAGCTGTATCTGTTCGGCATCTCCGTCGACCAGCAGTTCCGCACCGAGTACCTGACCCGGCTGGCCGACAGCCCCGCCCTGCGCGACATGACCTACCTTGGACTGCCGCCGTTCTACCCGCCGGGCTGGTTCTGGATCGGCGGGCGGGCCGCGACGCTGAGCGGGACGCCGGCCTGGGAGATCTACAAGCCGTGGGCCGTCACCTCCATCACGATCGCCGTGGCCGTCGCCCTGGTGTTGTGGTGGCGGATGGTCCGGTTCGAGTACGCGCTGATCGTCACCACCGCGACGGCGGCGGCGACGCTGGCCTACGGCTCGCCCGAACCGTACGCGGCGATGATCACCGTGCTGCTGCCGCCGGTGCTGGTGCTGGCCTGGTCGGGCCTGCGTGCCGGCGAGCGCGAGCGTCACGCCAGCGTGACGCAAGGCGCCGACGGGCACGCTGGCGTGACGCTCGACGGGCAAGAGACACCATCGCCCGACGCCAGAAGCGGGTGGGCCGCCGTCATCGCCGCCGGACTCTTCCTGGGGTTCACCGCCACCTGGTACCTGCTGCTGTTCGGCTTCATCGCCTTCACGTTCGCGGTGATGGGCCTCGCCCTGGCCGGGGCGCGCTGGCGACAAGGAGGGTTCGGGGCGGCGCTCGACCCGCTGCGCCGGCTGGCCGTGATCGCCGTCATCGCCGCCGCCATCGGCAGCACCACCTGGCTTCCTTTCCTGTTGCGGGCGGTCCGCAGCCCGGTCAGCAACTCCGGCAGCGCGGCGCACTACCTGCCGTCCGACGGCGCCGTCCTGACCTTCCCGATGCTGCAGTTCTCGCTGCTGGGCGCGATCTGCCTGCTGGGTGCGCTGTGGCTGGTGGTGCGTGCCCGGTCGTCGGTGCGGGCCGGTGCCCTGGCCATCGGCGTGCTGGCCATCTACCTGTGGTCGCTGCTGTCGATGCTGACCACGCTGGCGCGCACCACGCTGCTGTCGTTCCGGCTGCAACCCACCCTGACCGTGCTGCTGGTCGCCGCGGGGGCGTTCGGCTTCGTCGAGGCGGTGCGCGCGCTCTCCGCGCGCGGACGGGCCGTCCTGCCCCTCGCCGGCGCCGTCGGGCTGGCCGCCGCGATCGCGTTCAGCCAGGACATCCCCGACGTGCTGCGCCCGGACCTCACCGTCGCCTACACCGACACCGACGGCAACGGCCAGCGCGGCGACCGGCGACCGCCCAGCTCGGAGAAGTTCTACCCCGACATCGACCACGCCATCGTGACCGTGACCGGCCGGCCCCGCGACCAGACGGTCGTGATGACCGCCGACTACAGCTTCCTGTCCTTCTATCCCTATTGGGGATTCCAGGGATTGACGTCGCATTACGCCAACCCGCTGGCGCAGTTCGACCTGCGGGCCGCCCAGATCGACAAGTGGTCCAAACTCAAGTCCGCCGACGAGCTGCTGCGCGCGCTGGACACCTGCCCCTGGCCGCCGCCCACGGTGTTCCTGATGCGCCGCGGCGCGAACGGCAACTACACGCTGCGGCTCGCCGAGGACGTGTATCCCAACCAGCCCAACGTCCGCCGCTACACCGTTGACCTGCGGGCCGCCCTTTTCGACAGCCCGCAGTTCGTCGTCCAAACTGCCGGCCCGTTCGTGCTGGCCATCCGCAAGCCGGTGCCGGGCCGCTGATGAGCACCGACACCGTGCCTCAAAAGGGGCCGCCCCACGTCGAAGAACTAGCATCTAGCACCGTGACCGACACGGGAGCGAACCACCGGATCGCTCGGTGGGTTGCTATCGTCGCCGGGCTGCTCGGGGCTTTACTGGCCATCGCCACCCCACTGCTGCCGGTCAACCAGACCACCGCCCAGCTGAACTGGCCGCAAAACGGCACGTTCGAAAGCGTCGACGCCCCCCTGATCGGTTACGTGGCGACCGACTTGAACATCACCGTGCCGTGTCAGGCCGCCGCCGGGCTGGCCGGCCCGCGGAACGCCGGCAAGACGGTGCTGTTGTCCACCGTGCCCAAGCAGGCCCCCAAGGCCGTCGACCGCGGGCTGCTCATCCAGCGCGCCAACGACTACCTGGTGGTGGTGGTGCGCAACGTCGCGGTGGTGACCGCCCCGCTGAGCCAGGTGCTCAGCCCGGCCTGCCAGCGGCTCACCTTCACCGCGCACGCCGAGAAGGTCACCGCCGAATTCGTCGGCCTGACGCAGGGACCCAACGCCGAGCACCCCGGCTCGCCGCTGCGTGGCGAGAAGAGCGGCTATGACTTCCGTCCGCAGATCGTTGGCGTCTTCACCGACCTGAGCGGGCCGACGCCGCCCGGCCTGAGCTTCTCGGCGACCATCGATACGCGCTACAGCAGCAGCCCTACCGAATTGAAGATGGCGGCGATGATCCTCGGGGTCGTGCTGACGGCCGCCGCCCTGGCCGCGCTGCACCTGCTCGACACCGCGGACGGCACCCGGCATCGCCGCTTCCTGCCGTCGCGTTGGTGGTCGATCGGCGGGCTGGACGCCTTGGTCATCGCCGTCCTGGTGTGCTGGCAATTCGTCGGCGCCAACACCTCCGACGACGGCTACATCCTGACCATGGCCCGGGTATCCGAGCACGCCGGCTACATGGCCAACTACTACCGCTGGTTCGGCACGCCGGAGGCGCCCTTCGGCTGGTACTACGACCTGCTCGCGGTGTGGGCGCATGTCAGCACCGCCAGCATCTGGATGCGGTTGCCCACCCTGGCCATGGCGCTGACCTGCTGGTGGGTGATCAGCCGTGAGGTGATGCCCCGCTTGGGGCACGCCGTCAAACAGAACCGCGGCGCGGCGTGGACCGCGGCCGGCATGTTCCTGGCCGTGTGGTTGCCGCTCAACAACGGGCTGCGCCCCGAGCCGATCATCGCGCTGGGCATCCTGCTGACCTGGTGCTCGGTGGAGCGCGCGGTGGCCACCAGCCGGCTGCTGCCGGTCGCGGTCGCCTGCATCATCGGCGCCCTGACGCTGTTCTCCGGGCCGACCGGCATCGCCTCGATCGGCGCCCTGCTGGTGGCTATCGGGCCGTTGCGGACCATCCTGCACCGCAGGTCCAAACGATTCGGCGCACTGCCGTTGGTGGCGCCCCTGTTCGCGGCGGTCACGGTCACCGCCATCCTGATCTTCCGCGATCAGACCCTGGCGGGCGAGATCCAGGCCAGCATGCTCAAGCGGGCCGTCGGCCCCAGCCTGAGTTGGTTCGACGAACACATCCGCTACGAGCGCCTGTTCATGGCCAGTCCCGACGGCTCGGTCGCCCGCCGCTTCGCCGTGCTGGCCCTGGTCCTGGCTCTCGCGATCACGGTCGCAATGTCGTTGCGCAAGGGCCGAATTCCGGGCACGGCCGCCGGGCCGAGCCGCCGCATCGTCGGGATCACGATCATCTCCTTCATCGCGATGATGTTCACGCCCACCAAGTGGACCCACCACTATGGGGTCTTCGCGGGACTGGCCGGGCCGCTGGGCGCGCTGGCCGCCGTCGCCGTGACCTCCGTGGCGATGCGGTCGCGGCGCAACCGCACCATGTTCGCGGCCGCGGTGCTGTTCCTCATGGCCCTGTCCTTCGCCAGCGTCAACGGCTGGTGGTATGTCTCCAATTTCGGTGTGCCATGGTCGAATTCGTTCCCCGCCTGGCACTACGCCTTTGCCACCGCGCTGCTCGCGCTGACGGTCGTGGTGCTGCTGCTGGCCGCGTGGTTCCACTTCGTCGATCCCGAAAACGGCGCACCCAAAACCCGCCTGGGTGCACGATTCGCCGGAATCATCCAGTCCCCGTTGGCAATCGCGACCTGGCTGCTGGTGGTGTTCGAGGTGGCGTCGCTGACCCTGGCGATGACCGACCAATACCCCGCCTGGTCGGTGGGCCGCTCGAACCTGCAGGCGCTGATGGGCAAGTCCTGCGGCCTGGCCGAGGACGTCCTGGTGGAACAGGACCCCAGCGCGGCTGCGCTGTCGCCGGTGAGCGCCTCGCTGGGCGACGCCCTGGGCGCGGGCCTGTCGGAAGCGTTCACGCCCAACGGGATTCCCGCCGACGTCCGCGCCGATCCGGTGATGGAGCGTCCGGGCGACCGCAGCTTCATCAACGACGACAGGCTCGTCACCGGCGCCGAGGCCGGCACCGAGGGAGGCACCAATCCGGCGCCGGGAATCAACGGATCGGTGGCCCAGCTGCCCTACAACCTGGATCCCTCTCGCACGCCGGTCCTGGGCAGCTGGCGTCCTGGCATCCAGGTGCCCGCCCACCTGCGGTCGGGCTGGTACCGCCTTCCCGCCCGCGACCAGGCGCGGCCACTGCTGGTGGTGAGCGCGGCCGGCCGCTTCGACCCCCGTGAGGTGCAGGTCCAGTGGGCCACCGATGCGGAGGCGGCGGGTGGGCATCCCGGCGGGTCGTTCCAGTTCTCCGACGTGGGCGCCTCCCCGGCGTGGCGCAACCTGCGGTTGCCGCTGTCGGCGATCCCCGCCGACGCCACCCAGATCCGGCTGGTCGCCGACGACGAAGACCTGGCGCCGCAGCACTGGATCGCGCTCACCCCGCCGCGCATCCCGCAGCTGCGCACACTGCAGGACGTCGTCGGCTCGAAGGACCCGGTGTTCCTGGACTGGCTGGTCGGCCTGGCGTTTCCCTGCCAGCGCCCGTTCAGCCATCAAAACGGCGTCGACGAGACGCCGAAATGGCGGATCCTGCCAGACCGTTTCGGCGCCGAAGCCAACTCGCCGGTGATGGACAACAACGGCGGCGGCCCGCTCGGCGTCACCGAGCTGTTGCTGAAGGCGACCACGATGGCGACCTATCTGAAGGACGACTGGTCACGCGACTGGGGCTCCCTGCAACGGTTGACGCCATATGTCGCCGGCGCACAGCCCGCCCGCCTGCAGCTGGGTACGGCCACGCGCGGCGGCCTGTGGAGCCCCGCGCCGCTGCGCAAGAGCTAGCGACCGCTTTCTCGACGGGTCTTGCCCGCGATTATCCGTAAGTCTACGCTTACCGTTCGTGACCACTTACCAAAACGGTGACGTATGGCTGGCCCTGGCCGACGGGACGCGGCGGGCCATCGTGGAACGCCTCGCTCACGGCCCGTCGGCGGTCGGCGAGTTGGCCCGCGACCTGCCCGTCAGCCGGCCGGCGGTGTCACAACACCTCAAAGTGCTCAAGTCCGCGGGGCTGGTGCGTGACCGTGCCGCAGGTACGCGACGCATGTACCAACTCGACCACACCGGGCTGCAGGCGTTGCGCGCCGACCTGGACCGGTTCTGGACGCAGGCCCTGGCCGGCTACGCCCAGAAAATCGACGAGAGCAAAGGAGAAAGCAGGTGAATCAACGGATTTCGAGCGTCGCCCACACCATCGTCGTCAACGCGCCGATCGAGCGGGCCTTCACGGTCTTCACCGAACAATTCGGCGACTTCAAACCGCGGGAGCACAACCTGCTCGCGGTTCCGATCGCCGAGACGATCTTCGAGCCGCGGGTCGGGGGGCACATCTATGACCGCGGCATTGACGGCAGCGTGTGTCGCTGGGCCCGGATCCTGGTCTACGAGCCGCCGCACCGCCTGGTGTTCAGCTGGGATATCGGCCCGACCTGGCAAGTGGAGTCCGACCAGTCGAAGACCAGCGAAGTCGAGGTGCGGTTCACCGCTGAGCCCGGTGAGCGCACCCGGGTTGACCTCGAACACCGTCACCTCGATCGCCACGGTCCCGGCTGGCAGTCCGTCGCGGACGGCGTCGACGGCGAGGCGGGCTGGCCGCTCTACCTGGATCGCTATGCCCGCCTGCTGCCCGCTCGGGACCGGCAATGACGGCAAGCCTGATGAGCATGGCCTGCGACGAGCGGGCCGACCTCGCAGAGTTCCTGGCCACCCTGACGCCCGAGCAGTGGAAGGCGCCCAGCCTGTGTACCCGCTGGACGGTCAAAGACGTTGTCGCGCATACCATCAGCTACGAGGAGCTCGGTCCGCTGGGGCTGATGAGACGCTTCGCGAAGGGCTGGGTCGTCCGTGCCAACCAGGTGGGCGTCGACGAGTTCGCCGACCGGAGTCCAGATCAGCTGCTCGACTTTCTGCGGGGCCATCTCCAACCACAGGGGCTGACAGCGGGTTTCGGCGGAATGATCGCGCTCGTGGACGGCACGATCCATCACCAAGACATCCGCCGCGCGCTGAACCGGCCCCGCGTCGTCCCTGCCGATCGACTCGAGCGCGTCCTCGATCTGGTGCCGGGCAACCCGCGGCTGGGGGCCGGACGCCGAATCCGGGGGCTGCACCTGCGCGCCACCGACCTCGATTGGGAACACGGCCGCGGAACGGAAGTCACCGGGCCCGGCGAGGCGCTGCTGATGGCGATGTCCGGCCGGCCGGCGGCGCTCGCCGACCTCGCCGGGCCTGGCGTGAACACCCTGGCCGCCCGGCTGCCCCGCTGACGCCGCGCGGTCCCGCGCGGCCCCGCGTCCTCCGCGGACAAAGCGGCTTCGCTTACGATCGAGCCTCGTGCCCCACGACGGTTATCAGCGATCGCAGCGGATCCCGCGGTTCGTGGCGGCCGTCGCTGGCATCGTCGGACTGCTGTTGTGCGCGCTCGTCCCGTTGCTTCCGGTCAAGCAGACCACCGCGACGGTGCTGTGGCCGCAGGGCGTCGCGGACGGGCACGTCACCCAGATCACCGCACCCCTGGTCTCCGGGGCGCCCCGCGCGCTCGACATCTCCATTCCGTGCGCGGCGATCGCGACCCTGCCCGCCGGCGGCGGCCTGGTGGTCTCGACCCTGCCCGCCGGCGGCGTCGATGCCGGCAAGGACGGGCTGTTCGTGCGGGCCGACAAGGACCTGGTGGTCGTCGCGTTCCGCGACACCGTGGCCGCGGCCGCGCCGCGGGCGGCGGTCGCCGGCGGGGCCTGCAGTGCGCTGCACGCCTGGGCCAACGCCGGCGCGGTTGGTGCCGACTTCGTGGGCATGCCTGGCGCCTCGGGAACCCTGCCCTCGGAGAAAAAGCCGCAGGTCGGCGGCATCTTCACGGACCTGAAGGTGCCGGCCCAGCCGGGGCTGTCGGCCCGCATCGACATCGACACCCGTTTCATCACCGCCCCGACCGCCCTCAAGCAGCTCGCGATGGCCGTCGGTGCCCTGGCCGTGCTGACCGCCGTTATCGCGCTCGCCGCACTGGACCGGCGCAGCCGCGGCGGCGGCACGCTGGTCAACTGGCGGTCACCGATCGCGTGGCTCTCCCGCTACCGCCCCCGGGCGCGGTGGAGTTCCTGGCGCCGCGTCGGGCTGGCAACCTGGATCGCCGATGTCGGGGTGATCGCGACGCTGTTGGTCTGGCATGTCATCGGCGCCACCTCGTCGGACGACGGCTACAACCTGACCATCGCGCGCGTCTCGGCGAAGGCCGGCTACATCGTCGATTACTACCGCTATTTCGGTACGACGGACGCGCCGTTCGACTGGTACCTCGGGGTCTTGTCCAAGCTGGCGTCGGTGAGCACCGCCGGGGTGTGGATGCGGCTGCCCGCCACGCTGGCCGGAGTCGCGTGCTGGCTGGTCATCAGCCACTGGGTCCTGCGCAGGCTGGGCCCCGGCAAGGGGGGCCTGGCCGCCAACCGGGTGGCGGTGTTCACCGCGGGCGCGGTGTTCCTGGCCGCCTGGCTGCCGTTCAACAACGGGCTGCGGCCCGAGCCGCTGATCGCCTTGGGCGTGCTGGTCACCTGGATGCTGGTGGAGCGGGCGATCGCGCTGCAACGCCTGGCGCCGGCCGCGGTCGCCATCTTCGTCGCGATGCTCACCGTGACGCTGGCGCCGCAGGGCCTGATCGCCGTCGCCGCGCTGCTGACCGGTTCGCGGGCCATCGCCCGGACCATCCGGCGCCGCCGGGCGACCGACGGGTTGCTCGCGCCGCTGGCGGTGCTGGCGGCGTCGCTGTCGCTGATCACCGTCGTGGTGTTCCACGGTCAGACTCTTGCCAACGTCGCCGAGTCGGCGCGCATCAAGTACAAGGTCGGGCCGACGATCGCGTGGTACCAGGACTGGCTGCGCTACTACTTCCTCACGGTGGAGTCCAACCCCGATGGGTCCATGGCGAGGCGATTCGCGGTGCTGGTGTTGCTGCTGTGCCTGTTCGGGATGTTGGTCATCCTGCTGCGGCGGGGGCGGGTGCCCGGCGTGGCCAGCGGCCCGGCCTGGCGGCTGATCGGCACCACCGCCATCGGCCTGCTGCTCCTGACGTTCACGCCGACGAAGTGGGCGGTCCAGTTCGGCGCCTTCGCCGGACTGGCCGGGGCGCTGGGCGCGGTCACCGCGTTCGCGCTTTCGCGGATCGGCCTGCACAACCGCCGCAACCTGACGCTGTACGTCACCGCGTTGCTGTTCGTGGTGGCGGTGGCGACCTCGGGGGTCAATGGCTGGTTCTACGTCGGCAACTACGGGGTGCCGTGGTACGACATCCAGCCGGTGATCGCGAGCCACCCGGTGACGACGATGTTCCTGGCGCTGTCGATCCTCACCGGGTTGCTGGCCGCGTGGCAGCACTTCCGCATGGACTACGCCGGTCACACCGAAGTCCAGGACAACCGGCGCAACCGGGTGCTGGCGTCGACCCCGCTGCTGGTGGTCGCGAGCATCATGGTGGTCGGCGAAGTCGCCTCACTGACCAAGGGCGCCGTGTTCCGCTATCCGCTCTACACCACCGGCAAGGCCAACCTCGCCGCGCTGGTCTCGGGGCTCTCACCGGCCAGCTGCGCCATGGCCGACGATGTGCTGACCGAACCCGACCCCAACGCCGGCCTGCTGGCGCCGGCGCCCGGACAGACCTTCGGCCCCGACGGCCCGCTCGGCGGGGTCAACCCGGTCGGCTTCAAGCCCGACGGCGTGGGCGATGACCTGAGGTCCTACCCAGTGGTGACCAAGCCCGGCGTGGTGAATTCGGACGCGTCCCCCAACAAGCCCAACGCCGCGATGAGCGACTCGGCGGGCACGGCCGGCGGGAAGGGCGCCGCCGGCGTCAACGGCTCCCACGCGGCGCTGCCGTTCGGCCTCGACCCGGCCCGCACCCCGGTGATGGGCAGCTACGGCGAGAATTCCCTGGCCGCCACGGCGACGTCGGCGTGGTACCAGCTGCCTCCGCGGACCCCGGACCGGCCGATCGTCGTGGTGTCGGCGTCCGGCGCGATCTGGTCGTACAAGGAGGACGGCACCTTCACCTACGGGCAATCGCTGAAATTGCAGTGGGGAGTGACCCGCCCCGACGGCACCACCCAGCCGCTGGCCGAGGTGCAGCCGATCGACATCGGCCCCGAGCCGGCGTGGCGCAACCTGCGATTCCCGCTGACGTGGGCGCCGCCCGAGGCCAACGTGGCGCGCATCGTCGCCTACGACCCGAACCTGAGCTCGGATCAGTGGTTCGCGTTCACGCCGCCGCGGGTGCCGGTGCTGCAAACCCTGCAGCAGCTGATCGGGTCGCGCACGCCCGTGCTGATGGACATCGCGACCGCCGCGAACTTCCCGTGCCAGCACCCGTTCTCCGAACACCTTGGCGTGGCCGAACTTCCGCAGTACCGCATCCTGCCCGATCACAAGCAGACGGCGTCGTCGTCGAACGGGTGGCAGGCCAGCGAGGCCGGCGGCCCGTTCCTGGTCACTCAGGCGATGCTGCGCACCTCGACGGTCTCGACGTATCTTCGCGGCGACTGGTATCGCGACTGGGGCTCCGTGGAGCAGTACTTCCGGCTGGTGCCGGCTGATCAGGCGCCCGACGCCGCAATCGAACAGGGTGTGATGACAGTGCACGGCTGGAGCCGGCAGGGACCGATTCGGGCACTGCCATGAGCGTCACGACCGTGAACAACCGCGAAGGCACGGTGACCGCCCGTCAAGACGTGCGAGCGGCGCGCTGGGTCGCGACGATCGCCGGGCTGATCGGCTTCGTCCTGTCGGTCGCGACGCCGTTGCTGCCCGTCGTGCAGACCACCGCCACCCTCAACTGGCCGCAGGGCGGCCAACTGAACAGCGTGACGGCTCCGTTGATTTCGCTGACGCCGGTGGACGTGACGGCAACCGTGCCCTGCTCGGTGGTGGGCTCCCTGCCGCCCGAAGGTGGGGCGGTCCTGAGCACGGCGCCCAAGAAGGGCAAGGACGCCGCGCTGAACGCGTTGTTCGTCGTCGTCAACGCCAAGCGCGTCGACGTCACCGACCGCAATGTGGTGATAGCCAGCGCGCCCCGCGACCAGGTGGCGGGGCCGCAATGTCAGCGCATCGAGATCACCTCGACAAAAGCCGGCGCATACGCCACCTTCGTCGGACTCAGTGATTCGGCCGGCAGGCCGATCGGCGGCGGTTTCCCCGACCCGAACCTGCGGCCGCAGATCGTCGGGGTGTTCACCGATCTCACCGGCCCCGCGCCGCCGGGTCTCAAACTGTCGGCCACCATCGACACCCGGTTCTCCACCACCCCAACGACTTTGAAGCTGACCGCGATGGTGCTCGCCATCGTGGCCACGATCGTCGCGCTGATCGCGTTGTGGCGCCTCGACCAGCTGGACGGTCACCGGATGCGCCGGCTCATCCCGAAGAACTGGCGCACCTTCACCCTGGCCGACGTCACGGTCATCTTCGGGTTCCTGCTGTGGCACGTGATCGGGGCCAACTCATCCGACGACGGCTACATCCTGGGCATGGCCCGGGTCGCCGACCACGCCGGCTACATGTCGAACTACTTCCGCTGGTTCGGCAGCCCGGAGGACCCGTTCGGCTGGTATTACAACCTGCTGGCGTTGATGACCCACGTCAGCGACGCCAGCCTGTGGATGCGGCTGCCGGACCTGATCGCGGGAATCGTGTGCTGGCTGCTACTTTCGCGTGAGGTGCTGCCCCGCCTGGGGCCCGCGGTCGCCGGCAGCAAGGCGGCGAATTGGGCGGCGGGAATGGTCCTGCTGACAGCGTGGATGCCGTTCGACAACGGCCTGCGCCCGGAACCGATCATCGCCGTCGGTTCGCTGATCACGTATGTGCTCATCGAGCGCTCCATGCGCTACAGCCGGCTGACGCCCGCCGCGCTGGCGGTCATCACCGCGGCGTTCACCCTCGGCGTCCAACCCACCGGATTGATCGCCGTGGCCGCGCTGGTCGCCGGTGGACGTCCGATCCTACGCATTCTGGTCCGCCGGCATCGACTGGTCGGCACCTTGCCGCTGGTGGCACCCATGCTGGCCGCCGGCACCGTCATCCTGACCGTGGTGTTCGCGGACCAGACGCTGTCAACGGTGTTGGAAGCCACCAGGATTCGGACCGACATCGGGCCGAGTCAGGCCTGGTACACCGAAAACCTGCGCTACTACTACCTGATTCTGCCCACCGTCGACGGTTCGCTCTCGCGCCGCTTCGGATTCCTGATCACCGCGCTGTGCCTGTTCACCGCCGTGTTCATCATGTTGCGGCGCAAACGGGTTCCGGGCGTGGCTCGCGGACCGGCGTGGCGCCTGATGGGCGTCATCTTCGGCACCATGTTCTTCCTGATGTTCACCCCCACCAAGTGGGTGCACCACTTCGGGCTGTTCGCCGCGGTGGGGGCGGCGATGGCCGCGCTGACGACGGTGCTGGTGTCGCCGAAGGTGCTGCGCTGGTCGCGCAACCGCATGGCGTTCCTCGCGGCGGTGCTGTTCATCATGGCGCTGTGCTTCGCCACCACCAACGGCTGGTGGTACGTCTCCAGCTATGGCGTGCCGTTCAACAGCAGCATGCCCAAGGTCGGCGGAATCTCGATCAGCACAATATTTTTCGCGCTGTTCGTGATCGCCGCGGTGTACGCGGCATGGTTGCACTTCGCTGACACCAGCCATGGCGAGGGCCGGCTCGCGCGAGCGCTGACGGTCGCGCCGATCCCGTTGGCGGCCGGCTTCATGGCGCTGGTGTTCGTGGCGTCGATGGTGGCCGGCATCGTGCGTCAATACCCCACCTACTCCAATGCCTGGGACAACCTACGCGAGTTCAGTGGCGGCTGCGGCCTGGCCGACGACGTGCTCGTCGAGCCGGACAGCAACGCCGGTTTCATGGCGCCCCTGCCCGGCGGTTACGGACCGCTGGGCCCGCTGGGTGGGGTCAACCCCACCGGGTTCACCCCCAACGGCGTGCCGGACCGCACGCTGGCCGAATCGGTCAAGGAGACCTCGGTGCCGCAGCCGGGCACCGACTACGACTGGGACGCGCCGCTCAAGCTGACGGCGCCCGGCGTCAACGGATCGACGGTGCCGCTGCCGTACGGCCTGAATCCCGCTCAGGTTCCGCTGGCCGGCAGCTACACGACCGGGGCGCAACGGCAGAGCCGGATCACCTCTGCGTGGTATCAGCTGCCGAAGGCGGATGACGGCCACCCGCTGGTAGTCGTCACCGCGGCGGGCACCATCGCCGGCAACAGCATCTTGCACCACCACACCAGCGGCCAGACGGTCGAGCTGGAATTCGGCACGCCCGGTCCCGGCGGATCCGTACAGCCGGGCGGCAGGCTGGTGCCCTACGACCTCCACGGTGAGCAACCCAAGGTGTGGCGCAACCTGCGCTTCGCGCGGTCCCAGATCCCCGCCGACGCCGTCGCCGTGCGACTGGTCGCCGAGGACCTGTCCCTGACGCCGGACGACTGGATCGCGGTCACCCCGCCGCGGGTGCCGGAACTGCGCTCGTTGCAGGAGTACGTCGGCTCGACGCAGCCGGTGCTGATGGACTGGGCGGTAGGGCTGGCCTTCCCCTGCCAGCAGCCGATGCTGCATGTCAACGGCGTCACCGAGATCCCGAGGTTCCGCATCACCCCGGACTACAACGCCAAAAAGCAGGACACCGACACGTGGCAGGACGGCGTCAACGGCGGCCTGCTCGGCATCACCGATCTGCTGCTGCGGGCCCATGTGATGTCGACCTACCTGTCGCACGACTGGGGCCGAGACTGGGGATCACTGCGCAAATTCGACACCATCGCCGATGCCCATCCCGCACAGCTCGAGCTGGGCACCGCGACCCGCGGCGGTTGGTGGTCTCCGGGGCCCATCCGCATTAAACCGTAAGGCTTTATAACGCCTTTCTTCGCAATTAGTCAGCCGCCCAATAACCGCACAAATTAACGATTAAGTAATTGCGGCAAATTGGTTTGACGGTCCCACATTCGGGTTAATACCTAACCGCTGTGATCCAGTTCACACGGGGAGAAACGGGTGGGGACCATGTACACGCTGAGACGGATCCGAACATGTGCGGCGCTGATTGCGGTGGCAATCACCTGGGCGATCACGTTCGGCGTCAAGGCCCACGCCGAAGGCGGCACCACAGTGGTGCTGGACAACTATTTGCGGCGCTGCGATTTCAGCCGCGTCGGCGTAGCCCCGAAGGTGCCTAGCCCGATGCTGGGCACCGGCTCGGCGGTGATCCGTACCACCGGATCGAAAGCGGTCGCCGAGGTGCACCTGTACGACGAACCTGAGCCCGGCACCCACTTCGAGGTCGGGCTGATCCAGATGCCCCGGCCGTCGTCGGGCACCTGCGGGCCGGGTGACCCCGGCACCGCTTTCTCCGGCATGGATACCGATGCGGCGGGCACTGGGACAGCCACCGTGCAGGACACCATTCGGCCCGGCACGACCGGGGTTTGGGTGATTATCGAGCGCCCCAACGCTAACTCGCAGAATCCGGCGGAGTTCTACACATCGGAGTTCGTCGCACCGGTATAACGCCCCTTTGGGAGAGGGCAGTGCCTTAAGTCCCTATCTCGACGCCGCGGTCGAGTGCTCCGATAAAGGGGTCGCCGCGTGACCGGCGTCGGATGAAAGGTACGGCAATGAACGCTTCCCAATCGTCGACACGCTTTTTCTGCCGCGTGCTCGGCCCCTTCCTCGTCGTCGTCGACGTGACTGCGGTGGCGCGCGCCTCCGACATGCAGTCGCTGCTGTCGCAGTTCGAGGCGAATTCGATGTGGACCTTCGTGACCGGTGCCTTCATCTTGCTGCTCGGCCTGAGCATCGTCGCGGCGCATCAAAACTGGCGCGGCGCCGCGGCGGTCACCGTTTCGCTGCTCGGCTGGCTGATCGTGCTGCGCGGGTTGCTGCTGGTGGCCTTTCCCAGGTTCTTCGCCACGTTGGCCAACGACATGATCGGCGCCCAGGGCTGGTGGATCACGCTGTGTGTCGTCTTCGCCCTGATCGGCCTGTACCTGACCTACGTCGGTTGGGCGCCGGCGCCGGCGAGCCCGACGTCACGGGCGGCGGCGGTCAAGCCGGACGTGTCGCGAGCCGCGTGAGCGACACGGGGTCCACGCCGCACCGGCCAACCCGGCGCGAAGACTTCCAGGACCGCACCGGCGCCATCGGCAGCGCCATGCCCGCCGAGCTCGAAGCCCCGGCGACCGCCGCCGACGCCGCGATCGAGCACACCTCGGCGTTGCGACCGGGCTCGGCATTGCTTGTGGTCGAGCGCGGCCCCAACGCCGGTTCCCGCTTTGACCTGAGCGCAGAAGTGGTTTCCGCGGGCCGCCATCCCGACAGCGACATCTATCTCGACGACATCACCGTCAGCCGCCGGCACGCCGAATTCCGAAGCGTCGGCGGCCAATTCCGCATCGTCGATGTGGGCAGCATGAATCAGACCTACGTCAACCGACAGCCTGTCGATTCGGCGGTGCTGGCCAACGGCGACGAAATCCAAATCGGCAGGGTCCGTCTGGTTTTCCTCACCAACGCGTAGCGTCTCAACCATGAGCGACTATGCCGCAGAGGCGGTAGACAGGCTGCCCTTCTCCACCGAAGAGAAGGCGCAGCGCTACCGGACCGAGAACTACCGGGGGGCCGTCGGCCTCAACTGGTACCTCACCGACCCCACCCTGCAGTTCACCATGGCGTACTACCTGCAGCCGGAGGAACTGACCGTCGTGGAGCCGCATCTGGTGCGCATGGGCGAGCTGATGGGCGGCCCGGTCGCGCGATGGGCGGAGGAGACCGACCACAACCCGCCCCGGCTGGAACGCTACGACCGGTGGGGGCACGACGTCAGCCAGGTGGTCATGCCGGCCTCCTTCGCCGAGTCCAAACGCGCGGTCCTGGACGCCCAGCAGGCGCTGCGCACCGACGCCCGCGCCGCCAAGGTGAGCTCGGGACTGGGCCTGTTCGCGTCGAACTACCTGCTCAACCAGGCCGACATCGGGATGGGCTGCGCGCTGGGCACCGGCGGCGGCATGGTCACCTCGCTGGTGGCCGCCTACGCGCCGGCCGACGTGCGCGAGCACGTGCTGGCCAAGTTCGCCTCCGGCGAGTGGGCCGGGGAGACGGCGCAACTGTTAACCGAACGCACCGGCGGCTCGGACCTGGGCGCGCTGGAGACGACGGCGACCCGCGCCGGGGACACCTGGATCCTCAACGGATTCAAGTGGTTTGCCTCCAACTGCGCCGGTGAGGCCTTCGTCGTACTGGCCAAGCCGGAGGGCGCGCCCGACTCGACACGCGGCGTCGCCAACTTCCTGGTGCTGCGCACCCGCCGCGACGGGACACGCAACGGGGTGCGGGTGCGCCGCCTCAAGGACAAGCTCGGCACCCGCTCGGTGGCCTCCGGCGAGGTGGAATTCGTTGATGCGGAAGCGTTTCTGCTGTCTGGGGAGCCCAGCGGCGAGGCGGGCCCGTCGGACGGCAAGGGCTTGGGCCGGATGATGGAGCTGACCAACGCCGCGCGCCTCGGTATCGCCTTGTTCGGGCTCGGCAACGCGCGTCGCGCCCTGGTCGAGTCGCTGTGCTACGCCCGGCGGCGGCACGCGTTCGGCGGCGCGCTGATCGACAAGCCGCTGATGCGGCGCAAACTCGCCGAGATGATCGTCGACGTGGAAGCCGCGCAGGCAATGGTTTTCGACGGCACCGGCGCCACCAACCACCGCCAGCCCCGCGGCATGCGGCAACGCATCGCCGTGCCGGTCACCAAGCTCAAGGCCTGCCGGCTCGGCATCACCGCCGCGTCCGACGCGATCGAAATCCATGGCGGCAACGGCTATGTCGAGAGCTGGCCGGTGGCCCGGCTGTTGCGCGACGCGCAGGTGAACACCATCTGGGAGGGGCCGGACAACATCCTCTGCCTGGATGTGCGGCGCGGCATCGAGCAGACCCGCGCGCACGACGCGTTGTTGGCGCGGCTGCGCGACGCGGTGTCGGTGTCGGACGACGACGACACGACCCGGCTGGTCGCCGGGCGGATCGAGGACCTCGACGCGGCCATCACGGCGTGGTCCAAGCTGGATCGCGACATGGCGGAGGCGCGGCTGTTCCCGCTGGCTCAATTCATGGGCGACGTGTACGCCGCGGCGTTGCTCGCCGAGCAGGCCGCCTGGGAGCGCCAGACGCGCGGGGGTGAGCGCAAGGCGCTGGTCGCGCGGTTGCATGCGCAGCGGTACCTCGCGGATCGGGGTGCGTTGCGCGGCATCGACGCCGAGTCCGACGAGGCGCTGGAGCGGTTCGACGAACTCGTCGACGGCGCGCTGACGGGCTAGCGCGACTCTCGCGGAAGAACCTAGACCGGGATCAGCCCGTGCTTTCGCGCCGTCCGGAACCATAACTGCTTGTCCCGCAACAACTTCATAGACTTACGCAGCAGCAGCCGGGTGTCGTGCGGATCGATGACCGCGTCGATGAAGCCACGCTCGGCGGCCGTCCACGGGATCGCCATGTTGAGGTTGTAACCCTCGATGAAGTCCTTCTTGATCTGCTGGGCCTCGGGCGTCGTCGGGTCGGGGAACCGCTTCATCAGCAGCTGCGCGGCCCCCTCGGCGCCGATCACCGCGATGCGCGCGGTCGGCCAGGCGAAGTTGAAGTCCGCGGTCAGCTGCCGGGAGCCCATCACGGCGTAGGCGCCGCCGTAGGACTTGCGCACGGTGATCGTCACCTTCGGCACGTCGGCCTCCACGACCGAGTAGAGGAACCGCCCGCCGCGCTTGATGATGCCGCGCTTCTCCTCCTCGGCGCCCGGCAGGAACCCCGGGGTGTCCACCACGAAGACCAGCGGGATGTTGAACGCGTCGCAGAACCGGATGAACCGCGCCGCCTTGTCCGAGGCCTCGTTGTCGATCGACCCGGACAGATGCATGGGCTGGTTGGCGATCACACCCACGGGGTGTCCGTCGACGCGGGCGTATCCGGTGATGATGGCCGGGCCGTGTTGCGCGGCGACCTCGAGGAAGTCCCCGTCGTCGAAGATGCGCAGCAGGATCTCGTGCATGTCGTAGGCCATGTTGTCGGAGTCCGGCACGATCGAGTCGAGCTCCAGATCGGTGGGCGTAATCTCGGGCTCCAACCCGGGGTTGACGATCGGCGGCTTGTCGAAGCAGTTCGAGGGCAGGAACGACAGGAAGTCCCGTACGTACTGGAATGCCTCGGCCTCAGAATCCACCACCTGATGGATGTTGCCGTAGCGGGCCTGCGCGTCGGAGCCGCCGAGCTCGTCCAGGGTGACCTCCTCGCCGGTGACCTCCCGGATCACGTCGGGACCGGTCACGAAGAAGTAGCCCTGGTCGCGCACTGAGACCAGCAGGTCGTCCTGGATCGGCGAATACACCGCTCCCCCGGCGCACTTGCCGAAGATGAGCGAGATCTGCGGCACCAGACCCGACAGCGCCTCGTGGCGGCGGCCCAGCTCGGCGTACCACGCCAACGAGGTGACCGCGTCCTGGATGCGCGCTCCACCGGAATCCTGGATGCCGATGATCGGGCAGCCGATCATCGCGCACCATTCCATCAGCCGCGCGACCTTGCGGCCGAACATCTCGCCGACGGTGCCCTGGAACACCGTCTGGTCGTGGGAGAACACCCCGACGGGCCGGCCGTCGATCGTGGCGTGTCCGGTGACGCACCCGTCGCCGTAGAGCGCGTTGGGGTCGTTCGGCGTCTTGGCCAGCGCGCCGACCTCGAGGAAGGTGCCGGGGTCGACCAGTGCGTGGATGCGGGCCCGGGCACTGGGGATGCCCTTCTTGTCGCGCTTGGCGACGGCCTTCTCACCGCCGGGCTCCTTGGCCAGCTCCATGCGAACATGGAGCTCGGCCAGCTTTTCGGCTGTCGTGTGAGCGCGAGAAGGTTCCGCACCGGTCACTACTTGCCCACCTCACTCTTCCGGCGGCTCCCCGCCTCGATGTTCTCCAGCGCCTCGGTCATGTGCGCGCCGACCTTGGCGATGATCGGCTCGTCGATGGCCTGGATGTGCTCGCCGCCGATCGGCACGACCTCGAGGTCGGACACGTACTCGCCCCAGCCGCCATCCGGCTGGCGAATGGCATACCGCGGCTCGAACTCGATGACGTCGTCATGGTAGCGATCGGCCATGTAGAGCGTGACGTGGCCGTCGTACGGCTCGATCTGGACCGTCTCCAAGGCGCGGTTGTCCAGGTAGGACGTGCGCTGGTGCTCGATGATCCCGCCCGGGACCTGCACGCCGCTCTGCTGGACGATCTCCAGCACGAACTTGACCTGGCCCTCGTCGTCGAGTTCCTCGAGCTGCTCGTAGGGGATCGCGGGAATCTCGACGTTGAAGGTGCGTTCGGCGAATCTCGCGTACCGGTCCCACCGCTTGCGGGTCTCTTCCCTGGTCTGCGGGATCTCCTCGCCGGCCCGGACCGTGTCGATCATGCCGACGAACGCCACGTTGGCGCCCATCCGCTTGAGCCCGATCGCGCAGGCGTAGGCCAACGCGCCACCCAGCGACCAGCCGACCAGGATGAACGGCTTGTCCCCGTTGATCTCCAGCAGTTTGGGCACGTACTGGGCGGCCCGTTCCTGCACGGTGCCCTCGACGCGCTCAAGCCCGTACATCGGGGTGTCCGGCGGCAGCCGCTTGAGCAGTGGCTCGTAGACCACCGTCGAACCGCCGGCCGGGTGGAACACGAAAACCGGTACCTGCGAATCGTTTTGCGGCGCCCGGATGGTGCGGACGAACCCGTCGAGTTCACCGGCCTCGAGGTAGGTGCGCACCTTTTCGGCCAGCGCTTCGATGTTCTCCGATGTCAGCACGTCCTCGGCGGTGATCGGACCTTCGGCCCGCTCGGAGAGGCGCTGCGCCATCTTCTCGGCCTGCGCGTCATCCAGCTTGGGCAGCGGGTTGAAGATGCCGCCCGGGGACTTGCCGGTGACGATCGCCCACGTCGCGAACGTGACGCGTTCGGCGGCGTCGCGCGGCGGCACGTCGGAGTTGAGCGCCTTGCTGACCGCCTCGGAGCTGAGCGCCTGTGCGGCGCCGGCCAAGTTGGGTGCGGGCTGCCCGCCGTTCGCCTTCGGCCCGGACGGGTCGGTGGGCGGCGGCGGGATCGGCACGTCCGAGGCCGACGGCGCCGGCGCCTGGGTCTCCGGCTCCGCTTGCGGGTCGGGCGCGGGCGCGGCGACCGTGTCGGGCGAGGCGCCGCTCATCAACTGCGCCTGGGCCTTGGCGATCTCCTCGGGCGAGTGCGTCTGCTGGTACTCGTGCAGCTGCTCGACCTCGTCGCGGTGCTCGACCGCGTATTTGATCAGCTCCTCGATGTTGTAGAGGTTGGCGTCTCGAACGGCCGTCAATTGGATTGGCGGCAGGTCGAAGTCGTACTCGACGCGGTTCTTGATGCGCACCGCCATCAGCGAATCCAGGCCGAGCTCGATCAGCGGCACCTCCCACGGCAGGTCCTCCGGCTCGTAACCCATGGCCGAGCCGACGATCAGCCCCAGGCGCTCGGCGACCGTCTCGCCCGAGTCGGGCGACCACTTGCCCATGCTGGCCGAGAAATACCGGTTGGTCAGGCTGTCCGTCAGGGTTTCGGCGTCGGCCTCGGGGCCGGATTCCTCGGGCGCGACGGGTGCCCCGTTGGACGCAGCCGTGATCGCCGCGCCCGCGCCGACCGCGGCCGGCAAGGCGACACCGCCTTCACCGGCGCGGGTCACCAGCGCGTCGTACACCAGCGTGAAGGACTCGTCGATGCGGGAGTGCACCTGCACCGAGGCGCCGCCCGGGTGCCGGGTCAGCGTCGTCACCAGCCGGGCGCCCTCGCCGGGCACCGCGCGCTGCTCGGCCGCGGCCAGCTGCGCATCCGGAAGCACCTCGGCCGCAGCGGCTTTCACCAACGCGGGCAGGTCCGTCCGGCCCCGGGGGTTGTACTCCCAGACGTGGCGGCCGTCCGGCAGCGCGACGTGGTTGCCCGGCATCAGCACCGAGCTGCTGCCGTGCGCGAAGTGCACGTCCAGCCAGTGCTCCTTGCGCTTGAACCGGGTCGGCGGAATGTTGGCGTAGTCCTCGGGACCGGACGCCCGGCTGAACAGCGTCCAGATGTCCAGGTCGTGGCCGTGGACGTAGAGCTGGGCCATGGCCGCGATCATCGCCTCGACGTCGTCCTGCTTCTTGGCCAGCGTCGGGATCAGCTGTGCGTCGTGCAACCCCGCCGCGGCGGTGGTCAGGCCGATCTGCATCAGCGCCACCGGGTTGGGCGCCAGCTCGAGGAAGGTGGTGTACCCGCTGTCCACGGCGTTGCGGACGCCGTGCGTGAAGTACACCGAGTGCCGCATCCCCTTGACCCAGTAGGCGACGTCGTGGATCGGCTCGCCGTCGGGCTTGATGTAGGTACCCTCGTGCACCGTCGAGAAGATCCCCACGGTGGGCGTCATCGGCTCGATGCCCTGCAACTCCGCGGAGAACTCGCCGAGCAGCGGGTCCATCTGCGAGGTGTGGCCGGCGCCCTTGGTCTGCAGCTTGCGGGCGAAGCGGCCCTCGGCCTCGGCCCGGGCGACGATGGCGTCGATCTGTTCGGGCGGGCCGCCGATGACGGTCTGGCTGGGCGCGGCGTAGACGCACACCTCCAGGCCCGGGAAGTCGGCGAACACCGTCTTGAGCTCGTCGGCGGAGCACTCGACGAGCGCCATGAATCGGATGTACTCGCCGAACAGCATCGCCTCGCCCTCACCCATCAGGTGCGAGCGCGACGCGATGACCCGGGCGGCGTCGGCCAGCGACAGCCCGCCGGCGAAGTAGGCGGACGCGGGTTCACCGAGGGACTGCCCGATCACCGCGGCGGGCTTGGCGCCGTGGTGCTTGAGCAGCTCGCCGAGCGCGATCTGGATCGCGAAGATGACCACATTGGACGTCTCGATGCCGTACTCGTGCGAGTCGTCCAGGATCAGCTCGAGCACCGAGTAACCGCGCTCATCCTGGATCAGCGCGTCGACCTTTTCGATCCACTCCGCGAAGACCTCGTTGCGCAGGTAGAGGTTCTTCCCCATCTTGCGGTGCTGCGCGCCGAAGCCGGCCATCGCCCAGACCGGCCCGTTGGTCACCGGCCCGTCGACGCTGAACACGCCCGGCCGCTGCTTGCCCTCGGCGACCGCGCGCAGACCCTTGATGGCCTCTTCGTGGTCGTGCGCCAGCACCACCGCACGCGAGCGGCCGTGGTTGCGCCGCGACAGCGCGCGACCGACAGATTCCAGCGACGACGCCCGACCCTCCGGGCTTTCCAGCCAGTCCGCCAGCTCGGCGGCCGCGGCCTTCTTGCGCGAGGTCAGGAACGCCGACACCGCGAGCGGGATCAGGGGTTTGGTCGGCTCGGCGGCCTCCCGCGCCGCGAGCTCCTCCAGCGCGATCTCCTTGAGCCGCAGCGCCTCGTCGGTGATGCCCGGCAGCTCGTACGCGTCCTCGTCGGGCGCCTCGACATCCGGGATGATGTTGCCGAAGTCGTCGAATCGCAGCGCGTGGCTTTCCATGGTGGGGGCTCCCCCGCCAGCGGGAGGTGCCCCCACGGCGGTTTCCGAGGCCGCCTGCGCTTCGGGCGCCGGCTCGGGCTCGCGCTCCTCTTTTTCCACGACGTCGCGGGGCAAGACCTCGCGCACCACCAGGTGGGCGTTGGCGCCACCGAAGCCGAAGCTGGACACCCCGGCCAGGGCGTAGCCGCCGTACCGCGGCCAGTCGGTGGCCTCGTCGACCACCTTCAGGCGCATCGCGTCGAAGTCGATGTAGGGGCTGGGGCCGGCGAAGTTGATCGACGGCGGCAGCTTGTCGTGTTGCAGCGCCAGCACCACCTTGGCCATGCTGGCCGCGCCGGCCGCCGACTCCAGGTGGCCCACATTGGTTTTCACCGCGCCCAACAGCGCCGGGCGGTCCGCGGGACGGCCCCGGCCGACGACGCGGCCCAGCGCCTCGGCCTCGATCGGGTCGCCGAGGACGGTGCCGGTGCCGTGCGCCTCGATGTAGTCGACGTTGCGGGGATCGATGCCGGCGTCCTTATAGGCCCGGCGCAGCACGTCGGCCTGCGCGTCCTGGTTGGGGGCGATCAGGCCGTTGGACCGGCCGTCGTGGTTGACCGCGCTGCCCGCGATCACGGCGAGGATCTGGTCGCCGTCGCGGCGGGCGTCGTCCACCCGCTTGAGCACCAGCATGCCGCCGCCCTCGGAGCGGGTGTAGCCGTCGGCATCGGAGGAGAACGACTTGATCCGGCCGTCGGGCGAGAGCACCTGACCGATCTCGTCGAAACCGAGCGTGACGACCGGCGTGATCAGCGCATTGACCCCGCCGGCGACCGCCACGTCGCACTCGCCGTTGCGCAGCGCCTGGACCGCTTGGTGGGCGGCCACCAGCGAACTCGAGCAGGCGGTGTCGACGGCCACGGACGGGCCGCGGAAGTCGTAGAAGTACGAGACCCGGTTGGCGATGATCGACGTCGCGGTGCCGGTGATGGCGTAGGGGTGCGCGACGGTCGGGTCGGACACCGCCAGGAAGCTGTAGTCGTTGTTGGAGACCCCGACGTACACGCCGACGGATCCGCCGCGCAGGCTCGACGCCGGGATGCGGGCGTGCTCGAGCGCCTCCCAGGTCAGCTCCAGCGCCATCCGCTGCTGCGGGTCGATGTTGTCGGCCTCGGTCTTGGCCACCGCGAAGAACTCGGAGTCGAAACCCTTGATGTCCTTGAGGTAGCCGCCGCGGGTGCGGGCCTTGGCCATCCGCTCGGCCAGCCGCGGCTCTTCGAGGAACTCCGCCCACCGGCCCTCCGGCAGATCGGTAATGGCGTCGCGGCCCTCCATCAGGGCCTGCCACGTCTCGTCGGGGGTGTTCATGTCGCCGGGCAACCGGGTCGACAGGCCCACGATCGCGATGTCGACTCGCTCGGCCGGGCCCTTGCGCGTCCAGTCCAAGACGTCGTCGCCGGAGGTGTCGAGCTCCGGCTCGCCCTCGATGATCCGGGTGGCCAGCGACTCGATGGTCGGATGCTGGAAGGCCACCGCGACCGACAGCGTCACACCGGTCATGTCTTCGATGTCGGCGGCCATCGCGACGGCGTCGCGCGACGACAGGCCGAGCTCGACCATCGGCACCGACTCGTCGATGTCGTCCGGTGACTTGCCGACGGCCCGGCCCACCCAGTTGCGCAGCCACTCGCGCATCTCGGGGACCGTCAGGTCGGTCTTTTTGGCGGGGACGTCCCCCTCGGGGGACGGGGCGTTGTTCTCGGCGTTCCCGGAATGAGCAGTCTCAGCCATAGTTTTCGTGGATTCAGTCTGTTGCGCCAGCGAACGCCGTCGGCGAACCGACGCCGCTACGCAGGCTGCCGTCGAGGTAGGCGGCGCGGCACGCGCGGCGCCCGATCTTGCCGCTGGAGGTACGCGGGATCGTTCCGGCCTGCACCAGCAGCAGGTCGCGGATGGTCACCCCGTGGCGGACGGCGATGGCCGCCCGGATCTCGTCCGCGATCGGCTGGTAATCCAGCTTGTGCGTGCCCGGGGCACGCTCGGCCACGATCACCAGCTGCTCGGAGCTGTCGTCGGGGTCGTGCTTCAGGCCGGTGTGCGGGTTGTCGAACACCACCTGCGGCAGCTGGTTGGCCGGGACGGAGAACGCGGCCACGTAGCCGGTGCGCAGGGCGCGGCTGGCCTCCTGGGCTGAGTACTCGAGGTCCTGCGGGTAGTGGTTGCGGCCGTCGATGATGACGAGGTCCTTGATCCGGCCCGCGATATAGAGGTGGCCCTTGTGGTAGGTGCCGTAGTCGCCGGTGCGCACCCACATTCCGTCGTCCGGAGCTCCCTCGGCGTGCGACTGGCTGACGCGCGACTTGAGGATGTTGCGGAAGGTCTCGGTGGTCTCGTCTTCCTTGCCCCAGTAGCCGGTGCCCATGTTGTTGCCGTGCAACCAGATCTCGCCGATCTGCCCGTCGGGCAGCTCGCTGGCGGCGTCGGGGTCGACGATGACGGCCCACTCGTCGACGCCGATGACGCCGGCGGAAACCTGCGCGACGGCCGTGGGCGCATCGGGGGCCACCTCGACGAAGCGCTGCTTGTTCAGCTCGTCACGGTCGACGTGGATGACCGTGGGCGCTTCGTCCATGGGCGTGGTCGAGACGAACAGCGTGGCCTCGGCCAGGCCGTAGGACGGCTTGATCGCGGTCTCGCGCAGGCCGTACGGCTTGAACGCTTCGTAGAATTTGCGCATCGACGCCGGGGACACCGGCTCGCTGCCGTTGAGGATCGCCTTGACGTTGCTCAGGTCCAGCGGTGGCTCGCCGTCCTTAGGCACCCCGCGCACTGCGGCGTGCTCGAACGCGAAGTTCGGCGCGACGGTGATGACCTCGCTATCCGGGGCGTCTTCGGGCTTGCGCGCCATCTCCCGAATCCAGCGGCCGGGCCGGCGCACGAACGCGGCCGGGGTCATGAACGTGAAGTTGTAACCGAGCACCGGCGACAGCAGCGCCGTGATCAGGCCCATGTCGTGGAAGAACGGCAGCCAGGACAGGCCGCGGTCGCCTTCCTTGCCCTCGAGGCCGTTGAGCACCTGCAGCACGTTGGTCGGCAGGTTCAGATGGGTGATCTGCACCCCGGTCGGGGTACGGGTGGAGCCGGAGGTGTACTGCAGGTAGGCGATCGTGTTCGCGTCGGCCTCGGGCTCGGCCCAGGTGGACGCCACCTCGGTGGGCACGGCGTCGACGGCGATCACGCGGGGCCGTTCCTTGGCCGCGCGCGCGCGGATGAATTTGCGCACGCCTTCGGCGGCCTCGGTGGTGGTCAGGATGGTCGACGGCGTGCAGTCGTCGAGCACCGCGTGCAGCCGGCCTACGTGGCCCGGCTCGCCCGGGTCGAACAGCGGCACGGCGATCCGCCCGGCGTACAGCGCGCCGAAGAAGGCGATGAGGTAATCCAGGTTCTGCGGGCACAGGATGGCGATGCGGTCACCGGGCTGGGTGACCTGCTGCAGCCGAGCGCCCACCGCCCTGTTGCGCGCGCTGAAGTCGCGCCAGACGATGTCGCGGTACACCCCGTCGCGCTCGGTCGAGAAGTCGACGAAACGGTAGGCCAGCTTGTCGCCGCGAACCCTTGCCCACTTCTCAACGTGCTTGACCAGGTTGGTGTTGTCCGGGAACCTGATCTTTCCATTCACGATGAACGGGTTGTGGTACGGCATTCCGCTCTCCTGTCACACCTGTTGTAGGCCGGCGCTACGCCGGCTTGTAGTCCTTCGGTCGGCCATGCCGACGGCTTCCATTTCTACGCGGGCCAGTCCTCGCGCGGCGCCGCGGGCGCCAGCCTCCTGTTCATCCAGGCCGGCTTCCATCACGATCGGTCCGCAACAAAGTGTTATAGCTCTTAAATTCCTCTTAATGTTAAGGGGCGGCCCGCAGCACACCAAATCACAAGGTACCGCTGATCTGCACCCGCAACGGGCTCCTGACGGCTGTGTCCCGCCCCCGGGTCATCCATGTTTGGGGTGCGGCGCGTTGGCGATCAACCCTTGGACCCAGTTCAGCGTCCAATCGGTGGCCGGCTGCCCGTCCAGGTTCCAGAACTGCGTGGTCGCGTACAACGCGTGGATGGGCTGTCCGGCACCGCCTGCCAGCGTGTTGAGCGTATTGGGCAGGTTGGCCACGCTGAACGCCTCGTCCGGGGCGGCGCAGATGAGGTCGCCCGGCGCGCAGATCTCGTTGGTCTTGTCGTTGAGCGCGCCGAAGCCTCCGGGTCGGGCGCCGGTCATCGTCAGACCCAGCCCGGAGAGCACCGGCACCTCGTGCAGCGTGACCTCCGCGCCCTGCCCGGGCGGATTGGGCCCGATGTCGTTGCCAACGCCGGGCTGGCGGCGACCGTCGGCGATCAACGTCACACCGAGCACCAGGTCGTCGTCGACGGGTCCGCGGCCATTGCCGATATCGCTGGCGATGTCCCCGGCGATCACCGCGCCCTGCGAGAAGCCCATCAGCACGTAACTGGTCAGCGGGCACTTGGCGTTCATGTCGGTCATCGCCTGAACCGTCGCGCGGGTGCCCTCGGCGCGGCTTTCGTTGTACGACATCTGCGTATCGCCGCTGAGCGGGTTGTGGAACTGCGCGGTGTAGGGCGTCGTGTACTCCTGCACCCGGGACGCGGGGAATTGCTGGGTGATCGCCGCGGCCACCTTATGCAGCAGCGCGTTGGGGAATTGCATCGGGTTGAGCGGATCGTCCTGCGGGGCGGATTCCCAGGTGCCGGGGACGTTGACCAGCTGGACGTCGGGGCACGACGCGTCTTGCGAAGCGGGCCGGGGCTTGTGCGGGTGCGTGCTTGTGGACGGTGACGGCAGGACGCCCGGCGGAACCGCGCTGGGCGGCGATTCGCGGCCACGCAGCATGACGACCACGAGCACGATGACCAACAACACCACCCCGGCCATCGCCAAGGCGGCGGTCCAGGCGAGGGCTCGGTGGCGCTTACGCCGGGCGTTGGTGGCCATGTTCTCCCGCTAGCAGGGTCGGTGGATCGCAGCGATGCGGTCCTCCCGACCCCAGCTGCATCCTCTACACGGTACCGGCTCGCCGGAGCGCCTCAGGCGGGCCCAATCGCGCCGACCCGCCGCGCCCGGCTTCACCGCCCTTGCGATCGGCACCGGCCCAATCGCGCCGACCCGCCGCGCCCGGCTTCACCGCCCTTGCGATCGGCGCCGGCCCAATCGCGCCGACCCGCCGCGCCCGGCTTCACCGCGCTTGCGATCGGCGCCGGCCCAATCGCGCCGACCCGCCGCGCCCGGCTTCACCGCGCTTGCGATCGGCGCTAGCGAATCGCGCCGACGATGTCGCCCGACATCGCCCCGAGCTGCCCCGACCACGAGCCCCACCCGTTGTCGCCGCCGCCGGGGAAGTCGAAGTGACCGTTGTGCCCGCCGACGCTGCGGTACTGCTGGTAGAACTCGCGGGAGCTGCCCATGGCCGCGCCCGCCTGCCCGATCATGGCGGCGTCGTCGCCGCCCATGTTCGTCGGGCTGTAGACCCACACGCGGGTGTTGTTCTGCGCCAGCAACGACGCGTGCACGTAGGGGTCGTGCCACTTCCAGCGGCCCAACTGCGGGGCGCCCCACATCCCGTTACCGTCCACGCCGCCGAACTGCTGCAGGCCGGCCAGGATCGCGCCGTTGTAGTTGGTGCTCGACGGGTACAGGAACCCGGACAGCGAGCCGGCGAACCCGAAGCGGTCCGGGTGGAAGGCGGCGAGCGCCATCGCGGCGTAGCCGCCCTGCGAGGCGCCGACGGCGGCGTGGCCACCGGGCGCCAGGCCCTTGTTGGCGGCCAGCCAGTTCGGCAGCTCGCTGGACAGGAAGGTATCCCACTGCTTGCTGCCGTCCTGCTCCCAGTTGGTGTACATGCTCCACGCCCCACCCGCGGGCGCCACCACCGAGATGCCCTTCCCGCCGAGCGTGTTCATCGCGTTGCCCGCGGTGACCCAGTTGCTGACGTCGGGGGCCGCGTTGAAGGCGTCCAGCAGATAGACCGCGTGCGGTCCGCCGCCCAGGAAGGCTACCGGGATGTCGCGGCCCATCGCGGCCGACGGCACCATCAAGCTCTCGTAACCGGCCGCCCTCGCCGTGCCTGCCGGCCCGCCCGTCACGGTCACCCCGATCAGCCCAATCGCCAGCGCGGCTACGGAGAACACCCGAAGAAGCGCTGACGCACCCCGCACGACCCTCATGTCATCCTCCATCGTCTAGTCGCTGACGAGCACATTAGCCAGCGCCGTACCGTCCCCGCCCGCGGGGTAGTGAAACAAATCACACACCAAAACAACTAGCGGCGGAAACCCCGAAGGGTTCCCGCCGCCAGTCGCGTTGTCTGTGGGCTTAGGTGCCCTGACCGTTGGTGCCGTTCCCGGCAGCCGCGGCGGCCGTGGCCGGCCCGGCGCCCGGGGTGGCGCCCAGCGTCGACTGCAGATCAGGCTTCATCGCCTGCAGCTGCGCGCCCCAGTAGGGCCAGTCGTGGGTGCCGTTGGCATCGAAGTTCCACACCGCGTTGTTACCGCCGGCGGCTTTGTACGCGTCCTGGAACTTCAGGTTGCTGGTCCGCACGAAGCCCTCGAGGAACTTGGCGGGCAGGTTGTCGCCACCGAGGTCGGACGGCTTGCCGTTACCGCAGTACACCCAGATCCGGGTGTTGTTGGCGACCAGCTTGCTGACCTGAAGCGACGGGTCGTTGCGGGCCCACGCCGGGTCCTCCTTGGGACCCCACATGTCAGCGGCCTTGTAACCACCGGCGTCACCCATGGCCAGGCCGATCAGCGATGGCCCCATCCCCTGCGACGGGTCCAGCAGCGCCGACAGCGAGCCGGCATAGACGAACTGGTTCGGGTGGTAGGCGGCGAGGATCAGCGCCGACGAGCCGGCCATCGACAGACCGACGGCCGCGTTGTTGGTCGACTTGACCTGCTTCTGCGCCGACAGGTACGCGGGCAGCTCGCTGGTCAGGAAGGTCTCCCACTTGTAGGTGGTGCAGCCGGCCTTGCCGCAGGCGGGCTTGTACCAGTCGGAGTAGAAGCTGGACTGGCCACCGACGGGCATGACGACCGAGATGCCGGACTGGTTGTACCACTCGAACGCCGGGGTGTTGATGTCCCAGCCGTTGAAGTCGTCCTGCGCGCGCATGCCGTCGAGCAGGTACAGCGCAGGCGAGTTGGCCCCACCGCTTTGGAACTGAACCTTGATATCGCGGCCCATCGCGGCGGAAGGAACCTGCAGGTATTCCACCGGCAGACCGGGGCGCGAGAAGGCACCAGCGGTCGCCGAGCCCCCCACGGCGCCAATCAGGCCCGAGAGCAGCGCCGCGCCAGCGGCCGCCACCACGAGCCGCCGCGGCATGCCTGCCACGGCGCCGCGAAACCTGTCGACAAGCGTCATCCTTGCTTCCTCATCCTTCTTCGGCGCGCCCGGCATCCGGACGCGTCCATAATTTGGGTCGTACTGCATACGATCTCCGCGCAGCAGTGCTCGTGTAGTCAACCACACCTTCCGCCGCCCGGTCGCATCGAGGCGAGCCCGGAAAGGGTCAGCAGATCCCCGCTACCCGGTGTTTTTCCCACGAAACGTCGAACCCGAAACCCCCGTTTTCGCACGTGCTTGAGCGTCATTGGCAGCTGGTGAAGACCCAATTGTGATGTTGCTGGCAATTTTTCATCGGACGCACACGCGAAAACTTCGAGATTGCTCGAAAATTCTTCTGCGCGGGGGTTACTCGCGAGGCGGCGGCGGAGCCTCTTCGGGCACCGGGAGGCCACATCTGGCGAGCTCGTAGCGTGGCACCCGGTCTATCCGGTATTTGGTGAATTCATAGGAATGCAGCAGGTTGGACACGAACCTGTGCGGGGTCATCGGCGCGCGCGCCGAACTCAGCACCGCCTCCGTCTCGGGGCATTTGAGGGCGGACACCGCCTCGGCGACCCACTGCTGGCTCAAGTAACCCGGAATGCCGGGATACATCTTTACCCACGGGCCGTCGGCGATCACCCAATCCGGGAAGAGGTTCTTGTCGTGCCCAATGCGGCCGTGCTGCAACCGTTCCGTGTGTTGCGCAAGCGGATTGGCCAATCCGATCTGGTCGATCACCCTGACATCGAGCCCAACATTCATGCTGACCATGCCCAGGTTGGTGAAAAACACTGCGTGCTGCGGTTTTTGGGGCGGCTTGTCGGGGCCCGGCTGCGCCATCGGCACCAGGTCCCACTGGATGTAATTGCCCGACGGCAGCAGTAGCGCGCCATCGGGGGTGTTGTCGAGCGCCGTCAGGATGGCCGCCATCCGCGGATAGCCCAGGTAGTCGGCGGCGGTCAGCGGGTGCGCGTGCCCGGTGGCCTGCGCGTAGAAGCGCCGCTCGTCGACGATGCCGGAATAGCTGACATGGGTGGCGTCGTCGCCCATCCCCGGTGAATTCGCCGCCCACAGCGACCAGCCGGCCACACCCAGCCAGAGCGCGCCGGCCGCGCCGGCCACCCAATAGCCCGTCTCCCGCGAGTAGTCCTGCCCATCCGGAATGGCCAGCGGGATCACGGCCACGGGGGCCAGCATGCAGAACAGCGGCGCCAGCAGCACCCGCCCGTGCATGAAGTCGCCGCCCTGCCGAATCCAGTAGAGCGCCTGCAGCAGGCCGCTCACCAGAATGAAAGCCACGACGGCGGGCGGGCTTTGAACCGCCCGGGCCACCCGTCCGTAGTTAGGCGCGAGGGCGGGGCGCAAGAACGACGGCCGGCGGCGCGCGGCGAGCAGCAACAGCCCTAGCGGCAGGAGGAGCACCACGGGCACCCACACGGCATAGGGCGCGTCGAAATTCAGCAGGTAGATCATGCCTTGGGACCACTTGTCGCCGGCCGCGTCCTTGGCGAGCGCGGTCCCCGGCACCAGCAGGCCGTAGTAGCCCATGCGGAAGATTTGGTAGCCGACGGGCAGCAGCCCCCCGGCCACCACGACGAGCACTCGGCGGCGCCAGGTCCGCGCCGCGACCAGCATCATGATCAGCGCAAGCCCGCCCATCAACGCCAGCTCGGGTCGGACCAGGACGCTGAAGCCGGCGACGAACGCCAGCGCACCGATGAAGACATCGCGATCCGGGCGGTTCCGTACCGGCTGCGCCCAGCAGACCATCATCCACCACAGCAATCCGAGGTAGGCCAGGGTCAGTCCGCTCTCTAGACCGGAGGTGGCGAAGTCGCGCGCGGGCGGGAGCGAGATATAGACCAACGCGCCGGCGGGCAGCATGACGGCCCTGCGGCCGCGGAGACTCGGGGCATACAACCGGGCAGCCCCCAGCATGAGCAGGGCCATGCCCACCACCGACAGCGTCAGGGCCAGCGCCAGCGCCACGTATTCCATCCGCATCGGCCCGCCCACCCAGCTGCCGACGTACATCAGATAGGTCCACGCCGTGGAGGTGTTGGCCTCCACCCGCTCCCCCTGGTTGAAGACCGGCCCGTTGCCGGCGAGCAGGTTACGTACCGTGCGCAACACGATCAGCCCGTCGTCGGCGATCCAGCGCCGCTGCCAAGCGCCCCAGGCGAACAGGACGGAGACCACGGCCACGCTGATCCACAAGCTGACCCGCACCAGTGTTGTGTAGGGGAACACCGGCCAGCCCAACCGCCTGATGACCGGCCGGCTGCGCATCATGCGCGCTTTGAGGGCCTGCAGTTCGGGGCTAGCCGAAGGCAACGGCGGCTCCAACTGTCGCGATCCACGCCACCGCCAGCAGCTGCAACACCCGGTCCCGCAACGCGATGTCCTCGGGTTCCCCGGCCAACCCGCCATCGACGTCGACCGCATAGCGCAGGATGGCGATGGTGAACGGGACCATCGAGACCACAAACCAGCCCGCCGCACCCTTTTCCCGGTCGAAGGCCCACAGCCCGTAGCAGACCACCAGCGCGGTGGCCGACAACGTCCAGACGAACCGCAGATAGGTGCTGGTGTAGTTCTCCAGGGCCTTGCGGATCTTGGCGCCGGTGCGCTCGGCCAGCTGCAGCTCGGCGTATCGCTTGCCGGCCACCATGAACAGCGACCCGAACGCCATCACCAGCAAGAACCACTGGGTCAGGCGGATGTCGGTGGCCGCGCCCCCAGCGATGGCCCGGAGCAGATAGGCCGACGACACGATGCAGATGTCCATCACCGCTTGGTGTTTGAGGCCATAGCAGTAGCCCAGCTGCATGGTGAGGTAGATGGCCAGCACCAGCGCCAGGTGGGGTGTGATCCACCAGCCGATGACCAGCGAGGCGATTCCCAGCACCGCCGCCAGGGCGTAGGCCAGCCACTCCGGCACGACACCGGCGGCGATCGGACGGAATTTCTTGGTGGGGTGCTCGCGGTCGGCCTCGACGTCGCGCGCGTCGTTGATCAGGTAGATCGACGACGCGGCCAGACAGAACGCCACGAACGCGCCCAGGGCCGGGTAAGCCTTGTCCATCACGTCGCGCAAGTGGTAGTGCACCGGGCCGCCCAACGCGGCCAGCGGCGCGGCCAGCACCAGGACGTTCTTCACCCATTGGCGTGGTCGGATCGCCTTGACCACCCCGACCACCACGTTGCCCGAGGGCCCGGTCACCACGTCCTCACTCATACCGCCAGACCTTCCGCGCCCGACCTTGTAGCCGAACGGTGATTCGCGCGACGGTGGCGCCGAGGGCGATGCCGCAGGCCACGTCGCTGGGATAGTGCACCCCCAGCAGCATCCGCGACAGCGCCATCGGGGGGATCAGCAGGGCCGGAAGCGGCAAACCCGTGATCCGGCCCATCAGGATGGCCGCGGCCGTCGTCGAAGTGGCATGGGCCGACGGGAAACTCAGCCGGCTGGGGGTGCCGACGTTCACCACGACGGCCGGGTCATGCGGCCGCTGGCGCCGCACCATGCGCTTGACCAGCACGGCGGCGGCGTGCGCGGCGAACGTCCCCGCCCCGGCGACCAGCCAGTCCCACCGCCGCTTGGGTGCCAGCACTGCGCCGACTGCTGCGACGGCCAGCCAGCCGAGGCTGTGCTCGCCGAAATGGGACAGGCCGCGCGCCGTCGTCAGCACGCCGGGGCGCTCGGCGAGCGCGGCTTGCACGGCCACCAGAGCGGCGACTTCGCCGCGCGGGGAGGCCGAATCAGCCATGCTCTCGCTCGGCGTGCGCGGGCAGCAGCGCCGTCTCCCATTTCTGCTTGCTGGACAGCACCGGAAGAGCGTCCCGGTACGTTCTGCGCATCTCGTCGAAGCGGCTCACCAGCTGGCGCTGCCGGCGCAGCGAGGCGAACAGCAGCTGGAACATCTTGCGCCGGTCGCGTTGCCGGTAGACCACGCCGCACCCGTCGGCCGTCGTCACGGTGACGCCGTCGACCGTGCACAGCCGGAACCAGCGGGCGTCCTGGGTCGGCACGTTGAATTCGGGGCGCCGGTGGGCCTCGGGGTCGGCCTTGGTCGCGTTGTGCAAAATGCCGCGGGCCAGCCGGTAACCGATCGACACCGGGTTCACCGGCGGCTTCATCGCCTTGGTCTTGTTCGACGGCGTCGGGAGTTCGCTCGCGGCCGGCAGCACCACCGCGT
Organism: Mycobacterium sp. E1747; assembly: GCF_001667775.1. GTDB lineage: Bacteria > Actinomycetota > Actinomycetes > Mycobacteriales > Mycobacteriaceae > Mycobacterium. Next base: position 143,796 of record NZ_LZJI01000183.1, read on the forward strand.
CCGGATACTCCTTACGCAGCCGATGCACCTCGGGCAGCGCGGATTCCAGGATCGAGAAGATGTGCTCCGGCCCGGCAAGGAAGTCGTCGATCGCCCTGTTCTGAATCGCGACGGTCGAATACTCAAGGCAAGCAAGGTGTTTCAGCGTTGCCCTCAGGTGACTGCGAACCAGCCCGGTGATATCGCCGTCCCAGTGCATCGCGGCGACCACCAGCCGGTTGCGCAGGTGGTAGTAGGCCTGCCAGTCGATGGCGTCGTCCTTGTCGCTCCAGGCCATGTGCCAGATCGCCGCGCCGGGCAGCGTGACGGTCGGGTACCCGTGCTCGCCGGCGCGCAGGCCGTACTCGGCGTCATCCCATTTGATGAACAGCGGTAGCGGTTGGCCCAGTTCCTCGGCGACCTGCCGCGGGATCATGCACGTCCACCAGCCGTTGAAGTCGACGTCGATGCGCCGGTGCAGCAGCGTGCTTCGAATGTTCCTGTGGTTCAAGGGGTATTCGGCGAAGTCGTGGTCGTACTCGGCGTGCGGCGCGGCGGTCCACATGAAGTTCGACTGGTTGACGACCTCGCCCATGATGTGCAGGTGCGACGGCTCCTGCAGGTTGAGCATTTGACCGCCGATCAGCATCGGGGTCTTGGCGAAGCGGTGCAGGGCAAGCACCCGCAGGATCGAGTCGGGCTCGATGCGGATGTCGTCGTCCATGAACAAGATCTGTTGGCAGTCCGTGTTTTTCAGCGCCTCGTACATCACCCGGCTGTAACCGCCCGAGCCGCCCAGGTTGGGCTGGTTGTGAATGGTCAGCCGGCTGCCCAGCCCGGCGGCCGCCGCCGGGAAGTCCGGGTGGTCACGCACCTTTCGGGTGCCCTGGTCCGGGACGATCACGGCCCCGATCACCGCGTCCACCAAGGGATCTGCAGTAAGGTCGGCCAGCGCGTTGACGCAGTCGGCGGGCCGGTTGAACGTGGGGATGCCGACCGCGATGTTGGCCGTGCCCGGCGCGGGCTCGGTCGCATACCAGCCACCGCTGACCAGGTTCACCGTGGTGTCGGTAGTGACGTCGAACCAGATCCAGCCGCCGTCCTCGAACGGCTTGAGCGGCACCTCGATCTCGACGATCGCCGGCTGATCCGCGGTTCCGACAAACTGGCGGCCTTCCACGGAGATTCGCACCCCGGTGGCCTTGGTCCGGTACACGTCGACGCGTCCCGTTCCGCTGAGTTCGACCCGCAACACCACCGACGTGCAGATGGACCAGCGGCGCCAGTAGCTGGCCGGGAACGCGTTGAAGTACGTGGCGAACGACACCTCGGACTCTTTGCCGATCTCCAGCGAGGTACGGCTGGTCGCGTGCGCACGCCGCGCGTTGGTGGTCGATTCCTCTAGATACAGCTTGCGCACGTCGAGGGGCTCGCCCGGACGCGGCAGGATGATTCTGGAAAGCAGGCTTACGGCGGTCATTTAGCGCCGTCCCCCACAAGCGGGTGGTACTCCCACCTCATCGCTGGCCTCCTCATTTCGTCGCCGGCGCGCATCCCCCCGCGCCTTCCTCCACCAGAGCCTTGCCCTCGCGCAGGTGGGGCGCGAGGGTGTTGTCGTACATGTTCAATGCGCTGGCGATCGCCATGTGCATGTCCAGGTATTGGTAGGTGCCCAGCCGCCCGCCGAACAGCACTTTGGCCGAGGCGGTTTCGGCCTTCGCCCGGGCGCGGTACGCGGCCAGCAGGGCGCGGTCGGCCTCGGTGTTGATCGGATAGTAGGGCTCGTCGTCGTCTTCGGCGAACCGCGAGAACTCCCGCATGATGACCGTCTTGTCGGTCGGGTAGTCGCGTTCGAGGTGGAAGTGGCGGAACTCGTGGATACGGGTGTACGGGACGTCGAGGTCGTTGTAGTTCATCACCGACGTGCCTTGGAAATCTCCGATGGGCAGCACCTCGAGCTCGAAGTCGAGTGTGCGCCAACCCAGCCGGCCTTCGGCGTAGTCGAAGTAGCGGTCCAGCGGACCGGTGTAGACCACCGGGGCGTCGGGACTCTCCGCGCGCAGCCGGTCGCGGACGTCGAACCAGTCGGTGTTCAGCCTGACCTCGATGCGGTCGTCGGCGGCCATGTTCTGCAGCCACGCCGTGTATCCGTCGACCGGCAGGCCCTCGTAGGTGTCGCTGAAGTACCGGTTGTCGAAGGTGTAGCGCACCGGCAGCCGGGTGATGTTCGCGGCGGGCAGTTCCTTGGGATCGGTCTGCCACTGCTTGGCGGTGTAGCCCTTGACGAACGCCTCGTACAGTGGTCGGCCGATCAGTGAGATCGCCTTCTCCTCGAGGTTTTGCGCGTCCTCCGTTTTGATCTCGGCGGCCTGCTCGGCGATCAGTCGGCGCGCCTCGTCCGGGGTGAAGTACTTGCCGAAGAACTGCGACACCAGGCCCAGTCCCATCGGGAACTGGTAGGCCTGCCCGTTGTGCATCGCGAAGACGCGGTGCCGGTAGTCGGTGAAGTCGGTGAACTGGCGCACGTAGTCCCACACCCTCTTGTTGGAGGTGTGGAACAGGTGGGCGCCGTACTTGTGGACCTCGATGCCCGTCTGTGGCTCGGCCTCGGAATAGGCGTTGCCGCCGATGTGTGGGCGGCGTTCCACCACGAGCACGCGCTTCCCGAGTTGGGTAGCCACGCGCTCGGCAATGGTCAGGCCGAAGAATCCAGAGCCGACGACAAAGAGGTCAAAGCGACTAAAAGGAGAAGTCATCGGTTGCTTAGGGTATCCGACCGCGTGGGCCTAACCCATTTGGCGAGGCCAGGAAGTCCACGATCGGTCAACTGGCCGGTCTTTTCGGCCCCATGGGCCCGGCGATCACAGTCCGAGTCGCATTTACCTCACGATTCAATATCACCACTCTAGTCACAGCAATCTCACTCGTACCATCGACTCTGTGTGGTTGTCGCCGGCTACGAACTCGGCAAGGCCGCACTGAAACAACGCAGTTGACATTGAGTTGTCCAGATTGAGGAGACTTCCGTGCCGAACCGACGCCGACGCAAGCTTTCGACAGCCATGAGCGCGGTCGCCGCCCTGGCAGTGGCGAGTCCTTGCGCATACTTCCTTGTCTACGAATCGACGGCCGGCAGCAAGCCGTCCGAGCACCACGACTTCAAGCAGGCGGCCATGATGACCGACCTGCCGGGCGAGCTGATGGGCGCGCTGTCGCAGGGGCTGTCACAATTCGGGATCAACCTGCCCCCGGTGCCCGCGCTGAGCGGCGGCGCGGCCAGCACTCCGGGCCTGACCAGCCCCGGCCTGGGCACTCCGGGCCTCGGGACTCCAGGACTCACCAGCCCGGGGTTGACCAGTCCTGGCCTGACCAGCCCGGGGTTGACCAGTCCTGGCCTGACCAGCCCCGGCCTGACCAGCCCTGCGCTCACCAGCCCGGGCCTGGCGCCCACGACGCCGGGGCTCACCGCGCCTGGCGCGCTGCCAACCACGCCGGGCGCCGGGGTGGCGACTCCGGGTGCGGGGCTCAACCCGGCGCTGTCCAACCCGGGGCTGACCAGCCCGGCCGGTATCGCGCCCGGCCTGGGCAGCCCGACGGCTGGCGGTGAAGTGCCGATCACGGCTCCGGCCAGCCTGGACCCGGGCGCTGACGGCACCTACCCGATCCTCGGCGATCCGTCGTCCTTCGGTAACGGTTCACCGATCGGTGGTGGCACCGGCCTCGGCGGCGGCGGAAGCTCCAGCGGCGGCGGTGGCCTGGTCAACGACGTGATGCAGGCCGCCAACCAGCTTGGCGCCGGTCAGGCCATCGACCTGCTCAAGGGCCTGGTGATGCCGGCGATCACGCAGGGTCTGCACGGCGGGGCCGGCGCAGCCGGTGCCCTCCCGGGTGCCGCCGGTGCCCTGCCGGGTGCCGCGGGTGCCCTGCCGGGTGCCGCGGGTGCCCTGCCGGGTGCCGCGGGCGCCCTGCCGGGTGCCGCCGCGGGTGCCCTGCCGGCCGCCGCGGGCGCTGCCGGGGCGTTGCCGGCTGCCGCGGGCGCGGCACCGGTCCTGCCCCCCGTCTAGACCTCGGGAAACCTCCCAACCAGACGGCACCGCAGATTTCTTCTGCGGTGCCGTCGAATGTTGGCTGCAGATTCGCGACGCCCCGGTCGTGTCGTCTCAGCATTAACATTAGAAACACAAGTAACATCGCCTGGTGTCTCGTAGTCGTGGGCCGACGACGTTGCTCGCCGCCATCGCGGCGACCGTCGTCATCGTCTCCTGGGTGGCGGACACCGCAGCGGACCACCGCACTGCCAGCCCGCCGCCCGCCCATGACACCCAGCTGGCCGAACAGCCGCTGGTCGGGTTGGGCGGCGGTGTCACGGTTCGCCAGATCAGCCAGCAGACCCCGTTCTCCCTTGTCGCCCTCACCGGCGACCTGGCAGGCACCTCTACCCGGGTGCGGGCGCGCCGGCCCGACGGTTCGTGGGGGCCGTGGTACCAGACCGAGTACGAGACGGCGGCGCCCGACGGGGTGACGGCGGCCGGATCGCTCGAAGGGCCACGCGGAACCGACCCGGTCTTCGTCGGCACCACCACCACCGTCGAGATCGCGGTCACCCGCCCGATCGATGCGCCGGTAACCCAACCGCAGTCCGCGCCCCCCAACGAGGCCGGCCTGGGCTACAAACCGGCCTCCCGGGAACAACCCTTCGGCCAGAACATCTCCGCCATCCTCATCTCTCCGCCGCAAGCGCCGGCGAAAGCGCAATGGACGCCGCCGTCGGGGGTGTTGATGCCCGGGCAGGCCCCTGCCATCATCGGCCGGGCGGAGTGGGGCGCCGACGAGTCGCTGCGATGCGGTAGTCCACAGTACGACAATGGGATTCGCGCCGCCGTGGTGCACCACACCGCGGGCAGTAACGACTACTCGCCGCTGGAATCGGCCGGCATCGTCAAGGCCATCTACACCTATCACAGCAAGACGTTGGGCTGGTGCGACATCGCCTACAACGCCCTGGTCGACAAGTACGGCCAGGTGTTCGAGGGCAGCGCCGGGGGGTTGACCAAGGCCGTCGAGGCCTTCCACACCGGTGGATTCAACCGCAACACCTGGGGCGTGGCGATGATCGGCAACTTCGACGACGTACCGCCGACGCCGATCCAACTGCGCACCCTCGGCAGGCTGCTCGGCTGGCGCCTGGGCCTCGACGGCGTCGACCCCAAGGGCACCGTGTCGCTGGAGTCGGCGGGTAGCCACTACACCACCTTCCCGGCCGGATCCATCGCGACGCTGCCCACGATCTTCACGCACCGCGACGTCGGCAACACCGATTGCCCGGGCAATGCCGCCTACGCGCTAATGGACGAAGTGCGTGACGTGGCTTCGCATTTCAACGATCCGCCCGAGGAATTGATCAAGGCCCTGCAGGGCGGTGCGATCTACGATCACTGGCAGGCGATGGGCGGCATGAACAGCGTGCTGGGCGCGCCGACATCCCCGGAGGACAGCGCAGAGGGTGACGCCCGGTACGTCACGTTCGCCCGGGGTGCGATGTACTGGTCGCCGGAAACGGGCGCGCAGCCCGTCACCGGCGCGATCTACGACGCCTGGGCGTCGCTGAGCTACGAACGCGGTCCGCTCGGGTTGCCGACCAGCGCGGAACTTCAAGAGCCGCTACAGATTACGCAGAACTTCCAGCACGGCACGCTGAACTACGAGAGGCTCACTGGCAACGTCACCGAGGTCGCGGAGGGCATCACCACGCCGCTCTCGACGCAATCACCGAGTGGCCCCACCGTGCCGCCCGAACACTTCTCGCTACCGGCGCACCCGTCCGCCACCTAGCCGGGCCGAAACCGACGCTAAGGCCACCACCGCTCCAGCACCCGGCCCACCCCGTCGTCGTTGTTGACGGCGGTGACCTCGTCGGCCGCGGCCAGCACGTCGGGATGCGCGTTGCCCATCGCCACGCCATGACCGGCCCAGCGCAGCATCGGCAGGTCATTGGGCATGTCACCGAATGCCAGCACCTCGCCGCTGGAGATGTGCAGGGGCCTGGCGATCTCGTCCACACCGGTGGCCTTGCTGGTGCCCAGCGGCACGATCTCCACGAGGCCGTTATTCGTGGAGTAGGTGATATCGCCTTCGATGCCCACGTGCTTGGCCAACGTGGCGGCCATATCGGCGCTGCGGGCCCCGCTTCGGCGGATGAGAAGCTTGATCGCGGGCGCGCTGAGCAGGTCCTCGATCGACACCTCGGTGTTGTCCGGGTTCAACCACGCGTGCTCGTAGCCCGGCGAGCTGATGAACTGGGGAGTCGCTGTGTCGTGGGCGCGCTCGCCGATCCGCTCGACGGCCAGGCCGGCGCCAGGGATGACGCGCGTCGCCAGCTCCGCCAGCTCGGCCAGCGTGTCGACGGACAGCGTGCGCGCCGACACCACCCGGTCGGTGGCCGGGTCGTAGACGACGGCGCCGTTGGCGCACACCGCGATTGGCGCGAAGCCGAGCGCGTCGACGACCGGGCGTATCCACCGCGGCGGGCGGCCGGTCGCCACGACGAACGTTGCACCGGCATCGACGGCGGCGCGCACGGCGTCGCGGGTGCGCGGGGTGATGGTTTCGTTGTCATCGAACAGGGTGCCGTCGACGTCGCAGGCTATGAGCGCCGGCACAGTCACTGTGCAGTCATCTGGACGGTTCCGCGTTCGCACCTCGCCAGTTTGGTCAATGCACTCCGCTCTGGTCCTGTCCGGGTCGGGTCACGCCGTCGGTGCCGTACTTCTGCATCCGTGCCTGCAGCTCCGACAAGCGGATCGCCCGGGAATCCTCCTGGCTGGGCGCGGTGCCGCCGAGGCGTCGCGGGACCCAGAATTCACCCTCGGGGTGGGGATATTCCTCCTGCACCTGGTACAGCAACGCATTCAGCGCCTGGCGCAGCGCCACGTTGAGCTGTTCGGGCGTGCCATCCGGCGGCAGCGGGCGGCCTGCGGCGACGGTGATCGGAACCTTGTTGCGCCACACCTTCTTTGGATGATCCTTGGGCCAGATCCGGTGAGCGCCCCAGACGATCACCGGAACGATCGGCACTTGGGCATCCAGCGCCATCCGGGCCGCGCCACTCTTGAACTCGCGCAGCTCGAAACTGCGGCTGATCGTCGCCTCGGGATGCATCCCGATCAGCTCGCCCTGCCGCAGGCGCTGCGTGGCCAGCTCGAGCGCGCCGCTCCCGTTAGTACGGTCCACCGGGATCAGCCTGGCGTGGTTAATCACGTAGTTGACCGCCTTCACATCGGCCATCTCCGCCTTGATCATGAAGTACGCCCGCCGGCCACGCTCGCGCACCGCGAGAAGCGTTGGCAGCCAGTCCAGGTAGCTGGTGTGGTTTTGGGCCAGCAGGGCGCCGCCCCGCTGGGGGATGTTTTCCAGGCCGCGAAAGGTGAACTTGGTTCCCTGCATCGCGACCATTGGCGGCACGACCCACTCGCACAACCGGTAGAACCCCTCGGGCATGTCTTCTCCTTTGCCTACCGCGACGGCCGTCCACTACGGCCCGCGACCCGCGCCGCGGCCTCGTCCGCCTCCATCCGGGCCGCCTCCGCCATGGTCGGTGCCGAACCGCCCAACCGGTGCGGCGTCCAGTACGCCCCTGGCTCGTGCGGATAATCCTGTTGGACGTGGTGTAGCAGTGCGGTCATCGACTCGCGCAGCGCGGCGTCGGTCCGCGCGATGTCTTGGGCCGCCGGCACTGGCGCGCCTGCCTGAACTTTAATCGGTACGCTGGCGCGGCCCAGGTTGCGCGGGTGGTCCTTGGTCCAGATTCGGTGAGCTCCCCAGACGATCACCGGGACGATGGGAACGTCCGCCTCGATGGCCATGCGGGCGGCGCCGGTCTTGAATTCCTTGAGCTCGAAGCTGCGGCTGATGGTGGCCTCGGGATAGACCCCCACCAGTTCGCCCTCGCGGAGCCGCTGCACGGCCACGGCGTAGGCGCTGGCCCCGGCGCCGCGGTCCACCGGAATGGTTCGGGTGTGCTTGATCAGGAAATTGACGCTCTTCACCTGCTGCATTTCGGCCTTGATCATGAACCTGAGCCGGCGGCCGCGCCGGTGCACGGCCAGCGCGGCGGGCAGGAAGTCGACATAGCTGGTGTGGTTGATCGCGATCACGGCGCCGCCGGTGTGGGGAATGTGTTCCTCGCCTCCGTATGAGATCTGGGTGTCGGTCGCAACGACGACCAGCCGAGCCAGGATCTCGAGCGTGCGGAAGACGGGCTCCACCATTGATCGCTACTCCGGAGCTCCCGTGGATCGGGCCCGGCGGGCAGCGCGAGCGGCGGCCTCCTCGGCGTCCATCCGGGCGGCTTCGGCCAGCGACGGGGCGCTGCCGCCCAACCGGCGCGGCACCCAGAACTCGCCCGCCGGGTGGGGCCCGTACATCTCCTGGGCCCGCTCCAGCAGGTGTTGCATCCGCGAGTGCAGCAGCCCCTTGAGCTCCTCGACGCCCAGCGTCGGTTCGATCGGCTCGCCGACGAGCACCGTGACCGGCACTTTCGGGCGCAGCAACTTCCTCGGGTGCCCCTTGGTCCAGATGCGCTGTGCGCCCCAGACGATCACCGGAACGATCGGCACCCCGGCCTCGACGGCCATCCGGGCGGCGCCCGACTTGAATTCCTTGATCTCGAAGCTGCGACTGATGGTGGCTTCCGGGTAGACGCCGACCAGCTCGCCGTCCTTGAGGTTCCTGACCGCCTCCTCGTAGGACGCGGCCCCATCCTGCCGGTTCACCGAGATGTGCCGCAGGCTGCGCATGATCGGGCCGGTGATCTTGTTGTCGAACACCTCCTGCTTGGCCATGAACCGCACCTTGCGGCCCAGTCCTTGCTGGTAGGCGGGCAGACCCGCGAACGTGAAGTCGAGGTAGCCGGTGTGGTTGATGGCGATGACCGCACCGCCGGTTTTGGGCAGGTTGTCGACGCCCGCGACGGTGATCTTGAGGCCCTGAAGGCGCCAAACCAGGCGGGCGAGTTGAATGACAGTCCCGTATACCGGTTCCACAGATGATCAGCCTAATGCTCCTGGCTGTGAGTCACCCGAAGTGGCGAAAAGGAGCCACTGTGTGAGCTTCCCCGCGGCCGACGTTCCGCCGCCCGAGGTGGTCCGCCGGGTTGCCGCGAGCAGGGCGGTACGGGAACCCCGACCCCGCGCGCATCGACCTCTACCGTCGGCGGTGGAAGGCCGACGATGCCGCCTCGCGCTAAGCTCGGGTGCTGAAAAGCCGATACCGGGCCGTGGGCGGTCACGGCCCCCAGGAAGGTGTTTGTGCAGGTCACGAGCGTAGGTCATGCCGGATTTCTGATCGAGACCCCAGCGGGCAGCATTCTGTGCGACCCGTGGGTCAACCCCGCGTACTTCGCGTCCTGGTTTCCCTTCCCCGACAACAGCCAGCTCGACTGGGACAAGTTGGGTGACTGCGACTACCTGTACCTGTCGCATCTACACAAGGACCACTTCGACGCCAAGAACCTGGCCGAGCACGTCAATAAGGACGCGGTGGTGCTGCTGCCGGACTTCCCGGTTCCTGACTTGCGGAATGCGTTGCAGGAGCTGGGTTTCTACCGGTTCTTCGAGACCAGCACCTCGGTCAAGCACCGCGTCAGCGGTCCGAAGGGCGAGCTCGACGTCATGATCATCGCGCTGCGCGCGCCCGCGGACGGGCCGCTCGGCGACTCCGCACTGGTGGTTTCCGACGGCGTCACAACGGCTTTCAACATGAACGACGCCCGGCCAGTCGACCTCGACGTCTTGGCGTCGGCGTTCGGCCGCATCGACGTGCACATGCTGCAGTACTCCGGTGCCATCTGGTACCCGATGGTCTACGACATGCCGGCCCGCGCCAAGGAGTCGTTCGGCGTCCAGAAGCGGCAGCGGCAGATGGACCGCGCCCGCCAGTACATCGCCCAGGTCGGCGCGACGTGGGTCATCCCGTCGGCCGGTCCGCCGTGCTTCCTGGACCCCGACCTGCGCGACCTCAACGACGATCACGGCGACCCGGCCAACATCTTCCCCGACCAGATGGTGTTCCTCGACCAGATGCGCAGCCACGGCAACGATGGTGGCCTGCTGATGATCCCCGGTTCGACCGCGGACTTCACCGGCGCCACCCTGAACTCGCTGAGCCACCCGCTGCCCGACGACCAGGTCGAGGCGATCTTCACCACCGGCAAGCGGGCCTACATCGCCGACTACGCCGAGCGGATGGCGCCCGTCCTGGCCGCCGAGAAGTCACGATGGGCCCCCGCCACGGGCGAACCGCTGCTGGAGCAGTTGCGTGTGCTGTTCGAACCGATCATGTCGCAAAGCGACGAGATCTGCGACGGTATCGGCTATCCGGTCGAACTCGTGATCGGCCCGGAGTCCGTCATCCTGGATTTCCCGAAACGCACTGTGCGCGAACGCATTCCGGACGAGAAGGTCCGTTACGGGTTCGCCATCGCGCCGGAGTTGGTCCGCACCGTGCTGCGTGACCGGGAGCCGGATTGGGTGAACACCATCTTCTTGTCCACCCGGTTCCGGGCGTGGCGCGTCGGGGGTTACAACGAATACCTCTACACCTTCTTCAAATGCCTTACCGACGAGCGGATCGCCTACGCCGATGGCTGGTTCGCCGAGACGCATGACGATTCTTCGTCGGTCACGCTGGACGGCTGGGAGATTCAACGTCGCTGCCCGCATCTGAAGGCCGACCTGTCGAAATTCGGTGTGGTGGACGGTAACACGTTGACCTGCAACCTGCATGGCTGGCAGTGGCGGTTGGACGACGGTCGCTGCCTGACGGCGCGCGGTCACGGACTGAGAAGTTCGCGGGCATGACCGCCAACCATGGCCAGTGTTACGACGATGGCCTGGTTCAGCTGGACCGTGCGGCGATCACGTTGCGCCGCTACCACTTTCCCTCCGGCACGTCGAAAGTCATCGCACTGAACGCGGTTCGCGGGTATAAGGCAGAGGGGTTGGGTCTGCTCACGCACCGATTCCGGATCTGGGGCAGCTCGGACTTGCGCCGCTGGCTGCCGCTGGACGTGAGCCGGCCGTTCAAGTCGACGCTGATCACGCTGGACGTGCCGGGCATTGCGCCCAGTCCCGCCTTCACCCCGGTGCGACCCGAGGAGTTCACCGCGCTCCTGGACGAGCTGCTAAGTCAACGCGGTTAGCCGCGAGCGCGCGAAAACCTGGCTGCGTCCGCCCTCGGCCACCGGACATACGCCGATTTCAAGGTGTCGACGCATCGGGAGAAGGGCAGCGACCGTTCACCCGGGGGGAGCCGCCGAACACCGGTGGTGCTGATGTTCCCCGGTAGCGCAGCCCGCGTTGGGTGCGCCGCTTGGAACGACGTGCCGCCTCGAAGGTCAGGCGGTGCGCTCTTCGAGCGCGCGGCGCGCCGCGTTGTAGCCGGGTGTGAAGGTGATACCCGGCCCGCCGTGGCAGCCGGCGCTGCCCAGGTAGAGGCCTTCGATCGGGATGGGCTGGCCCCGAAAGCCCTTGGGGCCGGGCCGGTTCGGCCCGATCTGATCCGAGCTGAGCAGTCCGTGGCAGTAATCGCCACCCGGGGCCCCGAACATCACGCCCATGTGCTTGGGGGTGAAGGTGGTGTGCCGGATGATGCTGCGCTCGAAATTCGGCGCCAATCGGGTGATCTTGTCGATCACGCGCTGGCCCATCTCGACCTTCGCGTCGCCGTAGTCGGCGCCGCCCTCGATCGGGAACCACAGCGCGAACGCCGACGCGGCGTGCTTGCCCTCGGGCGCCAGGTCCGGGTCGTTCTGCGTCGGAATCTGCAACACCACGGTGGGGTCGGCCGGCACGATTCCGCGCCGAGCTTCCTCCCACTGCTGCTGAACTTCCTCGGGCGTGCAGAACAGGCCGATTGATGCCTGCATCGCAGGGTCGTTGAGCGCCTCGTAGGGCGCGGCGAACTCCGGCGCCTCTTCCAGCGCGAAGTGCATCTGCAGGTAGCTGCCGCGGTGGTCGGTCCGGGCAAATCGCTCCCGTATGTCGGCGGGCACCAGGGCCGGGTCGATCAGGTCGTTGACGGTGACGTCGGGAGCGATGCCGGAGACGATGATCGGGGCGGTCAACTGCTCGCCGGCCTCGGTGCGCACCCCGCGCACGCGACCGTCGGTCACCAGGATCTCAGTCACCTTGGATCGCAGCCGGACTTCCCCGCCGTGGCTTTCCAGCAGCTCGCCCAGATGCGCGGTGAGCGCCCCGATACCGCCGCGCAGCTTCTTCATCTGCATGGTGTCGCCATCCGGGACACCCAAGCCGAA
>NZ_LZJI01000184.1 GCF_001667775.1 Mycobacterium sp. E1747
GGCCCGGCACGCTGACGGCCATCATCGGCGGCTCTGGCGCCGGCAAGACGACGCTGTCGCGGGTGATCGTGGGATACACCAGCCCCACCTCGGGCTCGGTGACCTTCGAGGGCCACGACATCCACGCCGAGTATGCGACCATGCGCAGCAGGATCGGGATGGTCCCGCAGGACGACGTCGTGCACCGCCAGCTGACCGTCAACCAGGCCCTGAACTACGCCGCCGAGCTGCGGCTGCCGCCCGACACCAGCAAGGCCGAGCGTGCCCAGGTCGTCGCCCAGGTCCTCGAAGAACTGGACATGACCAAACACGCCGAGACTCGAGTCGACAAGCTGTCCGGCGGCCAGCGCAAGCGCGCCTCGGTGGCACTCGAACTGCTCACCCAGCCGTCGCTGCTGCTCCTCGACGAACCGACCTCCGGCCTGGACCCGGCGCTGGACCGTCAAGTCATGCTGATGCTGCGCCAGCTCGCCGACGCCGGCCGCACGGTGTTGGTGGTGACCCACTCGGTCTCGTACCTGGACGTCTGCGACCAGATCCTGCTGATCGCACCGGGCGGCAAGACCGCCTTTTGCGGCCCGCCCGACCAGGTCGAGGCGGCCATGGGCACCCGCAACTGGGCCGACATCTTCGCCAAGGTCGGCGCCGACCCCGACGAGGCCAACCGCCGCTTCAAGGAACGCGACCAGCAGTCGTCGCGGCCGCCCACCCCGCAAAGCCCCGCCGACCTGGGCGAGCCGCCCAAGACCGACCTGTGGCGGCAGCTGTCCACGATCGCCCGCCGCCAAGTCCGCCTCGTCGTATCCGACCGCGGCTACACCATCTTCCTGGCGATCCTGCCGTTCCTCATCGGGGCGTTGTCGCTGACGGTGAAGGGCCCCCATCCCGGCCTCGGGCCGGCCGACCCGCTCGGCCCCGCGCCCACGCAGCCGCAGTACATCATGGTGCTGCTGAACATCGGCGCCGTCTTCATGGGCACCGCGCTGACCATCCGCGACCTGATCGGCGAGCGGCCGATCTTCCGACGCGAGCAGGCCGTCGGGCTGTCCACCACCGCCTACCTGCTGGCCAAGATCGCGGTGTTCTGCGTCTTCGCGACGCTGCAGGCGGCGATCGCGACCATCATCGTGCGGCTCGGGAAGGGCGCGCCGACGGCGCACCCGCAATTCTTCGGGAACTCCACCTTCTCGCTGTTCGTCACCGTCGCCGGGACCTGTGTGGCTTCGGCGATGCTGGGCCTGCTGTTGAGCGCCTTGGCGGAGTCCAACGAACAGATCATGCCGCTGCTGGTGGTGTCGATCATGTCGCAGCTGGTGTTCTCCAGCGGCATGATCCCGGTCTATCAGCGCTTCGGCCTCGAGGAACTCGCGTGGCTGACACCGGCCCGCTGGGGCTACGCCGCCGGCGCCTCGTCGATCGACTTTCCGTCGCTGGTGAAGGTCAAACAGATTCCGACCAACGACCCGATCTGGCAGCACTCCAAGCACATCTTCGTGTTCGACATGGCGATGCTCGCGTTCCTGTCCATCGCCTACATGGGCATCGTCCGATGGCACATCCGCCTGAAACGCTGAGATGACCCAAGCCGCCGAGCCCGTCCTGACTGTTCGATCCGACCGATCGAAGGGCAGCTTCGCGGCCGGACGCGACGTGGTCGTGGGCAGCGATCTGCGGGCGGACCTGCGGGTGGCGCACCCGCTGATCGCCCGTTCACACCTGCTGCTGCGCTTCGATCGCGGCAAATGGATTGCGCTGGACAATAATTCGCTGAACGGGGTCTACGTCAACGGCCAGCGGGTGCCGCTGGTCGACATCGAAGACGGCCAGACCATCAATATCGGCAAGCCCGACGGCCC